>CAZIVP010000040.1:1443-3297 GCA_964542915.1 uncultured Calditrichaceae bacterium | reverse complement strand
GTGTGGGCCAACCGCCGCCGCTTTAAAAGAAAGGGCTGCAAGCAAATGAAAAGGCAAACGCTTTAGCGATAACCATTAGTGGCTCTTATAAAACGATGGATATGGATTAGACATCGATTTTAGCTTACCTACCCGCTACGATTTACTCTTTTCTATTTTCCTGTTTTCTTTTATGGCCAATAGCAAACATCCATACAGCCTGCTTACCGCAGCAGTACCATTTTACGCGTCCGTACCTGTTGATCCGTTTGCAGGCGGTAGAAATAAACGCCGCCGGAGAGGTTCGCGCCGTCGAAGACGACTTCATGCCGGCCGCTCTTTTGCCGCCGGTTTACCAGCGTTTCGATCATTTGCCCGCTGGCGTTATAAACGGTCAGACGCACATGGGCCGGCCGATGCAATTGATAGCCGATGCGGCAGGCGGCGTTAAAGGGATTGGGGTAGTTGGTTTTTAGTTTGTATACTAGCTTTTGAGCAACCATATTAGCATCAGAAATTTCCTGGAGATTATGAACCGTAAAACTTTTAGTGTCTGTAAAGGAAGATACTTTATTGGAATTGTCAACGGTCCGGACTTTATAATAGACTTTTTTTCGATTTAATCCGGGCGGATACGATTCGCCGGTATCCGTATAATAAGTATCGATCGTGGTTGTCCTTAATAACCAGTTACCGGAATCCACTTTTTTTGTGAACTTCACAGAATGATAGATCCGGATCGTCGATGCCTTCCCAGGTCACATGTGGATGGCCGTTTTGAATCGTACCCTCAAAATTGAGCGGTTTTGATGGCGCGGTCGCTAATGGATCAGAAAAATGCAGTTGTGTCTTGTAAAAATCGCCGATTTTGTCCTTAACTTCCGGGCTGAAGGTTGTACCGCTGCTGTTCGTTGAACGGGGGTGCTATAGGGGGAATACACATTGTTAAAGGTTAAATTAAAGGCATCCTCTTCATCGCCCCAGGCCGCGTTTTCATGGTAATATGGTTTATAACAAGCATACGTTTCGTAGTTGTAATTAACTGTATAGTTCATCTCATCATTGCAGGAAGGATTCGGCGTGGTACGTGTGATCCATGTGTCGGCAGGATCAAAATTAAAATTCCAGTTGCCATGCGCACACTGGACATCAATATCAGGCAGATTATCGTGGGCATTGGTTACATGATGAATATAGACGCCCTGATCACCGGTGTAATCATGCACGCTTTCCTTTTGACGGTTCTCGATAACAAAGTATTGGGTAGAATCATCTGTAGGGATACGGTAAACATCGCCGGTCGTCATTCCACATGGGTCTCCCCGTCATCAAACCCAAATTAGAGATAAAATCGATATGACCGCCGCCTAGTAAGCGGTGGCCTCGTTCGTGGACGGCCACATACCGGGTGCGGGTATTGCCATTTTTGCCGCCCCGCATTTGAACGCCCGACGTATTATACCAACAAATTATTACCTACAATCGTTACACCATCTGTATAGATATCTGAAGTTAATGAAAGATCAGCACGTCCAGTCCAACCAGCACTATCAATCAAAGCATCAGAAAAATTACGATAGATCATAAAAATCATATCGACAATACCATCGGCGCCCGGGTCTTTGCCCGTCCAATTGTCGAACTCAGAATAATCAATATTGGGATCAATATTGTTCAATATTTCGTAGTTCACTTCATCCAAATCGGAATAGTAACTTTCGGGATGATCCGCATATACCAAATTGGGATAAACATAACCGGTCAATTCAAATATGCCCGTCGACATTTTATAAAAATACTCCGATAAATTCTGATAGGGAAAATTATTACCGGTCTCCTCATTAACAAAATGGGCAGCCCAATCTGGGAAAGAAT
>CAZIVP010000040.1:0-1343 GCA_964542915.1 uncultured Calditrichaceae bacterium | reverse complement strand
AAATTATTACCGGTCTCCTCATTAACAAAATGGGCAGCCCAATCTGGGAAAGAATCCAATGGCCAATGGGGGCTTTCCACAGTATCGTCCGGGAATTGAACAAAAACGACCAAACAATATAAATTACCTTCAGCCGTAATATATACGCCGCCGCGATTGTCAAGAGCTCTATACGTGGTACCGCTTTCCATACCACAAATAGATGGCTGATTATCCGAAGGAAATGTTAACGATACAAACAATAAAAGCGTTAAAACAACTCTGTAATAGAACATAATAACCTCTGACCTTAATGCAAAATAATGCTTTTAAACCATGGCAAATCACCTCCTTCCTTTTAGTGATATGCGCTTTTTCAATGACCATTCTGCCCGTTCACCGTCTCCACCATACCAAAGCCCAGGTTGTTCAACTGGCCCAGACCCGTGTCGTAGATCATCTGCAGCACCTCCGGTTCGGCCTGAACCTTCACCGGCGCCAGCACGCCGCGGATGTAGTCGCGCTCGCCCGTACGCCCGTTGCCGTAAATGATCACCTTGCTGATGTGGTTGTTGCGTTTGCGCACGTAATGACGGTCGAACTCCAGATCGAAGGGCAAGCGCCTTCGTTTGCGGCGGGTCAGGGCGTTGTATTTAAAGAGCAGGTCGCGCCGCAGCGCCTCCAGATAGGCCTCACCCTCATCCGGCAATACATAGCTTCCGGCCTGACGCCGGGCAAACGGTTGGCGATACACCGTTACCGGCGACATGCAGGTAAAACGCGCCTCGTCGTTTTTAAAGCGCGGCGTGTAGATGAACCGGACTTCTTTGACCGCAAACCAGCGTCCGGCGATTCGCACATGGCCGTTCTCGCGCAGCTCCCGCGCAATAATGCCCAGAAACTGGTAATAGGGCGAAGAGAGGTACCAGTAAAATTCCGGCGAACAGACGCCCAGTTTAAAGTCTTTGATCTCCCGTTCGGGAATGATCAACTGCGAGAAGGTGTAGAAGGGAAAGACGCAGCCGGGCGTGTGCACCGGCGCCAGGGCTTCGAGGTAGCGACGGTATTCGCGGGTCAGATAGTCGATCAGCTGCACCAGGTGGTGGTTGTTATTGATGGGCAGGTAGGTGGGGATGTGTCGGTTGGCGAACGTAATTTTGATGCGCATGTTGTGGTAACTCCATTTGGATTAAACGTTACCCTTACGTTTACAACAAACATGCCATCCCGGATGGATTATGAGTATGAAGACAAGTAAGCTCTAAGAAAATCAATAAGATAGGTTACAAAAACAAGCAAACGGCAAAAGGCGGATTATGGGAATAATTCCCATTTTGCCTTTTTTGAGGAAGGGAAAAAATCCC
>CAZIVP010000039.1:0-4256 GCA_964542915.1 uncultured Calditrichaceae bacterium | reverse complement strand
ACAATCTTTAAAAAATATGCCAGTATTTACTCAGCGCACTGGGCGTGCCCGGCGGTAGAACCAAAGTTAGCTGAATACCGCAGAGTGCGCAGAGAACGCAGAGAAAGAAAACAATCTTTAAAAATATACCAATTATTTACTCAGCGCACTGGGCGTGCCCGGCGGCAGAACCAAAGTTAGCTGAATACCGCAGAGTGCGCAGAGAACGCAGACAAAGAAAACAATCTTTAAAAAATATGCCAGTATTTACTCAGCGCTCCCGGCGTGCCCGGCGGTAGAACCAAAGTTAGCTGAATACCGCAGAGTGCGCAGAGAAAAAAATATTTATATTAATTTTGTTCGTTTCCTTTGTGAAGTTTGTGGTTAAAACGATTTAAGTCCGTACAAAGGATATGTTATAACTTGAGAGCCGGGTCGTCGCTGCTTAATGAAAGTGATCCAGAAATAATTTTAACGTAATCAGATTGGCCCAGGAAGAGAGGGCATAGCCCGGATGATCGCCGGCCTGTTTGATTAACCGTTCCAAAGCGGATTTGTCGGTGATGGCGGCAAAAACCCGGTTTTCCCGAAGAAGGATTTCTCTAATGGCATCAAAGTGCATTCGGAAGAAACTATCGTGATCGGTTACAAATTTTTTGGGCGACCATTTTTTATACAATCCGTAATTCACTCGCCTAACCGACTTGCTTAAAATCAATTCATAGATCATCGGAATGTAGCGAAACGCCGTAAATCCGTGATAGGGCACGGGCATGCCGGTGTTATCCAACCAGATCGATTTTAGCGAGGGCGCGGTGTGTTCAATGATAAACTTATAGATTGAATGGTTGCGACGATGAACGATCGGTATCTTCTGCACCGCATCAAAGGCTTTGAGATTTAAAAAGGGATGGGCCAACTTAACGTAATTCATCTGGGCGTTGGCCACTGTCGATCCTTTGTTTGCCGACACCTGATGAATTTTATAGAGATCAATTTTGTCGCCGGTGGAGGCGTTGTCATGAATCGATTGAACGTATTGCTCCATGGCTTCTATGCTGTCCCTTGAAATGAAGGTCAGTATATCTTTTTGCAGCACACGAAGGTTTAAAAGCGGAGATTGATTAAAGCGGAACAACTGCCGCCCGAACGATTCATCTTTTTTGATGCGCTTCTCGCCAACCTTCATGAACTGCCGGCGGTAAAGCCAACCGCCATGGCTGTCAATCAACAGCCGATACAATTGGTTTCCGAAGGCCCATGAGCCGAGGGCATGTGCGCCGTTGACAACTCCAAAGCCTTCGCTCAAAACGACAAATTGCGACCATAAATGGGGTAACGTTTCTAAAAACGCTTTATCAAATATTTTAATCTTATGCGGTATGTGCAGATGGTCTGCCAATTTTCGGGCAATTTTTATATCCCGGCAATCCGCAAGACCATGGGTGATGGCCGTCGATCTTTGTGATACGCCGAGCGCCTTGAGGATCGCCCACGTAACCCGGCTGTCAAATCCGCCGGTGAGGGCGGCGCCAACGGAACCATATTGATCCACTCGTTTTTGAACCGAGGCGATGATGGCGTCTTTAATATCAACCAAATGTTGACGGGTGTTCGAGTCGGGGCGGTAATACCGACTATAATATTTTTGAGATCGCACTTCATTTTCATGGTAATGTATAAGTTCACCCGGCTGTAAGCGCCGGATGCCCTGATAATACGTGCGCCCGCTGAGCGCGAAGCCCAGTCCGAGGTACTGGTGAAATCCTTTTTCATCCCACTTCTGCTCCTTCAGCACATCGGTGATGGCGTGTATTTGCGATGCGCATAGAAACAGGCGCTCGTCATGGTAATAATACAGGGCAAAGTTGCCGAAGGGATCGTTGCACAGGGTGAAGGTGTGCTCCTTTTTATCGTAAAGTGCGAAGACGAAGCCGCCGTCCAGTCGCTGCAAAAATGCGTTTTTCGATTGCAAAAAGGCCGGCAAAAAGTTTGTCTCGAAATTGGCCTGGTTAAGCAATGCGCCGCCGGGCAGGAATATATCGCCGAAGCCCTGCAGTAAGAAGCGGCCGTCGCGGCTTTTGCATGGACCGAACACATGGAGGACGGGCGCGGCGAAGCCCAGGCCCGCTTTGCCCTCCGCGTCCGTAACGAAGTCCGTTTCGTGATCGAAGCCCTGTTTGGCGTGGTCCTTCAGGATTTGCAGCACCACCTGCGGCTGATAAGCGTTGGAGTGGATGCAATAAGCAAAAATGCCGGCCATGTAACGTTGTCCGTGGGTTCGTATAAATGAATGGGCAAAATAACGATAAACGCCATGGGATACAATGAGAAAGGGTGTTTTAATATAAAACGGTAGTTAGAAAGTTATCGCATTTCCGGGTAATCCACACTTTCGTGCAGGGTCAATAACGCAGATCAATGGTTTCCCGCTTTGTACAGGCCGTTGGATTGATTTTAACGCAGGCATGACTAACAGACAGGCGATTATTTGATGTTGGGTGCAAATAGATCCGTGTATCTATAACGCCAATGGTGAGGTTTCGAGTCGCTTTCATATTTTCATCCCTGTGCGATGATAGAATCGATCTGAAGATAAATCCATGAACCGGGACCGGTTACGGCAAGAATTGCATATTTGTACCAGGCTATTTGAGCAACACAACCTTCCTGGATAGTCGCAGATTATCTCCGTATATGGTGATCAAATAAACGCCCGAGCTAATCTTCGTTCCGTTTTGGTTCCGGCCGTCCCAGACCAGCGATTGCCGGCCGCTTTTAAAGCGTTGTTTCGAAATGGACCATATGCGTTCGCCGCCTACATTGTAAACCGAAAGTTCGATGAATTGCAGACGCTTCAAATCAAATGCGATATGCAGACGGTTGTTGAAGGGATTGGAATAAAGCTCGAGTTTAAAATCGTCGGGAAGCCTCGCTTTGTCATCGTTCAATGATGTAATTGTGTCGCCGCCCACGCGGCCGTCGGCGTAAACCCGTTGGATATAGATATCAGTTTCCACGTTATTTTTGCGGTCATCGTCCCAGGCGGTTATGATACTGCCGGCCCCATCGGAAACGGAAAAGCCGCGTACCTGGTCCGGGCTTATTTTTTTATCACTTACGGTAACGCCGCTGCTGTCCCAATAAAGAAAGCCCGGCGTGCTTGCTTTCTGAGCTTTTACGATAAATTCATTGGGTATAAAATTGGTCACTTCAGGATGACTCACTAAAATATAACCATTCTTATAAAAAGAACTAATATAACTTGAAGTTTTATAATTTGTAAGTCTTAAACCGAATCAGAATGAAATTTAGAAATAGAAGGTTTTTGTTGTGAAAGTGAATTAGGATTGATTTGAATACCATTGCTCCCCCCAAACACTATACCCCAAACTATCAAAACGTTGTAAATAAGCATGATCAGTATCATCATAATCCCATGCAACATAAGCGCCGCCGGCGCCGTCGCTTAAAATGCCGTTGGCCGCCACATGCTGCTTGCCGGCCGTATCGCATACGGCAACGCCGTTGGGTTGCCACTGGGCATTGAGATGGGTTGTCATTAAAGATAAAATCATCAACATAAAAAGGCGGGTATGCATACAATCACCTCACGGTTCAAAGCAGGATTCACCGGCAATATACAAAGCGCGATTGGCCAAGCCAATGCTTTTTTTAGTTGTTGAATGGGGGAGAGGGCAAACCACAAGGGGGAAAAATTTTTAATTGATTTTATTCGTTGCCTTTATGTCGGGGAATTAAAAAGAATAAAACCGCAGAGTGCGCGGAGAACGCAGAGAAAGAGAACAATCTTTAAAAAATATGCCAGTATTTACTCAGCGCTCCTGGCGTGCCCGGCGGCAGAACCAAAGTTAGCTGAATACCGCAGAGTGCGCAGAGAACGCAGAGAAAGAAAACAATCTTTAAAAAATATGCCAGTATTTATTCAGCGCTCCTGGCGTGCCCGGCGGTAGAACCAAAGTTAGCTGAACACCGCAGAGGGCGCGGAGAACGCAGAGAAAGAGAACAATCTTTAAAAAATATGCCAGTATTTACTCAGCGCACTGGGCGTGCCCGGCGGCAGAACCAAAGTTAGCTGAATACCGCAGAGTGCGCAGAGAACGCAGAGAAAGAAAACAATCTTTAAAAAATATGCCAGTATTTATTCAGCGCTCCTGGCGTGCCCGGCGGTAGAACCAAAGTTAGCTGAACACCGCAGAGGGCGCGGAGAACGCAGAGAAAGAGAACAATCTTTAAAAAATATGCCAGTATTTACT
>CAZIVP010000038.1:0-6245 GCA_964542915.1 uncultured Calditrichaceae bacterium | reverse complement strand
TAGGTTATGTTAAACATTTACCTTGGGAAGTCCAATTCCATCTGAAGCAAAACACTTTGTTTTTTACAATAATTTTCACCCCTTTAGCTTTTGCATTTGTCTCAAAGCTTAAGACTGGCGATTGGTTAAAATTTTTCACTCTGTATTCGATAGAACTCTTTGTTATTATAATTTCAGTATTTACTATTTGGTTTGTCACGTTATTATACTATAAAATTAGTTCGAATATTCGTGAACGTAATAACATTGGTAATATAATCTATACTCCCGAATACGGTTGGCATTTTGTACCTAGAGAATTATACGAAGATGTATTTTGGATCCCAAAATACCAAATTTATCGGGACCCAGAACCACCATTCAGAATAAGTAAGTATTTTTTAGATAAACTTGAAATTGAACTCCCGCCTGTTTGCCCAAAATGCGAAATTGAATTAGTTGAACTTAAGACTATTTTTGGTTGGTATTTGTGGAAATGTCTGGATTGTGGATTTAAGGTTCGCAAAATATATAATTTTAAATATCACTCGATAGCAGTATCCAAAATCGTCAGACGCAAGCTATTAAAACAATGAAAGAGTGATAAAAATGATGAAGCGTTATAACAAAATATTCAACTATGAATTAACCGCAGGAGGGTGAAGACCTAAACGGCAAATTTTACAGCGGTTAATCCAGTTAATATTCTCGTTATTTTTAATCATCATCCAATTTGTCAGGTAATATATTCCCGGCCCAAAATAGACCTCGAAATTCTACTGAATAACTTTGTCAATAACGCTTACTCCATTTCCACCCAAAGCGCACTAATTCAAAATATTAATTGGAAATATAATATTAGTAAGATCGGTTATTAAAAACATAAATATTCATAATCGAATTAAAGAGTTTAGACTATGCCCTTATTCATGGATATCCATATAGTAGAATCCGATGCTTTTACAGTTGAAGATGTTGTAAAAGCTCATATGCAAGATTTAGCAATACAAGAACGATTTGGCGTCATTCAAATTAAATACTGGGTTAATGTAGAAGCTAAAACCTTATTTTGCCTTATGGAAGGGCCAAGCAAAGATGCCTGTAATATGGTGCATAAAGAGTCCCATGGAAATACGGCCTGCAATATAATTGAAGTCTCGGATGATGAATTTAATCTTTTTCTGGGCGAAAACGAAAATGGTTTGGCCCTTACATATTACGGAGAACTTGATACCGGATACCGCACGATCCTTATGCTTAGCACAACGGATTTTACCGGCCACTACAGTCAACATAATAATAACGTATATAAGTTAATCGAAGCGTATCAAGGCGTGGTAATGCTACACCCGAAAGATGAAATTATGGTTTCCTTCCTTTTTGCTTCGAATGCTATACTCTGTGCAGCAGCAATCGGCAGATGGTTAAAATCAATTTCTACCGGTCCTGAATTTACACTTTCAGTAGTGAGTGGAAGACCGGTTGATAAACAGGGAAATAATTTGTTTGAGGAAACAAAGAAGAAAGTTAGATGCTTATTTGAATTGGGAGCGCCTAAAACCATGTATCTTGATTCCGATACAAAAGCGATATCTGATAAGGAGCATATTACTTCAATAATAAAGACGGATGAATTTAAACTCATCCTTGCTAAAGACGCTCAATTTTTGATGCGATTATTTGATCTTTTAAATGAAAGGTTGTCCGATCCGAATTTTAAAACCGAGGATTTAAACAAACTGTTGGGATTAAGTAAATCACATACATACCGGAAGATAAAATTATTAACAGAGCTAGCCCCTAATCAACTAATACAGGAATTGCGGCTTCGTAAATCATTAAAAAGTCTTAAGCAAAATGACAAAACCATAGCTGAAATTGCTTATGACTTCGGTTTTAACAGTCCGGCATATTACTCAAAAGTTTTCAAAACAAGATTCCACCTAACGCCTTCCTGTTTTACAAAACTCCACTAAAACAAATAATCAAAAATAGTAATTTGAATCAATTGTTACAGATTTTGAATCAAACATAGTATATGTTTGAATGGGAAGTATCTATCTTGGTATCAACCAATTGTAAAACAAATTTATTTGGGAAGGTTAAATGGAACAAATCGTAAAAATAGCCGCGGCTCAACTGACTCCGGTATTCCTCAATAAAGAAAAAACCGTTCAAAAAGCATGTGAAGCTATTGCAGCAGCGGGTGGAAAGGGTAGTAAATTAATTGTATTTCCGGAAGCATTCATTCCAGGATATCCGGATTGGGCATGGCTCATTCCGAATAGCAAGGGGTCTGAATTAAATGATCTGTATGTAAAACTTGTAGAAAACGCCGTTTCGATTGCAGACGACACTACGGATAAACTGTGTAAAGCTGCAAAGTCCGCCAATATAAATGTTGTAATTGGTACGCATGAGCGAAATTCTGAAACGAGTAGTGCAAGTCTTTACAATAGTCTGCTGTTTATAAGTGATCAAGGTATAATTCTGGGAAAACATCGAAAGTTAATACCAACCGGCGGCGAACGGCTAATATGGGCCCAGGGGGATGGCGGTACGCTCAAAACATATGATACCTCTGTGGGGAAAATAGGCGGTTTGATATGTTGGGAAAACTTCATGCCTTTGGCGAGAAATGCCATCTATGAAGCGGGCGCCCAAATTCTTGCCTCGCCAACCTGGGACAAAAGCCAAAATTGGCTTCAATCTATGCAATATATTGCACGAGAAGGCGGATTATTTGTAATCAGTACGTGTATGGCGCTGAGAATGCATGATATTCCAGACGCGTATGAATTTAAAAAACTCTATCCGGATGGCAGGGAATGGATAAATGTCGGAAATAGCGCAATAATAGACCCCGCGGGGAAAATTTTAGCCGGGCCGCTTGAGGCGGAAGAAAGTATTATTTACGCTGATATTGATCTGCAGCAAATCACTGCAATAAAACGCATGTTCGATGTCGTTGGACACTATGCTCGTCCTGATGTTTTTACATTTGGGCTAAATCGAGCATAAAAAAACGTTGTTGATGAATAAAGTACACATAACAAAAAGGAAAATACAATGAACGTAAAAACGATAGAAGGTCGCGAGATCGACCTGAAGCAGGATATGCTCGACGGTTTGAAAATGCGTCTGCAGGGACAAATATTCGCGGCTGGCGGGGCTGGCTATGAAGAGTCCCGAACCGTTTGGAATAGTATGATCGACAGAAAGCCCGCTGTTATCGTGCGCTGCCTCGGCATAGCCGATGTTATCGCGTGCGTGCAGTTTGCGCGCAAGCATGATATCCTGCTCTGTATTAAAGGTGGAGGACACAACATCGCTGGTTTAGCTATAGCAGACGATGCGCTGATGCTCGACATGTCGTTCATGCGCGGCGTGTGGGTGGACCCACAGCAGAAGATTGCCCACGCGCAGGCCGGTTGCCTGCTAGGTGACGTGGATCGTGAAACGCAGGTACATGGGCTCGCTACCGTCCTTGGTTTCGTCTCGCTCACCGGCATTGCAGGACTCACCCTGGGCGGAGGGTTCGGCTACCTGACAAGGCGCTGGGGCTGGACATCAGACAACGTGGTCGGGATGGACGTCGTGACCGCAGACGGTCGATTGGTGCGGGCAAGCGACGACGAGAACGCAGATCTGTTCTGGGGGCTGCGCGGCGGCGGCGGGAACTTCGGCGTCGTCACCGGCATTGATTATGCGCTCTATCCTGTCGGCCCGGAGATTGTCGGCGGTCTCGTGGCCTGGCCAGCAAGCGAAGCGTCGAAGGTGCTTGAGCTGTACCGCACGCTTGCCGAAAAAGCTCCGCCCGAACTCACGCTGGTCGCGCTCCTGCGCCTGGCGCCTCCTGCGCAGTGGCTTCCGAAAAATATGCATGGGAAACCGATCGTAGCTTTGCTTGCCTGCCATAGCGGGAAACCCGAGGAGGGCGAAAAAGCCGTTGCGTCCATCAAGTCGTTCGGCGACCCTATCGGCGATGTTTTAGTGCGTCGGCCCTACACGCAATTGCAGTCTTTACTCGACGCTACGCAGCCGAAAGGTCGACGCTATTATTGGAAAAGCGAGTACCTTCCTGCCATTGAACCGGCCCTGTGTGAGAAAGCGATCGATTATGGGGCGCGAATCCCGTCGCCTCATTCGTCTGTGATCCTGTTCCAGATTGATGGGGCTCTAAATCAGCTCGAAGAGGATCATTCTCCCGTCGGGAATCGCGACGCTCGCTATGTTCTCAATATCGGCGGTGCATGGGAGCAGGCAGCCGACGACGCGGCTAACATTGAGTGGGCGCGTAAGGCGTGGAACGACATGAAGGCATTCTCAACCGGCGGCACGTACATCAACTTCCTGACGGAGGACGAAGGTCCCGAGCGCATTGAGGCAGCCCTCGGCAACGGACTACAGCGACTTGCCGAAGTTAAAGCGAAATGGGATCCGCAGAACGTGTTCCGCACGAACCGTAACATCAAACCGTCATGACGGATAATAAATGCATCTTACAATCGGCTGTACATGACCGCCTCTCTCTGGCGCGATTTTGGAAGTCTTGTGGGTAATTTTAGTTCTGTGAGTTTTCAAGTAAAGATGGAAATGATCGGAGGCAGGTGGGCCAAAATTGTTAGCGGTTATGGACACAATGCTTTCTTCTCATATGGGTCCAACACGTCAACTTTCAGGCTCACGGACAGACTTCCTTCGGCGCGTGCCGAAGCTATTACGCGACTTCATAAGCACAGGTTGAATTTTCCAAAGAAGAGTAAAGACAGTTCCGGGAAACGCGATGCCGGCTGCACAAACGACGAGAAGGATTTCGTGTTTGGCGTCGTTTTGAGAATCACGCTCCCGGAAAAACCAGAATCGGACACAAAAGGGCTGAAAACCGGCAACGAAATCAACAAAATAAGAACGTTTCAATAAATACGCACTGCTGCGAAGAACTGAACGCCCTCCCCTACTACGCATCCAACATCGACCAACAGGCCGTTTGCTGTCGTACCCTTCTCGGAGTTCTTCCAATTCCTCCCAATCCTCCGGTAAGAAAGCAAGCATTTCATGAAGGAAGCGCCATCCGCCTCGTTCCTCTTTTCTCTTTACACTTTTCTATTTTCTTTATCCGTGTTCATCTGTGATTCATTCTTTCTTCCTCTGTGTTGTCGGCGTTCTCGGCGGTTCGGCATTCTTTACCACCTCATTCCTCTTTCCTTTTTACTTTTTATTTTTAGGTTGTTTTTAAAACATGAATTATTATATTTTTTATATGTTTTCCTCAACTACATTTTGCACATTTTGAACGAACGACGCGTATGCTTTTAACAACGATATAGGGTTTACGACTGCGTTTGGGGAGATTTTAGTATTTTATAGCCATTACAAAAGGCGCCGGACCTTTTTATTCCGGTATCGGAGGATTTTTCTTGTTTTGCAGAGCGCGCACGCCCTGTAACTGACGGGGCGGAGCTGTATCTCCGGAGGGAAGAAAAGATGAAATAGGAAAGAGAAAAGGGAGAAAGAAATAACAATCGTTACCCGGTTGGCGATGGTACAGTTCTTTACGCTTAATGATTTACTTCCCGCGGAGATGAATTCCCGCTTCGCTTCAACCTTTCTATTTTAAGTTTTCTTACCTTATTAAGCGGATTAATTTGGGATGGCTGAGACAGGCGATCAAATCAATAAAATTAAAAAGCCGAAGTTGTTGGATGAGGTGCGCGGCGTATTACGCACGCTGCACTACAGCTACAAAACCGAACAGGCTTATATCGACTGGATAAAGCGTTATATCTATTTTCACAATAAGCACCATCCGAAAGATATGGGCGCTGATGAAATAAGTGTGTTCCTTACGCATCTTGCGGTTAAAGATAATGTGGCCGCCTCGACACAAAATCAAGCGCTTTGTGCCATAGTTTTTCTTTATAAAAATGTTCTGAAAACAAATGCTGGTGAATTTAGGAATATTAGCTGGGCAAAAAAGCCCAGGAGATTGCCGGTAGTCTTTACTGCAGATGAGGCCAGGGTGATCCTGAATCAGCTTAATGGCGTTAACCGGCTTATGGTCATGTTACTTTACGGTGCAGGACTTCGACTAAATGAGTGTCTTCAATTAAGGGTGAAAGATGTTGATTTCGAATACAAGCAGATTACCGTACGCAGCGGAAAAGGCAATAAAGACCGGGTTACTTTATTGCCTGAAAAGATTATTCCCGATTTAAAAAACGGATATGATTCCGTTGAACTTCCCAATGCACTTGAGAAGAAAT
>CAZIVP010000037.1:0-7847 GCA_964542915.1 uncultured Calditrichaceae bacterium | reverse complement strand
AGGTTATGTTAAACATTTACCCTGGGAAGTCCAATTCCATCTGAAGCAGAACAGAATTTGCATACATCGCCGGTGGTTTTAGTCGCGAAAATAGCTGGCAAAATTATCCGGTATGTCCTTCGTGTGCCGCTCAATTACAAATGGGAAAAAATATTGTGCAAACACGATTACGTTTTCCGTTTTATGGATTTCGTTATTTTCTGATACCTTCTCCGGTAATGCCCACACAAAGTTACAATGAACTCATAGATATCATTTTAAGTGATTATAACACGTTTAAATTACGTGAATCAGCTAAGAAGGAACAAGAGCGACTTACCAACGCTGAAGATGAAATTTTTGATATTCTCGCCAGGCAGCAAAACATAGCCGCGTTCACTCTGTTTTTTTATGAAGAGAATAATTCAGAGTTTAAGATTTTACAGGAAATTGAAGATGTTTTCCCCTCCCGTTTTAGAACACTCTTTGACATAAAATCCTGGGTCGAGGAATTTGATGATTTTAAAAATCTAAAGGGCATTTATAAAAAAGGGCAGTTGGATAATCTTAAATTTGATTTCGGAATCGTACGCTACTTTTTTCACAGCAAATTTAATACGGATTTTCTGGATATTACCGCCAAAATTTTCCTCGGAAAACCGCTGAGTAAAGATTATGTTTTTCATCGTATTTCAGACCACCTGGCAGAAAAGTTTCGCCATGAAGAAATGTATTATGATGTACATAAAGCACTGATGCTTTTAAAAGTTTTATATAAATTGCAATTGATTGAAGATGTGCCATTAAAAAAGGAGATATCTATGGATAATATGTATGAGGTTTATTTTAACAAACATCCTGATTTTTTCAATGCGGATGTAAAAAAAGCCATATTTCTGGAGGGGGTGCTGGTCAAAAAAGTGCTCAATATTCAATATCAAGAGCGTAATGCCACGCCTTTTAGAAAGCGACTCAACGGCTTGAAATTAGATGCCCGTACTGTTAAGCGTTTGTTGCCTGAAGCTATCGAAAAGTTAGAACAGTATGGTAAAAACTATTATAAAGATTTAGAAACAAACATTTCGTCTTACTTGGTCTCGGGTGAACCGGACTTAAAAAAAATGACGGTAGATGAAATCAGTTTCTATTTTACCATGGGTATGAATTTATCAAATCAGTTCAAAAAACAAGAAGAAGGAGAAACTGGTCATGAGTAATATTATCAACAAAAAGAGTGAACTTTTATTTTGTTATGATGTAACCGATGCCAATCCCAATGGCGACCCTATCGATGAAAATAAACCGCGGATTGATGAGGAAACCTCTATTAATTTTGTTACTGACGTTCGTCTTAAACGTACAATCCGCGACTATTTATTCGAGTATAAAGGTTTCAACGGTAAAAATAAAAAAGATATCTTTGTACGGGAAAAAGAATCATCAAAAGGTGGATTACAGGATGGTAAAGCGCGGGCAAAGGATTTTAATGAAGATGCCGAAAGTGTCTTAAATAGTTGTATTGACATTCGCTTGTTCGGTGGTGTATTACCCCTTACAAATGACTCCATAAAATTTACCGGCCCTGTGCAATTTAAGATGGGACGTTCGTTGCATAAGGTTGAAATAAAGCATATTCAGGGAACGGGCGCATTTGCGGGTAAAGAAGGCGCCAAACAACGTACTTTTCGTGAAGAATACGTGCTGCCTTATTCTTTTATAGCATTTCACGGTATTGTCAATCAAAATGCGGCACAACATTCAAAAATGAATGAGCAGGATGAAGATTTGTTATTAGAAGCAATGTGGATGGGTACGAAAAACCTTATCAGTCGCAGCAAATTCGGTCAACAACCGCGTTTTTTGCTGAAGGTTGATTATAGTGCTCCTAACTTTTTTATAGGCGATCTCGATAAGAAAGTGAAGATTCTTCATGATAATGAGTTACAGCTCAGAAGCATTAAGGATTTTGAATTAAATATTGATGATCTGCTTGCTTCGGTAAGAGAACATAGTAATAAAATAGCGGCTGTCCACTATAAAATGGAGCAAAATCTTAAACTGAGCCAAAACATTCCTGACACCTGGTCTGAGATTACTGAGTTCTAAAATGTTAAACCAAAACATCTGGGGGCAAAAATTGCAATTTTTAGTATTTGATGTGTGGACCGATCTCGCGCAATTTAAAAAGCCTTTTACGACCATGTCTCCTCAAACGTTCGGCATTCCTACGGGAACCGCCGCTATCGGTATGATCGCTGCGATATTGGGGTTGGATAAAGATCGATATTGGTCTTATTTTTACCCGGATCATTACCTGCTCAGTATGGGGGTTAAAAATCCTGTAAAAAAAGTAGTGATACCTATGAATACTATTAAGGCTGACGATAAAAAATATTTCAGCCGCTTTAAACAACACAAGCAAATGAATATGGAATTTTTGAAAGACGCCAGGTTTCGCTTTTATTTTGCCTGGGATAATAACGCCCTATGGAGTGAATTAAAGGAACGGCTGGAAAACCACGAATGCGTTTATACCATTTCGTTGGGTTTGGCCTGGAATTTGGCCAATTTCAAATATTACGGCGTTTATGAGGGGAATAAAGAGCAAAAACAGACCATGCTGCCCATTCATTCGGTTATTGACCAAAATCAAGCTATTGAAGTAAATTTTGGCTTGCAGAAAATTTTTAGCGCCAGAATTCCCGTAGCTATGGAGCCCATAGAACATTCAAGAAAAGTAAACCGCTTCGGCGACTATCTTTTCGATAGTGAAGGCAAAACCATCAATGCACGGGTAAAAACGACCTATGCGTTAAACAACGGAGAAAATATTGTACCCATTTAAACTGCTTTCCCATCCGGACCGATTGCTTAAAGATCATATTCAGGGAGTGTATCGAACCGCAATGTACTGGTTCGATACTTCCCGTTTTGATCTTAAAGAGAAAAATAAACAATCACTAAGAAATACCATACAAGTCGCTACTTTATTTCACGATTTTGGTAAAGCGACGCCCTGGTTCCAGGAATACATATCCAATATAAACGAGGAAAAACAACAGACGAGTGCTAAGCGAAATTTAAGGCGGCACAGTTTGATTTCAGCTGTTTTTACTTTTTACATATTGTCGGAAATATTAGAAGTACAATCCAAATTTGCCCTTTATGGTTTTATAATTGTTTTAAAGCATCATGGTAATTTAGAAAATTTTGATGATTTATTGACTGTTGTTTCTGAAGATATTGAACTTATGAATAAGCAATCACAAGCTATTAATTATGAAGAGTATCAGCAAATGATTGGGATGGAGGAACTAAAACCGGTTATCACGAAAAAAACAATGAACCACGCACTGCAAGAACAGGGCGGGGTAGTTCAAAAATTACGTAAACTACGAAGGAAGCAAAAACCTTTATTAGAATTTAAAGATTATTACACCATCAATTGGTTGTATTCCCTGTTACTCTCAGCAGACAAGTGGGACGCCGTTTTTCGCAAAACGTATGATTTTGACGATTCCTTCCATTTATCAGCCGGTTTGTTAAAAAGTTATAAAGATCGAATTTTTGGAAACAGCCAATCCCAAATTAAAAAATTAAGAGATTTCGTCTTCGATGGTGTGCGCCAAAATTTATATAAAAAGCCGATGAAAAGCCGCCGTATTTTCTCTATTAACACACCAACAGGTTCAGGAAAAACGTTGGCCGCTTTACACGCCGCTCTAATTATTAAAGAAAAATTAGAATTAAAACGTATCATTTATTGCCTGCCGTTTACATCTATTATCGATCAAAATTTTAAAGTGTTTGAATCGGTTTTTAAAGATATTGTGTCTGGTGATCATAAAACAGTGACTTCTGAACAGTTGTTAAAGCATCACCATTTGGCGGATTTAACCTATCAATCGCTGGAAGACAATGGGGATGGAGCATTTTTGAAAACTTACACCCCGCACCAGGCGCAACAGTTAATCGAAGGCTGGGAAAGTCATTTTGTTGTCACAACCTTTGTACAGTTAATGCATTCTATGGTAAGCCAGGCCAACGGGAGCTTGCGTAAGTTTCATAAATTTTCAGAAGCCGTTATCATTTTGGACGAAATTCAATCCATTCCCCACGCTTACTGGAAACTTACTCATGATATTCTGAACATGGTTGCCCGCTTATTCAACTCATCCATTATTCTCGTTACGGCCACCATGCCGCTTATCTTTTCAGAAGAACAAAACGAAATTGAAGAGTTGGTACCTCAAAAGAAAGAATTATATCAGTCGTTATCCCGTATTGATTTGGATTTATCGCCTTTATGGACTGATAATGATCAGCTCAGACAGTTGCCATGGCTGCAATTTTTAGACGAGGTGCTTCAGTTGATTAAAATGAATAATAATAGAAGCATACTTATTGTCATGAACACCATTCAAACGGCCAGACAATTATTTGATTACTTAAAAGAATATTTGAGTAGTCATGAATTTCGATATTTATCATCACATGTGTTACCTTTGCATCGGTTAAAGGTAATAGACGAAATAAAAAATAATGAAAGTGAACTCCCTTTCTTATTAGTATCAACGCAATTAGTCGAAGCCGGCGTCGATTTGGATTTTGATTTGGTCATTCGGGACTTTGCCCCGCTCGATAATATCTTCCAGGTTTGTGGAAGGTGCAACAGAAACAGCGATTCGGATAGGGGAAGGGCTCTGCTTTATTATATTTATAACGAACAAGGCCGCCGGCCAGCTTCGATTTATGATTCTTTTCTGCTGGAGAAAACACTCACTGTTCTTAGAGGATCCGTAAAGATTGAAGAGAGGGATTTTTTTACACTGGCTCAAAAATACTTTGAAGAAGTCAAAACATTTCATTCTGAACGGAAATCTAAAAATATTTTAGAAGCGCTTAAACGATTAAACTATGAAACGGCTATAAAAGATGAAAAATTTCGATTAATCGATGATAATTATTCCGATCCTGTTTTTATTGAATGGAACAATGAGGCTAAGGAATTGTGGGAGGCGTATGAAGCATTGTTAAATGAACTGCAATCATTTGAGAAAAGAACTTTGGCTAAGCAACTTAAAAACCAATTGGCCAACTATATCATTAATATTCCAAAGAAAAATTTCCCGGCCGGTTATAATGATGCTATTTATCATTTATCAATTGATAATGTAAACGAATTTTATAATGAAGAAACAGGCTATGACACTGATCAAATGTTGCCTATGGTTACCCAAACCGTAACCCTTTGATGTGATATGCAACCCATCACCAAAAGTAAGCTTTTAATTACGCCCAAATTTGAAACACTATTGGGGATAATGTTAATTTAACAATTTACAAATCGTTGCTGCAAAATAGTAGCGTATACTGTATGTTCATATTTTATCACAAATAAGGTTCATCTTATGCAACTGGTCATCAACACCTTCGGTTCATCCATTCGAAAAAACGGACAGATGTTCGAGATTCTCGCTGGCAAAGAAAAACACAAATTTTCCGGAAAAAAAATCAGCTCTTTTATCATTACCACCGGCGTCCATATCTCATCGGACGCCGTAGAGCTGGCGTTGCAAAACAACATAGATATCCTCATGCTGGATAAATACGGCCGCCCCATCGGACGCTTCTGGCACGCCCGCATGGGCAGCACCGCCCGCATCCGCAGGGCGCAACTGATGCTTTCCATGGATCCGTCCGCAATGGAAACAGGATTGATATGGGTGGTCGATAAATTTACGTGGCAGATTGAATTTTTGGAGAAGATGCGAACCCGCCGCACCCGCCTTTCAGCCGAAATCACAAGCGCCATTGAAAGCCTGAACGAAAGTCTCGAGAAAGTGTCCAATTTAAAAGGAACCCTGGAAGAGCGCCGCAACGAAGTACTGGGCATTGAAGGCGCCGCAGGCAAAGTGTACTGGGATATCTTCGCTAAATTTGTACCGCCGCAATTTGCTTTTAAAGGACGCAGCCGTCAACCGGCCAAAGATGAATTTAACGCCCTGATAAACTACGGCTATGGCGTTTTGTATGGACTGGTGGAAAAAGCCGTTATCGTCGCCGGACTCGATCCATACATCGGATTTGTTCATACCGACCATTACAACAAAATTTCTCTGGTGTTTGATGTGATCGAAAAATACCGCATCTGGATCGATCAAACCATTCTCAAATTGTTCAGCAAAAAACTGATTAAAAAAGACATGTTCGAGAAACTGGCCAACGGCTATACCCTCGCTAAAGAAGGTAAGCAAGCGCTGGTGCCGGCGATCAATGAATATTTGGACGAAACACAGAAGTACCGCGGGCGCAATGTGAGCCGTCGTGATATCATTCAAAAAGATCTGCACCGTTTTGCCCAGCAAATTATGGAGCAATACGATGAATCCAAATGACCAATTGGTATGGGTGATCTATGACATTATCGAGGACAAAGTGCGTACCAAGGTGGCAAAGGTAACCGAAGAAGCCGGACTCTATCGTGTTCAGAAATCCGTATTCCTGGGCAGCATCAACACCACTGATCTTGATGAACTGGTCATGCGCGTGGAAGATTTGATCGATGTGGATAAAGACAGCGTCTATATCTTCCCCATGTGCGAAAAGGATTTTAAAAAGACCATTTTAGTGGGCCAGGCATTTGATCGTGACATGGTAACCGATGAAATCAAAGCCATGCTGGTTTGATCGGATAGGCCGGCAACCGGGAAATCTTAATTGTCGTCAAGCGCGTATTTTATATGTCATTAATCAACAGGCGAAATACAATTTCGCAAGTACGGGTTTGAGGGTATAACCGAAAGCAACCATTAATAGATGAACAGCAGTTATGAAAATCAATCCTTACGAATTACTGGAATATCGATTTTGCCCGCGGTTCATTTACTTTATGCGTGTTTTAAATATTGATCAGTACGAAGAGCGACGCTATAAAGTGCAAAAGGGTCGCGACGTTCACGAAAAACGTTCACGGGAAAATCCGGATTATTTATGGAAAAAAATCGGCGCCGTTCAAAGGGAATCCAATGTGTATCTGGCCAGCGACCGCTACCATTTACAGGGTATCGTCGATGAAGTGGTAACCCTGAAGGATGGTAGTATGGCGCCTATCGATTATAAATATGCGCTGCGTCCAACAGAGCCCTATGCTTCTCATAGGCTCCAGTTGCAGTGTTATTGTTTGTTAGTTGAGGACGTTTATCAAGAGCCGGTGCAGCAGGGATTTCTGTTTTATATACGGCGGGGGCGGGATCAGGTAGCGGTTCCCTTTAATGAAACAATAAAAGATAAACTGTTGCATGATATAGAGACGGTTGTTAAAATAATACAAAAAGAACGTATGCCATCGCCGACCCGGGTCAAGACACGCTGCGCCGACTGCACTTACAAAAATATATGTGTGCGATGAGTTCTTTGACAGTAACCTTAAGAAAACAAGGAAGTTAACGGTGATGAAAAGTTTCCATAAAAGGTCAAAACAGGGGATAAATCAAGTTGGTATGAAGGTCAAAAAAGTTCGTTCGGGAACAAATGAGGATTGTCTAATTACAGCATAAACAGGAGATAACGAAGAAAATGCGGTCTGAATCACCACTCCACGAAGGCAAGGATTGAAACTGTATGATTTTTTCCAACAACTTGGGAAAACACCTGATGTCTGAATCACCACTCCACGAAGGCAAGGATTGAAACTTGTTTGTGCCTTCTGGCATCGGATACGGCATTAAGGTCTGAATCACCACTCCACGAAGGCAAGGATTGAAACCGTTATGGCGATTATGCGCGCCAAAGAATTGAAACAAGTCTGAAGCACCACTCCACGAAGGCAAGGATTGAAACTCAAAGAGCCAGCGGTCGGCGACCGT
>CAZIVP010000036.1:0-9510 GCA_964542915.1 uncultured Calditrichaceae bacterium | reverse complement strand
AGATCGATCGTTTTTATGTTCCGGAAGATACGGTTTACAGTATTTCGGAAACCATGTGGTGGGAACGCGCAGCGGGCGCGGCCGTCCCTGTATCGGATGAGCGTATTCTGGTCATCGGTGGTTATGATGAAAATGAAGAGCCATTGGCAAGCACCGAGCTATTTGAATATCACTTCTTATATGGCGGCTATGTCAGCGGAACGGATCCCTTAAATATTGCCCGTTCGGAATTAGCGGCGGCGTATTACGACAGCGCTGTGTATGTTTTCGGCGGACAGGGGCCGCAGGGCCAATGCGTTGCTGAAGTCGAAATGCATGTATTGCCCTTTGAGTCCGCTACAGATGTGACCGAAAGGGCATCATATTTATCGGATGAAGATTTTGTGCTTCAAGACAACTATCCCAATCCATTTAATCCTCAAACAACGATTCCGTTTTATTTGAAGAAGCGTGCAAACGTGCGGCTGGAAATTTTCGATACCCGTGGCCGTCTGATAAAAACGATCCTCGACGATCAAGTGGCAGCGGGCCATCGTACAATACGCTGGAACGGCCGGGATGACAACGACCAACCCGCGGCCTCCGGTCTTTATTTTTATAAATTATCGACGGATCATCGCCGCGCCATTAAAAAGATGATGCTGATACGATGATGAGATCATTCATTTCATTCACATTGTTGGTTTATGCATTGATTATTGGGCAGCCGCTGTACAGCCAGCAGGCTAAAGATGATCACGTGCACCAGGTGTTTCAGCACTTTAAAGCCTTCCGTTACCAGCAGGTGATTCAAACCGTCGATTCGTTGCTTTCGGAAAAAATAGCCTTTTCGAAAAGAGATCGGCTCGCATTGTTACGTATGAAAGCAATTGCTCAGTATAACCGCAATCAGGATACGGAATCTGCCGAAACGTTTAAGGCCATGCTCGCTATCGACGCTTCTTATCAATTGGATTCCTTACGCACCTCGCCGAAAATCATCGGGTTCTTTAACGACCTTAAATCTGAAATTTCGGTAGGAGATACCACGGTTTCGGTGCAACCGCCGCAACAGAAGAGTCCACCGGATATACGCAGTGAAAAACAGATGTTAACAAAGGAAAAACCGGCCTCTGAGCTTCAAAAAGTGTTACCTTCGGCATTGTGGCGCTCTTTGCTCTGGCCCGGCTGGGGCCATTACTACTTGAATCAAAATAAAAAAGGTTATTGGATCAGCGGCTTTAGCTTGATTACAATCCCCGCTGCCGTTTATTATATGTATGACACGGCGAGAAAGGAACGCGACTATTTAAACGCGGTGGACGATGACGCTATCCGTTCCCGCTATAATGATTACAACCGATCCTACCAATTACGCAATATGTTCGGCGCCGCGGCTGCGGCTCTTTGGCTTTATTGCCAGTATGATCTGATTCAGGATTGGCAGCAGAGCCGGCAGTACCGCATCGGGATTTCGTATCGACCCGCCCTTCAATCTTCTGAAACTACCCGAGTCTTCATCCACCTGCACTTTTAATAGGTGCGAATCGTTTTCGCGAAGTACGAATATTATTCGCAGCTCTTTCACAATCAATGCGTCAAAAGATAACTTAAATAGGTCTCAACAGCGCTTTTTAAAACAAATAGAGTATGGCATTAAATTTGTCGTAATTTATAATTAGTTGATGATCTCACCTCTGAAAAAAATATTGGGAGTCCTGTTTATGCGTCTTGTTACACTGTTTTTATTTTTATCGCTCCTGTTCAATCAGGCCTCGGGGCAATTAAACGATTACGGGTTAGGCGGGCGTCATATCAGCGATCTGGCGATCACGTCGCCGCAAAGTTATCCGGAGCCGTTTATATTGGCCGGCACGGATTCCAGCGGGATATATTATCACAGTCTCTCCGATACCCAACCCGCGTGGGAAACGTATGCGGGCTTTGATGACCATCGGATAACGGCCCTGTATGTTCAAAAACAGGGTAAAGGACCCGTCGATTACCCGGCGGTGTATAGCGCCGTTGAACCACGTGTTATTCTTGACGACAGTACGGGCTATCAGGATTCGGTGTTCATCTATACAATTAAACCTTGGCAGTCGTACTGGAGTCCGGCCGACTCCGGCTTACGGAACGCTGAAGTCGGTTATATGACCGATTTCAGCGGCATCGGCTACTCCGGCCACGAACCGCCTATGCCGCTCATCGGCTGCGCCGACAATCCTTATCTTTATCGCTATCAAGGGGATGTTTGGCAAAAAGCCTGGACGGGCGACGACAATATATCCGTTCAAAAGCTGACCTACTCCGATCGCTATCTGTGGGCGGGCGGCGTCTTTTCCAGCGCCGTGCCTTCTCTGGTCATTCTTGTTTCCGGGGATGACGGCCAAACCTGGGAACTTGTCCATAACGGCTTTGCACCCGTGCATCAATGCAACGACCTGGCCGTAGTCGAATCGGTTACGGATACCACATTCAATAATGCGGCTTTGTATGCCGCCATTTCCGGCGGGGTGATCAAAAGCAGCGACGGCGGTACAAGCTGGCGGTTCACAGGTTTAAAAGATGATGGACTCAACATCACCGCACTGACGGTTAATCCCTCAGATCAACAGCATATACTGGCCGGCGGCGGGGATGCCGAAAAACGATTTGTCGTTTATGAAAGCTTCGACGGCGGGAAAAGCTGGGAGCATCTCCAGGTCGCACCGTTCATGCCGCGAATACCCCTTACAATGGTAACCTGCATGAGCGGCGTCGTTATTGATGATCGTTTTGTGGCCTTTTTGGGAACGGAGGGCGACGGCGTCCTTCGTTATGAGCATCAGCTTACATCGGTGGATCGTTCGGATAAACAAGTAGAAGCTGGATTTATTTTGGATCAAAATTATCCCAATCCTTTTAATCCTTCCACCACCATCGAATTTATCTTGAACCGGCCGGATAGGGTAACCATCACTATTTATGACATAACCGGCAAAGCCATCGAAACGTTGTTAAACGCTAATAAGGCAGCCGGCCGCCACCAAATTACTTTCGACGGCAGCCATTTATCCAACGGCGTGTATCTGTATCGGCTAACCACCGATCAAGGCTATTCAAAAATGAGGAAGATGATTTTGATGAAATAATTGCCATTACAGCCATACAAAGCTCTTAAAAGAAAGTTAAATTTAACGTTCAGAGCCGATCAGAATGAAAAAAATAGAGTTAAAATTATTTTATGATTTAGGTTGATATCAAAATGGTTTATAGATAAAAAACTTGGAACATGCACCTGAATCCCCGGACTCAAAGAAGTCAGTTTTGGAGCACCCCCACCACTACTTTAAGTGCTTGGGGAAAAAATTCAAGGGAGATTGATCATGTCCCCTCGTAACATGATTTCTAAAGAATTTGAATTTTATTATCTCACGGAACTCACACGTAAAAAAGTCAAACCCCTCAGCCGTTGGGAAAAGCATCTTAACCGTAATAAACGCCGCTGGTTAAAGCAACAGGGATTACACCTGGAAAAAGTTGAGCGCCGCTTATTGAACGGCGACCGTATTTATGAAACGGTCTTCAGTACTTCCACCCGTTACATCGATTATTATCTGAAAAAATTCGCCCATACCGTCCCCGCCGCCAACCCGACTGATGTACAAAGGGAAGGATTCCTGTTTGGTTATCCATCCTGCTGCGTCCGGCAGTTCATGGAAAATCCCTACATACCTAACGAGCTGAGTAGGGAGGATCAGTCGATTCTTTTCCACTGGGCTTGTAACTATTGCCGGGCTACCCGCGAACTTTTACCCTACTATCGTTCCGTCTATCAGAGCACGAAAGAGTGGTACCAGCAGCATTATTCATCATCTGTGCTGCGTCCTGCTCGCCAGCGCCAGAACATTTTAATGATCACTCTTGCGGCTCTTCTCTCATCCACGATTGGCATTAACGGGCAGACAGCCGTGGACAGTACCCATGTCATTCCCCTTGCCGGTGATCCCAATCAGAATAATCTGACCTATGCCGAGGAAATCTATCTGGGCTTATTCGACCGGGGACAGTTGTCCGATACACAGAGGGAGGCCAAAAGACTGGCAGCCCTCATCGATTCCCTTCCCACCGTCTCCGGAACGGATCACACTTTTAAAATCGAACATTGGATGAGCGGTGACACTCCCTGTCCAAAATGCGGGCAGATGGTTAACATGGGTCATCTGATCATCAACAATCCACGTCGCCAATTGCAGATGGACCTGCCCTTTATGGCACTGCACTTCATTGAGCATGGTTCGTTTTCCTTTGTTTACGATAGCAGCAATCAACGGATCGATATCGATACTCTGAAGCGGATACTGGATCCTTTTGATCCGCGACATATGCTAAATGTGATTGGCGATCGGGACGGCGACGGACTGACCGATGGTGAGGAGGACAGCCTCAGGATGGAGGATACGCGCAATAACCTTGATTTTGACAATGACGGTGTTCCAGATGGCGCCCAACTGGCGGAGGGACTTATCCGGCTCTTCCCAAAATTGTCCACGGAAGCGGAACTCGATCACAGTCGTGTGACTTTTAATCTGGTTAGGGGACGGGATACCTGTAAGGTATGCGGTTCCACCCACAATATGGGCACGGTGACCATTGAAAATCCGGAAAACGGTCGGCAGATTGAAATTCCCCAAATCACCTTACATGCCATGGCGCATGGTAGTTTTGCCTATGATGGCACCGGACATCCGGAAGGCCGGGCTGATGCAATTAAACTTGTCCGGACCATGAAGACCCACCAGGTGTTTATTGATGATGATGACGACCGGGACGGGCTGACCAATGACGGGGAAGAGTTGTTTGGCTATGACAATCAAAAAGCGGATACGGATGGAGACGGAATTTCCGATGGGCGAGAGCTGGCCGTGATTTACGCCCAAAAGATCCGGTCGCTGCCCACTGAACCACGTACGGACGAACCCTATGTGATCGATCTGGGCATGGATGGGATCCATATTTGTCCGGTGTGTGGACAGGAAATTGTTATGGGATTACTGCAGATTTACAATCCCCTGATCAATACCGCCGAGCCTCTAAACATCGGTCATTACGCTTTTCATTTTCTGGAACATGGCAGTTTTGCCTGTGAAGGTGTTTATAACAGCCGCATCGATCCGCAACAGTTGATTCATTATCTGGGAAATCCCACTTCATTGAAAAATCCATCCGTGCCTGCCGCTTTTCAACTACATCAAAACCAGCCCAATCCGTTCAATCCTTCAACGACCATCGGGTTTACATTAAACCGTTCGGGTAGGGTAACCCTTGACATTTACGATATTACCGGTAAAAAAATCGAAACCCTTTTGAACAACAATAAAACCGAAGGCCGCTACCAAATTACCTTCGACGGCAGCCATTTATCCAGCGGCCTGTATCTGTATCGGTTAACAACCGATCAAGGCTATTCAAAAGTGAGAAAAATGATATTGATGAAATAATCATCGTTCAGATATTAAAGGATATAGTTCCGAAAAAGATTCTGTTAAAATCGGTTATACTTTTAGGAGAACATATTGATGAAAAATGTATGTATGTTTCGGTTAACTTTTATAATCCTCTCTTTGATGCTTCTATCGTGTCGTTCAATCTTTGAAACCGAAGGCGACCCCAAGGAGATCATCTATTCCAATTCGTTCGAGAGCGAGTCGGATTTGCTAAACTGGGAAGGGCTTACGGTAAACTACCTGGTCGATGAGCCGGCGCCAAGCGACGGACAAAAATCGGTTCGCATTACAGGTGGGTGTATGATACCCCATGCTTCGATTACATTTGACCCACCAGGAAACGGACGAGTAGTATCCATTTGCTTTTACGGTAAAAACATAGACCGTGGCGGGTCGGTTGAGGTTTATTTTGGTGATAACCTAAAGCAGGCGATGCAAATTCTCATCTCAGATACATCCTGGAAAGAATATGAGACGCCAAACGCAATAATATGGCCCGGAGACAGCTCTATGACGATTTGGATGAATGCCGGCGGGTTTATACCAAGTGCGATGTTAATTGATAGAATTCAAGTTCTAAAAATAAAATCATTTTAAGAATGAATGAAGAGCCGCACATCTGTAATGCGAATGAATTTTTGTTTTTATCTCTGCGGAAATGATATGTAGGAGACAGTGTAACCGTTTTTTTAATGAAAGCGAGTCAACCATGAAATGTAACCAAGTCATTTTAATCGCCACGTTCCTGGCCATGACCTATGGCGCAATCCTGGCCCAATCGACCGATCAATTTCTGGAAACATACCGCACCTTTTTATCCACCCATGAGGATATGACTACCGAACAGTTGATGGACATGCATCCTGCCGGGATGTTCAATGCCGAAGCGCCGGTGGACTGGGAATCGGCGCTGTATCACGATTCCATCGAAATCAAATTCGGCCTGACCGATGATGAGAAAGCGCTCATCAAACAACAGGGCTTCGTGGTTACCGAACGACTGCGTAAACCATCTTTCCATGAACAGTTCGCAGACATCTGGCACAAGGACCTGCCGGTATTCCTTTCTGTCGATGCCATTCTGCACGCCTTTCATGCCTCCTACAATCAAATTCTGATCGATGTGGAGGTCGGCTATCTCATCCCACAGTTACAGCAATTACTGCAAGAAATACATCAAACATTGCCGACAATCGAAGCGCGCTATAAAGATCAACGGGACATGCACACCATGCTGAAGGATGTGGACGTCTACGTAACCGTGGCACGTAAATTATTTGATCCAAATATCCAACCGTATTACACATCAAATCAAGATACCGTGGATACGCTGCTTCGCTTTATCAATCGCGAACAATTACAGAAGTATGCGCTCTTTTCCGACCATTGCCGAACCATCGATTTCAGCCAGTTTAAGCCGCGCGGTCATTACACCAGCGAGACACATCCCGAATTGGCGCACTATTTCCGCGCCATGATGTGGTTGGGCCGCATCGAGTTTTATCTGATTGCACCCCGGCAGTATGAGGATGAACAGACGCTAAAAGATATTCAACGCCAGATCATCGACGCCTGTTTGATCGAAGAATTGGTGGAGATGGCTGACGTACGTTCCGCGTACGAGCAAATCGAACAGGTGTTGACTTTCTTTGTCGGCGAACAGGACAATGTGACCCTGAATCACCTGTCATCGTTACGGGAAACACTCGATATAACGGAAGCCGACCAATTACTGGATACCTCACGGGTAAAACAATTGCAGGACACCCTGAGCATAAGAGATTACGCTTTTCAGCGCATTCTCTCACATATTCTGATGTCCGATCCCATGTCGCCGGAGCAAATCCGGCCCGCTTCATCCTTTATGCTATTCGGACAGCGTTTTGTGATCGACTCCTATGTAACGGGCAGCGTGGTCTTTGATAACATTCTTTACGAAAAGAAAAAAGTGTGTCGCCTGTTTCCCTCGACGCTCGATGTGTTGTTTGCTCTGGGCAACGACGCCGCCGCTCAGTTACTGCGCGAAGAACTCGAGCAATATCACTACGCCCCCAATCTGGCCGCCCTGCGTTATCTTATCGATAGCTATCCGTCGGGTTTCTGGCAGGGCACGCTGTACAATCAATGGTTGAATGTTATTCGTACGCTCAATCCCGAACCCGGGCGGGAAACGTTACCCGCCTTTATGCAAACGGCCGCCTGGTGGCAGCAAAAGATGAACAGTCAGCTGGCCTCGTGGACGGAGCTGCGCCACGATAACCTTCTGTACGCCAAACAATCCTATACGGGCGGTATAATCTGTTCGTTTCCGTATGTGTTTGTGGAGCCAAATCCGGAATTTTTCGAGACGTTCGGCGAGCTGGCAAGAACGGCTAAAGAGACGTTCGCTTCTTTGCCTATTGACGATGAATATAACAAACAGATGATTCATGCTTATCTTGATCATTTCCAATCCGTTTGCGAGCAACTGGCGACGATTGCGCGCAAAGAACTGCAACAGCAAAGACTCACTCAAGATGAACAGACGTTTTTGAAACAACTCATTCGTAACAGCAGTGTTTGCGGGCCACCGTTCGAGGGATGGTATTCAAGGCTTTTTTATAAGGAGAGCTACGTGGACTGGGCCGAGGAGAACAGTCTTAATGTGGATTATTTAGTGGCCGATTACCACACCACGCCAACCGATTGCGGCGGAGCTATGATGGGATGGGTCATGCACGCCGGTACGGGCGGTATGGATATGATGATAGCGCCCGTCAGTATGCCGGACGGTAACACCTTAGCTTTTGTCGGTCCGGTGATGAGCTATTACGAACACACGACCACCAACTTTTTGAGATTAACGGACGAGGAATGGCAATCGCAATATCTGCAGCAGACCATGCGCCCCGATTGGGTCAATTTGTATTTGACCGACGCCGCCGGCGCCGACCGCGGCGAGGGTCGGCAACTGATGACGGCCATTGATAATAATAAAGACATACCGAATGGCGCCATACCCGAATCTTTTCTTCAGCTGCGTAATTATCCCAATCCTTTCAATGCCGGAACCGTTATTGCCATTACCATCGGCTCGAAGTTCGCCCATGAACCGGTTCAACTGACGATTTATGATATCGAAGGCCGGATGGTAACCCGCTTACTGGATCGTCCGTTGCCGGGCGGCAATTATCTAACGCGCTGGAACGGCGTCGATCAAAACAATCAACCGGTTGCCAGTGGCGCCTATTTTTGCCGTGTATCGGTTGCCGGGCATTCGGCAAGTAAACGGATGGTGTTGCTGCGATAAGGATTGGAATAGATTCATTATTGAATTAATGAACGAATGCAAGCATTTCCTGAAGATGAGCGCTATCCGGTTTTAAGATGGCTTTTAGATAGCATCAGGAAGGTCAAAACATCATCGTTGTGAAAAGGTACGAGAGAAAAATTCAGAAATAAATAAAATACAATGACGATGGTCTTGTATAACCTAACCTGAAAGGATTTTATCACGAATCCTTCAACAAAATCAATCTGTATACCCGCTATTTTGATTACCTCGCTCGTTTTCTCCAGCCAACTCCATGCTGTGGGCGCTTTGTTTTTCCGGCCGCGTTGGAGCGAGCAGGAGTATCAAGCCATAATGTCTGTCGCCCCGAGGAATCGGGATGTCCTATGCCTCTAATCCGAAGGCTTTTAGGATAAAGGCTCGGTTTTTTAATCGTTTGATCCGTCGCTCTTCGCGCACGGCATCACCTCTTGTTTCAAATGACTTATAGGCGAGCAACTGCCAAGGCCTGAATTTTCTGGTGTAAATGGATTTGCCACGATTGTGTTCGTCTGATCGCCGTTCAAGATTATTGGTGTGTCCGATGTAGAGTCTGTCGTATTCGGCGGAATAGATCAGATAAAGGTGATACATGGTAACGTTCCATACAAAAAGAAAAGGGCCGGTTAAACATTGACCGGCCCCGGCACTCCCAAGGGGATTCGAACCCCTGTCGTCCCGAGGAATCGGGATGTCCTATGCCTCTAATCCGAAGGCTTTTAGGATAAAGGC
>CAZIVP010000035.1:0-14590 GCA_964542915.1 uncultured Calditrichaceae bacterium | reverse complement strand
AAGGAAAAAGTAAAAAAGGGGTAGTAGGGAAGAATTTGGACGCTTTTCGGTTTCTAATTTCTGATTTCTAACCCTGCCATCAGCCATCGGTTAAAAGCTGATTGCTAATATCCGAAAACAAAAAATTATGAAAAAAGCATTGATTACGGGCATTACCGGACAGGACGGTTCCTATTTAACGGAATTCCTCATTGATAAAGGCTACGAGGTGCACGGCATCATTCGGCGCAGCAGTTCATTCAATACCGGCCGGCTCGATCATCTGTTTCATAATCCCAAGATCCACGATGTAAAAATGTTTCTGCATTACGGCGACCTGACGGATTCCAGCAATCTGAACCGCCTGCTTGAAAAGATCGAACCCGATGAAATCTATAATCTCGGTGCACAGAGCCATGTTAAGGTGAGCTTTGAGGTGCCCGAATACACGGCGGAAGTGGACGGTGTAGGAACGCTGCGATTCATAGACGCCATCCGCGAAACCGGTATTAAAACGCGTTTTTACCAGGCATCGACCAGCGAGCTGTACGGCAAGGCGCAGGAAGTTCCACAGTCGGAGCGGACGCCGTTCTACCCGCGGTCGCCCTACGGTGTAGCGAAATTGTACGCTTACTGGATCATCAAGAATTACCGCGAAGCGTACGATATCTTCGCATGCAACGGCATTCTCTTCAACCACGAGTCGCCGAGACGCGGCGGCACCTTCGTTACGCGTAAAATCTCCCGCGCTGCGGCGCGCATCAAGGAGGGTTTGCAGGAGACGCTGCTGCTGGGCAACCTCAACGCCAAACGGGACTGGGGCTATGCGCCGGAATACGCGAAAGCGATGTGGCTAATTTTACAACACGATAAAGCGGACGATTTTGTGATCGCTACCGGCGAGACCCACTCCGTGCGCGAATTCGCCGGGCGGGCGTTTAAAGAAATGGATATGGAGCTGGAATGGCAGGGCGCAAACGAACACGAACGGGGCATCGAAAAAAAGACCGGCAAAGTCAGGGTTGCGATCGATCCCGGTTATTACCGCCCAACGGAGGTGGACCTGTTGGTCGGCGACGCCGGCAAAGCGAAGAAAGAACTGGGCTGGGCGCACAAGGTTACCTTTGAAGAGCTGGTGAAAATTATGGTCAAAGCGGATTGGGAGAAGGTGAAGCAGAGAGGGTTTTAGTTTTTACCACAGATATACACGGATGGACACAGATAGCATGAACATAAAATGAGATGCGAATGATTTTAAATTGAAGGAATCGAAGTATAAGTTCTTAATGGCAGCTCAAGAAGAAAATAAACCATTTTTATATAAAGTAGAATCTCGTTCCATATTACAAGCCGCATTTACGGTTTATAATACGCTGGGAAACGGTTTTTTCGAAAGGGTTTATGAAAATGCAATGCTAATCGAACTGGAACATTTGAACATTGAAGCTAAAAATCAGATTCCTATTCCCGTTTATTACCGAAACCAAAAAGCAGGAGATTATATAGCTGACATTATTGTTGAGAATAAGATCATTATAGAAATTAAAAGTGGCCGATCCTTGGAACCCATTCATAAAGCTCAATTATTGAACGATTTAAAAGCGACGCAAATAAACGTAGGCTTTTTATTAAATTTTGGATATAAAGATAAATTACAATATAAACGATTTATCTATTAGATCCGACTGTTAAATCTGCGATCAAATAAATAACTAAAATTGCCACGGGAGAAGTGATTCATTTATATAAAACCATTGTGTTAGCGACATAAATTTTGCCCAAAAAAACTTTAAATAATTAGCTGTGAAAAATTGTGTAAATCTGTGGTTAATCAAATGAAGCAATCTTCTAAAATATACATCGCCGGGCATAGGGGCATGGTAGGGTCCGCGATTGTGCGCAAGTTGCAGGCCGAGGGCTATTCCAACCTGATTGTACGTACGCAGCAAGAACTGGATCTGCTGGACCAGCAGGCGGTAAGCGATTTCTTCGCCGAGGAAAAACCGCAATACGTCTTCCTGGCGGCCGCCAAAGTGGGCGGCATCCTGGCGAACGACACCTACCGGGCGCAATTTCTGTACGAAAATCTGCAGATTCAAAACAATGTGATTCATAACGCCTACCGGAACGACGTTGCAAAACTGCTCTTTCTGGGCAGCTCCTGCATCTATCCCAAGCACGCGCCGCAGCCCATGAAAGAAGAACATCTCCTGACCGGCGCGCTGGAACCGACCAACGAACCGTACGCCATCGCCAAGATTGCCGGACTCAAAATGTGCGAGGCATACAACCACCAGTATGAAACGAACTTTATCTCCGTTATGCCCACCAATCTATACGGTCCGAACGATAGTTTTGATCTGCGCAACGCCCATGTGTTCGCGGCGCTAATACGCAAGTTCCACGAGGCCAAAGTCGAAAACAAACCGTATGTTCAGATTTGGGGCAGCGGCAACCCGCGGCGCGAGTTTCTGCATGTGGACGATCTGGCGGACGCCTGCCTGTTTTTGATGAACCAATACAACGAGTCCGCCTTTGTCAATATCGGCGTCGGCGAGGACATTTCCATAAGGGACCTGGCGCTGCTCATCAGGGAAATTGTGGGATACGAAGGGGAACTGAAATATGACGCCTCCAAACCGGACGGCACGCCGCGCAAGTTGCTGGACGTCTCGCGTTTGCACGCGCTGGGCTGGAAACATCGCATACCTTTAAGGGAAGGAATCGCCCGGACGTATGAGTGGTACCGGGAGCAGGCCGGCAAAGGCGTTACGTAAAAATGTAAAAACGGGATAAGAGTTAACCACGGATGGACACAGATGTTCACGGATAAAGGAAAGAAAAAAGAGTTGAGCGTTATTGGTTTTTTTATTAACACCGTGCTTTAGCGCGGTGGCGTAAAAAGAAACAAACGAATAATTATGCACCACTCTAAGCCCTTCCCTGTCCCGAAGTTTCGGGAGGGAAGGGTTTGGGATGGGGCGGTAAAGAAAGCGTAACCGCCGAGAACGCCGAGGCCGCAGAGATAGAAAAGAGGAAAGCGTAATCAAGGAAAAAGTAAAAAAGGGGTAGTAGGGAAGAATTTGGACGCTTTTCGGTTTCTAATTTCTGATTTCTAAAGAAACGGTCAGATAAGCACGGATAAGAGATAGAGAAAAGAGTAGTCAGGGAAAAAATGCAAACCATTTAAATTGAAACATTAAAATATAATGCATGTAAAGGTAAAAGATCGGCTCGATGCTATCAGAGCGTATCTGAACAAACAGTCGGATATTCAACTTGTCTTCCAATTTGGTTCGTCCCTTGGCGAACAGATGCACCGGGACAGCGACGTGGATATCGCCGTATTATTCAATACAAATACCGATACAGAACGGATACTCGATGTAAGGGATCAATTAGAACAATTCATTGGTGCAGAAATTGATCTTGGTATACTGAACGGCGCCTCGCCCATTTTCGCTATGCAGGTCATTAGCAATGGAATCGAAATATTTAACCGCAACAGTCGGATTAGAGACTATTTTGTCATACGGATGGTTAACGCCTATTACGATCTTAAATATTACCGGAAAACGCAGGAAGACAATCTATTAAAGGAGCGCATTTTTGCCGGATAAAGATATCCTGATTGAAAAGACCAATCATATGCAGCGATGTCTGAAAAGAATCGGCGATGTCACCGCATTTAAGCCTGAATCCTTAGAAAACCAGGATATCCAGGATATTGTTGTATTCAATCTGCAGCGCGCTATTCAAGCGGCGATTGATATGGCCGTACACATCGTTACCAGCGAAGGCTGGGGCGTTGCAAAAACGGTGAACGAAAATTTTACTATTCTGGCAAAACAACATGTCATTTCCAATGAATTGGCGGAACGGCTCAGAAAGATGGTTGGATTCAGGAATATCGCTATTCATGATTACAGTGAACTTGATATTAAGATTTTAAAACAAATTCTTAAACATTCTTTGCAAGACCTTGAAGTGTTTTATTCGAATCTGATTGGAAAATATGCTGAATCCGCGAAAAATTAAGCGCGGAGAGAAAAGAGTTAACCACGGATGAAAGAATGAGAAAATAGTAAAGAGAAAACAGTATTCAAGTAAAAAAGCTGAGCGAAGGGCCGCGAAGCGGTCCCTTCGGGATAAAAAGTTAAATAGAAAAAGTAAAGAAAGCGTAACCGCCGAGAACGCGGAGGACGCAGAGATAGAAAAGAGGAAAGCGTAAAGAGAAAACAGGGAACCGCCGAGGGCGCCGGGAACACCGAGATAGAAAAGAGTAAGGACGAAAGATTAACCAATAAATTCATTATAAGCGCATATATTCTTTTTGTAAGAGCACCTGAAAATCAAACTTCTTAATTGACTCAATGATATTTTTCTGGATTTTGAATTTAGAGATTTGTGAGTGGATATCCGATTTTCAAGGCATGCGAAACGCCGGGCAAAATTATATAAAATAAAAGAACAGACCGTTATTTCCTTTCTGAATAAACAAAAGCCGGTTGAAGGAAGAAACTCCATTTTGATGCGGATCAAAGAAAAAAAGTTTCCGTTAAAAATAGTCTACGATCTCAGCAATGAGAACGTAATTATTATAACGATATATCCATTAAAAAAAGGACTGTGATATGAAAATCAATTATGATCACGAGGTAGATGCTTTATACATAAAATTAAGCGATCGGACGCCGGATGGAGCTGTTGAGCTAACCGAAGGCGTCAATCTGGATACCACAAATGAGGATAAAATTGTAGGCATCGAAATTTTAGATGCATCGAAGCGTATCGACCTGAAGACGATTTTATCCTATAGTATTAATATCAGTGAAGACGTTCTTAAAACAAGGGTGGCTTGAATTAAAGGAATGAGAAAACAGGGAACCGCCGAGAGCGCAGAGAACGCAGAGATAGAAAAGAGGAAAGCGTAAAGAGGAAAGAGGGTAGTAGAGACAATGGGTACTCTTTTCCGTTTTCTTGTTTCTGATTTCTAATTAACTACCCGCTGGAAGCTAAAAGCTGAACGACCGATATGAGAAAATACGGTTATCGAATGAGTGGGAAACGGAGTATCGGACATGCGCATTAAAGTTTGAATCAGATATTAAGACGAAGAATCATTATTGTTGTATGCCAAAGAAAAACAAGCTTTTATATCAAATACTCAAGGGAACTTCAGACAAAAATATTGAATTTAAAGATTTATGTAATCTTTTAAAGCAATTAGAATTTGAGGAAAGAATAAAAGGAAGCCATCATATATTTTACAGATTGGATGTCAAAGAAATCATTAATATACAGCCATTGCCAGACGCATAAGCCAAAGCTTATCGAGTGAAGCAAGTTAGAAATATCATTTTAAAATATAAATTGGAGGGCTGAAAATGGAGTCGCCAAAATACGAAATGATTATCTATTGGAGTGAAGAAGATCATTCATATATTGCAGAAGTGCCGGAACTGCCGGGTTGCATGGCCGACGGCGCATCTTACGAAGAGGCGCTTAAAAATGCCAAAATGGTTATATCGGAATGGATAGAGACGGCAAAAGAACTGGGAAGAGAAATACCTGAACCAAAAGGCAGATTGATTTACGCCTGAATTAATTGAAAATGTTGATTTATGGAAGAGCAAAGGAAAGAGAAAACAGGGTACCGCCGAGAACGCGGACAACGCAGAGATAGAAAAGAGAAAAGCGTAAAGCGCAAAGAGGAGATAAGGGAATAAGAGTATTACGGCTTGATGGTAACTCGAACGTTGAGCGTTTTCGGTTTTTACATTAACACCGTGCTTTAGCGCGGTGGACGTAAAAGACATCCCCCACCTCTCTCCCGGTTTCTGCCCGTTCCGCCATGCGAAAGAGAGAACCGCCGAGAACGCGGAGGACGCAGGGATAGAAAATAGAAAAGCGTAAAGAGGAAAGAGGGTAGTAGAGAAGAATTGGTACATTTTCTAATTTCGCTTTTCTGATCTTTGAATCAATCGCCTGTTTTCAACAAAATGATTGAACGGATAGTTAAAACGATATCTAAACTTTTTTGAATTTCATCATAAGTCGATATTAATAAATGACAGGATTTATATAATGAATTACAAAGAGAGAATATCGGTAAATCCAAATGTAATGCTTGGCAAGCCGTGCATTAAGGGCACAAGAATAACAGTGGAACTCATTATCAAAAAAATGTCTGAAGGCGCCACAATAGAGGACATATTGGACGGTTATCCTAAATTAGAGAAAGATGATGTACGCGCTGCACTAGCCTATACTGCGGATGTTATTTCCCGGGAGGAATTGCTTGCCTCTTAACTTCTATGCGGATGAGTGTGTAAATCAAAACATTGTGAAAGCTTTAAGGGAAAAGGGATACCCGGTTCAATATATTTAAGAAGAAGAGCCAGGATTGAGCGACCATGAAATTGTCACTCGCGTTAATAACAGTTCAGCCATACTCATTACGGAAGACAGTGATTTTGGCGGATGGGTCTTTGTGCATGGCTATCATAATGTAGGTATACTATTTTTACGCTACAAGAGTAGTGAATTGGCGGGGATTACGAAATCGCTAATTAAAGTAATTAGCAAATACGGAGATGCTCTTTTCAGAAAATTTGTCGTCATAACGGTAAAGAAAATCCGAATCCGGGAATTATGAGCTCATGGGATAGGGACTGAGGATAAGTAAAAGTTAAAAGGACAAAGTAAAGATATGCCTGCATCGGTAAGCTCTTCCCTGTCCCGAAGTTTCGGGAGGGAAGGGGTTTGGGATGGGGCGGCAAAGAAAGCGTAACCGCAGAGGACGCAGCGAGCGCAGGGAAAGAAAAGAGTAAAGCGTAAAGAGAAAACAGGGAACCAGTGAAAGCGGCGAGTACATTGAGGGTTTTTTGGTTTTTACATTAACACCGTGCTTTAGCGCGGTGGACGTAAAAGACATCCCCTACCTTTCTCCCGGTTTCTGCCCGTTCCGCCATGCGAAAGAGAGAACCGCCGAGGACGCTGAGAAAGAAAATATTTAACCACGGATGGACACAGATAAGCACGGATAAAGAAAAGATAAAAGCGCAAAGCGTAAAGAGGCAATGAGGTTATTAGGAGAAATTGGTACGCTTTTCTGTTTTCTTATTTCAGATTTTTGAATGAGCCGTCAGCCGAAAGCTAATACTGATAGCTCATTAAAGCATTTATGATTACAAAAGGAGACGATAAGAAAATGATCACGATCAAAAAAGCGGAAAGCAAGACAATTTATAGCAAAAAATTAGCGCGGTTAAACGATAAGGGTCTTGATACTAAAAAATATGCCGGAAAAATAAAGATTTCCGAAGATGCCCTTATTATACAAAAAAGGCTTAGAAATGAATGGCAATAGATATTTAATTGATACCAATATTGCCATTTATCTGTTGGCTGGCGATCTTAAAGTTGCCGAACTGTTAGATCAGTCCCATGTTTATATATCATTTATTTCTGAGTTGGAATTACGGGTATTTAAACAGTTTACAAAAGAAGAGGAGGATATCGTTCGAACATTTCTGAACGACATCATTATCTTTGATATAAATGCAAAAATCAAAGAGGATACCATTGAAATTAGAAAGACAAAGGGATTAAAGCTTCCTGATGCTATTATTGCGGCGACAGCAAAATTTTTGAATCTTCCTGTTCTAACAGCCGACACCAATTTTAAAAAAGTAGAAGATCCACAAATAATCATTTATAGCCCTGAATAAAGGATCCGCAGGAAGCAATAGAAGAGAAAACAGGGAACCGCCGAGAACGCCGAGGACGCTGAGATAGAAAAGCGTAAAGCGTAAAGAGGCAATGAGGTTATTAGGGGAAATTGGTACGCTTTTCTGTTTTCTAATTTCTGAATGAGCCGTCAGCCGAAAGCTAAGTGCAGTTAACAGGATAATAGGGTGATAAGGATTGAAGGTGATTTGAACGTTGAGCGTTATTGGTTTTTTCATTAACACCGTGCTTTTGCGCGGTGAGTTAAACGAAGCCCCTCTCCCGGCCTCTCCCCGTTCCGCCTTGCAAAACAGGGAAAGGAGTGCGACTGTACCACAAACCTTAAGGCCCTTCCCGGCGACGTGTGCGCCCACTGGCGGAGAGATAAGATTGAACCACAGATATTCACAGATGAAGGAATGAGAAAAGCGTAAAGAGAAAACAGGCTACCGCCGAGAACGCAGAGATAGAAAAGAGTAAACCGTAAATAATTAACAGTTTAAAAAGATATAAAGTAATTGATAATCGAACCGAATAGAGAACAAAGAGGATATATAAATTATCAAATGTATCATTAACGAGAATCAATTTTATGCATAAAATACTGGTTACCGGTGCAGCGGGGTTTATTGGCTTTCATTTTGTAGAACGACTGTTACTTGAGGATGATTGGAATGTTGTGGGATTGGATAATATCAATGATTATTACGATGTGAATCTTAAATACGACCGGGTGGAAGAAGCCGGCGTCGATAGAGATAAAATAGAATACGATGCCTTTACGAGTAGTAAAAAACATCCAAACTACACCTTTATTAAACTGGATTTAAGCGATAAGGCAAATCTCATAAAACTTTTTGAAACGGAACAATTTGACTTTGTGGTTCATCTGGCGGCGCAGGTGGGCGTGCGCTATTCCGTCGTGAATCCAGATGCTTACATACAAAGCAATATCATCGGATTTGCTAATTTACTGGAATGCTGCCGCTTCCATCATATCCAACATTTGGTTTACGCAAGCAGTTCAAGCGTTTACGGACTAAACAGCAAAATGCCGCTTTCCACATCCGATAATGTGGACCATCCCATTAGTCTTTACGCGGCAACCAAAAAATCCAATGAACTGATGGCGCACACTTACAGCTATTTATATAACCTACCGACAACCGGTGTTCGTTTTTTTACGGTTTACGGGCCGTGGACGCGACCGGATATGGCCATTTTGAAATTCGCCAACGCCATTACGCATGACAAGCCAATAGATGTCTATAATAACGGTGAAATGTACCGCGATTTTACCTATATAAACGATATCGTTGAAGGCGTCTTCACAATTTTAACAAACGCACCCGGGTGGCGTAATGATTTGAAGGTTAAACAGCTCAATCCTTCTGTTTCGATCGCGCCGTATAAATTATATAACATCGGCAATTCCAAACCGATCAATCTGAAAACATTTATCGAGCACCTTGAGGAGGTGATGGGCAAAAAAGCAGAAAAACGGTATCTACCCCTCCAGCCGGGCGATGTTATTACCACCGATTCCGATGTGTCGGATCTTGAGAAGGATTTTAATTACCGCCCAACGACCGATTTAAAAAAAGGCATTAAAAAGTTTGTGGCGTGGTATAAATCGTACTACCCTGTTAAAGATAAAGAACCAAGTAGAGAGAAAATGGTAAATAGTAATTTATGACCATAAATTTAATAGAGAAATGTACAATTATGTTAGTTTTTAAACGTACAAAGCGAATATTGAGTAAGCGTTTCAATTTTTTATACTTGATTATCTTTATAAGTTCTATTTGCTTGCTATGGTATTGCAGCAACCCTTCCGGCTCCAATGACGACACGGTTACCTTTTCCGGCACGGTGACGCTGGAGGGCGAGACGGACCACAGCGGCGTAAAGGTAAGCCTCTACGAGCCGGTGGAGCTGGACACGGCGCTGGTGCGGATCAACAAGCAGTACCCCGACATTGGCGTGCACATCAGCCAGGAAAAGGAATTCGACCACCGGGAACATGAATCGGTTTATAATACCACCACTAATGCTGAGGGCAGATGGACAATCGAAAAAGTGAAAAACGGTACGTACAATGTGGTGGCGGAAAAGGACAGTTTTGGGTGGCGTTATAAATGGAATGTAAATAAAACAGTGAATATGATCTTGAAAAAAGCAAAAATTCTTAAAGGAAGCTACAGCGGGCAATATGCCTTTGAAAATGATTTCATCCAAATTGACGGAGATGCGTATTTTGATGCAAACAGCCAACTTCAGTTGAAGGGCGTGAATACCTTTTTGTTTATTAGGAATAGTACGGTAACTATAAGAGGAGATTTTAATTGTACTAATAATCTTAAAAGTTATTTTTTTACAAATGGCACTAACACAGATGTTCAATTGAAGTTTGAAAATCAGAGCCAGTTAAACTTAAAGAATCTGTTTTTAATAAATTCAATAGAATTTACTATGTCGAGAACCAACGCAGAGGTAGAAAATTGTATTTTTCAAAATTATAATGCAAATGGTTTAATAGTAAATGAAACCCCTTGTAGATTAACAAATGTTATATTTAATAATTCTAATATAGGAGCAGTCATAAATGAATCGATGTATGTGTTATTAGAAAAAAGTATAGTCATTAATAATGGCAATGGAATTGATGGTTTTGATTTAGATTCTCTGAAAATTGCTAACAATTATTTTAACAATGAAGTGAATGATTTAATATTGGTAAAAGTGAACGGCGAAATTGGAAATAATCAGTTTGAAAATACTGAAATAGGTATGACTGCTTCGGATAAAACTGATATCAATGTGGAAGAAAATAATTTTATAAACAATAATACGAATATTTTTTTAAAAAAAGTGTCACATCTTGGGAACCAGTTAGAAATAGAAATGCATATGAATAATTTTATAAATACAAGTGATTATATCATTGAAATGAACACTTCTACTGTAAAAGATTCAGTAAATGCGTTAAACAATTATTGGGGAACAATTAGTGAATATGATATTCAAAACAAAATTTATGATGCGAATGATAATGATCATGTTAATATGAGATATGTCATTTATAAACCATTTCTAGTAAGTGCTACAGATTTTGCAGGAATTAATTAATATAGCTTGAATATGGTTATTGTAAGGATTATTGGCGGATTAGGTAATCAGATGTTTCAATATGCGTTTTATCGATATTTACAGAAACAAGGTTTGTATGTAAAAGCAGATATTACAGACTTTAAAAGTTATAAATTACATAATGGATTTGAATTAAATAAAGTTTTTGGAATTAACTTAAATTTAGCAGAACAAGAAGAAATTAATAAACTTAAAACAAATACAAATACATTGTTTGGAAAAATTTGGTATAAGTTAAACGGGATAAAAGATACACATTTGAAAGAAGGGTCATTCAATGTGGAGAAAGTTAAAAGATATGAGAATGTGTATCTAGACGGATATTGGCAAAAATTAGTATATGTAAAAAATATTGAATATATTTTAATGAATGATTTTAAGTTTAAAAAAGTGAAAGAAATAAATAATTCAAGGTTAGCTAATTTAATTAATAATACTGAATCAGTAGCTATCCATGTTAGAAGAGGAGATTATGTCCAAAATAAAAAAACTTTTAATAGACATGGAGTTTGTGGATTAGACTATTATAGAAACGCAATAGATTATATTAAACAAAAAATACAAAACCCATTTTTTTTTGTTTTCTCAGATGATACAAAATGGATTAAAGAAAATTTTAATTTTGAAATAAGAAAAAAAATTGTAGAAAAGACTAAATCAAGTTGTGATTATTTTGAGATGTATTTAATGTCATTATGTAAACATAATATAATAGCAAATAGTACATTTAGTTGGTGGTCTGCTTGGCTCAATAAAAATGAAAAAAAAATTATTATTTCTCCAAAGTTTTGGTATAGAGATTCATATTATAATAAAAAATTAAATGAATTAGTACCACAAAAATGGATAAAAATATAACAAAATAAATACCATATTAATTATATTATTAGTAGAGTAATCTTATTTTGAATGCAGTAAGAAGTGGGTTGTTTTCTTTTATTAATCAAATAGTAAGCATTATACTTACATTTTTAAGTCTTGCAATATTAGGAAGATTACTAACTCCCAAAGATTTTGGGGTTGTGGGAATTATAATGGCTACACACTATTTATTTCTTCCATTGCTTAATTTAGGTTTAAAACCAGCATATATTAAAATGGAAAATATTGATAATGATGCGATAAACGCATTTCATACGATGAATATATATCTAGGTATATTAAACATGTTTATTTTGATAATTGTTGCACCTTTTTTAAGTGCCTTATACAACAAACCTATAATATTATCGCTAACAATTGTTTATTCAATTTCTGTTTTATTTAATTCTTTCAGTCAACAAACTCTTAATATTTTAACTCGTTCGAAAAAGTTTGATAAGCTGTTTTACATAAATACTTCAAGTTTAATTGCAGGGATTGGGTCAGCTATTGGATCAGCTTATTCAGGTTTAGGAGTATGGTCTTTAATTATTAAATTAATCGTAGATAAATTTGTTAAGTTGGTTGGTACAAAAATCGTACTAAATATAAAGTATAAATTTGTTCCTATATATACGATTAAGAAGTATAAAGAAAGTCTTAAATTTAGTGTGGAGATAGTTGTATTTAGATTATTAAGTGGATTTATTCAATCATTGGATAAATTGATATTCGGGAAATTTTATTCTGTACAAGTATTGGGACAATATGAACGTGCTAGCACTTTAGCTTTAAAACCGGATAGTTCTATACGGACATCATTATCTACCCCAGCATTGGCACATATGGCTAGATTTAAGAATGAAAAAAAGATTGATAGTTATAGGTTAATTACTAATGTTTTATTTATAATTTCATGTATTCCTTGTTTAATATTAATAGTAATGGGAGACTGGATTATTCCTTGGTTAATGGGAGATCAATGGCATAACGCTGCAGAATACGTACAAATTTTAGGAATTTGGGGGATAGGTAAAATTATTCAGGGTATTGTTACTATTATATTTTTGAATGAAATTAAAGCTAATAAGTTGATAAAAATTAATGCCATAGCATTTCCATTTATTTTGACATCACCTTTATTATTTGCGATTATGAAGTTTCAACCAATTTATTTTATATCAGCATTAAGCATTGCAACATTTATTTTTTGGAGCTTTGTGATGTTATATTATTTATACGTAATAAGTGATTCTATAAACATAAGCGTCTCAGTTGTTAGAACAATGTTAACATTAATATTGCCTGTAATTATGATAGGATATTATATAAAAGATTTATTCATTAATTATAATATATTATTTCAAAGTAATTTATTAAATATTTTAATTTTAATTTTAGTTTTATTGACTATAATCATAGTTGCTCAAATATTGATGAATTATAAACAGAGCATTGAAATATTTAACCTTATAAAGACTAAAATATAATTATAAAGGATTTCAATTGTTTCCAAAGTGGCTAAAGCATTGGGCAGCTTCTTCAAGTAAAAGCAAAATTTTATATCCCCTATTTCTAATTATCGGATATTTTAACATTAAACCAAAATTTTTATTTAACAATATAAAAATAAAAAATAAATATAAAAAAATTGGAAAAAAGCCGCCTGCGTTTATACACATACCAAAAACGGGCGGATCATCAATAAATACTTTACGTAATCAGTTTTCATTTTTAACACCATCTCATGTGGTTTTGAGGGATTCAAAGAGTGACAACTTTGTACCCTTTGGATTATTTCCAATCAAAGAATACAAACTTAAAGATTTTTTTCTTTTTACAACTGTAAGAAATCCTTTAACTTTTTTTGTGTCATATTATTATCATGTATTAGGGAAAACAAGTGTAAATAAACAAACAATTGGAAGGCATTATGATTATCAACTTGCATCAAGAGGTTTTGACTATTTGATAGATAATATACTTAATAGAGAAAATATATGGCCATCAAGAAAATTTTTGTTTTTACAAATGTTTAATGAAAGAAATAAATGTATAGTTGATTGGGTAAATAGACAGGAATATTTGGATGAAGATATATATGAATTAGCTAAATATTATAATTTTGACATTAAATTAATTCCTAAACAGAGATACACAGGAATACATGATTATAAAAAATATTACTCTGACAGACTTATTGAGATTATTAAAAAAAATTACTTTCGAGAATTTATGTTTTTTGGATATGATGGATTTAAAACAGTTGAGCCTAAATTAAACCTTAAACCATTGAATAAGCATATGTTAAACTACGATTATTCAAATGACAAATTAATGTATAATTCAAAAATAATATGATTTAATGAAAATAATTAAAGCAATGTTATTAAAAAAACATAAAGAAATATTTATGTTCAAACAATTATATTCAATAATTAGATATTATAGAGCCATAAAACAAAATAAAAAATGGACGAGTGAAGACGAAAAGAAATTTAAATTTTATTCTAAATTTATTAAAAATGGGGATCTAGTTTTTGATATAGGTGCAAATATAGGTAACAGAACGAAAATATTTTTAAAATTAGATGCACACGTGGTTGCTGCCGAACCTCAAAAAAATTGTGTAAAAATATTAAGAAAATCATTTGGAAAACATAAAGAATTTAAAATTGTTGAAAATGCATTGGGCGCTTCCGAGGGTGAAGCGGAATTAATGATTAGTGATTCAAATACAATATCTTCGTTGTCAATTGAATGGATTAATGCTGTAAAAAAAAGTGGCAGGTTCAATCATCATTCTTGGAATAAAAAGAAACGAATACGTATGACTACTCTTAATAACCTTATAAAAGAATATGGAACT
>CAZIVP010000034.1:0-14699 GCA_964542915.1 uncultured Calditrichaceae bacterium | reverse complement strand
GCGGATTATGGGAATAATTCCCATTTTGCCTTTTTTGAGGAAGGGAAAAAATCCCATGTTCGGTGGTTGGGTTTCGGGGTGTGTTGCAAAAAAGCAACATAGGGGATTGCATAGCGCGCCGGCCAAATAAAACGGCGGCGTTGTCTTAATCCCACAGTACCCAATTTACGCCAAGGCGCACCCGGCGGTAGTATTCGGGGTAGCCGTAGATATACTGATAATCATAGGAAAAGGGGTTGTCCATCTCCATGAACAATTCCGCTTGTTTAACGGTAGCCGCCAGTTTATAGCTGAACGTATAGTATCCGCCTTCGGAAATACCGGCGTCGTAATAAAAACGTTCCAGCATGGGCTGGTAATAAAGACGGTGGTGGCCTCCGATCCAGCGGAAATTTCCGACGGCGTCGATGATGATGGCGCCGTCCAGCCAGCGGTCGTGATATTGCAATCGCAGCCAGGAGGATCGCCGCGGCGAAAGCCGTGTTTGAGCGGCGCTGATGTGCCCCCCGGCGGAAAAGCGGAATTTAGAAATCTCATAATGAACATCGCCGATAGCCAGAAGCCAGTCGCGATCGGCGCCGTTAACGAAGCGATTGTCGCGGAATCGAATTTCGTTGTGCAGGGATCCGTAGATTAAGCGGCCGGAGACGCCAAATGATTGTTCAATGTTTAACGTCGCGCGGGCTTGCATCTGCCACATCGATTCATCGCGAATATCCTCATTACCCGCAATTTCCTGATAGTGGAAAATAGTCTCCGCGGGCAGCGGATAGCGTTGGTCGAAGCGGGCGCTCATCGCCGTCTTTAAAAATGATTGCCGCCAATCGAGCAACATAGCGCCGGACCAGAGCGGATCTTCTCCGTAGCGGTAATGCATATTCAGCGACGGTTGTAAACTCAGATTCCGGGCGAGCGGTAATTGCCATTGTATCCGCGATCGCGCTCCGCTGTCTATCCGAAGGTTGCGATACGGCGTCCCCCAAAAGCGGTACTGGTAAAGATTCAATGCCAGCAGCAGGGAAGTATCATTGAAATGCATCCGACGCATAAGTCCGGCTTGATAATTCTGGTGGTATTGATCCACCCGGAACGAATCGACGTCGGATCGGAACGTTTTGCGATCCCGGGTCAGGGCCAGCTGGCCGTGCCAATATGCGCTGGTATCGTCTGCGGTAAGATAAATCCAGTCGTTATAAAAAGCGTCGCGGTCTTCCCGGTATTTATGCAACGGAAAGTGCGATTGGTTGCGCAGCCAAACCTGTTCCCGGTTCATGTGCAGGCGTCCGCGGGTGTACAGATTGGGCGTCAGCGCATAGCGAACGCCGCTGCGATAGTTGAAACCGTGGTAGCGGCTGAGATTGTAGTATTTATTGATGCCGCCCAATTCAACGGTCAAACGGTCGCTGAATTTTCGGGCGAAGGAGATATCCAGGTCGGTGTAGCCGAAATCGCCCTCGCGATACATGATGCGCGTATAGGGCTCCACGGGTTGCAGATTTCTGGAATGTAAATGGACGGCGTCGTTCAGAACGGCCCGGGCATTCATAGCAAATGCGGCGCTGCCGTCCTCAATGGCGCTGATCATATCCAGCGGAATATTACGGGTGTTAAACATACCGGTTACGGGATCGTTCAATAAAATGCCGTCCATGATCAGACCGCTTTGGTGCGGCAGCAGATTAAAAGAAGCCACATAGCGCGGTTGGCCCATATCCATGAAATCGAAAACCTGGATCGCGGGGTTGCGGCGAAACACGTCTGCAAAACCCGTATAATTTTGGTGGATAAGATTTTTAAAGCGGTAGACGGTTTGATCGCTGGCGATGGAATCTTTTTGTAACCGGCCCCGCGCCGTTATAAAAAAGGGATCGTTTTCAACAACGGGCTGTTCTGCTTTTTTGGGTGTATCGGGCGAGTCCGGCGCCGTGTACAGTGTATCAACCGCGAGTGAATCATCAGAGCGGAGGCTGTCGGCAATGAATCCCTGCAATGCCTGGGCTTTGAGACTGCCGGTTCCGATCAAAATAAATGCAAGAAGTGCAAGTGGCCACGTTTTTTTGTTCATCATATCGGCGTCATTCCGTATTAGGATTGCTGTAATTTGTACATAAATCGAATGATAATCAACTACGGGATCGTTCATCATCGGTGGTTTTAAATTTAAATTGTATCCGTAATACGATCTTTTATTACATCGGTCATGAAATTTTTGCTTTGGGGACAGAAAATCATACATGACCAAAACGGTTTGGGAGTTTAGTTCGGATCATTGACTTTTACCTGTCCCGGGTATCGGGATTTGTTAATTGCAATTCGCACTTTGTGATTTATCCATGTCAGGGCGGGCCCACTTTTATCCGTTCCGTGGAACGAAATATTTGCAGAATGAAGGTAATGCATGGCCGAATTCGATAGCGTCCAATCGGGACGCCATATCAGAATGGGGCAACATGCTCACTGTCGCGTCCCTTACGGGACGGCCATTGTTTTAAGGAGTGGGGCTTTGCTACAAATATTTTGTCCCTGAAGGGAGAATCCAGAGTAGTACATTTTACATCCTGTTGTGCATACCGGGGAAAGGGATATAAAGGAAGAGCGATAATATGAACATGCCTTATTGTTAACAGCGGAATATAAATATAAAAAACAGAGTTGAATCGCGCCTGATTAACGAAAAAGTTGAGGCGACGCAAAGGAACCGTATTTTATTTGCGTTACCGTCATGCGTTCCTTATAAATGGATTGATGACACAATAACATATCTGTTTTTCAACAGGAGGATAAATAATGACTTATATTATCACCGACCCCTGCCGCTCTGTTTGCGATACAAGCTGTGTGGAAGTCTGCCCCGTGGATTGTATCTATCCGGCTGAGAACCACTCCTTCGAAACCGAAGAGGGTAAAGAGAAGATGCGCGAGGCCAATGAGATGCTGTACATACATCCCGAAGAATGCATCGATTGCGGCGCCTGTGAACCGGAATGCCCCGTTGAAGCCATTTATCCCGATGAAGAAGTCCCCGAGGATCAGAAAGATTATATCGGCGTTAATTATCGTCGTTTTGGTATGGAACCGCCGGAAGAAGATCTCTGATCCCATTTGGGAGCTGTGGAATCGCTTTAGCAGTTTGTATTACATAGATCGTAAGCCGGAGGATCGAATCTCCGGCTTTTTTTTATTGAATGGGCTTTTATTGTTCAAAATCGGTATCGCCGTAATATTCCTGCAATTCCTTTATTTTTTTCTTCAGTTGTTGCACGATTTCGGCGTACTCGGGATCATCATAGCGATTATCTAATTCATTGGGATCGGTTTTCAGATCGAATAATTCCCAATGATCGATATCGTGATAAAAGTGAATGAGTTTATAACGCTCTGTACGAATGCCGTAATGACGTTTTACGTTATGCCAGCCGTGGGGATATTCGTAATAATGGTAGTAGATGACTTTACGCCAATCCGTCTTGTCGGGATTGCGAATGAGCGTTTTCAGGGATCGGCCCTGCATATCCTTCGGGACGGGAACCCCGGCATAATCCAGCATGGTGGGCGCAAAGTCCAGATTCATTACCAGATGATCGATCGTTTGCCCGGATTCGATTTCCTGCGGATAACGCATCACCAGCGGCATGCTGAGGGATTCTTCGTACATAAAGCGTTTGTCGTACCAACCGTGCTCACCAAGATAGAAGCCCTGATCCGACGTATAAATCACCAGGGTGTTTTCGCTCAGACCGGCAACATCGAGCGCGTCCAGTAACCGCCCAATGTTTTCATCAATCGATAAAACGCACCGCAGATAATCTTTAATATAGCGCTGATATTGCCATCTCAGCAGATCATCGCCGTTTCGTTTCTTCTCTTTGAACTCTTTGTTGATGCGATCGTAATGGGCGTCCCAGGCTTTCTTTTGTTCATCGGTGAGGCGATCGTACATATTTTGCCACGCTTCGACGGCCTGTTCGGCGAATGCGGCTTTACCTCCGCTGCCGGTTTCCCGTTGCAGGTATTCTTCTTTTATCTTAAGATCGTGCGACAGGTACATATCCCCGATCCGCATATCGGCGGCAGCCGCGGCCGGCCGGCCCTCATAATCGTCGTAAAAGGTTTCGGGAAGAGGGATGTCAATATCTTCAAATACGTCGAGATGTTTGGTGTTCGGCATCCAGTTACGGTGCGGGGCTTTATGATGCACCAGCATACAGAAGGGTTGCGGACCCTTCAGAGATTCCAAAGTTTCGAGCGCCAAATCGGTTATGATATCCGTCGTATAACCGGTATATGTGTTCTCGCGCCCGTTTTCATTGAACACCGGATTGTAGTATTGTCCCTGCCCCCGCAGAATGCGCCAGTCATCAAAACCGGTGGGTTCGCTTTTCAAGTGCCATTTACCCACCAAAGCGGTATTGTAGCCGGCCTGTTGCAGCATTTTCGGAAACGTCGGCTGGCTTCCGTCGAAAGTATCGCGATTGTCGCGCAGCCCGTTTTTATGACTGTATTTGCCCGTTAGAAGTACGGCGCGGCTTGGCGCACAAATGGAATTGGTTACAAAGCTGTTGCGAAATCGAACGCCTTCGTCTGCGATTCGATCGATATTAGGTGTTTGGATGAGACTTTTGCCGTAACAGCTCATGGCGTTATCGGCGTGGTCATCGCTCATAATAAAAATGATATTGGGCTGTTCGGTCTGCCTGCTGCAGAAAGAAACAAATCCCGGGGCGGTTAATACGGGGATGCTCATTCCCATTGCTTTTATAAAGGTTCTTCTGGTTGTTTTCATCGAATGCCCCTCTATACGATTATGATTTCATACAATATAATTGAAGATGCCAATGCAAAACAAACCATCCCGGTTTTTTGAAGAGACGTTTCGTGGAGCGTTTCTATTGCCTTTGAATTGAAACGCCGTCGGAGTATTGAATCGTGTTTTCAGGCAGCATATAACAGATTCGTCCGGCCGGTTATTTGAATTAACAACGGTCGGCGTCGTAACCACTTTTGGTAGAGACGTTGCATGCAATGCCCCTACCCGGTTGACGGCGGATTAATGATTGTTTGAGACGGCCCGGCGGGCCGTCTCCTCGCGGTCATTATATTTTGTCTAGCGGTTGTCAGGTAAATCGTAATTTGAATTGACTCCATAATTTCCATTTATTACATTTTTGCTTCTGAAAGCGAGAAGATCTTTGCAGATGAACAATTTCCATCTATTACGCGTTTCGTTCGCATAGAACCAAGTTTGAGCCAGGTCCCACGCAATAGGGCGGCACCCAACTCCGTCAGGTCCGGAAGGAAGCAGCGGTCAGTGTTTGTTCTATGTGCCGTGGGGTTTCCTGGCTTTTTAGTTTAACAGGAGCCGATAGTATTATGTCTTACGTGGTTATCGCCCGCCGCTGGCGACCGCAGCAGTTCAACGAAATTATCGGGCAAGAACATGTTTCCCGAACGCTTTCCAACGCCATCAGCAATCAAAGAATCGCCCATGCCTATATATTTACCGGTCCGCGCGGCGTCGGTAAAACAACCACGGCGCGTATCCTGTCCAAAGCGGTTAATTGCGAAAAAGGGCCCACCGCAACGCCCTGTAACGAATGCGCTTCCTGCAAAGCCATTACCAACGGAAACTCCATGGATGTGCTGGAAATCGACGGCGCTTCCAACCGCGGGATCGATGAAATACGTAATCTGCGTGAAAAAATTCGATTCACACCATCGCTGGGCCGCTACCGTATTTACATTATCGATGAAGTCCACATGCTGACAAAGGAGGCGTTTAACGCCCTGTTAAAAACGCTTGAAGAACCGCCGGCGCATGCTTTGTTCATCTTTGCGACCACAGAAATCCACCGCGTTCCGCCGACCATACTGTCCCGCTGTCAACGTTTCGATTTTCGCCGCATCCCGCTCAATGTCATCATGGAGCATCTCAGGTACATTTGTCAGACCGATGGCATCGAAATTGAAGAAGAAGCGATGCTGCAGATTGCCAAAAAGGCGGACGGTTCCATGCGCGATGCCCAGAGCATCCTCGATCAGATTATTTCATTCAGCGGTGAAACGGTCACGTTTGAAGAGGTGGCGCAGGCGCTCGGCGTTATTCACCAGGATATCTATTTCGAGCTGACCGAGTCTGTCAAAGAGGGGAATATAAAAGACCTCGTTCTCAAAGCCCGGGAAATCTTTACATCCGGTTACGATCTCAATGAATTTTTGCTGGGGCTGGAAGAGCATTTTCGTAACCTTTTAATAACCAACACGATGCAATCCACCGATTTAATCGATAGTTCGGATAATTATCTGGAACGTTATCGTCAATTAGCTCCGAAATTTGCTGAAAACGATCTGATGGCCTATTTACAGATCATAGCCGAAACAGCCGGTCAAATTCGCTACAGCCGCCAACCGCAATTAAAATTTGAACTGGGGCTCATTAAACTGGCTAAAATGCCGGCCACGGTGGACTTAACCTCGTTACTGGAAAAGGTAGAGGTCTTAAAAAAAAAAGCCCCTGACAACGGGCTGAATACATCGTATCAAAATTCCGAACCGGTTGCGGTATCCGAAGCCGCGCATGAGCCATCGGCGCCCGGATTACAAGAAGTAAAGCAGTGCTGGCCCTCCGTGGTTCAAAAAGTGCAGCAAAAAAATTACTCCGTCTCTCACCTTCTGGAAAATGCGGTCTTGCAAAAACTGGAAGGCTCGACGCTGCATTTAGTCTTAAAAAGCAGCAACCAATTCTTGCCCGACCGCGTTAACAAGAAAATAAAGTGGATCGAACATATCCTTAACCTTGAAATAGGCGGAAACTTCAAGCTAAAGGTGCAGTATGAGCAGAGCGGAGGTGAGACTGCAAATCACAGGAAAGCGAGCAACGACCAACGGGCGCGTCTGGAAAAATTGCGAAAAGAAGATGGATTGGTCGACCGTTTAATTAAAGAATTGGAATTAGATCTGATTTAACATAGGGAGTCATTAATATGGTCAATATGAATGATTTTTTGAAGCAGGCCCAGAAGATGCAGCAGGAAATGAAGAAGGTTCAGGAAAAACTCGGGGATATTACCGTTGAAGCCTCTTCGGGAGGGGGTATGGTTAAAGTGGTTGCCAACTGCAAACTTGAAATTCAGTCAGTAAACATCGAACCGGAGGTAATCAGCTCCGATGATAAAGAGATGCTGGAAGATCTTGTGGCGGCTGCGGTGAACCAGGCCATAAAGGACGCCCAGGAACGCGCTAATGAGGAGATGAAAAATGCGACCGGCGGTCTGCTCGGTGGAATGAACCTGCCTTCCAACTTCAATTTTCCCGGAATGTAAGCATCATGGATACCCTCGGCATTAAAGCATTGGACAATTTGATTGTAGAATTGTCACGTTTACCCGGTATCGGCCGGAAGACGGCGCAGCGTCTGGCCCTGTTCATCTTAAAAAGCGATAAATCCTACGCCGATGACCTCTCCGCGGCAATCGAACGCATCAAAGAAGAAACACAGTTATGCCAATACTGTTTTAATATCGCCGAAAATCCGGTCTGCACTATTTGCGCCGACCCCCGCCGGGATACGTCACGTATTTGTGTCGTGGAAGATATCGTCGATATTATGGCGATTGAAGATTCGAACGAATATAACGGTCTGTATCATGTTCTCGGAGGGGTAATATCGCCTTTGGGCGGCGTCGGTGCGGAGGATTTGCACATACAGGAGTTATTGGACCGTGTGAATCAGGAAAACATTCAGGAAGTATTGATGGCGCTCAATCCCAGTACGGAAGGTGAGGCTACGATGATTTACATTTCACGTCAGCTTCGTTCTTCGAGTGTGCGTCTGACCCGCATCGCCAGCGGCATTCCAATGGGATCGCATCTGGAGTTTATCGATACAGCTACCATCGGACGCGCCATTATCAGCCGTCAGGATTTATAATCTCCACTCCCAGTTTTCCGTAGCCAGTATAGTGGACTTGAATCGTTTTTGAGCATCTTTTTCCATGCCTTTTAAAGCATCATCGCCGTTATTGGGATCGTGATGAAAGAGCAGGAGTTGCTTTACCTCTGCCTGTTGAGCGGCGTCGCAGGCCATGGCAATGGAGCTGTGGCCGTAACCGCTGAATTTCCGGTATTGTTCCTCTGAATACTGAGCATCATGAATCAAAACGTCGGCGTTCTTCGAAAATTGAATGAGGCGCTGATCGCCGCCCACATATTGCTCCACATCGGTGGCCAGCACCAGTTTTTTATCGTTCCACTCCACCCTGAATAAATAGGAGCCGTCTTTTGGATGGAAATAGTATTTCATGTTATAGATATTGAATTCGCTGAAAGCCGCTTCCGTATCATTGACGTCGCCGACCTGTGGCCGTGAATCCTCGGGATTAAAGTAGACGAATACATTCTCATTAAGGGTACTGAATGTTTTGGTGGAACGCATTTCATCGAGATTGACCGGAAAGTATTGAGGTAAAAGCTGTGTACGTACAATTTGTTCGAACGGCATCCCCAGAGTATCCGGGCCGATCATGTGTAAATGCACTTGCGGCATATAGATGGGCACAAAAAACGGCAACCCGATCAAATGATCGATGTGTGTGTGGGTAAAGAGTAAAGTGATATGGAATTTATCTTCATGATGCTTCGTGTATTCAAGAATTTCGGGAACCAACGCTTTTCCAAGATTTACAATGCCGCTGCCGGCGTCAAAGACAACAATTTGTTGCGGCGTTCGCACCAGTAAACAAGTCGTATTGCCGCCTATCTCGGTGCCTTCCTGCGGAGCAATGGGGTAACTACCGCGTACTCCATAAAGCTTAGCCAGAAATTGAAAATCATCCATAACCCAACCTTTCGTTTATTCCCAATTGAATTGAGTTGCATTACCAGGGGCTTGTTTCGTTCTGAGGAATTCAGGAACTCTGTTCCATGCGTTTTATTTTGTCTCTGAGCTGAGCGGCTTTTTCGTACTCTTCGGCCTCTACCGCTTTTTTCAGCTCCTCTTTTAACTGGTCCAGTTCGCTGGTTTTTGCTTTGATAACATAGTTTTTCTTTTCCTCGTCTTCTTCATCCGGTATGTAGGATGCCTGCTGCATTACTTCGTCGCTCACATAAATGGTTGTATCCAGCCTTACGGCAAGCGCGATGGCATCGCTTGGACGTGCATCCACCTCCAACACTTCATCGCTGTTTGTGGTTAGGCGGATTATGGCAAAATAGGTATTATCTCTCAAATCGGAAATGATTACGCTTTCCATACCGGCGCCAAGAGTATCTAATAAGTTAACGGTCAAATCGTGCGTAATCGGGCGGGGCGGCTTCAAATTTTCCAGGGCCAAAGCGATGGATTGCGCTTCGTATTCGCCGATAACGATCGGAAGCGATCGCTGGCCTTCGCGCTCCTTCAGAATAATACCGCTGGCCTGGGTTTGTGTGATAAAAATACCATTTACGGTTACTTCAACCATAATTATCCCTCGCTTATCCCAATAAATTAGATTGCTTCAACGGCGGTTACTTCCGGTACCTGCATTTTAACGATGCGTTCAATGCCTTGTTTCAACGTCATGGTGGACATGGGACAGCCGCCGCAAGCTCCGACAAGACGCACATATACGACGTTATCATTATCAATACGGATGAATTGTAAATCGCCGCCGTCAGCCTGTAAACCGGGTCGGATACTTTCCAGTGCTTTAATAACTTTTTCTTGCATTTTTAAATTCCTAACTGATTGTTTTTTATAGTTTATGAAAATTGTCTATAAAATCAAATGCTTTTTTTAAATGGTATTAGTTTAATCTCATAGCCGCATAGTTAAGTTCAATATATCGAAAAATTGTGAAACAATTCAACGTATTAAAATAAAATTGCTTCGCCAATGATATAAAGCAAACAGTCTTCAACCATGGAATGGATGGTATGTGTAATGCGAGCCCGGCGCGGGTTCTTTTACAAAAAGAAATGCGTGTTTAACGCGAATGTCCGGATATAAGAGAGAGGTATAAACGAACCAGTGCGGGTTTCTGTCAATATTATTAAATAAAACGAGTGATCGGAATGTAAGGTTGTATGGATAGCCGCTTAACCGTAAATTGAGGTTTTCGTTGGTATGGAACCGGACAACGACTCAGGCGGCTTAAAGATAGCTAAACAAAAGGTACTATCTGAACAAATCAAAGCGTTTTATCCCGGAAACGGTTTTATGAACATTAAAGTTTTTTTTACGGTCTTTCTGGTTTTGAGCGGATTGCTGCGATCGGCGACAATTTCAACCCGGAACGAGGTGGGGACACAAATTATCCTTCAACCGGATGACGATTGCGATGTTACCAAAATTCAGGTGATAATGGATAAGCGCCCATGGCAGGGACAATGGATTCGACTGGCCATCGCCGATCTCTACTTTAACCAACTGGCGGCTCGTTTAGCCGGGTTCGAAGGCAGCATCGATCTGAAACCGACCCAATTTATGCCCGGCCAGCCATATAACTGGCTTGAAACCCGGGTGCTTTCCTTTAGTGCTTTGCCGTCCGAGCTGTCCGATCAATGGGCAGCGTTCTGGCGGGTTATTTCCAAACACCGAATCGATAGAGGCGATGATGAAGCATTTATTATGCTGCAGCAAATGCAAATGGCGGCAGATGCACCGCTCAACAATGTCCGCGGAATCCCGCAAAATCTGGCAAGGGGTATAACGGACATTACCGAAAGTGAGATGCGGGCGATTTTACCCGTCGATCAAATTCAAAGCCAACTGAGTATCTTTATATCCGGCCGTTTTGAAACCCTTGACGTACTTGAAGATGCAAATAGCCAAAAATCCGCAGCGGCCGAAAAATCTGTGCTGGCAGAGCCGACAGGTACGGTAAGAATCATCAACAAACAGAACCGCGTTATAGTTCGCAATAATCGTATTACCATTCATTATAAAGTACCACCGGTTACAATTGAAGGCCACATTGCACGCGCATTTGTGATGTACCATACCCGGGAGTTTTTTAATATACACTGGCCGCAGGCGGAGATCCGCGGTTATATACCCTGGAATACGGAGCCGGCGCTCATCAGTCTTATGGTTGAACGTGATGGTATCGGCAACGATTTTAATATGGACGGATTTATCGAATGGATGGCCCGGATACATCTGCGCCTGGATGATATGTTGTCTCGATGGTATTACGCACAATATATTCCGAAATTGACGGCCCGGTTTTTCGACTATGACAGCCGTCTGACGGCGCAAAATTTATCGCGGTTGTATTTTGGCGATACAGGGCATCGCCTGTTTCGGGTGTATGTAAAGAAACGTTTGCCTCTTAAAACCATAGAGAAAGATATTGAACAATGGATCAAGCGGGCTCGCTTTATTCTGGAAAAACCTTAAGTACATATGACGGCTTGCTTAACAAGCGGTCCAATATTAAAAAAACCGGAATTCGTGTGAGCGAAAAGAATCCTGTCGGATTTTTGATGACTGTGCTCATTGCCGCCGTTTTATTATCGCTTCTGACGCGGTTTGGAAACGCAGCTAATAAACATGTGGTGACACGCGATGCCAATGTGAGTCAGCCGGTTTTGATTTTCATAAAGCAATCGCCTACCCACATAACGCCCGACAGGAGAGCGCTTCGTGATTCCTTAGTACAAAAACCTTTGTTTTTAGAAAGAATCGGGAACGCCCATATATTCAGTGTTTCCTTACCATGGATAGAGCAAAGCGGTTTTTGCCGTAACGAAGATGAAACCCGGTTTTCAACTTCACCGCATACTCAGAACGAAACGCCTGTACCATTACAGGATGAAGCCGTTCATGATTTTTTTAGCCGGCGGATGTCATTAATGCAACATCATGATTCAATCTATTGGCTCGTGTTGCCTATCGCTATGGAGCCAAACGGCCTCAAAGTGTCTGCCCCTCCGGAGCGCTCAACTGAAAAGCAGGTACGCAAGGACAGCGCGGTTCAAATTCTTATAAATCCCGGTATGGAATTGGATGCCTTATATTTCCGAATGTTTTCCGATTCGATTGAAATGAACGGCGGAGAACGATTATTCGCCGAACACATGATCTTTACTTTTTTTAAACAGCGCCTCAGCCGCGGCAGTACTGCCTTCCAATTGGATTCCCACCCGGTGGAATTAATGGCCGATGCAAGTTATCCGGCAGTGTATCCCTCCGTCAGGCTTTACCTTTTGCCGGGATTTATGGAGCGTTTTTTAAATCGCTGGTCGCTGGTGCGCCGGTATTTGAGCCGTTTTTTCAAAGAACAGGATGTGCGTAAATATAAAGATGATTTACTCCAGCGCTTGGATTTAGTGGGCGCCGTCGAAAACGCTTATTTAAATCTGCTTGCCCGGCTTGCTATGAGAGAAGGTCGGTTTGTTTCGCTGGGACGTCTCAACGATCAAATAGTAGAGATCGATGGTCAGGTGTTTGCTAATAAGATGAATCGCATTTTACAAACGGAACAATACGAGTTTTATTGCATCAGCGGCGATTCGTTAAAGACGGATATACCCGCCGAAGCAAATATGCATTTTATTAAGGAAGATGAAGAGCTACAAAAATAATTGAAAGGAATAACGATATGGTGAATCCGTATATATTCCGCGAATATGATATCCGGGGCGTGGTTGGGGAGGATTTAACGGATGAAGTTGCTTTATTGTTAGGCAAGGGAATGGGTACCTTCTTCAGAAAACACGGCGCCCGTACCGTTACCGTAGGCGGCGATGTGCGTCTTTCTACCGAAAACCTGCGCGCACAATTGATCAATGGCATGCGCTCCACGGGGCTCCGTTGTGTGGACCTGGGTGCGGTGCCGACGCCGGTACAGTACTTCAGCATGTTTCATCTCGATGTTGACGGCGGCGTCATGATTACCGGCAGTCACAATCCTCCCGAATTCAACGGTTTTAAGATGACCATGCATAAACGTCCCGTGTTCGGAGCGGACATCCAGGCCATCCGGGACATCATTCAGAAAGGGCAGTTCGAAACAGGCGCGGGCGGCTATGAAAAGCGGGCGTTGATCGATGCGTATATCGATTACATAAAAAAGGATATAAAAATCGAACGCCCCGTTAAAGTTGTACTGGATTCGGGCAACGGCGCCGCTGCGTTGGCGGCGCATCGTTTGTTTAAAGAACTCGGCGTGGAAACCATCGATCTATTTGCTGAGCCCGACGGACGCTTTCCCAATCACCATCCCGATCCGACGGTTGTGGATAATATACAAACGCTTATTGAAACGGTAAAAAAAGAAGGCGCCGATTTTGGCGTCGGCTACGACGGCGACGCCGATCGTATCGGTGTGGTGGACGAGAAGGGCGATATCATTTGGGGCGACCGTCTTATGATTTTGTTCAGCCGTGCGGTTCTAAAAGAAAAACCGGGCGCGCCCATCATCTTTGAAGTAAAGTGCTCGCAGGCGTTGCCGGAAATGATTGAGCGATTCGGCGGTAAACCGATCATGTGGCGGACGGGTCATTCCAATCTAAAAACAAAGATGAAGGAGATCGGGGCGCCGCTGGCCGGCGAAATGAGCGGACATATTTTTTTTGCCGACCGTTATTTTGGTTACGACGATGCTATTTACGCCTCGGCACGAATGGCGGAGCTCGTGTCCCGCAATGAAACAAAAACCTCCATGCTGTTGGACGATGTACCGCCGTATTACAGCACCCCGGAAATTCGAGCCGAAGTTTCTTCCGACGAGGCGAAGTTCGAAATTGCCCAAAAGGCCAAAGCCTATTTCAAAACACATTACGAGGTGGTTGACGTCGATGGCGTTCGAATCCAATTCGGCGACGGTTGGGGGCTGGTGCGCGCCTCGAACACCCAGCCGGTAATGGTCCTTCGCTTCGAGTCGCGTTCCAGAGAACGGTTACAGGAAATTAAACAACTTGTTGTCAATAAATTGAAAGAATTCGGCGACATCAGCGTTTGACGGACGGGGGCAGGACGACCCGGGCAAAGGCTTTGCTTTTTTAAAATGTAATGCGTAACAATGGAAAAGCGCTATAGCGCCTCACAACGATATCCATGTAAAAATTAAGTTCATCAATGGATTTAATGTGTTTTTTTAATTATATTCTTTTGTATAAAAGACGGACAATCAATTTAACACAATCGGATAAAAGATTGCCTTGTTTTTAGATAAATGAAATACAATTTTATTTTTTTCATAACAATTATTATGGTATTAATTATGACTAAGCAGTTCATCAAAATTATTAAGAATCAATCAAAGGATTTGATAAACAAAGGATGTTTTTAATTCGAAACAGCAGTTTATTATCCAACCATTTTTTTCCCACTCCGTCGCCCCGATTAAGTTACCATAGATGTAAGTGTAATCCCATCGTATTTAATACATTCTGAGGCAATTATTTATGAAATTTCAGACCATCCATGTTTTTCTGATTACTATTCTGTTTTGCTCGTTTCTTTTGGGCCAGGAAAAACCACCTAACCGGGATCAGTTGCCCGTTCCCAAAATACGTAAACCTGTCATTGATGATTACTGGCATTACCATGACGTGGGTAATGTGGGCTTAACGGTCACCAATTACGGCATTTTAGGACAGGGATACCAGTCTGCTTTGCAGGATCAGCCATCCTGTCAATATAAATTCAAATCCCGTCTGGATGTTTTGCTTCAGATGGAATTGGACTTCCCAAGGTAAATGTTTAACATAACCTA
>CAZIVP010000033.1:0-14765 GCA_964542915.1 uncultured Calditrichaceae bacterium | reverse complement strand
AGGTTATGTTAAACATTTACCCTGGGAAGTCCAATTCCATCTGAAGCAGAACAATGGGTATCTTGATTTATATGTGGCAAACGGTGATGATCAAAGTAATTTTCTATATAAAAATAATGGTGACGAAACCTTTACAAAAATTACAGAAGGGAATATTGTTACAGATCAACAGTACTCGAATGGCTGCACATGGGGGGATTACGATGGTGACAATGATTTGGACCTATTCGTTGCAAATGTAAAACAAGAACAATTTAATAAATTATATTTAAACAATGGTGATGGCTCTTTCACTGAAGATTTCGATCATCCTGCGGGTAAGAGGCCTGCTCTGGGCGGAAGTTGGGGGGACTATGACAATGATGGCGATCTTGATCTATTCATAACGTGGCTCGGTAATAATTCATTATTCAGAAATAATGGTAATGGAGAATTTACAGAAATAACAGAAGGACCTCTGGTAAATGATCATGGTGACTCAAGAGGCGGTTGCTGGACTGATTTTGATAACGATGGGGACCTCGATATTTTTGTTTCCAATACCGCTAATCATGATACGGTAAGAAACACAAATGTTCTGTATTTCAATCTGGGGGACGGGACTTTTGTCGAAGAGATTAACGGTACGATTGTTACAGATTCTAGTGCCTCATATAGTCCTTCGGCAGCGGATTATGATAAGGATGGTGATCTTGATTTATTTGTATGTAGTTATTATGGTTCATACAATAATTTGTTTTATCAGAATCAGGGTAATGAGAATAACTGGATTAATATTTTATGTAAAGGAGAGTTGTCAACTAAATCTGCCATTGGCGCCAAGGTTTTAGTAAAAGCAACAATTTTAGGCAAGACTTACTGGCAACTCAGAGAAATTTCATCCCAAACCGGCGGCGGCCAGAGTTCTCAAAATAGCCTGAACGCCGAGTTCGGCCTGGGCGACGCTTCCATTATTGATAGCATCAAGGTAAAATGGCCCAGCGGCAGAATCAATGTGTTAACCAATGTCGCCGTGAACCAATTTTTAACAATCAATGAAAACAATCATCCCTATGTATCGAATACCATACCCGATACGTCATTTGATGAAGACACCGGACCGCATACCATCGTCGAAAATCTGGATTCCGTTTTTACTGACCCTGATATTGACGATCTGACCTACAGTTCGGCTTCGGATAATGAGCATATCGTAACAACTATAAAAAATGACACATTAATGATCGACGCCGATACGGATTATTTCGGTCAGGGACAAATTGTGGTTACCGCAATCGATCCGGGTGGATTATCGGTTAACGATACGTTTATGGTTGAAATATTACCGGTGGATGATCCGCCTTTCCCTTTTTCACTGATTTCTCCGGCGGACGGCGACACGCTCGAAAGCCTGACACAACCGGTAACATTCGTATGGGAATCATCGCAGGAAGTGGACGGAGATACATTAAGTTATAGTTTAAATCTGTTTGCCATTGGTTTTGATACTACCTTTGCCAATCTTTCCGATACGAGCTACACCATCGATGATTTATCATTCCTAAGTGAAGAATGGACCTATAATTGGACCGCTTTGGCTGATGATCGGTACTCCATAGTCAGTGCGGATACATTCAGTTTTGTAACGCCTAAGACAGTTGATATTGAAGGATTTGAAAATGGAATCCCGAAGCAGTATGAACTATCCCAAAACTACCCCAATCCCTTCAACCCGGAAACCAAAATCAAATTCGCCCTGCCCAAAATGAGCAATGTTAAACTGGAAGTCATTAACATGCTCGGCCAGCGGGTGGCTGTGCTGCTGGATGAACGCAAACCGGCGGGGTACCACGAGGTGACCTTTGACGGGAGTGCGTTGGCGAGCGGGGTTTATTACTACCGCATTAGGGTATCCACTCATTCGGGGCAGGCCGGTGAATTTGTTCAGGTGAAGAAGATGCTGCTCGTAAAATAAAATTTATATTGTTATCAAGATTGAAGGTCAGTATTATATATTAATTTTCCGAATATAAGGGCGGGGGAAAGATAAATAACGTTTTATCTGATAAAAGGAGCGTATATAATGAAAAGCCTGATTGTTATCCTCTTATTACTCGCCATTATAGGAAACGCATTATCAGCCGGCCAAACACAAATCCCGCGACGACGCATGACGGAAAAAGAGTTTGAACGAATCAAATCACTGGAAGGCGTTTTTAAGGAAGGCGTCAATTACAACAAACTAATTAACGGCTACGGCACCGGACTGCGGCCGCCGACTGCAGAAGCGTGGCAGCAAATTTATCAAAGGCCTGTGTTAATCGAAGAATTTGTTTCCGATATTGAATCCCTTCCTTCTAACCACGATAATTCCGAATCCGATTGGTTTCCGCCCATCGGGAATCAGGACGGCGAAGGATCGTGCGTTTCATGGGCTTTCGGCTATTATCTGAAAACCTTTCAGGAAGCCCGAGAACACCGTTGGGACCTGTCCGGTTGCACCTGGGACGGCGGTTACTACGGTCATCCCAATGAAAATTATCAAGATTTCATATTCAGCCCGGATTTCATTTATCATCAGGTGAATAATGGTGAAGACAACGGTTCTTACTATTCCGACAATATGGACCTACTGGAAAGGATCGGTTGCAGTACCTGGAGTCTTATGCCGTACGATCCGGATGATCACACAAGCTGGCCTTCAGAGCCCGCCTGGCGGGAAGCCCCCTGGTATCGTTCTTCAACCGGTTACGCCTATATGTATGTGGATAGCGATGCAGGACTCCAGGATTTAAAACAGATGCTGGCGGACAGTAATTTGGCTGTCATCAGCGTCAATGCCGATTATTACGAACAGATGACCGATGACGATCTCTGGACATTGGATAATTATAACCCGAGCAGCCGTAATCATGCCAACACTGTTGTGGGATATGACGATAACTACGGCCCGTATGAAGAGAACGGCAACCCCGACACCTATGGCGCATTTAAGGTGGCCAATTCGTGGGGCGTCGGCGGCTCCTGGGAAAATGTAGATGACGGATATCTCTATATATCATACGCGTGCATGAAGCAGCGCATCGACTATATTTATTACTATGAGAACCAGGTGGGCTACCAGCCGGACCGAATGGCTGTATTCAAAATTTCCCATGAATGGCGCGGTGAATGCGATATAACATTAGGCTTTGGTAGCCATGATAATCCCGATGCGACCAAACCCTTTGATGATTATAATAATGATGGCGGGATGGCGCCTTTTTGTGAAAACCATATTGTTGTGGATGTTACGGAATTTGGCGACTACGTCAGCGGAGGCGTGGATAACTATTTTCTTCAGCTTTACGACGGGGACAGCGAAACAACCGGCATCATTGATTCTTTTCTCATTGAGACGTACGATGATTACGCCACAGAAAGTCCGACCGCCATCTATATATCGGAAGACACGCCGCAACCGACCGTAAACGGTTCGGAGGTCTTTGTGCAGGTACAGACGGACGAGTCGCAGATGCCGGACCTGGCTCAGGGAGCGGATAGTGCGGGTTGGCAGGATGCCATTGTTATTGACGATCAAAGAGGTGAATTCCATCAGGATGGGACCACCGAACCGTTTCCTGTCGGTTATTACTATATAAATTCAGTCATAACCAATGCAGGCAATGTCACCGCCTACTTCGATCAAAATCAATCAGTATGGCAAATTTTTCTGGATGATTCCCTGATACAAAACTGGGGTTGGTGGGATTACGGGAACGTCTATGAAATATATTATCATGATCGCAATGCCTATAGCGGATTTTATCAGTATTTTGAACAAGGTTACGGTGTTGTATTCGATATTACGGAGTACAATAATGTAACCCTGGATTCCGTGGATTTTGCCCACTATGGTTGGGAAAATGAACACGGACCCTATTACTACAATTTACATATTTATGATTGGGAAAATGAACAGGAACTATTGACGCTTTATGACCTGGAAGCCGGTGACTCCTATTCGACGGTTCTCTGGGAAGAAGGCATCGATTTGGGAGGACTCGAAGGCGTTGACAGCGTCGGCGTGTTCATCGAGCCTCTGAGCGGCAGCGACGGAGATGCATTACCGGGTTTACTAACGGATGAATCGACGCCGGCAAGGGCCAATACCAGTTTTATTATCGATATCAATGATCCGTTTCATAATTACACGGAACTGTCATCCTCCTATCCCGATATGGGGGATTTTTTAGTTGACTTATGGATCACCGGCGATACATCCGGTTCGCCGCAAAATGAGGCGCTCCAAAAAACAATGGCTTCGAAATCAGTATCGAAGGGCTCCGTAAGGGCGGCGCCAAAGGCGCCTATCCCGGTTGATATTCAGAGTAATCTTGCGGCAACGGTCTTTAAATTTCAATTGGGGTATGATCAACTTCTTTCGGAAAATACGTATAATTTAGCACCAGGGGAATGTAAGGCCGGATATGCAAAAGATTCGGTTTATCTCTCGCAAGGGACGCATAATTTACGCATGGAAATCGATGTCAACAATAATATCAAAGAATCCGATGAAAACAATAATCGATACATACGTACCATCCAGGTTGGCTCGCCGTCTGTCGCTGAAAGCCAGCGAATTGTACCGGATGAAGCTGCTCTAGCTCAGAATTACCCCAACCCCTTCAACCCTTCAACCAAAATCAACTACGTTCTACCCAAAGCTAACCAGGTGAAACTGGCAGTCTTCAACATGCTCGGTCAGAAAGTAGCCGTGTTAATAGATGGACGTAAACCGGCGGGATATCATGAAGTAGCCTTTGACGGTAGTCAGCTTTCCAGCGGCGTGTATTACTATCGTTTATCCACGGATAACGGATTTACAAAAATCAGGAAGATGATTTTACTGAAATAAACAGAGACATCCCATTTTAACGATACCGTTAGTATTTTGACTGCATCAGTTAACCGTCTTTAAGACCACTCGTATGATTTTTTGAGGGTGCAGAAGATGTAATTGGCGAAGTAACAAAATTTAACAAAATAAAGAGTTTTGACACTACAAAAAATGGAGGGGTGGTCAATGCGAAAAATATTTTGCAAACAAGGTATTCCAGTTTTGATGTGAATTGTATTCTAAGTTTCAAGCTGTACGGTCGTTACCCATACTCTGACTAATGAAGAGAAGAAATATGAACCGACTTCTCCCTCTGATGTTATGATTACTACGCAGAATATGCTTGATAAGGAATTTGTGGAAGTGGGCTATGCAACAACCACACAGACGAATATGGAAAAGCCAAGATGGAGTTGCAGAAGATTGCTGCTGAGTATGGCGGCAATGCCATTATTGACTGTAAGCTAACCGTAGTAAGGGCATTCCATATAACCAATGGTCGGCGGATAACGGCGATTCAGTAAATGAAAGTGAGAACTATACAATCGACGCGGATATGAAGCAAGCCGATCTTGGTCGCGTGCTCGAATTGATAGCATTATTCAGATATGAATTCCCAACGAACGAGAATAAACCGTTATCTTATTTTCTTCAGCTAGGGATCGGATCTTATTTGACCTTAGATACAGAAATCGAAGCGACTCATTCTTACGAGTATGATTATTATGAGGAATGCGAAGAAGAGTCAGGCGTTCCAATCGGTTTGGGTATTGGCGCAGGTATCATACTAAATCGTACAGGCAGTACGAAATATGCTATATATCCAATTTATAATAAATTATCCTTGGGAGCTGAAGAATATTTTACCGTAAACATGGAAATCCTGTTTGATCTTTGATGCCTTTCGTTGACCAAATTAAACGATATATTATTCAAGTATTTGCAGATATTAATCTTTAATAATAAAAGACACTTCAATCAAACATTAAAATAAAGGAGATAAATCATGAGAAGAAGTATCTCATTAGTAGGCGCTTTATTTTTCGTTATCAACATGATAACTGTTAGCAACAGCCAAAGTGTAAGCACCAACGGACTCGGCGGCGGCATTACACAGGCAACCGGCGATGGCAGCGAATACTGGAATACCGGGTTCAATATTTCCGGTGAATGGTTTCAGTATATTTCCGATAATTTCCAAACCGGAGCGCGATTCGCATTTAACCGTTTGGGCGCGAATGAACAAGCTTTAAAAGATGAATTCGCTTATTATGATATCGATATGGATGTGTCCGGATCTGCCAATATCTTTGAAATAGTACCATCCTTAAGAGCGATTTCCTCGCCGGGGAAGAAAAAGCAATTACAGTTGTTCGCACAAATGGGAGCGGGGCTTTATATTCTGAATATGCAGGCAGAAGCTACCGCCACATATATGGGTAATTCCGCCACAGAATCTTCCGATGAAACCGAGACAAAATTTGGTATCAATTTCGGGGCCGGGATAATTGTAGGTAACCCCGAAAATACAAGATTTTCTATATATCCTATGTATAGCGTCATTTTTACAGAAGGCGAGTCTACCAAGTTTTTCTCTTACAACGTCGCCCTTATATTTTGAAGATGTTACGTGATTAGTTTAACAACCGTAAATAATACCGATGCAAAAAAGGAAGTTTGGCTTAATAAACGCAACAGAACACTCTACACAACGATTAAAATTCCCCTCTCCGGTAATGCTTTTTAAACATAAATCGACCGCTGTTACGCCACTTCTTTCTTTTTATGAACGCCCAATGTAAACGAAAAGCGGCTGCCTTTATTAAGTTCGCTATCCACCCTGATGTCACTATCGTGAATTTCCACAATTTTTTTGGCAATCGATAAACCTAAACCGGTTCCGCCCATCGATTGTGAACGGCTTTTTTCCACCCGATAAAACCGGTTAAAAATAAGCGGAAGGTTTTCCTTCTCGATGCCGGGACCGGTATCCGTTACCGACACTACGATTTGATCCTTCTCCTGCTTCACATCCACACGTACCGTACCCATCTCCGGCGTGTAACGCAAGGCGTTGTCCAGTAAATTGGTCAGCACCCGTTCGATCATGCCCACATCGCCTTCAACCTGCGGCAACTGTTTATTGGCGCGGACATGCAATTGGATTTTTTTGCTGTCGGCAAGCGGCTTCACTTTTCCGGAAACATCATAGACAAGATCGACAACACTGAACGGTTCAAAATTCGGTTTGGTTTGGCGGGCTTCGAGTTTCGAAAGTTCGAAGAGCTGTTCCACCAGCGCTTCCATGCTTGTGGTCGTATCGAGAATCACATCCATATAATGCTGGCGTTCAATGCTGCTCAGGTTGCCGTCTTTCATCTGAATGGTTTCCAGATAGCCGCGAATGGAAGCCAGCGGGCTGCGTAAATCGTGCGAGACATTGGCGATAAGCTCCCGGCGCAATCGGTCGGTCTCTTTCAACTCTTCGATGTTCGCCAGAATACGGTCGGCCATTTGATTGAATGATTCCGCCAAAAGACCGAGTTCATCATTGGACTTGAAATCAATACGTTGATTTAAATCGCCTTCCCGGAACTTGGAGACGACGGTGTTCATTTTTCGAATGCGGCGTGTTAAAAAGAAAAACAGCGTTAAACCGATGATGCCTGCTGAGAATAAGCTCGCCGCCAGTCCTTTGGTTAGGGTCGAGGTAATATATTCCTCCTGGCTGGCGCTGAGCGCCGAATCGTACAGTTCGCCGCCTATGATGATATACAAATATCCGTCAATATCGGGACCGATTTGGATCGGCGCCACTGAGAACGGTTTGGATAATTCGGGATGGCGCGGGTCGTCGCCTTTGATAGGGATTTCAGCCTCGGCATTTAAAAACTTTTTTACAGGCTTCAAATCAATATATTCCTTGCGAACTTTTTTTTGCGGTTCGGCAAAAAAGGCGATAATCTTACCCTGACCATCGATCAGATAAATTTCAATCTTGGGATTCATCACCATCATATAATGGATCGTTTTTTTTATGGATGCGTAATCGATGCTGTCCTTTAAAAAAGGTTCAAACTCAGCAGCCATATCGCTGGCCAAACTAAGATTCAACTTTTGGTCGGCGCTGCTATAGAGGGTTTTCGCTGATTGGGTTGTTATTAAAATCTGTACAGCGCCCAAAATAAGCATCAGTAAAAGAAAAATGGCGGATAGCTTCCCGAAAAATGTATTAAAAAACCACTTCATTGCTTTAATTCCTCAGGTTCGGCAAATTTATAACCAACGCCCCACAGAGTTTTAATATAGCGGGGATTGGAAGCATCTTTTTCTATTTTATTTCTCAAGCGGTTGATATGGGAATTAACGGTGTGATCGTAGCCGCTGTACTGATATCCCCAAACGATATCCAAAAGTATCTCACGGCTGTAAATGCGTCCCGGATTGCGGGCAAACAGAAGCAGTAAGTCGAATTCTTTTGCGGTTAACTCCACCGGCCGGCCATTATTGAGAACTTTGTGTTTTTCTACATCGATCTCGAGGTCGCCGATAACCAGTTTCGGTTGATGGTTCTCATCTTTAATTTTCGCTTCATCGGCCTGCATTCGGCGTAATATTGCTTTTACACGTGCAATAAATTCGCGGACGCTGAACGGTTTGGTGATGTAATCGTCGGCCCCTATTTCCAAACCCAGTACGCGATCCAGTTCGTCGTCTTTTGCCGTTAGCATTAAAATTGGCGTGTAGGGATTTGTGCGCCGAATGGATTTGCATACTTCCATGCCGTCTTTTTTGGGTAGCATAATATCCAGTATGATCAGGGCGTATTCGTTGTTATGAACTTTTTCCAACCCCGCCTCGCCATCCGTAGCACGATCCACCTGAAATCCCAGGTCATTTAAATGGATTTCGATGAGATTGATAATTTTCCAATCGTCTTCAATGATCAGGATTTTGTCGGATTGTGACATGCGTTGGTCGCTCCTTTTGCAACTTTAACGCTATTTTCTGGTAACATAATTCAATACCTACCGCTAATCAATGTAAAATGCGGATGATCGGTCGATCACCCGCATTTTTTTGATTGAATCGAGAAAGAGGACTATTCGATGCGTTTCACAATTAACTTTGCCACCGGTTCATCCCAACCGTAAGTATCGGGATCCAGGTCGCCGACGCCCTGAATGCCCGGATGCAAACTGATCGGTTCTTCGGTGGGCACGCGGACCAGCGGGTTGCCGCAGCAGGGACCGGGGATATGCGCTTTTAACTCCGTATTTTTTTCCGTACCGGCATCGAGAGCGCGTAAATAAACCATCCGTTCGCCTTCACGCGGCAACGGAAAGCCATCAAAGCCGGTGAATGCGTCGTTGGTGTTTACAAGCATCGTGGCAAAGGAAAGACGATGCGCAATGCCTGTGGCTTTGATGGTAAACGTATACGAATGCTCCGGAAAGATCACCTGATCGCCCTGGGCCACATCATGCACCTTTTCCGATTGATGCAAAAGCTCAACCATAGGACCGCCTACGGCGTCTTCGGCAATTTGACGAAGTTCATCGCTGGCCGGTTCACCGGGACGAAACATATGAAAGCCCGGTTTGTGCGTGGCGGCAATCGGCGGAGACAACGGCTGGCTGGCGCCCGGCCCGGTTGCCGGCGCAAGACTTACGATGGTCACTTCAAAAGTTCCTTCAAATGCCGCTTTGGTAGCCTGGCGACCAAAACGTTGTTCCGAAGATTGCGGATCGTCGTTGCCATTAAACGAAAGCATGTTGCCCTCATCCTGACAACCCCACAGCGCTGCAAACATAAATAAAACGGCAATGATATTAATACGGCGTAACATAAGACCTCCTTTGGTTTGTTTTTACCGCCTTGACATCAAGAGGATGCGTTGGCTTGTTAACAAAAATTTCACAGAATCTTGAAAAAAACCTGATAAATAGAGAACGACACAAAAATACATCTTCTGAAAAGCACCGAATCTCTGACACTGCCATAATGGAATTATGACGCAAGAAGGGCGTTACGCTGGGAACGAACCGGGTTGCTACATCGATCAAAATCAAGCCGATGCAATAAAATATTGAGAATCGCGTAACCTTTGGGGCAAAAAAACATCAAAGAGTACCGATGCCCAAAAAAGCGTCTATAAAATAATTGAAAATAAGAACATGATTGGAGGTATCTGAATGACTGAGCATTTAACCAAAGACACCTTTTTACAAAAGGTGTTCAATTACGAACAGAATGAAGAATGGAAATACGAGGGCGAGTTGCCGGCGATCATCGATTTTTACGCCGATTGGTGCCAGCCCTGCAAAATGGTAGCGCCCATTCTGGAAGAGATTTCCGAAGAGTATAAAGATCAATTGCACGTTTATAAGATCGATACCGAGCAGGAACAGGAACTGGCGGCGGCGTTCGGAATCCGCAGCATTCCGTCTATGTTGTTCATACCGGTGAACGAAAAACCGCAAATGGCGGTAGGCGCGCTTCCGAAAGATTCGATTTTGCAGGCTATGCAGGAAGTATTGGGCGTGCACACCGGGAATTAAATTCCCGATAGCCGTATCTAAAGAAACAAAGGCTCAAAGAAGCCCCGCAAACGTCAAGGTTTACGGGGCTTTTTTATTACAGGCCCAGCATGGGATCGATTTTCAAACGCGTAACCGACAGCACTTCCGCTGTTTCCACCCGTACCAGTTTCAGGAATAATTCGTATTGTTTATCTTTAAAGTAGAGATTGCCGATGATCAGCATATCCGCGCCGATAAACGTTCCGGCTTTTACAGCCTTATCGAGATCGACCACGCCGCTTAGCTGGAAACCGAGCTCTTCGGCAAGGTATTGCAGATCTTCACGCTCCACCTGGGTCAATACATCGCTCTGACCCAATGCCAGGCCCAGGCGCTCCGTAAAATATTCCGCGTTATTGGCCAGGCTTGAATGGTTCGGCGCAACCGGAATGACGCCGACGGCCGTTCCTTCATTGATGGCGTAACTGGAGTAATCGATTAGTTGTTGGATGGCAGAGCGGAACAATTTTGAAATTGTCTCCTCTTTTTCTTCATCCTCGACCGAAGTTGCACTCCAGTAATCTTCGCCGGCGGTTAGGGAAATATCCATTAGATGGGCCAGCTCCTCTTTGACCAGCCGGATGATAATGCTTTCCAGTTTATCCGTTTGATAGTTCGCGCCGGTGTGGTGGCTGACGCTGCCGGGACGACCGCCTTCGCTTTCGCCAGTCTCGCCGTAAGTTAAAAAAATGTATTTGCCCTGGGTGTATTGGGCGATCTGCCGAAGTACGTATTCGCCCTGCAGATTAAGGCCGCCGGTCCCGACCGAAAATATTTTAATGGCCTGTTTTTTTGCGTCACGCGCGGCGTCCGTATAATGATAGGATTGGTCGTAATCGAGGTGCGGCGGCGCGTCGGTGATAATAAAGGCCAGACGCACAGCGTCTTGCCGCCATTCCATCTCCTGCACGGCAACCTGGAGCGCCGCCTGCAAGTCTTCCGGGGTATCGCCTCCGCCGTCGGCCCGGACCTTATTTAACCGGTCTCGGAAGCTTTCCGGATCAAATGTAAACGGGATTTTACGCGTCACATACGCATCTTCTCGGTCGCGGTACAGCACCATGCCATAATGTATGCGGATTTCGGCCGGCAGAGAGGCCAGATTGAGATTGATGATGTCGATGGTATTTTTAAGACGTTCGATTTCTTCGCCCATACTGCCGGTCGTATCCAGAATAAAGAGCAGATCGAGCTGAAGCGTATCGTAAGTCGGACGCTGGAATGGCAAAGTAATGGTTGTTTTGCGCGGACCGTCCAGCTTTAAAACAGTATCTTTTGTTGATTGTTGATATCGTACCCGTACATTGATGCCTTCGCCGGCAAAATCAAACGCCGAAGGATAGAAATAAAAACTCCCGTCGGCGTAAGTGCTGCCGCCGTCAAGCCTGCGGTCGCCGACCGAAACTTGAACCCGGGCGCCGGGCAGGGAGGCGCCGCTGCGGTCGTTAACGAAGATTTGCAATCGGTCGCGAACGGGCAGGCTGTAAGACTGCACTTGTGGTCCGTATTGTTCCAAAAAATTCAAAAAGTAATTGAACTGTTCGTTATCATCGGCGAAACCGGCCCGCAAACCGGACGTTTTCGCCGGCGCCGGTTTTACATCCCTTTCGGCATAACCCACGTCGTATTCGCCCGTAGGCGGCGGTTCGGCGGTTTCTATTTTATCGGCATCTTCAGAACGCGTCCCTGTCTTCGTTTCTTTTTGATAGGAGCGGGCCTCGGGCAGCCCCTGTTTTTTGCCTTCTTTACGCGTGAGGGAATCTCCCATAAAACGATCAAGATCGGGCGGTTTCTTCTCGAGACGGATTTGAATTTCGGTGCGTTTATCTTCAAAGACTTCCACGTTGTAGAGGACAAGCGGCATGTAATCGGGATGAAACGTCGTTAATCGATACATACCGGCAGGCACATCCCGGAATGTAAACGTACCGGAATCGCTGCTGGCCGCGCTGTAATCCGTTGCGTAGATGGCGATTTCCACGCCGGCAATGGGCGCTCCGCTCGCTTTCGCGCTTACCCGGCCGGATATATGACCGGCATTTAATCGTACCACGAAAAGCACTGCGATCGCTAAACAGATCGCCACTACAAATGTCCGTGATTTCTCCGCAACCTGGTTGGCTTTGGCCGACATGGTGTTATTCCTTAGAAATGTTCACAGCATTAGAGGTTTTAGATTTAGGATGCATCTTAAAAAAGAGGGCGCTCCATTGGAACGGAACGCCCTCTTTCACGAACTTAAATCGCTTCGGTGGCCTGCTTAAGCCAATCCCTTTCTTTACCCTTAAGATAAGTGGAAAGCGTATCGTAAACGGTTTCGTGGTACCGATTCAAATATTCGATTTCTTCGTCGTCCAGCAGGGATTTGTCGATCAAACGGGTATCGATGGGACAAAGCGTCGCGGTTTCGAATTTGTAAAATTCGTTGCCGTCGAAGGATTTTTCTTTATCTCTCACCACATTGATCAGATTTTCGATGCGCATGCCGTATTCGCCCTCTTTGTAAAAGCCCGGTTCGTTGGAGCAAATCATGCCGGGCTCCAGAGCGACGCCGATGCCTTTGTAATAGGAAATGGCCTGCGGACCCTCATGCACGCCCAAAAAGACGCCCACGCCGTGGCCGGTGCCGTGACCGTAATTCAATCCCAAATCCCATAGCGCTTTGCGGGCGAGGGTATCCAGTTGGATGCCCTGCGTGCCGCGGGGGAATGAGGCTCGGGCCAGATTGATGTGCCCTTTCAGAACGCGGGTAAACCGATCTTTTTGTTCCGCCGTGGGTTCGCCGAGCGGCACCGTACGGGTGATATCGGTGGTTCCGTCCAGATACTGGCCGCCGGAATCGATGAGATAAATCCCATCCTGTTTCAGTTCCACATCGCTCTCCTCCGTCGGCGAATAATGAATGATGGCGCCGTGGCCTTTATACGAAGAGATGGTTTCAAAACTCGGTCCCTGAAACAACTCGTCTTCGGCTCGGATACTCTCCAGTTTGCGGGCGGCCGAAACTTCGGTTACGCCGCCTTCGGGCACCGTATTTTCCAGCCAGTGTAAAAACCTAACCATCGCCACGCCGTCGCGAATATGGCAGGCTTTGTATCCGGCGAGCTCCGTGTCGTTTTTGCAGGCTTTAAAACGGGTAACCGGACTTTCTTTAAAGACGAGGCGCGCTTTTTTACCCAGCAGTTGAACAACCCAGGCGTTGACGGAGGCGTCATCCAGCCAGATGCTGAATTTTTTCCTGTCGTATTTGGACATGCGTTTTTTGAAGTCGTCATAATCATATATTTTTGCAACGCCCCGCAGATGTTTTTTGACCTCACGCTTCACTTTTTTCTTATGAACGAACAGTTCGGCGTTGTCCCGGGTAATTATGGCGTAAGCGATTACAAGGGGATTGAACGGCACATCTTTGCTGCGGATGTTAAACGTCCAGGCGATGGCGTCCAGCATGGTCAGGACGTGCACGTCGGCGTTTTCCTTCTTCATGCGTTCGCGGATGCGGTCCAGCTTGCTCTGAACGGATTCGCCGGCGTACTTCTCATCCCAGACTTTGATCGGCTCCGCCGGTAAACCGGGTTGGTCGTCCCATAACGCATCCACCAGGTTATCTTCCAGTAAAAAGAGTTCGATGCCCTTATTGCCGAGCTCTTTTTTCCAGTTTTGCGCCTCTTTGTAAGACATGAGGCGCGGATCAATGGCGACCTTCCGGCCTTCGTCTAATTCCGTTTTCAAAAATTCCAGCATGGAAGGTTCATCGGGTTGGCCCATTTTGTAGAGGTCCACGCCGCTGCCTTTCAGTTGCTGTTCGGCCTGCAAAAAATAGCGGGAGTCGGTCCACAATCCGGCTTTGTCTTTGGTAACGATAACGTCGCCGGCGGAACCGTCAAAACCGCTGATCCAGGCGCGGCGCTGCCACAAATCGGGTACATATTCGCTCTGATGGGCGTCCGTGCTCGGTATGATATAAGCATCCGCCTTGTACTTTTTCATCAGTTTGCGTAATGCGGTAAGACGTTCTTGAATCATGGGAATCGCTCCTTCCTTTATTGCCGTCCGAAAATGATTATTTACCTGTAACTTAGTTTTTAATCGGCCCATATACAAGCGCCGATGCAATATTAAACGAAAAAATGCATAAGGGGCCATTCCTGTCTATGTATAAATTGAAACGCGACATTCATGTCGCTATAATGTTTTATGAACACGGTTATAGCATAGCGGCCCGTTTCCGGCATCAATGTCAGGTTATGGTTAAGAAACGGCGACGGCTGTGTGGGCCAACCGCCGCCGCTTTAAAAGAAAGGGCTGCAAGCAAATGAAAAGGC
>CAZIVP010000032.1:0-22534 GCA_964542915.1 uncultured Calditrichaceae bacterium | reverse complement strand
GAACTCTCTTCTCTTTACAAGCACTTCTCTCAAGTGCGTCGAATAATATAAAATGACCGTTTTATATGAGCAAATAAATCTCTCAAATTTTTAATTACATCTGATATAAAATTAGAACACATCTCCCCCTAAAAGACCAAGCCTATAAGATACAGATACATATTTTTTTCTGCAAATTTTTTTCTTGTCTTTTTTAGTGATCGTTATTCGAACAATTTTTTACCGGAAGGATTCCGTTTAATTTAGTACGTGTCGATAATTTAAACAAAAGAGAACTGGTATAAATCGTTTTCTTATCGCTTAATGCTTTGAAGCTTTTTAAAAAAGCCGGGCGAGCTTGATATTATTAATTTATTGGTAAATCCGTTTGGAAGCGTTGCATTCATTGTTTAAACTTAATGGAAAGAAAAAAATGATCTTATTCGAATTTCGGGAACAAATTAAAAAGCTTTTCATATGTACAGAATACAGAATGCAGACAGGAACGGAAATCGATGTTCTGGAATTATGAAAACTGAGGTAACGTTATAGAGACCTGTTTTACTAACAAGGATAACGTTGAATTTAAACAAATAACGTAGGGATTTTGAGAATGAAAAATAATTTCACCAGCCGTGTTCAAAAAGTAATTCGATATTCAAAAGAAGAGGCAATGCGGCTCGGCCATGATTATATAGGTACCGAACATCTCTTGTTGGGCATTATAAAAGAGGGCGAAGGCATTGCCATAAAGATATTACGAAATTTGGGTTGTGATTTATCAAAGCTTCAAAAGGCCATTGAAGAATCTACGGCTCCGTCCGGCGGTACCATGACAATTGGGAATTTGCCCCTTTCCAAGAGAGCTGAAAAAGCCTTAAAAATGACCTACATCGAAGCAAAAAATTTCAAAAATGATGTCATTGGAACGGAACATCTGCTTCTATCCATCTTAAAAGAAAAGGACAGTTTAGCTGCCCAAATTCTATTAACATTTAACGTGGATTATGCAAGTTGTTATAACGAACTGGAAAATATTTTAGCAGGGAAACCAACCATGCCAGAATCAAAACAACAACCCAAGAAGACAAAAACACCTGCTTTAGATCACTTCGGTAGAGATTTAACCCAGATGGCTGCTGAAGGTAAATTAGACCCCATAATCGGACGTGTTAAGGAAATTCAGCGGGTAGCGCAAGTATTAAGTCGTCGTAAAAAGAACAATCCCGTCCTTATAGGCGAACCGGGCGTGGGTAAAACTGCTATTGCCGAAGGCCTTGCTTTACGCATCAATCAGAAAAAGGTATCCAGAGTACTGCATAACAAACGCGTTGTTGCAATGGATATGGGTTCGATTGTGGCCGGGACAAAATATCGGGGTCAGTTTGAAGAACGCATGAAGGCCATTATGGGTGAACTGGAAAAAGCTGAAGATGTTATTCTTTTTATAGATGAACTACATACGATTGTAGGCGCCGGGGGCGCTTCAGGCTCACTCGATGCTTCAAATATGTTTAAGCCGGCGTTAGCTCGCGGTGAACTTCAATGCATTGGAGCGACAACACTTGACGAATATCGCATGTATATCGAAAAAGACGGCGCTTTGGAACGCCGATTTCAGAAAGTAATGATTGAGCCGACAACGCCTGATGAAACGCTTGAAATTTTAAATTCCATTAAAGACCGATACGAAGCTCACCATCATGTGCATTTTACAGATGAAGCCGTAAATTCAATTATTCGTTTATCCGGACGATATATCACCGATAAACATTTTCCGGATAAAGCGATTGATGTGCTTGATGAAACAGGCTCCCGCGTACATCTCGACAACATTGTTGTTCCAAAAGAGATTTTAGATCTGGAAGCCGAAATTGATAACATCCGGGGCGAAAAGGAATCTTTAGCCAAACGCCAGGATTTTGAACGTGCAGCCAAACTGCGCGACATGGAACGGAATTTAGGCGATCAGTTACGTGAAGCGCGTGACCGCTGGGAAGAAACAGAAGAGACGAAAGTTGCAGAAGTCGAAGAAGAAGATATTGCAGCCGTGGTCTCAATGATGACCGGAATCCCGACACAGCGAATCGCCATCAGTGAATCACACAAACTGATGCATATGGCCGAAAATCTAAAAAAACGCGTAATAGGACAGAATGAAGCGGTTGATACGATTGCAAAATCCATACGACGCGCCCGTGCCGGATTAAAAGATCCTCAGAGGCCAATTGGTTCTTTTATCTTTTTAGGTCCGACAGGCGTCGGTAAAACCTATCTGGCCAAACAGCTTGCCGAATATTTGTTTGAGAATAGCGATACCCTTATACGCGTCGATATGAGCGAATATATGGAAAAATTCACTGTTTCCAGGTTAGTTGGTTCGCCTCCGGGCTATGTGGGTTATGAAGAAGGCGGTATCTTAACCGAAAAAGTACGTCGTCATCCCTATTCCGTTATTCTATTGGACGAGATCGAAAAAGCACACCCTGACGTTTTTAATATTCTCCTTCAGGTTCTGGATGATGGAATTTTGACCGACTCGCTCGGACACAAAGTCGATTTTAAAAACACCATTCTCATAATGACATCCAACATAGGCGTTCGGGATTTGAAAAACTTGTCTTCTATCGGATTTACAAATATTGAAAGGGAAGATAAATTTGAAAATATCAAAGCGAGAATTTCAGATGAATTAAAACGCGTGTTCAATCCCGAATTTTTAAATCGACTCGACGATTTAGTATACTTCAGACAATTAGAAACGGAAGAAGCCGTAAAGATCGTCGACTTGGCTATTGAAGACCTGGCAGCCAAGTTAAAAGAACGCAATATTGAATTTCAGCTCAGCGATGGCGCCAAAAAGTTCATAGCGGAAAACGGTTTCGACCCCCTTTACGGAGCACGTCCGCTGAAACGCGCCATACAAAAATATATCGAAGACCCCATCGCCGATGAACTTTTAAAAGGTACGTTCTCCGATGGTAGCGTTATTCAAATTAAAATGAAAAATAAAAATAAACTGAGTTTTCATGAAATTGACCGCAAAGAAGACCGGCCAAAAGATATTAAAGTAAACTAAATATTATCAGTGCCTTATATAAGCCCAGGCGTTTTTTCGCTTGGGCTTTTTTTGTTTTAGTATTATATTCGAAGCGCACTAAAACCAAACAAAGGAATGGACCATGCGATTAGAGCTGGATTATTCAAATGTTATGGAAGACAACATCGGAAGTGAACATGGATTAAAAATGGAGGATGTTGAGGCGCTCCTTCCCACTGCTCAAAATATCCACGAAGCATTAAAAGAAAAGGCGGATAAGGAACAACTTGGTTTTTATCAATTGCCATACAAGGCAAAGATTGCCGAGGAAATCGAAACCTATGCCAACATTGTCCGCAATCGTTTCGAATCCTATGTACATATCGGTATCGGCGGTTCGGCCTTAGGCTCGATTGCCTTACAATCTTCCCTCAAGGATTCGTATTATAATTTTAACCAAAGACCCAAAATGTTTTTCCCGGATAATGTCGATCCTGATTGGCTGATGGAACTGTGCCAACATTTGGATGTTTCAAAAACGTTATTTCATATTGTTTCAAAATCGGGTGGTACCGCAGAGACAGCGGCAACAACATTGTATTTTATGCATTATCTCACGAAAGCCATGGGTGATGATTTTTATAAAAATCTACTGTTTACAACGGATCCGGTAGAAGGACTTCTGAATAAGATCGCCAGTGAATACCCCATTAAATGCTTTCGGATTCCACCAAATGTCGGAGGACGCTTTTCCGTCCTCTCGCCCGTAGGTTTGGTTTCGGCTGCTATCGCCGGGATCGACATCCGAAAGTTGCTTAAAGGTGCTGCTGAAATGGCAGAACGATGCAAAACGGATCGTTTAATGGAAAATCCCGCCTTTATATATGCTGCAATTCATTTTTTATACATGCAGAGGGATAAAAATATCAGCGTCATGATGCCATACAGCAACAAACTCCGTGATGTGGCAGACTGGTACCGACAGCTTTGGGCTGAGAGCCTTGGCAAACGGAAAGATGTTGACGGTAAGGAAGTTTTTGTTGGTCAAACGCCCGTAAAAGCGCTTGGCGCAACCGATCAACACTCTCAGGTACAATTGTATGTAGAAGGACCAAATGACAAGGTGATCACTTTTCTGGAAGTTGAAAACTTTGAAAATAATTTGCCGCTTAAAAACCATTTTACATACATCAAAGAATTTGATTATTTCGAAAATAAGACGCTTGGTCAATTATTGAATGCTGAGAAAAGAGCGACTGAATTAGCCTTTAGTAATAATAACAGACCTAATTTATCCATCAAGTTTTCCGAGGTAAAAGAGGAAAATATCGGGGCCTTTTTCTTTTTGCTGGAAGCAGCAACGGCCTATGCCGGCGGGCTCCTGCGTATTAATGCATTTAACCAGCCGGGCGTGGAAGAGGGCAAAATCGCAACGTACGCCTTGATGGGACGAAAGGGTTACGATAAAAAAAGGAAAGAGATCGAAAAACAATTCTCGCAAAAAAAGGTTCACTCCCTCTAGTTGATGCCTCTCATTTTGTATAATGTATTCATCAGTTTCGTACCATCGGGCGCTTGAGACTTAAGCGCCGGAATAATAACAAACGCATTTTTGTTTAGTCATTGTTTTGCGTGTTACGGCGTTTTATATGACGAATCCAAAACCAACGCAGGAGGCAATACTTTGGCCCATCAGAAACCCAATAAAGAACGCGATTATGCATTAATATTAGGAGCTTCCAGCGGCTTTGGAGAGGCCGTCTCTCTGAAATTGGCAAAAGAAGGTTTTAATATCATAGGTATCCATATGGATCGGGGTAATGCCCTTAAGAAAGTTGATCAACTCATTTCACAAATTAAGGACCACGGCGTTGATGCTCTGTTTTTTAATATCAATGCCGCTTCCGAAAAAAAACGTCATGAAGTCATCCAACAAGTACAGGATCATTTTAAGTCCAATGAGAAGAAAATCAAGGTAATGCTGCATTCTCTCGCTTTCGGTTCGTTGGCGCCGTTTATTCACAGTGATCCTAAAGAACGATTGACGGCCAAACAAATGGATATGACGCTCAATGTGATGGCGCATAGTTTGGTTTACTGGACGCAGGATGTTTATCTTGCAGATTTATTAACCCGCGGAAGTAAAATATTCGCTATGACAAGTTCGGGATCGGTTCGCGTAGTACCATATTATGGAGCGGTGTCCGCAGCAAAAGCGGCGCTGGAGTCCCATGTGAGACAACTTGCGCTTGAATTGGCCTCCCACGGCATTACCGTTAATTGTATCCGTGCAGGCGTTACCTATACACCAGCTTTGCGTAAAATTCCGGGACACGAAACAATGATTGATCTGGCCTTAAGTCAGATTCCAGCGAAACGTCTCACACAACCCAATGACATCGCCAAGTTCATCTGTGCAATGGTCACATCCGAAGATGAATGGGCCACCGGCAACATCTTTAATGTGGATGGCGGCGAAATGATCGCGGCTTACCATTCACCGTTTACGCGAAAATAGCGACGATTTTGTAGCCTCTTCACCACTTCTAATACCTGTGTTCCTAATCTGCGGAACACAGGTATTTATCTATTTATCGAACCTCTTGCCTATAACCAATTTCATCGAATTATCAATTGTTCTTTAAGGCCAGTATTTCCGGAACCAATTTATTGACGTCTCTTATATATTAACACCCTACCGACTACCCCAGCTACACAAATCATTTGTATTTCTCAGATAATTTTTATTACTTTTAATCTTGTATTAAATCGAAATTGATTAAAAAGGAACGCTATGAGTTATAACACCCTCGTACTTGTTAAACAGGTGCCGGATACGGCGAACATCTCCGGTCAGGTCATGAAAGATGACGGCACTATTAACCGCTCCAAGCTGCCGGCTATCTTTAATCCCGAAGATAAAGTGGCGCTTGAACTGGCATTGCAACTGAAGGATCGTTTCGGCGGAACGGTTACCGCCATGACCATGGGGCCGCCCAACGCATCGGAAATCTTGCGGGAATGTCTCTATATGGGCGCCGATGAGACCTACCTGCTCAGCGATCGCAAGTTTGCCGGTGCGGACACATTAGCCACGTCTTACGTACTGAGCGAAGCGATTAAAACCATCGGACAATTCGATATTATTTTTGCCGGCCGCCAGGCTATTGACGGCGACACCGCCCAGGTCGGTCCGCAAACGGCGGAAAAGATCGGCATACCACAAATAACCTATACCGAGGCCATTCAGGATATCGATCCGAAAAAGAAAACGATACGCGTTAAACGAAAGATCGACGGCGGTTATGATATTGTGGAAGGTCGCATGCCCCTTCTGCTGACGATCACGAAAGACGCCGCCGTTCCCCGTCCATTTAAGTCCCGACGGGTTATGGCATACAAAAACGCCAAAACCCTGGCCGAACTGGAAAAAATGGTCGAAGAAAACGCCCTGCTCTACATCGATCAGTTGCTCGAAGAGTATAAAGCAAACCATCTTTTTATTCCAACTATAACGATGGACGATTTGGATGTGTCGGCAGAGCGTTGCGGTTTGCGGGGCTCGCCCACCAAAGTATATCGCATCGAATCGGTGGTCTTGGCCGCCGGGCAGCACAAACGCATCGAAGCAAATAAAGAGGGCTACAGCGAGCTCATCGATCAATTAATGGAAGACCATATTTTAGGATAAAGGCGGATTATGGCACGGAAAAACAACGATGTTTGGGTATTCATTGAACAACGAAACGGTGAAATTGCCGATGTGAGCTTCGAATTGTTAACCAAGGGCCGCAAACTGGCGGAACAGTTGAACGGTTCGCTAAAAGCGGTTATGATCGGCCATAAGTTTAAAAATGGAACGGAATACATATTTAAATTTGGCGCCAAAGAGATCATGGTTGCGGACCATGCGCGGTTAAAACACTATAACACCCTGCCTTACAGCCGCATCATGAGTCGCTTGGTGGATGCACACCAGCCGCGTGTCGTTTTATTCGGCGCCACGTTTGTGGGCCGCGATTTAGCGCCGCGGGTAGCATCTCATACGCGAAGCGGTCTCACCGCCGATTGTACCGATCTTCAAATTTCAGATGTAACCTATTTGCGAAAGGATTACCAGCAACTTCTTCTGCAAATCCGACCGGCATTCGGGGGAAACATCATCGCCACTATCATCAGCCCCGACAGCGCCATCCAAATGGCGACGGTGCGTGAGGGCGTCATGGAAATGGCACCTTTGAGCAAACCCGTTAAAGGCAAAGTAACGGAGGTCCCTTTTGAAGAAGATGAAACTGATACAATGGTTAACATCATCGAACGCACCCAGGAGGAAAACAAAGTTAATCTGAAGGCTGCGCCGATCATCGTGGCAGGCGGATACGGTTTGGGCTCCAGGGAAAATTTTCGCCTGGTCCAGGAACTTGCCGAAACGCTTGGCGGCGAAGTGGCGGGCAGCCGCGCCGCGGTTGACGCCGGTTTCATTGAACCCAATCGGCAGGTAGGCCAGACCGGCGTAACCGTACGGCCCAAGCTTTATATCGCCTGCGGCATATCCGGGGCAATTCAGCATCGCGCCGGTATGGAAGAATCCAATAAAATCATCGCTATAAACAACGATCCTGAAGCGCCCATTTTTGATGTCTGCCATTACGGCATCGTCGGCGATGCCATACAGGTGATACCGCAATTAATCGACGTTTATAAACATAAGCTCAAATAAAATTAAGTGCACCCATCCTAAATTTCGGGGAAATCATGGCTAACTACTTTAGTGACAATAAAGATTTAATCTTCCAGTTTGAACATCTGGATTTGGAAGAGATCGTCCGCATCATGGAAAAGGATTTCAAGGAATCCGAACAATATAACTATGCGCCGAAAGATTATCAGGACGCCGTCGATAACTTTCGAAAGGTTCTGGAAATTGTCGGCGATATTGCCGCCAATATCGTAGCCCCCGCGGCGCCGATGGTGGATGAAGAGGGCGCCCGTCTGGAAGATAACAAAGTGGTTTATGCGGAAGGAACGCAGGAAGCGCTCGATCAACTTTCCAAGGCCGAATTGATGGGATTTACCCTGCCGCGTCAATACGGCGGTTTGAATTTCCCGACAACCGTTTACACCATGGCAATCGAGATGATTTCGCGCGCCGATGCTTCGTTGATGAACATATTCGGATTACAGGACATCGCCGAAACGATCCATAAGTTCGGCGATGATGATCAGAAGAACGAATACCTGCCGCTCTTCGCCGAAGGAAAAGCCACCGGCGCCATGGCATTAACCGAACCCGACGCCGGCTCCGATCTGCAAAAAGTAAAACTCCAGGCCTATCAGAACAACGACGGGCAGTGGCGTTTACGGGGCGTTAAACGTTTTATAACTAACGGCGGCGGCAATATTCTGTTGGTGCTGGCGCGCTCCGAACCGGGTACGCGCGATGGTCGCGGCCTGAGCCTCTTTGCCTGTTACGGCGACGAATCCGTGAAAGTCCGGCGGCTGGAAAACAAACTGGGCATCCACGGTTCGCCCACCTGTGAATTGCAGTTCAACGACACTCCGGCCCAACTGATCGGAAAACGCAAATTCGGCCTCATCAAATACGTGATGGATTTAATGAACGGCGCGCGTTTAGGCGTTTCGGCGCAGGCGCTGGGCATCGCCCAGGCGGCTTACGAAGAAGCCCTCAGTTATGCCCGCTCCCGCGAACAATTCGGCAAACCCATCCTCAATATTCCGGTGGTAACCAATATGTTGATCGATATGCGGGTGAACCTGGAAAGCAACCGATCCCTCCTCTACGCCACCGCCCGTTGGGTGGATCTACGCGACAAACTTGAAACGCGCATCGAGCAGTTAAAAGCCGCCGATAAGCCCGCCGATGAGGAAAAGAAACGCCAAAAAGAAGCCGGCAAAATCACAGCCCTGCTCACGCCGCTTACCAAATACGTACTGACCGAGACCGCCAATCAGATTGCCTACGATTCCTTACAGATTCACGGCGGCACCGGTTATATGAAAGAATTCCGTGTGGAACGTCTGGCCCGCGACGCCCGCATCACCAATATTTACGAAGGAACTTCGCAGTTACAGGTGGTAGCGGCCATCGGAGGCGTGATGAACGATCTGCTGAGCGACCATTTCGCGGAGAAAGAAAAGAAATCCTATAAAGGCAATATCAATCAACTGGCCAAATATCTGAAAGAGATTCGCCAGATATTTCTGGACAGTCGTACATTCGTCATCGACAAACACGATGAAGATTTTCAGGATGTGGCCGCCAAAGAACTGGTGGAAATGTACAGCTACCTTTACACCGGCTATCTTCTCCTCGATGAAGCCGAACAGGACAAACGAAAGATATTTATCGCCAACCGTTACATTTTGAGCGCCTTGTCGAAAGCACGCAAAAACGCCGAGACCATTAAAACCGAGCAGTTTTCCGATCTGCTGCACGCGGAAGAAATTCTTGTTTGAGCCCGGCTATCGGGAACCTGGAAATTCGAGTATCACAATCCTGTCGGTTATTGATGATAGCATATAAAAGTTGCGGTGTTTGTTCCATTGCGTCGAGTGGTTGCCATTTGGAACGATCCGACTTCCGGGCGGGACAATCTCTTTCATTATAGGTATGATAAAAAAAATGCAGCTACCCGAGTACATGGTCGCACAACTGACTGAATTGCGTCATCGCTTGCATCGCATTCCCGAACCGTCCGGCGGGGAGCGGCAAACCGCCCGGTTAATCCGTCAGCATCTGGAAGCACTCAAACCACAAAAACTCATCACTGCCATAGGCGGCCACGGCATCGTCGCCCTTTTCGACAGCGGCCGGGTCGGTCCCGCTGTACTATTCCGTGCTGAACTGGACGGACTACCCATCCATGACAACAATCCGATCCCTTATCGCTCACAGCATGAAGGTTACGGCCATAAATGCGGCCACGACGGCCACATGGCTATTCTTGTTGGATTAGGCCAGTGGCTATTCTATCATCCACCAAAACACGGACGTGTTATCCTGCTCTTCCAACCGGCAGAAGAAAACGGCGCCGGCGCCCGCGCCGTTTTAGACGACGAACGGTTTAAGAGTTTGCAACCGGATTATGTATTTGCCCTCCACAACTGGCCGGGAATCACTGCAGGCATACTCGCAATTAAATCCGGTCCCATGTTTTGTGCTTCAGGCGGGTTAACCATCAATCTCGAAGGCAAAACAGCGCACGCCGCACTCCCGGAAACCGGTATTAATCCAGCGCCCGCTCTGGCGGACATCATTGCATCCATATCGAAATTGCCGCGGGCGTCAACCTTTTCCGGAAAATTTATTTCAACCAATATTGTAAACATAAAGATGGGACGGGAAGTCTTCGGAACTTCTCCTGGCACCGCGCGCCTGGGCATCACATTACGCAGTGCGGACGACGCCGTCATGGATATTCTGGCCGGGCAGGTCCTTCATATAATCAGCGGGGCCACGGAGAGGTTTGGCCTTGACTGGAGCAAACAATGGAGCGACGTCTTCGCCGCCGCGCATAATGAAAAAGAAGCCTGTGCGATCATCCGGGCAGCGGCTACAGATTTGAACATACCGATACACGAACTGAAAGAACCCCTGCGCCCTTCGGAAGATTTCGGTTGGTTTAGTCAAAAATACCGCGGCGCCATCTTCGCCCTGGGTGCGGGCGAAACCTATACTCCATTGCACAGCGAGGACTATGATTTTCCGGATACGCTTATTCCAAGAGGCGTTTCGCTTTTCGCCCGGATCGCGGAGCGGCTGTGTGGAAAAAAGAAATAATTCTTATCACTATACGAAACCCCGACATATAAATTCCGCAAGTGCAGGTTATTATGTCAAAACATGCTTCATACTTCCTGTTTAGGCGCGGTAAAAAATTGATGGTAGCGCAGGAAGGGATTGGGGGTGGGTCTTAGCGGCTTCAGGTATCAATCTGCATTATATTCTGGACAAGTGTGGGTGTATATAAGTTATTAAAAACCAACATACGTTTTTAAATTTATTTTGAACCATATTGAAAATAAGTATTGTTTTAGCGCGAGTGAATACATTTAAGTTAAATTCATTTGCTGAAAGATCCGATAATAGGATAATGGATGTGTACGGGCAAGCCATAACGATCGAACACCGGCTGATCGGGTAAGCGCTTAAGCGAAAAACGCGACGCCGTTACGGCCAACACCAAGGCATCCAGCACATCATCCCGCCCTGCGGGCGCATCAGCAAATGAAACCGACAATTTTTTAAAGACGGCGTCCACGGTGGAAAACGTTCTCCTTAATATCGTTAGCCGTTCCCGGCAGCCCTCTTCCCGTCTTTTATTAAATTCCAAAGGTCTCCGGCCATTGAAGGCCAGAAAACAGAGTTCGGGATGGCTCTCCACATAATAATTGTTAAATGCGGGATGATTTCTTAAAAACCGGTCCACTTCCCTGATTTTAGGTAAAATATTCCATACCTGGCGGCTGATCTTTTTGCCGGTATAATACTGGCATATTTGACAGGCTTCTTCGTAAGAGCGTGCATATACAGCCTCCCGGCAAGGCGTCATAAAGACGCTGGCGTGTTTGCGTCCCAACATCTTTTTCGCCTGCATATCGCATGCACGCAAGCGGCGGTCGGGCAGTCCGATGGGAATATCAATGAGGGCAAGGCGGGCATCTTTAAAGCGGTCGGGCGTTTGTTCGATATCGGACACAAACGCTCCGTCACAGTTTCCCGCAGAATCGGCTGCTACAATAACCCAGCCGCCGCTACAACCGTCAATACCAAGGTATTCCATGGTTTAAAAATAAAAAACGTAAATGAGTATCAAAGCAACGATTCCAACGAGGATTTGCAACGGTAAGCCCACTTTTACGAAATCCTTAAAGCGATAACCGCCTGGTCCGTAAACCATCAGATTGGTTTGGTAACTGATGGGCGAGGCGAAACTTGCCGAAGCCGCGATCACCAATCCCATGATGAAGGGTCTGGGATCCAGTTGCATTTCGCCGGCAGCGGCGATGACAATGGGAAAGAGGATGGCGCCGGTAGCGTTATTGGAGATAATAATATTATTGAGGCTGGTAACAATGAAAATACCGGCCAGTACCCCGATGGGACCGAACACATCGCTGAATTGCACAATGGCATGCGCCACAAATTCGGCCACGCCGGATTCACGCAATCCCTCCGCCAGACCAAACGCCATGGCAATAACGGCCAGTACGCGAAAATCCAAACTCTGTCGGGCTTCCACGGTGGAAATGGTGCGGGTGAGTAGTAGCAATCCGGCCGCAATTGCCGCCGCTGTCAGGATGGGTAATATATTCAAAGCGGCCAGACCGATCATCATGGCAAGAACGGCCATCGAAAACACAGCTTGCCAGCGGGGTTTTGAAGGCACCAGGTCCGATTGCGAAACCAGATAAAAATCTTTGGAATGGTACCATTTATCGAAAAAATTGGTGTCCGCCAATAGCAAGAGCGTATCGCCGGCGTGTAACACGATGTCGCCCACTTTTTTATCGATCCGCGAACCGTTGCGGTGGATCGCAATGATAACCGCATCATATTTCTGACGGAAGTTGCTTTCACGAACGTTTTTACCAATTAATGGTGAACTTGGCGAAACAACAGCTTCGAACGGTTTTATGGTGGAAGAGTCATACTGCTTTAAATCGAATTTGGAATCTTTTAATAATTGTAGGCCCGCTGTTTTTTGAATTTCAAGTATGGTTTTGGGCAGGCCCGTAAAAAAGAGACGATCGTTCAAGCGAATGATTTCATCGGGACGCGCCGGGGCAATGATTTTGCCGTTGCGTTCGATTTGAAACAAAAACAATCCCTTCAGATGTCGAAGTCCGGCGTCCTCTATCGTCTTTCCGATATTCTGGTAAGCTTCGGTAACCTTTAATTCGAGCACAAATTCCCGGGTATTTTCTTCCAGATTGAGAAAAGCCTTTTTACGTTCCGGAATGATCCGCCACCCGATAAATATGAGATAAAGCAATCCCACAATGGCCACCGGCACGCCGACTTTGGTCATTTCAAAAAAACCCAGACCTTCCATACCCGCGTCGATCATTAAACCGTATATGATCAGCGTCGTACTGGTTCCGATCAAAGTACACATGCCGCCGAGAATAGCGGCGAAGGAGACCGGTATCAAAAATTTTGAAACCGACAGATCGAGCCGTTCGGTCCATTTTCGCAGGGCGGGGATTAAAATAGCCACGACGGGTGTATTGTTAATGAAAGCCGAAATGCCCGAGACGGGAAACAGAATACGCGTTAATTTGCGGGACATGCCGTTATGATCGTTGCCGAGAATCCAGCGTTCGATTTGTTCCACGGCGCCCGTGTTATGCAAAGCGCCCGCAACAATGAACAGAAGAGCGATAGTCAGCATCCCTTCATTGGAAAATCCCACAAAGGCCTGATCCAGCGTAATGATTCTGCCGACCAATAAAAGGAGGACCACTGCAAAAAAGGTGAGTTCCGTTTCCAACCATTCCTTAAAAAGAACAATCACCATCAGAATAATGAGAACAACCGTGTACCAAAAAGCAAAATCCATTAACACGCCGTCTTGGGTTTATGAATCTCATTCCGTCTTTTCAGATTCTCCTTAAATCTCATAATCGTAATATATTTAAAAATTATAATTGAAAAAATATTTGATTGAAATCAAAAGCATGGCGTCGATGGCGGTCGTTCCGTTTCCGAAAAAATGCGCGCTACACCGTTTCGATAGCTTTCATCCGATGCCGGTATGCTCCTTTAAATTCCAAATCCAAAAGCCAATTTGAACGAAATAAAAACGATTTATTTTGCGTATTGCCTTTTTTCTTTTAAGCTTACAACAGTAAAGGCATAAACAGGGAGAGGAAACGACCATGATTAGCCGGACCTTAAATAAATTCCTGAGACTGGAAGCGGCGGGCAGTATTTTACTGCTTCTGGCCACCATTCTCGCCTTAATCATCAATAATTCGGTATTAGCCCATTACTACAATTACCTGTTAGAGGTACCCTTTCGAATCGGTCTCGGTGCTTTTGAGCTGGACAAACCGTTGTTGTTGTGGATTAACGACGGTTTAATGGCCATCTTTTTCTTTTTAGTTGGCCTGGAGCTGAAACGTGAATTACTGGACGGTGAATTGTCGCAACCTTCCCGCATTGTCCTACCCATTGTCGGCGCCGTGGGCGGCATGGCCGTACCGGCGCTCCTGTACGTCCTTTTGAACGCGGATAATTCGGTCGCTTTGCAGGGCTGGGCTATTCCCGCCGCGACCGACATCGCATTTGCCATCGGCGCGTTTTCGGCCTTCGGCTCCCGTTTGCCTTCGAGCCTCAAAATCTTTTTGCTCTCGCTGGCCATCATCGACGATCTGGGCGCGATCGTCATCATCGCCGTCTTTTACTCCCAGGATTTATCGCTTATCTCGCTTGTGGCGGCTCTTATTATCATGTTTTTTCTGTTCTTGTTGAACCGCCGCGGTGTTATCCGCATAGCGCCATACATCGTTCTGGGCATCCTTTTATGGCTGGCGGTGCTCAAATCCGGCGTCCACGCCACACTGGCCGGCGTCGTTTTAGCCTTTTTCATTCCGTTCGGCGCTAAAACCGAAGAAGGCGATTCGCCCCTAAAACATCTGGAACATCTTCTTCATCCTTATGTGGCCTTCGCTATTTTGCCGATATTTGCATTCGCAAACGCCGGCATCTCCTTTGCGGGACTCAGCCTGGATTTTTTGCTGAATCCGATTACGCTGGGCATCGTGTTGGGCTTATTAGTGGGTAAACAGGTCGGCATCTTTCTGCCCGTATGGTTAACGACGCGCCTTGGTCTTGCCGAGCGTCCGCAAAACGCCAATTGGGGGCAAATATACGGGGTGAGCATTCTATGCGGCATCGGCTTTACTATGAGTCTCTTTATCGGGTCGCTGGCCTTTGAACATACGGGCGTGGATTTAAATACGCCGGTACGTTTCGGCATCATCGTGGGCTCGGCGCTGTCGGCGCTGCTCGGCTTGTCCGTCTTGTATCTCTCGCGAAACAAAAATAGTGAACATTCGAAGTAGCGGAATATTGGAATGGAATTAATAGACCATTGAGCAATATAGCGTGGATTATAAGTATAGATGGAAATTCCAAATATGGATTCACATCCTAAACTTCTTTGATAAAAACAGCGAAAGGCAAAGCTGCGGAACGGCCCCTTCCTTCTAACCCTCTTCTTATAGACGGGTGTCGAGGGCCGGCGCATTAAAGAAATAATTCAATCTTTTCTTTGCGTCTTGGCCCATTATTAACACCTATAAGGTATCGTTGATTTGTTAAAACCTATAACGTATGAACAGTCTGCCCTTCGCAAACATACATTCGAATCCGCAGCAAACGTCTGATTAACCATATCACTTTCGTGATACAAAAGCATACATTTTTGAGCCTACCGTGAAATTTTTGTTACCATTTGCTTATAGCGTTGGCTTTATATTTTTCTTTCATCAAACCAAGCAGGAGGACTTATGAACCCTTCAATTGTTCAACGCACGTTGTTCGCAACGCTGGGTCTGTTTCTTTTATTAACGGCTTGCAGCCAGAACAACGATCCGATGGGCTCGCGATCGGAGGCGCTGCCAAATGTTTCCGAAAAGACGGAAGCTAAATTCCAGGCCCATCACCGGCAACATCCCCATCACATGGTGATTGCCAACCGAAATTCCGGCAGTATCAGCGTTATCGATACCCGCAAGGAACGTATTTACGGCACGTTCGATCTGCCCTCCGGTCAGAACGCTCCGGAACCCATGTATGTGGTTTGGGTGCCCGGTACGAACCGTGTATTCGTAGGCGATCGCTCCAATGACCGCGTCGTCGTATTTAACGCCGATGACTATTCGGTGGAGACCACTGTTGCGGCGGGTAAAGGCGTTTTCCACATGTGGGCCGGCAAGCGCGGTCAGCAGCTCTGGGTTAATAACGATATCGACAAAACCGCCTCTGTCGTCAATCCGCACACGTTAGAGTTCATCCATACCGTGCCGATGCCGCAGGATTTAGTTGAAGCCGGCGGTAAACCCCACGATGTTATTCTGGAGCCGAAAGGCGATCAGGCGTTTGTTACCATGCTGGGATTCGCCGGAGAACACGATTATGTAATCCGCTTCAGTACGGATACGTTCCGGGAAACCGGTCGCAAAGCGGTGGGCAAAGACCCGCATCTTTCGTTGCATCCGCGCAATGATTTCCTCTATGTGCCGAACCAAAATACCAACGAATTGATCATTTTGGACCGCTTTACGATGGATGAAGTCAAAACACTTTCCATCCCGGGCGCTCACGGCGCCGGTATGGACTACCGAAGCAAATTTTTCTTAACCACCAATCTACCCGGCGGCGGTACAAACGGCATCTTTAACGTTCGCATGCGTACGAATGAAGTGGCCGATGTGGTTGATACCCCCTATCCCATTCCACACAATCTGGCATTTACGGCCAGGGGCGATAAGGTTTATCTCACCCATTCCGGCGGCAGCTCCGATAAGGTGACGGTCTATCGCCTCAACCGCCGTACCGGCGCGCTCTCGTTTCATAAAGAATTTGATGTGGGTTTGAATCCGTTTGGTTTGGCGCTGGCCAAATAATCGTTTATAACTTCTCGGCATATCAATACACAAATGGCTCCGGTAACGACGGAGCCATTTTAATTTTTATGTCGATTATCCTGTTTCAAGGCGCGTACAAGGCTTTTAGTCCTCAGGACCAATCAAAGCATCCATCATCGTACCTGGCGGTGCATTCAAAACTTCAACCGCAATCGCATTTGTGCATATCGCTGTGTGTTTCAACAGATTCATTTAATTGAATAAACGCCTCAAATCCCAGGCAAGACAGTTTTAAAATAAATTCATTTTGATACCGGCAGACAGGGCTTATATTTACTGAAGATAAACAAACATACTGAAAGCCATGAACTATCATACCTTACTTGTAGCAACGTTAATGGTCCTGTTGATATCCATGTCCGGAGCTTCTGCACAGTTATCAACCCTGCAAAAGGACGACCGTATTCGCGTGACCTGCCCCGCATATTTTAATGAACGCATGGAAGGAACGTTTATCAAAACCGAGACGGAGCGGTTGCTGTTCAAAATCCAAAGCTATCATTTTTCGATACCCTTAAACGAAATCGAAAAACTGGAAGCCGTAAGGAAAAAAACCAGGAATACGAAGAAAGGCGCTTTAATCGGAGCGCTTTCCGGCGGATTCGGACTGGGATTGGTTGGCGCTTTTTCGGTAAGCGGCGATCAGGATGGTTGGGTAAATCCCTCGCCCGGCAAGGCATTCATTGGCGGGCTTGGCATTGGCGGGCTCATCGGAGGAGGGATCGGCGCGTTTTTCGGGCATCGGGTATATTCCTATGTATGGAAAGAGATCGAAATGTAGAAGCGATCACCCTACCCCCCTTTATTTTTACAACGCATAGAAATACGGATTCTGAGCTGCACCCTCCATCTTAATTGCCGTCCATAACCACGGCGCCGGTACGGGGACTTTTCCGTCATAACGCTTGCGATTCTCCGCGTCAAAATTCCAGCGATCGCCTACCGGCCCGTTTCCATCCATCAAAATGTGCGTTTGCCTGCGCATACGGCGATAGAATGATTCCATTTTGAATTCTTTTTTGTTTTCGAAAAATTCGGACACTTCCGTTCGTTCGGTCAAAAAATGTTCGCTATCATGCACCGCACAGGGAATCGAGAGTGTTTTACAGTAATGGCGCAACTGGCGATCAAGGCGGTATTCATCGGGACGCTGATATTCAAAACGTAAGATCGAGCGCCGTTCGATGATGCGGTCGAGGTTGGCCGTGATGCTTTGCCGGTTATCCGGATCGTCCAGCTTCAGATAAAGGAGGCGGTGTCCTTCGTTCTGCAAGGTATGCATAAACGCGCGCATACCCGCAAAAAAAGCCAGAACTTTCTGAATATGGTGCATCACATAATCGGTCTCCTGCCGTATTCTAACATGACGTTAAGCAGTTGGTTGTCCTTATCGCAAAACCAGGAGTGATTTAAGTTAAGTTGATCTCCGAGGATGAGACGCAATACTTTTGCGGAACGTTGCATTGATACCGTTTCCCATTAATCCATTCTTAAAATTCAAAAAATTTTAAAAACACGCATTACGGAGCATCCATCTTTTCGTTACCGGATTCAATTCCAATTCTTTTACCAAAGTCAACTTGCACTTTAGAACGTATTTTTCTAATATTTATGTATTGTAAGACTCCGTTACGAAGATTCGTTCAGGAAATCATAAGGAGAAGCCGAATGGGAAAAGGCGATCAACGTTCTCGCCGGGGGAAAATATGGCGCGGTACCCACGGTAAACGGCGCCCGAAGAAGAAAAACAAGATTCGGGAAAGAAAGAAGAATAAGTGAGCAGGCCCGTACGCACTATGAACCGGATTTTAACGCCGTATTGTGTGCGTCATGAATATCCCAATGCTACGTCCCTTAGCTTGCAAACCCGCTCCCTTTCGAATCGGAGGTAATGGCGAATCACGCCATACAGCCTTAAACAGTGATTGCCAACCACCCAACCCGATAAACGCTTATTTTGACCTACCGGAACATTTAAAGCGCCCGCACTAAAAAAAAGGCGTTGAACGTAATAAATAATAATCAACGGGAACATAATCATGCCCGAGCTGCCGGATGTCGCCGGATTCAAAACTTATGTAGATGCGACCGCCCTGCACCAAACGATCGTTAAAACCAAAATCGAAGACGACCGCATACTCAAGAATGTGAAGCGACGATCCCTTCAGCAAAAGCTAAGACACGTACAACTTCAATCGATCCGCCGCTCCTTCAAATTCCTGTTTGTCGCGCTGTCAACGACCGGTCATTTGGTTCTTCATTTCGGTATAACCGGCGCCTTGAGCTATTACGGAACCGGTGATCCGCCGCGCTTTACCCGTCTGTTGTCGGAATTCGGTAACGGTTATCATCCGGCCTATCAATCCATGCGTATGCTCGGCGAAGTGGGTTTTACCTATGACCAACAAGCGTTCATCGCATCGCGAAAGCTGGGGCCGGATGCTCTGTCCCCGGCATTCGACGAAACGGATTTCATCGCCCGGTTCGCCGGACGGCGGGGAACATTAAAATCAGCCCTGATGAACCAGGCGCTGATCGCGGGCATCGGCAACGTTTACTCCGACAAAATCCTGTTCCAGGCCGGTCTGCATCCGGCCATCCAAATCGATTGTTTGAATCGCGAACAACTGGCGTCGGTTTATGCCGTCATGCGCCGGGTGCTCACAACCGCGTCCCGGTGCGGCGCCGATGTTACCAAACTGCCGGAGGATTATCTGCTACCATATCGCGATGCCATGGGTCCCTGTCCGCGCTGCGGCGGAACATTAAATAAAGCTCGGGTTGCCGGGCGCACGGCGAGGATTACGCCGGTTCGTACAGCGACGGGCAGCTTTCTAATTGGGCGGAATGGATCAATGCGCGATTGCAAGAAGGAATCGACGTTTACGCCTATTTCAATAACGACGCCGGGGGCCACGCCGTTCGCAACGCGCAGACGTTACAGGGATATGTTCTGGAAGAGAAAAAAATAACAGAATGAATATATATTTAGTGAAAGATGAATAGGAGCAATCAAAATTTATTCAATCGTTGTGTATTTTATCATGAGTCAATATATTCATAGATATTATTTTTCATACGTTATCTTTTTAAAGGTAATTTTAAATGCTGACCAGGGAAGCGAAAGCACGGATTAAAATTAATAAGATGCTGGAAGAAGCCGGCTGGCGGTTTTTCGGGGATGAAAAAGGACCGGCTAATATTATTCTCGAATCAGGAGTATCTATTTCTCACGATTACATGAAACAGAATTGGGGCGACGACTTCGAAAAAACGCATAAAGGTTATATCGATTATCTGCTGCTCGATTCCCATAACTTTCCCATTGCCCTGTTAGAAGCCAAACGGGAAAGCATCCATCCGTTGCACGCTAAAGAACAAGCCCGCAAGTACGGTAAATCGCTTAACATCCGCTATATTTTTCTCAGTAACGGCAACCTTACCTATCAATGGGATTTGCAAAAGGGCAATCCGCAGGTTATCAGCAAATTCCCTTCGCCGGATGCCATACATGCTCTCATAAATTGGCAACCGGATAAACAAAAATTGATCAATGAACATGTTAACGATGGCTACATTGCCGTTACTCAAATGCCCAATTACCGCAACCGGCCGGAGTGGCAGGATAAAACAAAACGGGCGGAGTTTCTGGATAAAAACAAATTACGCATTCTCCGGGCCTATCAATTGGAAGCCATTCAGGCTATTCAAACAGCCGTTAAAGAAAACAAAGAACGTTTTTTATTTGAGATGGCCACGGGTACGGGAAAAACGCTGACCTCCGCAGCCATCATTAAGCTTTTTTTGCGAACCGGTAATGCCCGACGCGTACTGTTTCTGGTGGACCGCATTGAACTTGAAGAACAGGCCTTTAAAAATTTCAACGATTATCTGAAAAACGATTTTAAAACGGTTATTTTTAAAGAAAATGTGGACAGCTGGCAATATGCCGAAATTGTGGTCAGTACGGTACAAACCCTGCTGGTCAACGATAAATACAAGCATTTTTTTGCTCCCACCGATTTTGATTTGTTGATTTCCGATGAGGCCCACCGCTCCATCGGCGGTAATTCCCGGGCCGTTTTTGAATATTTCCATGGCTACAAGCTGGGTTTAACGGCCACACCGCGGGATTACCTGAAAGGTATCGATCCGGAAGTGGAAGAGGTACATAATCCCCGGGAGATGGAAATACGGTTGCTTAGGGATACGTACACCACTTTTGGCTGTCATGACGGCATGCCCACCTTTCGTTACTCATTGATCCGCGGTGTGCAGGAGGATTTTCTGCGGGCGCCGATTACAGTTGATGCCCGTACGCAAATTACCACTCAGCTTTTATCGGATGAAGGCTACGCCGTTATGACCCGCAACGAGGAGGGTAAAGAAGAGGAACAAACCTACATTCACAAAGATTTTGAGCGTAAATTTTTCAGCCCGGAAACGAACAAGGCTTTTTGCAAGTGTTTTATTGAAAATGCTTTAACCGATCCCATCAGCGGAGAGATGGGCAAATCTCTGATTTTTTGTGTCAGTCAGGATCACGCCCGTAAGATTGCTGCAATTCTGAATGAAATGGATGAAAAGCTTTTTCCCGGGCGCTACAATTCCGATTTTGCCGTACAAGTGACTTCGCGCGTGCAGGATGCTCAGCAGATGGCGGTTAATTTTAGTAACAACAAATTGAACGGCTATTCCCGTTGGTTGGAAGGTTATCGCACCAGCAAGACCCGAGTGTGTGTTACCGTGGGCATGATGACCACCGGCTATGATTGTACCGATGTGCTGAACATTTGTCTGATGCGACCCGTCTTTTCGCCGACCGATTTTATTCAGATGAAGGGACGCGGCACCCGCAAACATACCTTTGAATTTGTGCAGCGCATGCAACCGGGACAGGAAGATATCATTCAGAAAGATAAAAAACATTTTAAATTGTTCGATTTTTTTGCCAATTGCGAATATTTTGAAGAACAATATGATTACCAGCAGCGTATCGAAATTGCCCTGCCCTCCGAAGGCAGTAAAGGAGGCAATGGATGGACCAAAGCGGCGTCCTATACCTCGCAGGTTCCGGACAAAGTGCAAATGGTGCAGGAAAAATTTATCGGCGCCGCCGGCATGCGCATCGACCGGGAGATGTACCGGGATCGTTTCGAAAAGCGCATCAAAGGCAACGATTTTATCAAAACCCAAATGGAAGCCGGTAACTGGGAACAAATCGTGCAATATATCCGGGATCATATTTTCGAACGACCGGAAGAATATTTTAACATGGAAAAGCTGCGCAAAGCTTATGAACTGGATCGTAAATTAACCATCCGGGAAGTGGTGGAAAAAATCTTCGGCATCATCCCGCATTTTAAGAATAAGGACCAGTTGCTGGAGGAAGAGTTCCAAAAATTTGTCAGCACCCATCCACCCGGCGAAAACGAAAACATCAGCGCGTTGCGCCAGTTTTTTAAAGCCTATATCGTAGATAAAAATTTACGGGACATTATCCGTACAAAAGACTTTGCCCTGCTCTATAATGTCGCTTCTATCAGCATCGAGGATTTTAAGGCAATCACGGAGAAGGGACGTAAACAGGTGCCGGCTTACGTGGAAACCTATGTGCCACTGGATAAATTTGCAGCTTAAGGGATAATATATGCGTAATGATAAAAAAAAATCACTTATATCTATAATAGATGTGTTACATATAACACAGATTTTACCTGATGATTTAAATGAATGGATACGAGAGGGAAAAGTAAGAATAAAATATAATGAAAAGGGTGAACAATTGTCTTGGTTCAGCGGGAATTGGACTTTTAGCATTTAAAATAAGTAACACCT
>CAZIVP010000031.1:0-22948 GCA_964542915.1 uncultured Calditrichaceae bacterium | reverse complement strand
GCCTTTTCATTTGCTTGCAGCCCTTTCTTTTAAAGCGGCGGCGGTTGGCCCACACGGCCGTCGCTGTTTTTTCAGCGATATAATACCACTGCCTCGCATTTCGCTACCTTTTGCATTGTTTATACAATATCTTTATATTTTTTATCTGTAAGGCCGTTTCTTTTCTCAACGGAGGCGGTAAAGCCCTCTTGCAAATCTTAAAAAAGGAGCGTACTATGTTAAACAAAATTGGTGTTATTGGCGGCGGGAACATCGGCGGTGTATTAGTCCAGGAATTGACCCGGCGTCGATTGGCGAAAACCGTGGCGCTGGTGGATGTGAAAGAGCCGGATCTGGCCAAGGGCAAAACCCTGGATATCGCCGAGGGTTCGCCGGTTCTGCCGTCCGATGTGGTTCTGCTGGGATCCAAAACCTATGAGATCATCGAAGATGCGGAAATGATCATCAATACTGCCGGCGTACCGCGAACCAAACGTCCCGACGGCTCGATCCCCACCCGCGAAGAGCTACTGGAAACCAATCTGAAGATTACCGACATCGTCAGCGAAAACGTTCAAAATTATTGTCCGAACGCCATGTTCATTTCCGTGGCCAATCCGCTGGACGCCATCGTTTACCGTCTGAACATGAACCTGAAGCCGCCGCGCGAACGCCTGGTGGGCATGGCCGGCGTGTTGGATTCCAACCGCTACCGCTATTTTGTAGCCGAAGCCGCGAAAGTCAGCGTGGAAAATGTGGAAGCAATGGTGCTGGGCGGCCACGGCGACTCCATGATACCTGTCCGTTCGGCCTGCCGTATCGCCGGTATGCCGGTTGAAAAATTCGTTCCGCCCGATCAGCTGGAAGCCATCGAAAACCGCACCCGCAAAGCGGGCGGCGAAGTGGTCGGATTGCTCGGCACCGGCTCCGCTTTTGTATCGCCGGCCTGGAGCGCCCTGGAAATGGCCGAAGCCATCATTTTTGATAAGAAGAAAATATTGCCGGTCAGCGCCCGTCTCGAAGGCGAATACGGCGTGGAAGGTCTGTTTATCGGCGTCCCGGCCATTTTAGGCGCTAAAGGCGTGGAACAAATCATCGAAATGGACCTGAACGACAATGAAAAAGAGGCTTTTAAGAAATCCGTCGCTTCCGTCCAAAAAACCGCTGACGAGGTGATCGAACGTAGCAAATAAGTTCATGATGATTCGTGTGTGATGCCACAATAACCCAATACGAAAAAAGGGAGCGTCACGCATGCGCCCGTCTTATTCGGGTTTTAGCGGATGTAAATTAAAGCCTTAAAATACGCTGAAACGAAAAGGAGGCGTATATGTCGAAATTAACATTTCTCGGCCATTCCGCCTGGATGGTGGAAAGCGGTCAACATACCATCTTGATCGATCCCTTTCTGGAGGGCAATCCCACAGCAAAAGTCAAACCGTCCGAAATTGAACCCGATTTCATTATTGTAACCCACGCCCACGGCGATCACTTGGGCGACGCCATTCCAATGGCTAAAGATAATGACGCCACTATCATTGCCAATAATGAAATTGCCAATTACTGCGCCGATAAAGGCGCACGCGCCCATAACATGCATATCGGTGGAACCCATGCATTTCCGTTCGGTAAAGTGAAATTGACGCCGGCCTGGCACGGGTCCGCCTTCCCGGACGGCAGTTACGGCGGGATGCCCACCGGTTGTCTGCTGATGATCGACGGCAAAACCATCTACCACACCGGCGACACAGGGATCTTTCTGGATATGCAGTTGATCGGCGAACTGAATCCGGTGGATATTTACCTGGTCAATATCGGCGACAATTTCACCATGGGCATTGACGACGCTGTAAAATCCGTGGAGCTGGTTAAGCCAAAATTGACCATCCCCATGCATTACAAGACGATGGAAGTGATCGATGTGGATCCCGATTCATTCGTTAAAAAAGTTGAAGAGCGCGGTTTCGAGGCAAAAGTGGTGGATATCGGCGCCTCGCATGCATTTTAGTGTTTGAATCCGGGGAATGTCTGAGAAGGTCCGGCGATATTAAAACTGCCGGACCTTGTATGATTGCCGTGCATCCGAAATTTCGGGCTGGCTTCGCTAGCATGCCCGAACCAGGAATTTAAGTGCATAGTATAGACGACGTATATGACCGACACACAACTCACGGAACTCTACCACCGTTTACTGCAGGAATTTTTCCGGTATTCAGGATATAAAGCCAACGCTTCCTTTTACGAGACGCGTACGCTAAATCACTCTATCCGTCTGAAGCGAAAGACCATCCACGTGCGCCTATCGCACCATTTTCGTCATGTTCCGCAGCGCATCCACGCCATCCTTGGTATTATTTTGATCGCCAAATTATTCAAACGCAGGGTGGATAAGATATTGCGCAGGGAATACGACGACTATGTGGAGCAACACATTTTACCATACCACAAACCGCGGCGCCAATCGTTAGAAAGCCGTTACCATCCACGCGGTACATATTTTGATCTGTCAACCATGTTCGATGATGTGAACCGGCGTTTTTTCGGCGGGCGGTTGCACAAACCGCATCTGGGTTGGAGTGTACGGGATAGCCGTAGCCGTTTGGGTTTTTATTCGTCGGACAGGGATTTACTCGTTATCAGCCGCATTTTCGACCGGCCGAATACGCCGCGCCATGTGGTGGAATACATGCTCTATCATGAAATGCTGCACATCTATTTACCGGCGGAGAAGGTCAACGGGCGGCGCCGGGTGCATACCGCCGAGTTCCGGCGGCTGGAAAAACAGTTCCCGCAATACGAAGCTGTTCAGCATTGGATCGGGCGCAATCGCCACAGATAATTGAATTCGCCAGATATGCAGCCGTTTGGACCGTTATTTATTTTTACAAAACAGCTTATCCCGCCGCCTTGTCTTTAGCCAGCGCCGGAGCGGCGTTTTTCAACTTTTTGGCCATGTCCGTCTTTTCCCAGGTGAATTCCGGCAGCTCCCGTCCGAAATGACCGTAAACGGCCGTCTTGCGGAAGATAGGCCGCCGCAATTGCAGCGCCTCGATGATGCCCGCCGGCGTAAAATCAAAATGGTTATTGACCAGTTTGGCCAGTTTGTCGTCGTCCATTACGCCCGTACCGAAGGTTTCCACCATCAGCGACACCGGTTCGGCCACACCGATGGCGTAAGCCACCTGGATGCCGCATTTATCGGCAAGTCCCGCCGCCACTACATTTTTGGCGGCGTAGCGTGCAAAATAGGAAGCGGAGCGATCGACCTTGGTAGGATCTTTCCCGCTGAAGGCGCCGCCGCCGTGGCTGTAAATCCCGCCGTAGGTATCGACGATGATCTTGCGACCCGTTAATCCGGCGTCGCCCTGCGGACCGCCCGTTACAAAGCGGCCGGTGGGATTGATGAAGTAGTCGATATCGGATTGATCCCGCAGCGATTTCGGTATTACGGCTTTGATCACGTCTTCGATAATGGCTTCTTTTAACTGCTCATTGGTTACTTCTTCGCTATGCTGCGCCGAAACCACTACCTTTTCCACGCCAACGGCTTTGCCGTCCACATAGCGCACCGACACCTGCGCTTTGCCGTCCGGTCTTAAAAACGGCAGCTTGCCGCTTTTGCGCACCTCTGCCAGGCGTTGTGTAATTTTATGCGCCAGTGCGATCGGCATGGGCATCAGCTCCGGCGTTTCCTTGCAGGCGTAACCAAACATCATGCCCTGGTCGCCCGCGCCGGCTTTATCAACGCCCAGCGCAATATCTTCCGATTGCTGATCGATGGTCGTCATCACGGCGCAGGTTTCGTAGTCGTACCCGAAATGGGCGTTGGTATAACCGATTTCTTTAATCACAGTGCGGGCGACGATGGGAATATCCACATAACAATCGGTGGTAATTTCGCCGCCGATCAGAGCCAGGCCCGTGGTCACAAATGTTTCGCATGCGACCCGCCCGAATTCATCTTCTTTCAATACAGCATCTAAAATGGCGTCAGATATCTGATCCGCAATTTTGTCCGGATGTCCTTCCGTTACCGATTCGGATGAAAACAAAAAACTTCCCATAAGTATCTCCTAATATACAGTATCCGTCATAAATGATTGAGCCACAGTGAACGCAGAGAATAGTCTCATTAATATCGAAAAACCTTCTCGGTGATTGAGCTGTGGCTATATATTAATTCTTAAACGATTCAGGCTGATAGCTTTGCCATTTCACTCTTTACAAAATTGATATTGGTTATTTCGTGTGGATCCTTTTTATAGGACAACGCCAGGTAGTAGCTGACCCAGTCGCCCAGAATCACAATGGAAAACACTTTTTCCATCACCGTCTCGCCGCTGCTGTAAATATCCACTACTTCCACGCCGCGTTTACGGATGATGTCTTTGGACAATTCAATCCGGCGCTTAATTCTGGGATGGGGGTTTTCATTTTCAAGAAAAATCACAATGAACTGATTCAGCGTTTCAATGTTTTGCTCCCAGCCCACAATCTCATTGTGGTTGATTTCCGGCAGGACATTGGCGAAAGCTAAGGATTTGCCCATTTCCTGAATTTGGTTTTGCCAGCGATAGGCAATGGTTTTTAGATACGGCGTCGAGGAATAGACAATGGGGATGCGTCCGTGGATGGTCTGGGCCAACTCTTTGGAAAGGACGTGTCCGTCAAATTGTAAATAGTCGTTGTGCAGAGCGGTTTTCCTGGTGAACCTGATCAGTTCGGTCAGGTTGTCTTCATAATTCCGGATAAGGTCGTGCGTACCCAAAAGGTGGTATAAGGGAAAAAACAGATAACCGATCGCCAGGCGCGGCGCCAGGCCTTCGGGAATTAAGATGCGATGCCATTGGTTTTTTTCGGCCAGCGATTGCAATTGTCCGCCGGAGCTGATCACAACGATTTGAGCGCCCTTCTCATGAGCCATTTCAACAGCGCTGAGGGTTTCTTCCGTGTCTCCGGAATAACTGGACGCGATAACAAGCGTCTGTTCGTTGCAATAATGGGGCACAAAATAGCTGCGCACCATGTCCATCGGAATTTTGAGCTGGTCGAACAACACGTCGTACAGCAAATCGCCGACAATCGCCGAACCGCCCATACCAAGGTAGAGCACGTTATTTATATTGTGATGTTTCAGATGAATATCGGCTTGATTGTAAATATCCTTGCTGGCTGAGATTTGTTCGTAAAATTTTAATAAGATGTTTTTATATCCGGCCTTATCCAGCGAATACATAGGCAACTCCTATTTTAAGAATTTTAAATCGGGAACATGGTTTTTTAAAAATTGGGTGCACTCTTTTTCCACCGCGTCGGCGGTGGATAACTGTTTAACTTCCTCCAACAGCTGCCGGCATTGCCCGGTATCGACCGAGCGAATGATTTTTTTGGCCTCGGGCAGGTAAAACGGCGTCATGCTCAGATGTTTCAGGCCCATCCCGAGCAGAAGCGGAATCGCCTCGGGAACGGCGGCAAATTCGCCGCAAAGCGTGATTTCACGCTCGTACGTCTCCGCGAGACGGATGGATTGTTCGATGATTTGAAGTACGGCAGGGTTAAAGGTATTGTAATATTTAGATACACGGGCGTTGGTACGATCGATGGCCAGCACATACTGGGTTAGATCGTTTGTGCCGATACTGAAAAAGTCGGCGTAATTTGCCAGAAAAGGAATGAGCATGGCGGCTGACGGCGTCTCGATCATAATCCCCAATTCCACATGATCGCTGAAGGGGATATCCTTTAACTGCAATTCTCTTTTAATTTCATCGATTATTTCGGTAACCCGCATCATTTCTTCCACGGAAGAGATCATCGGCAGAAGAATTTTAACGTTGCCGGCGGGTCCGGCGCGATAAATGGCCCGGAGCTGCGTTTTGAAAACCTGCGGACGGTCCAGGCAGAAGCGAATGGCGCGCCAGCCCAGAAAGGGATTGGATTCATTGTCGGAACTGTATCCCTCCAACAGCTTGTCGCCGCCCAGGTCCATGGTGCGAATGACGACCGGCGCGGGATGCAGTTGTTCCAACAGTTTGGTGTAAACATCCAGTTGTTCCTCTTCTGTGGGCTCCGCTTTTTTACCGATGTAGAGGCTTTCGGTACGAAAGAGGCCGATGCCGTCCGCGCGATTGATCTTAACATCATTCACTTCATGTAAAAATTCGATGTTGGCGTGCAAGTAAATATGTTTCTCGTCGATGGTGCGGGCTTCTTTATCGATCTCTTTGAGCAGTTCATCTTCGAAGGATTGAAATTCATCCTGCAATTGCAGATAACGATCTTTGGTGGCTTCATCGGGGTTTAGGATGATTTTACCGCTGAATCCGTCCACAATGATCATTTCGTCATGCTGGATAAACTTCGATAAGTTACTGCCGTTAACGACGGACGGGATACGGAGGCCGCGCGCCAGGATGGCCGCATGTGAGGTTTTACCGCCTTTATCGGTCAAGAAACCCAGTATAAAGTTGCGGTTGAAGTTGATGGTGTCGCTGGGCGTCAGGATTTCGGCAATCACAATAGAGGGCTTGGACAACTGATAATCGATGTCGATGCCCAGCAGGGCATGGATCAGCTTTTGTTTTAAATCGATAATGTCATACGCCCGTTCCCGGAAATAAGTGTTCTCCAGATTAATAAAATGTTCGCTTTTTTCGGAGAGCACTTTTGAAATGACGTGGGCTGCGGAATGCTTGGAATTGCTTATGTTTTGTTTGATTTCGTTGATCAGATAGGGATCGCGTAAAAAGGCTTTCTGGCTTTCGAAAATATCGGAAAATTGGTCGTCGTAGTTTTCTTCGCTGTTCATCTGCGCATATTCGAGCTGTTCGAGGACTTTTTCGATAGCATTCTCGAAATGGGCGATTTCCGCATCCACATCGGCGATCCGTACTTCCAGTTCCGACATATTTATGGAAAACGGGCGAAAAATATAGGCGGGGCCGATGGCGATCCCCGGCGATGTGGGAATGCCCTTCAGAACCATCTGTTTGGAAGATTGTGTTGTATTACTTGTCATAAAAATCTTTCGCGATTAAATCTTCGATTGCCTTCAGCGCTTCTTTTTCATCGCCGCCGTTGATATGCAATTCGATTTCGCTGCCGGGTTCCGCAGCCAGCATCATGACCCCCATGATGCTTTTACCGTTTACTTCCAGGCCGTCTTTCAAAATTTTAATATCCGCATCGAACTGGCCTGCAACCTTAACAAGCTGTGCGGCGGGCCGGGCATGGAGGCCGTGTTTATTTGTAATTTTAAATTTTTTCTCGATCATATCGCTATCGACGTAATTAATCCTGCTATCACCATAAAAAGGAGCGGAATCAGAATAGATCCATAAAACGATTGTCGAACGGTTTTGACGTAATAGGCGAGGACCATGCTTCCGAAAAAAACCAGCGTCGCGATAATGTGTTGGGAATCGGACCATCCGATTAAATACCCCGTAAGAAGCCCTAATAAGATTGCACCGATGATATGATAGGTTCGTTTACTGCGCCCATATTTTTCGATCCGTATTTCTTTATAAATGTGGTAACCCTTTTCATATCCCAGGCGCTGACCGCGAATGCGCACCATTAAATGCGAGATATTATAAAGGATAAGCAATAGCGCAAGAAATGTCAATTTTATCCATACCTGCGGTGCCAGTAATAAACCGATCATGCCGAGCAGGACGGCGGCCGGTTTTACCGTGGCCCAGAAATATTGATCCCCGACCGCTCCCAGAGGTCCAATCAGTGCGTTTTTAAATTTTTCGATTCGTTCGGTTTGATCGCTATCCTCGTTTTGGGCGTTTTCTTCCTCCAAACGGGCAATGGCGCCCAACGCGTATGAAGCAAAATAGGGATGTGCATTAAAAAAACCGATGTGGCGCAGCAGAAACTTCGCACGCGCCTCATTGTCTCTGTATAAACGGCGCGCCACAGGGATAAGTGCGTAAGCAAATCCTATGGAAATAAGGCTTTTGAAATTCCAGCCGGCCTGTATAAAAAACGAACGCATAAATATCGATATATGATCGCGTTTTTTTAATTTTTTGGATGCCTGCTCCATAATGAATGCCCGTCAATTTCAGATGATTAATAAGAGTCCGATGCCGGCGGCCGCTCCGCCTGCGAAATAGAAGTAATCCTTACGTTCCCTGTAAAGGGTGGCGGTTAAGCCTATGCCAACGCCCAAAATTCCAATTCCCACAAAACGCGCCGTTTGATCCCAACTGTTGGGTATCAGAACCAACACGTTTTCCAGTAAATAGATGCTTAACAGGGTCATGACAAAAATCAAAATGAACATCACGACCGTGTGCACAACCAGAACCCGCACATTAGCGTTTCTAATGGCGGCGACATTGCCGCGTTGCAGCCTGCGGAATGTTTGATTCAGTACGCTTATGTTCCAGGTGCGTATTAATTGCACGGCTTTTAAACCGATATAACTGACGCCCAGGGCAACAAGCACGCTGAATAGCACAATCATGTGCGGAAACGCCTCGTGCAAATGCTGCAGCTGTATGGCGGTAATCGCGGCGACCATCGATCCCACATTGCCTTCGGGAAATAAGACGGCGCCGACCGGTAGATAGCTGATCCAGAGTAACTGAAGTAAAAAGCCGATTTCCAGGCCCAATAAGAGGTTGCCCATCACACCGCCTACGATGGTGCAGGCGATCAACGGCTGGGAAATCATAAACTGAAAAGCGGCGGTCGTATCCAGCGATAACAAGGCGCCCAAAACCGCTATTGCCGCAATTTCCCAAACCATCATGAAATCAATCGTTTAAATTCGTGAACAATTCGACCGGAAGGGTTGTACGGAAAGCGCGTACATCCCGGCTTTCCAGCCATATCTCCCCGAAAACATAAAAACCGTCCGGCGCTACCGGCAACGTTTCGGAGATGTTGAAATCCACCGTCTTCTTAACATCGGGATAGAAATTGTATTGCCCGGAGCTGATAGGGATTTCGTTGAACAGGTAATACGATTCCGTAAGCCGCGCGTTCCAGCGCCTCGGTTCATGACCCGCAAACGCAGGTATCAGCTGTAAAATATAGCTGCCGGATGCGGGTGGAATGAACGTTATACTTTTTTTACGGTACGTTAAACCGTCGGCTGTTAATACGTTTCCCTCGAAATTTTTGATGTTGACGGCGAAATCGGTGAAGTAATTATAAACCTCTGCGGAAAGCTCCAGATCGAACACCACTTTATCACACTTTTCGGAAACGGTGAATGTGTATTCATAATTGTCCGAGTTATCATCGATATACTTGATGCGCTGAAAACCGTATAATTTCCCGTTAACATCGGCGCGATTGCGATCGTTGTATTGGTTAATCACATCAAACGAGCCCTGCGCATCCTGGCCGTTCCGTACTTTAACAGAAGTAACGGTTTGCGGGCTTATTTCCAGCCCCGAGAAGGCAATGGAAGTCCGTACATATGAACGTTCCGTATTGCGCATACTGGCCGAAAGGACCCATTCATAAGTGCCGGCTTTCAGATCATCGGTGTGCAAACGGATGGTGCGCTTCTCCGTCCGTTCGTCGTCAATCGCCGTGCGGTATTCGGTTTCGCGCCCTTTGGGATCAAAGAGAACCGCGCTTACTCTGGAGTATTTACCGTTGACGGGTTCCAGTTCAATTGTGACGGCGGAGGCTTGTACCGGGACGTCGAAGAAGATGCGGCGCAGTTCGCCGTTATCGAGACCTATTTCTCCGGATTGCCAGCGATAGTGGTTGCCGGCGTTAAATGTATGGGGCACGATAACGGTACACATCAGGTCGAATTCGCGGTCTGAGGGATCGTTGCCGCCGAACAACCCGCCTTTCCGATAGCCGATGATCCTGCCGTTATAAATGCCCGGTTTATTTGTGAGGGATTGATCGTAATGTACATCGACCGTTGCGGGATGCGAGCCTTTTATGTAGACATTGCTTTTATTGATGTTGATCCAGGGAACGGTCGTTTCCATCTCAAAGGCGCGGTAGAATGCCTGTTCGTCGTCGGCGTCGAAATCTTCGGGGAAGACGGGATTAATGTAAAAACGCTGCGGGTCCCGCTCATCGGGGAAATAACTTCCGAATCGCCAGTAGGCCGTTTCGCCGCTTCCCGACGCATAAATGGGGCTCTCGGTGTTGGCGTCGAAAAGGATGACGCTTTTATGGTCGTCGCGTTCGATGTACCGTTTATAAAATTCAAACGCTTTCGGAACGTTGATCACGCCACTGCCCTGTTCCAGGGCCATGTAGCCTTTTAAAGGCTGGGCCGCGTTTTTAATGGCTTTCTTGAGCAGGGCGCCGTTTATAGGTAACGGCGGATCGGAATGGCGGGCAGCCGACATCAGCAGCGCCACAGCACCTGCCGCCTGCGGCGAAGCCATGCTCGTACCGCCCATAACGTCGCGCGTGGAAAACGGCGGCACGGTCGATGCAGCGGCGCCGGGCGCCAGAGCGTCGGGTTTGTTGCGTTCACCGCCGCGCGAGCTGAAACTAAAGATCAAATCCCGTTCGATTTGGACGCCGTAGACGTCCCGGGCAAACGTTTTGGGCAGCATCGCACCCACACTCAAAACACGTTTGGCCGCCGCCGGCAATCCGACGGTGGATACGCCCGGCCCTTCATTGCCCGCGCTGGTGCAGAACAGCAGTGATTCGTTTTCGCGTAACATATCGTCCAGCATCAAATCCATATCGGCCAAACCTTCGATTTCCGAACCGATTCCAAAGCTCATGTTGAATACAACCGGGCCGTCATAGTCTTTGGCGAATGCCACGCCATATTCGTAAGCTTCCAGCATGCTGCCGGTGGTCGTGGCGCCGCCCGCCAGGCGACAATCGCCGATTTTAAGACTGATGATTTTGGCGCCCGGCGCAATACCGTTTAAATCTTCCTGTCCATTGATGCGGTAACCGGCGGCTATGCCGGCCACATGGGTGCCGTGCGCCGCTCCGTCGTAATGAAAATTAATGCGTTTCTCATCCGGAAATATATTCAAACCAAAGTTGGCCAGATTGCGCCGTTCCTTTGTATCGCGGCCCTTAAACTGAAAGGACTGAAGTTTGTCTTTATAATTGAACAAGGCCATTTCATCGTCCAGGTTGCCGTCGCCGTCCAGATCCACATAAGCCAGCCAGCCTTCGTCGCTCTCGAATACGGCGGCGCCGAAAACATCATTCTCTTTGCCGTTGTTATTCACGTCGGGGATTACGGAATTCTTGAAGCGCTCCTCTTTTAGAACTCCCATGTAATAGAGGCTGTCGGACGGATGATGGGGCAATTTCGTAAAGCCGTACAGTTTAACGCCGGAAGAATGCTTTAAATATGGTTCGTCCGATTGCCAGGAGACCTCCGCCTCTTCCAATGTCACATCGCCCTCGCCTGAAAAATCCTGAACGTCGATCACTTTAACGCCGCCGCCGGGCAGCTCCTTCAAACCTTCCACGCCCATATCCACGCCGGTATCCAGAATCATGATCACCACATCTTTTCCGTTGTAATCGGGATGGCTGTCGATAAATTCGCTTGCACCGATACGCGTCGTATTTAAGAATGTCCACTCGTAAGCGTCGGCAGCCGAAAACGTCAGCAGGATTACAAGAAAAAACGGCAGGCTCAATCGTTTCACCATAGTTCCAACCTTTCACATCACTGTATTGACAACCTCACTAAATCATGATCCAAATCCAAACTGCATAAAAATTAGAATATACAACAAGTTAATTACCATTTCAATATGGATGAAAAGGGGTGTTTAAGATCAGAGGTTGTACGCCATTCGTGCCAAGAAAGTGTTTTATGAGCGTCTCATAGCCGGTTAACGTAAAAAGCGGCTGCTGCTGTATGGGGCAAACGCCGCCGTATTAAAGCAAGGGTCGCAAAAAATGACAATGCAAACGCTCAAGCGATAACCATCAGTGGCTCTTATAACGATGGATATGGATTAGACGTTGTGTTTTAATCTCGCAACAAAAATGCCAGTGGAATTGATCAACGCCGGTGAAGTAATTCAGCTAAAATGGAATCAATAAGATAGGCTAAAAAAGGTAATAATCGTGAGATAGGCGTATAGGAAAGATTCCCATTTTGCTTGTGGGCAGGCAGGGCATATTTCCTGGAAACATTAAATCGATGCCTTCGGGAGAAACGATAAAGAACGATGGAGGCCGCCGGGTTTTAAACGCGCCTCCATCCATTCGATTACTGGTTGATGTGCTCAACGATATTTTGGGCTACCCGTGTAAAGGCCTTGCTCTGTTCGCTGTCCGGCTTGCTGATGACGATCGGAATACCGGCGTCGCCGCCTTCACGTATATCCGCATCGATCGGGATTTCGCCCAATAAATTCACATCGAATTTTTGGCACGTATTTTTTACGCCCCCGTGCGAAAATATTTCGGTGCGTTCGCCGCAGTGCGGACATAAAAAGTAGCTCATGTTTTCGATGATGCCTAAAGTGGGCACGTTGACTTTTTCAAACATTTTCACGCCTTTAACGGCGTCGATCAGGGCCACGTCCTGCGGGGTTGAGACGATGACGGCGCCGTCCAGTGCAACCGATTGCGAGAGGGTGAGCTGCGCGTCGCCGGTGCCCGGTGGCATATCGAACAACATAATATCCAGTTCCGGCCAGAGCACGTCATTCATGAGTTGTTGCAGAGCGCGATGTACGAGGGCGCCACGCCAGACGACGGCGTCTTCGTTTTTAACGAGAAAGCCGATGGACATCAGCTGTACGCCGTATTTTTCGATGGGATAAATTTTTTTACCGTCAAAATAGGGCTGCTCTTTGATGGCGAACATGGTCGGCATGCTGGGTCCATAAATATCGGCGTCCAACAATCCGACCTTTAAACCCTGTTGCGCCAGGGCAACGGCCAGATTAACGGTAACGGTGGACTTGCCGACGCCGCCCTTGCCACTGGCCACGGCGATGTTATGTTTAACCGTCGGTAAAAACTGCTGCTTCTCCTGTTGCTGTGCCTGCGTGCTGAATTGCGGCGGCTCCTTTTGATCGACCGCCACCTGCGTTTCGTGTTCCTTAAATTTTTCGCCCAAATGGCGTTCCACGGCGTCTTTAATTTGACTGCCGACCGAGGCGTCCTGGCTTTTGATAAGCAGATCTATTTTGATCTGATTATCCGCCACATCCACTTTTTGCACCAGCCCAAATGAAACGATATCCCGGCTGAATCCCGGGTAATTAACTTCCTTCAATGCCTCTATAACGGATTCTTTACTAACCATTGTAAACTCCAATCCTGAATTTTTTGATTTTACCAGCACTCATCTTTGATGTTTGCAAAAACGGATTGTAACAAAAAAATGCAATTGGAGCAAAAAATCAACCGGGGAGTTGTAAAAGCCTTCGACGGGTTTTGGCGTTAGACTAAAATACACTAAACGTAGGTCGTTAAAAATGTCCGGCAAAAAAATCAGTTAAAAGAGCGGCGCTCTGTCGCAAATGAAATGTCTGCATTATTGTCAATTAAATCATAACTTCCAAATCGAACACGGGGTCTTTATCCAGATCCAGTTGTACCGTTTTCGATTTGTCCAGTTCGATTTCGTTAATGAGGGTTAATTCCACTTTAATCGTTTTATTATCCATATCCTTTTCGATTAATTTTCCGGCGCCGTTGATGGTGCCGCCTTTTTCACGGTCGTAATAACCGATACGTATGGATTCATTAAGATCGAGCGCTTCCAGGATTTCCAGCAAATCTTCCGTATTCATCTGCTCGATGATTTGTTCGTCCACGTCTTCTTCAATGCTCATGATGTCGCCGTCATCATAATTAAAATCCAAACTGCCGCCGCCGCCTTTGATGTACACCAGTTTTTCATCCAGTTCCTGCTTGATGCTGCGCTCGATGTTAATAATGATGCCGGTAAAATAATGTTCGCGAATATCGACAATGCGAACAGAGATCGGCTTTTCCTCGGGTGTACCGTCGTATTCGACGCGCCGGATATTCACCTTTTTGTTGCGTCCGATCTTCTGTACCACCTCTTTTACTTTTTCGGGAGGCATGGCGCCGGGCCGCACATCGGCTTTTTTCTTTGATTTAAGAAATTTGAAAAAATAGCGTCTGGTTTGCTGGCCAAAAAGAAGTTCATTCGATGTATGACCGAATCTATATCGCATTGTACCTCCATAAAAAAGGAAACAACTCATTTATTTTTAATAACATATACAAAATTTTTCCTGAAGGCAAGATTTAAATGTAAATTTATGAAGCCGTATGCAACTTTTTAGCTTCCTCAAGCAGATGTCGTGCGTTATCGATCGCTTCCTTGGAAAGCTCTTTACCGCCGAGCAACTGGGCGATTTCATTGATTTGTTCTTCCTGATCCAGGCAGGTCATATCGATAAGAGTCCGATCACCGAAAATTCGCTTGCTTACGCGGTAGTGGCTGTCTGCAAAGGCCGCGATTTGCGGAAGATGCGTAACGCAAATCAGTTGATGCGAATGCGTCAGCTCCGACAATTTTTGACCGACGATCTGGGCGACTTTCCCGGAGATGCCCACGTCGATTTCATCGAAGACGAGGGAGGGAATTTGATCGACCTCGGCCAGGGTTGATTTGAGCGCCAGCATGATGCGGGATAATTCTCCGCCCGATGCAACCTTGTGCAGCGGTTTATGCGGCTCGCCGGTATTGGCGGCGATTTCGAACGTGATCTGATCGAACCCGCGATTAAGGGCTTCGATGGAATGCCCGTTGGCTTTGAACGGGCTATCGGTGTTCGTGCGGTAATCCTGCCGGACCCGCATGTGCGCCTGGGGCATGCCGATCCGTTGTAGCGTGTTGCTTATAAGGGGTGCGAACCGTTTGCCGGTTTCGGTCCGCGATTCGATAAGCGCCTGTCCCGCCTGGTTAACTTCGTTAATCACCGCTCTTATTTCGTTTTCCTTCTCTTTGATGGCGTCGTCGAATGCCTCGATGTGATCCAGGTTTTCGCGTATGCTGTTATGGTATTCGATCAGTTCCTCGATTCCGTACTTTTGATACTTTTTCAGTAAAAATTCCAGATGGGCGATGCGCTGCTGAATTTGTTCCAGACGCTCGGGATTGTACTCCAGATTGGCGAGGTACTGGTCGGCGAACCGGCCGATCTCTTCGATCGTTGTTCGGGCCGAGATCAAACTCTCTTTCAGTTCGGCGAATTGTTCATCCAACTCGGAAAGCCGCTCCAGATTGTCTTCGGCGTCGGATATGAGCGTACCGGCGTTGGGTTCGCCGCTGTAAAGCGCCTGGGAAAGAGCGGATCCGTATTGATGGAGGTCTTCAACATTGGCCAGAATACGTCCCTCGTTTTTCAGCTCTTCCAGTTCTCCTTCCTGCAGATCGGCTTTGCTCAGTTCTTCGTCCTGGTAACGGAACATATCCTGTTTTTGATAAGCTTCGAACTGTTTTTGTTTTAGATCGCTCAGTTCCCTGTGGTATTGCCGCCAGGTATTCAATTTACGTTTATAGTCGGACACGCGGTCTTCCAAATCGCCGAAGGCATCCAGGTAAAAAATGTGATTTTCGGGGTGCAACAGCCGCTGGTGTTGGTGCTGGCCGTGGAGATCGAACAGGAAAGCGCTGATATCATTTAAGACGTTTAATGTGACGGGCGTGTCATTGATAAACGAGCGCGAGGCGCCCTTTTGTTTGATTTCCTTACGGATCAACAATTCCTTGCCCTCGATATCGAGGTCGTGTTCGGCGAGGAGTTGACTGAATGCAGGGGATGGGTCGATTTGAATTTCCGCTTCGATTACGGCCTTATCCGCGCCGCTGCGAATCAGGTCGGCGGGGCTGCGCTCGCCGCATAACTGGCCCATGGCGTTTATGAGAATGGATTTACCGGCGCCGGTTTCGCCTGTAATGATATTCAAGCCGGGACCGAAAGCGATGGTCAGCTCATTTACCAGTGCGAAGTTTTTTACATAGAGTGATCGAATCATAGCATTTATTGTCTGATAACTGCAATTTTGCCGCTTTGTGTTTCGCCGTCCTGCGTATAAGCCATATAAATATAGATGCCGCTGGCAACGGTTTGGCCGTTGTTGTCCTTGCCGTTCCAGACGGCGCGGCTTCCGTCCACATAGCGCCCGTTGCTTTGGAGGGTGCGAACCAGCGTACCGTTCAGAGTAAAAATCTTTACACTCGAATTCGCTTTAAGATGTGTAAGGGTAAAGCGGTTTTGATCCTTTCCCAGAACAAAAGGATTTGGACCGCCAATAACTTCGCTGAAATTTTCTTCGATTTCGGCGAACGAACCGCTGTATACCGACAACCCTTTTTCTGTACCGATGAGCGCTTCGGAAGCTTTGGAATCTACATAGATGGAATGGACCACGTCATCCAGAAGATTGCTGTTGCCGGTGTGGTAACCTTTCCATGCCAGTGTATCCCAAGGACTCCGGTCGCCGCGTAAAATACTGACGCCGCCGGTGGTGGCAAACCACTTGTTATTATAATCGTCCACGACGATCTGGTTGATCTGGTTTTCCAGCGGCCCGCTGGTACCTTCTTCGTCGCCGACCTGTTTGATGTGCCGGTACACATTAACGCCGTCAAACGAGTTTAAACCGGCCCGCGTGCCAATCCAGATGACCCCGTCCTGGTCCGAAGCAAGGCTCAGGATTTCGTTGCTCCAGAGATTGTCATCCACCGTGAGTTCAAATAACTGATCATCGCTGCGGTTTGTGATGGTGCCGTTGTAATCCAGAATATAAATACCCTTATCCTGGGTGAACGTGCCAAGCCAAACGCGTCCGAAATCATCAAACGTGATGGCGGAGATCGAACCTTCCTGGGGCGTAATCCCATCCTGAATGCCGAAGTAGCTCCATTGCGATTTATCCAGACTGATAAAGCCGTCTTCGCCGTAGGGCGCCACAGCAAGATAATTCCCGTTGGAAGCAAAGTAGTTACTGATCCATAGATTACCGGCCGGGCCTTCCTTTATGACGGGAACCACTTCAAAATCGGGATCGTCCGGCACAGCGCTGAAAAAATTCTGATAGGTTTCGGACAATGGTTGCAGCTCCTGAATCCGGACGGTATCTTTGTCCGATATTTCTATCAGGCCGCTGTCATCATAGTTGTGAAAGTAGTCGAATTGATTATTGTGGTAAACCATGAGTCCGCCGCCCCAGCTGCCCAGCCATACATTTTGGAAGCGGTCTTCGTAAAACATGGTGGTATTGCGGCAAAATTTGTAACCCGAAGTAAACGTGAAGTTCGTCCACCGGTTACCGTCGAAAATATAGAAGCCCTTATTCGGGCTGGATTTAAACTTGCCGTTGGAAGCCCAGATGCGGCCGCGGCTGTCTTTCATGACGTACCGGATAGCCTGAGCACCCGGGCTGTCGATTTTTAACTGTTGTTCACCGCGGAACAGTCCTTCTTCTTCCATACCTACCCATAAAGTATGGTCAGCTTCCCGTGCAAGCGCCCCGATACTGGCTGTGTAGGTCCTGATGAATGTATGTCCATTTTCGCTTTCATATTGATATAAGCGGGCGATGAAGCGTCTTTTTGCGGAGCTGTAGTAATTATTGGCAATATAGATATGTTCATCTGTCAGCAGGATATCGCTGACGGTGCGTGTGTGTCCCTCTCCCCAGAGATTTTGCGGCCGGAGCTCAAGGCCGGCGTTAACCGTGGCCAGATTTAAAGCCGTGCCGACCCACAAGCGTTGATCGCCGGCGGCTAACGCCAGAACATTGGAGGATGCCAGGCCGTCGTCGCCGTTCCAGATGGTCCAGCGCTTCGGGTCGTTGATGGTATAACGGCTTAAATCGTTCGGTGCATGAAATAAACCGCGATCCGTCCCCAGCCAGATTCGGCCGTTGAATAACGCAATGGTATGAATTTGCGTGGGGATAACATCAAAATTGCGAAAATAATCGAGAAAGAAATAACGGTTTCCTTCCCAGATAAAAACGGCGACGCCCTTACCGGCAGCTACCCACAGCGTATCGTTTCGATAGACCATGTCGGTAATATTATTGTCCCGGAGGGCGTACAGTTGATTCCACGACGGTCTCTCCCGATCGTAAATTTCGAGGATACCCGCTGGCCCGCCGCAAATAATATGGCCGTGATCGTCCTGCACAATGCTGTTTAATTCACTGGACAACAGACCGTCCACATTGTGAAAAGTTTTAAGAGCGCCGCTCTCCGGATCATAGCGATACATCCCGCCGCTGGTGGCCACCCAGGCGACCGCATCGTCGATGGATATATCCCGGATGCTGTTCATATAGGTGATGCTCTGCCAGTCGTTCAATTCGAAAGCGCGGAGCGGTAAAAGGAAGAAAACGCTTAAAACGGACCAGATAAGTGCCAAATACATTCGTTCAAGACTCCACATTTATAATTGTTGTATCAGATCGACCATTTCAATTGCCGCCAGTGCGGCGTCCCAACCGCGGTTTCCGGCCTTGGTTCCGGCCCGCTCGATGGCTTGTTCGATGGTATCGGAAGTGATGATACCGAAGATAATCGGAACGCCCAGTTCCAGGGATGATTGGGCGATTCCTTTGGCAACTTCCGAAGCCACGTAATCAAAGTGCGGGGTTGCGCCGCGGATGACCGCTCCCAAACAGATGACGGCATCGTATTTACCGCTTTGCGCTAATTTCCTGGCAACGACCGGAATCTCAAAAGAACCGGGTACCCAGGCGAGCGAAATATCTTTTTCGCTTGCCTTATGGCGCATCAGACAATCCACGGCGCCCTCAATTAATTTAGACGAGATGAATTCATTAAAGCGGCCTGCGACCAAAGCGAATTTTTTTTGATCGGCCGTTAAATTTCCCTGAATGGTTTCAATCATTTTTCCTCCAAGCAGCCTGAAGCTATTTTAAGAACAAATGGCCTAATTTATCGCGTTTTGTCTTTAAGTATTTGGCGTTGATTTCGTTGGGACACATCTCAATGGGCACCCGCTCCACAATTTCCAGTTCGTAGCCTTTGAGCCCCACCACTTTTTTGGGATTATTGGTCATCAGCCGGATTTTAGCCAGACCAAGATCTTTTAATATTTGAGCGCCGATACCGTAATCCCGCAGGTCCGGCCTGAACCCGAGTAATTCATTGGCCTCCACGGTATCTTTGCCGTCTTCCTGAAGAGCATAGGCGAGCAGTTTGTTTACCAGTCCGATGCCGCGTCCCTCCTGGCGCATATAGAGGATCACGCCGCGTCCTTCCTTTTCAACCATCTGCATGGCGGAGCTAAGTTGCTCGCCGCAATCACAGCGCTTGGAGCCGAATACGTCGCCGGTCAGGCATTCGGAATGAACCCGTACCAGAGTAGGATGCCCGTCGGCGATATTGCCCTTCACAAGCGCTACATGATGCTCGCTTTCATTCAATATGTTTTCGTACAGGTACAATTTGAACGTTCCGTAACGGGTGGGCATATCCACTACAACGCGTCGCCTTACCAGTTTTTCGCGTTCACGCCGGTAGCGTATCAGATCGGCTATGGTAATAATTTTTAGATCGTGTTTTTTTCTGAACTCCTGTAAATGATGGGCGCGTGCCATGGTCCCGTCTTCAGCCATTATTTCGCAAAGGACGCCGGCCGGCGTGAGCCCCGCCAGGCGCGCCAGATCCACAGCGGCTTCCGTATGCCCCGCGCGACGCAGAACCCCGCCTTCACGGGCAATCAGCGGGAATATGTGTCCCGGTCGCGCCAATTCTTCCGGCCTGGTGCTCGGGCTGATGATTGTACGGATGGTTTGCGAACGGTCGTACGCCGAGATGCCGGTCGTTGTACCCTCTTTGGCGTCCACGCTTACCGTAAATGGTGTGGCGTGCAGGGCGGTATTTTCTTCCACCATGAAATCGAGATCCAGACGTTGCGCCTTTTCCTGTGTGAGGGAAACACACAGCATCCCGCGGGCCTCTCGCGTAATAAAGTTGACATCTTCCGGACGTACCAGTTCGGCGGCCATAATAATGTCACCCTCATTCTCGCGTTCGGCGTCATCCACGACCACGACCATGCGACCGTTTTTTATGTCTTCGATCGCTTCTTCGATGGCGTTAAATTTAATTTTATTCTGTATATCCATGAATTAATAACCCAACTGTTTAAACCATTGATCCGTGAATGTTTGGTTTTCGCTTTGTTGTTCTGCGTTGGTAACCGATAATAGTTTTTCCACATATTTGGCAATGACGTCAACTTCTAAATTGACCGCTCTTCCCGTTTGGCTTTGAGATAGATTGGTATGCTTCCAGGTATGGGGGATGACCGAGATGCCAATTCGGTTGTTGGTAAGGCGAGCGATCGTTAAACTGATGCCATCGACGGCGACGGATCCTTCCAAAATAAGGTAACGGAGCAACTCCACAGGCGTCTCGATTTCTAAATCGTAGTTCTCACCCAGCTTTCGTATTCCGGTTATTTGGCCGACGCCGTTTACATGACCCTGAACCAGATGCCCGCCAAGACGGTCCGAAAGCCGTAATGCCCGTTCGAGATTGACGCTGTCCCCGATGCGCAGGTTGTTCAGAGTCGATTTTCTGAGGGTATCGCCAACCGCCTCGACCTGAAAACCGTTTTCTCTGAGGCTGGTAACTGTAAGACAAATACCGTTGACGGCGACCGAATCATCGACTTTGACATCATTCATTATTTTATGCGTGGCAATTTCCAAACGCTTACCATCCGCCAGGGGGGCAATATTTGTAATTTTGCCGAGTTCCTCAATAATTCCCGTAAACATACGCTAATTTATTCATAGTTGCCCGGTTAATACAATTAAAACGTTTTCGAATTCTCGAATTACTCCTCAGAACAGTCATTTATTTATAAAATCCTGGCTTTTCACGCAAGCCCAAAATCCGGCGCCTGCTTTATCCACTTCTACTTACGCGCCCTGGTGAATACTAACTTTAAATCGTCACCGAGGGTTTCCGATTTTTGGAGTTTTAATTCATACTTTCGATCCAGAGTTACGGCATCGAGGCCGCGACCCAGCAGGAGAGGCGCCTGCAATACAATCAGTTCATCGATAAGATTGGCGCGAATAAAGGATGAAAATACTTTCCGCCCACCTTCCACGAGCAGAGAGATTATGGATTGTTGCGCCAGATATTGTGTTAGTTGATTCAGGTTTATCTCTTCATCGCTTACGGTCGGAAACTCGATGACGCGCGCGCCGGTAGTACGGACCGCATCGATTTGTGTGTTTTCATGGCCCGGACGGGTTAGTATCCAGGTGTCGGCGCGTTCATTTGTCTTATAAATATGGGCGTTGAGGGGCCCCTTTAAATCCGTATCCAGTATGAAGCGTTTTGGGTTTCGGCCTTTGATTTCGCGGACCGTCAACTGTGGATTATCGGCCTCAATGGTGCCCTGACCAACCAACACGGCATCGTGCGCGTGGCGGAGTCCGTGCACAAAGCGTTGCGATTCCGGTCCGGTCAACCAGGTTTGGCGACCGGCGGCGTTGCTGATTTTTCCGTCGATGGATTGGGCTATTTTCAGAGTGATGAACGGTCGCCCTTCTTCCATATACGTAAAAAAAAAGCGGTTTAATTGACGCCCTTGTTTGTTCAGAACGCCGCTTTTTACTTCGATACCATGGTCGCGCAGTTGTTGAATCCCGCGACCGGAAACCCTGGGATTGGGATCTGTATTACTGATGACGACGCGTTTTACTTTTTTTTCAATAATCAGCGGTGTACATGGCGGCGTCTTTTTATTGCTGTGGCAACAGGGTTCGAGGTTGCAATAGAGGGTTGCGCCTCTGGCTTCTTCTTCGGCGTTTAAAAATGCATTTACCTCGGCGTGTGGTCCGCCGAAGCGCCGGTGATAACCTTCGCCGATAATTTTGCCGTTTTTAACCAGTACCGCTCCGACCAACGGATTGGGACTCACAAATCCCTCTCCGTGCTTTGCCAGCTCAAAGCAGCGCTTCATAAATTTATGATCTTCATTTTCAGCCATAGAGAAGCCTTCAAATGGCATTATGATGGTTGCGTTGCAGGCCGAATATAAGCGACAGGAAATTACTCAGTAAAAAACCGGTTACGCCCCAAATCGTTTCATTTTTATAATAGTAATAATGGACCCACCATTTTTGATTATCCTTTGTATAAGGTTTTACTTCGAAAATTTCATCCTGAAGTAAATGCCGCAGCGGCACCTCGATAAGGCTGGCAATCTCATCGCGGTTTACCCTGAATTCGTAGGGATAGTCGAATACGCCGACAAACGGACTTACCATATAAAGGGTATTGGTGAGAAAATAATCGGTTCGGCCCAAAATACGTATGTCCTGAGGCGCAATGCCCACTTCTTCGTATGTTTCCCGAAGCGCCGTATGTTGCAGATCGTGGTCGCTGGCATCCTGTTTACCGCCGGGAAACGAAATTTGTCCTTTGTGGTGCTCCACAATTTCCGTGCGCCGCGTGAATAATACGTGGGTTTCGCCTTCTTTCACGTAGATGGGAATCAATACGGCGGCTTCCTGAAGGGCGGTCGCTCCATGGGTATAAGATTTTGGCTTGTGTGTTTTCAGCACGTGTTCGATATGCGTTTCTATCGCTTCCCTGGAACGGAAAAAACGTTCATCCATTTTTTGCTGATGTTTACTGTTCATATAGGTTTGTTAACCAGATATCGTATGTTAGCGTCGCTTACGCATCATCGCATTGGTAATAAAACCAAATACAAAACCAATAACCAGCACCAGTGGTATAAAAATGATACGCGACATCTGAACCTTCCAGAACAACAGTTGCAGCGTTACCACCTGTGTATTTTGCAACAGAATGGTCAGTACCAAAATACCGAGAATAATAATTAAAATATGCTTGAAATTCATCTCAAGGTTCCTTTTTTTATGCTATGATTTCTTAAGTTCGGACGACGTTTTTCTCTCAAGTTTCGTATACATTGTCTTGGTTCAGCGGGAATTGGACTTTTAGCATTTAAAATAAGTAACACCT
>CAZIVP010000030.1:0-25496 GCA_964542915.1 uncultured Calditrichaceae bacterium | reverse complement strand
ATTTCTTCTCAAGTGCATTGGGAAGTTCAACGGAATCATATCCGTTTTTTAAATCATATTCATGTAACTTTTTTACATATTGAATCTGTTCTTTTAAATCGGGAATAATCTTTTCAGGCAATAAAGTAACCCGGTCTTTATTGCCTTTTCCGCTGCGTACGGTAATCTGCTTGTATTCGAAATCAACATCTTTCACCCTTAATTGAAGACACTCATTTAGTCGAAGTCCTGCACCGTAAAGTAACATGACCATAAGCCGGTTAACGCCATTAAGCTGATTCAGGATCACCCTGGCCTCATCTGCAGTAAAGACTACCGGCAATCTCCTGGGCTTTTTTGCCCAGCTAATATTCCTAAATTCACCAGCATTTGTTTTCAGAACATTTTTATAAAGAAAAACTATGGCACAAAGCGCTTGATTTTGTGTCGAGGCGGCCACATTATCTTTAACCGCAAGATGCGTAAGGAACACACTTATTTCATCAGCGCCCATATCTTTCGGATGGTGCTTATTGTGAAAATAGATATAACGCTTTATCCAGTCGATATAAGCCTGTTCGGTTTTGTAGCTGTAGTGCAGCGTGCGTAATACGCCGCGCACCTCATCCAACAACTTCGGCTTTTTAATTTTATTGATTTGATCGCCTGTCTCAGCCATCCCAAATTAATCCGCTTAATAAGGTAAGAAAACTTAAAATAGAAAGGTTGAAGCGAAGCGGGAATTCATCTCCGCGGGAAGTAAATCATTAAGCGTAAAGAACTGTACCATCGCCAACCGGGTAACGATTGTTATTTCTTTCTCCCTTTTCTCTTTCCTATTTCATCTTTTCTTCCCTCCGGAGATACAGCTCCGCCCCGTCAGTTACAGGGCGTGCGCGCTCTGCAAAACAAGAAAAATCCTCCGATACCGGAATAAAAAGGTCCGGCGCCTTTTGTAATGGCTATAAAATACTAAAATCTCCCCAAACGCAGTCGTAAACCCTATATCGTTGTTAAAAGCATACGCGTCGTTCGTTCAAAATGTGCAAAATGTAGTTGAGGAAAACATATAAAAAATATAATAATTCATGTTTTAAAAACAACCTAAAAATAAAAAGTAAAAAGGAAAGAGGAATGGGGCGGTAAAGAATACCGAACCGCCGAGAACGCCGAGAACACAGAGGAATAAAGAATTAACAAACGATGGACACGGATTAAGATAATAGAAAAGGGAAAACAGGAGCCGGGCGGGTCATGGCATCAAACGCCTTTTTCCATTAACACCGTGCTTTAGCGCGGTGAGGCGGTGAAGGCGAAGTTAAAAGCAAAAAGGAAAAAGTAAAAAAATTGCCTGCGACGTGAAGCCGTTCCCTGTCCCGAAGATTCGGGAGGGAAGGGTTGGGGATGGGGCGTAAAGAACGTATAACCGCCGAGAACGCCGAGAACACAGAGGAATAAAGAATTAACAAACGATGGACACGGATTAAGATAATAGAAAAGGGAAAACAGGAGCCGGGCGGGTCATGGCATCAAACGCCTTTTTCCATTAACACCGTGCTTTAGCGCGGTGAAGCCGTGGCCGCAGAAGTTAAAAATTAAAATTGCCGGCGGTGTGAAGCCCTTTCCAGTCCCGAAGTTTCGGGACGGGCAAGGGTTTGGGATGAGGTGGTAAAGAATGCCGAACCGCCGAGAACGCCGAGAACACAGAGGAAGAAAGAATGAATCACAGATTGATAATCCGATGTACAGAACACACTAATCCCGATACTTTGCCAATCGCTCCACTATTCCAAAACCCCAAACTGCCACCATGCCGATCGCCAATCATTTTTTTTATCCGCGCCGGGGTATTGCGGATGTGTGCAAGAAATGATAAATTGCTCCACAAGCCGATAGGCGAGAAAGAACGCGGCACGCATGTGAATAGCGTTCTGTTTATATAGCGCTTCATGCGGGAGTAATTCAGTGGTAGAATGTCAGCTTCCCAAGCTGGACGTCGCGGGTTCGAGTCCCGTCTCCCGCTCTTTTATTTAAAGCGGCGGCCCTTCCACGATACACGCAGCGGCAGTAACGCCACAATGGCAAAATAGATAAAATAAACGATCTGAAAGCCCTCCCAGGCAACAAACCAGCGCAACAGCCGCACCTGCTTAAACCGACGTAATTCCTTTTTAAGTATGAAATAGTCAATGCCGAGAACAAGCCCGATTCCCAGAGCCGCGCTGATATGCCACTGCGCACTTAGGAACACAGCCGTCAGCAACAGCTTAGTGAATACCGATAATCCGATCAGAAAATAGCCCCAGGGATGCAAACCGCGTCCGCCGATCACCCAGCGTTGGCGCTGGCGCATAAACGCCGAAATTGACGGTAACGGGCGGCTGTAAATCGTGTGTGCTGCATCGGGCGAGTGCACGATCCGCCAGTTGGTTCGGGCCTGCATGGCCCGCATGAGCGCAAAATCTTCGGTAACCGAAAAACCGATCGCAGCGAAACCGCCCAATTCCCGGTAAGCCCGCAAACGGAAGGCGAAGTTATTGCCCAGAACGGCCAGCGGTTTACCGGCGTGGCTGCTGGCGGACGCCATGGTTTGCAAATAGAGCCAGTCCAGCGCCTGCAAGCGGGCAAAAGGACCGCCCGATGTTTCCAATTGCGGCAGGGTCGGCGGCGGATGCAGTAACGTCAGGGCGCCAACCATCCCGGCGTCTTCGTACATGTAGCCGCAATAGGCGCGGATCCAGGAGGGCGGGACAATGCAGTCGGCGTCGGTGATCAAAATCCAATCCTGATCCACCGTTTTGAGAACCTGTGCCAGAGCGTTCATTTTACCGTCCAGGCCGTAACGTTTTTCGTTAATCGATTTTAAATGGAAATGATTGTTGCGCCGGATAAACGGCGAGGCTGTTTCCACCGAGTTATCGCTGGACTGGTCGTCGATGACGTACACGTCATACCGATGGGCAGGGTAGGATTGCGCTTCCAGAGACTGCAGGCAGTCGGCGATGTTTGCCTCTTCGTTGCGCATGGCCACCAGCACGGCCACGCGCGGCAATGATTGTGGTTCTTTGGGAACAGGCGCGCTTTGCCGCAACAAATAGAGCGACGTAAACAGATAGCCCAGACCGGCCGCCAGCATCCATTGGGCAAGGAGTGGAATCGCTTCCATGGTTAGCTGATTTCCTGCCGCAGGGTTTCCACTTCGGAGGCGGGTCGCGTCGCGCCGGCCCAGCGATATTGTTTGACCTGACCGAGCATACCGAACAAGACCACGTAGGGAATATGCAACACCGCTGCAATCGGGAAAAAATGCAGAAAGCGGCGGTCGCCCAGCACGCGACTCGCCTCGTTCATAAAAAGATATTCGCCGCCTGCTTTGACGGCGAATACCGTAAGCGCGGCGAAAAAAAGAATGGGACGACCCCAGCTCAAAAGCCCGCCCAGCAATCCTACATTGAACAAATACAGCGCCAGCAAACCGATGGTAACGTTCGCCGGATAATCAAAGCCTTTGCTGGCGTAACGAATGCGTTGGTGCATGAAGCGCCGCCATAAGCGCGGCGGATTGTTATACACGTGCGTGCGCTCGTCCGTCGCATACTGAATACCGTTGTGACCGCTTTCCCGGACGTGCGTCAAAAAGAGATCGTCGTCGCCGGAAAGATGCCCCTTATAAGGACCGAACCCGTCAATTTCCAGATAGAGGCTTTTGCGATACGCCATGTTGGTGCCCACGCAGGTAACGGGAAAACCAAGGCCCGCAGTGGCGCATGCGACGGCCGCGTGGGAGCGATACTCCAGCGCCAGTAATTTCTTGACAAAATGATGGGCCGGTTTCACCTTGTACGGAGCATAACCGATCACCATGTCGGTATCGGGGGTAAAATAACGAACCATGCCACTGATCCATTGCGGCCCCGGACGGCCGTCGGCGTCCGTCAACAGGATAATGTCGCCCCGGGCCCTGCGGATGGCCGTATCGATGGCGCGCTTTTTGGGCGCAAAACCGTTAAGCCGTCCCGATATTGATATGGATTTGAAGCGCCTATCGTGCTCCGCCTGTTCCCGGATAATGGAAGCGGTGGCGTCGCTCGAGCGATCATTGACGATAATGAATTCCACCCGCTCGGCGGGATAATCCTGTTCGGCCAGTAGCCTCAGGCAGTCCGGCAGGTTCTTAGCCTCGTTGTGGGCGCTGATCACCACTGAAACGAATGGACGATATGCATTGTTGGGATCGTTCAGAAAAGAATGTTCAAGGCCGCGACGCAGATAAAACAACGCGCCGACGTAGAGCGCTAATAACAAAAGCAAACAAGCGATCAACAAATAAGTCCACATAATGCCAACTTTATTATTTATTTAAAATCATCAATTTAGGGAAGCAGCCTTAAAATTCAAAATGAAAACCGCAAGTGCGGATGCAGGAGGTTATGGGATAGCCATTTTTGTCATGGAATCTGAAAATTTGGATGGGAGGGGGCGCAAGAACATCATGAATGACAAGGATAACGGTATTGTATGAACGGCATATTTGTGGAAATGGTAGCATCCATCCGTTCCGTCCCTGACAGGACGGTCATTATTTTTGGGGTATGGTTTTGCTACACATATGTTGTCCCTGCCGGGACAATGCGTCGTGATTAACCCAAAGGCTCACCCATTTTATCCGTTCCGTTAGGAACGCAATATTTGTAGAAAAATGAACCGACAATAATTTGATTGCCGTCCCGTAGGGACGAAACAAGGATAATCAAAATACCTGCAAACCGCTCTTCATTCATCCCGGCATTGGCGCCAATACAAAACATAAATGAAAATCCTCCCTTGCTCCTGTTTAATGGAATTAACCACGGGCCGTATGCGTCATAATGGGCTGCAAATGTGAGCCAAAAAGACAAAGGGTGAAACGAAAAGGAATTGTTAGCATATGCCGCAAACATTCACAAATCATCTTATTCACGAAACCAGCCCCTACCTGTTGCAGCACGCCCACAATCCCGTGGAGTGGTATCCCTGGAGCTCCGAAGCTTTCGAACGCGCCAGGCGGGAGAACAAACCGGTACTGCTGAGCATCGGTTATGCGGCCTGCCACTGGTGCCACGTGATGGAACACGAGTCATTCGAGGACGCCGAGATCGCCCGAATCATGAATGAAAAATTTGTGAACATCAAAGTAGACCGCGAAGAGCGACCCGATGTGGATCAGGTCTATATGGCGTTCATCCAGATGTTCACCGGCAGCGGCGGTTGGCCCATGACTGTCTTCCTGACGCCGGATAAAAAACCGTTTTTTGGCGGTACGTATTTCCCGCCGGATGACCGCTACGGACGACCCGGCTTTAAACGCGTATTGCAGATGGTCGCCGATTATTACCACAAGGAAAAAGACAAAGTGAGCAAAATGCTGGAGCAGGTGGATGAAGCTTACCAGAAATTGCTCTCCGAACAAACGGCGGGTAGTATGCCGGATCGCACGGATTGGAATAAAGCGGTTGAGGTGTTGAGCGGTCATTACGAACCGCAATACGGCGGCATCGGCGGCGCCCCGAAATTTCCGGCTTCGGGCGCTATGGAACTCTTTCTGCGCAAATATCGCAACGGCGGCGAGCGGCGCTATCTCGACATGGTTGCGCACACCCTGCAAAAAATGGCCGAGGGCGGCATTTTCGATCAGTTGGGCGGCGGTTTCGCGCGTTATTCGGTGGATGATCAATGGCTGGTGCCGCATTTTGAAAAGATGCTCTACGATAACGCACGCCTGGCGGCCCTCTATTTTGAGATGTACCGCTGCACGCAGGATTCGTTTTACAGTCGCATTGCCGAAGAAACGCTGGCCTTTGTGCAACGCGAGTTGCGCCACGAAAACGGCGGTTTCTTCAGCAGTCTCGACGCCGACAGTGAAGGCGAGGAAGGCAAATACTATGTCTGGAGCAGGGCGGAAGTGCTCGAACGTTTAGGCAAAGAACAGGGCGTTATTGTTTGTGATTATTTCGATATCAGTGAACAGGGCAATTTCGAAGGACGCAACATCCTGCATGTGAATCAGGATATCCAAACCCTGGCGGATAAATACAACATGGATGAGGGAAGTATTATCCGTTTGATCGAGGAAGCACGCCTAACGCTTTTCGATGAACGAAAAAAAAGGGTTCGCCCCAACCTCGATGATAAAATGATCGTCTCATGGAACGGGCTCATGTTATCGGCCTTTAGCATCGCTTATCAGGTAACACGACGGGAAGCATACGCCGAAGTGATTGTGGAAAATATCGCGTTCGTGCAACAGAATCTGGTCAAAAACGGTCGTCTGTTACATACATTTAAGGACGGCCAGGCCAAATACGACGGCTTCCTGGATGATTATGCCAATTGGATCCAGGGTCTGCTCGACGCTTACGAAGCGCTGTTCGACGGAACGTATCTGCAATGGGCTTACGATTTGACGCAGAAGGTCAATGCTTATTTCTGGGATCGGGACAACGGCGGATATTTCTACACGGCATCGGATCAGGAAGCCTTGATCCGGCGCATGAAAGATGAGGGCGACCAGTCGATTCCGTCGGGCAATGGCATTATGTTATCCAATCAGCTCCGGCTCTTTTCGTTTACGGAAGAACGGGAGCTTATCGATAAATGCGAGATCATCCTGCGCAAATACGGACCTAATTTTAGTCGGCATCCCTTTGCCTATGCCAGCTACCTCAATGCCTTCGATTTTTATCTCGAAAAACCGCGGGAAATTTTGGTGGCGCTGCCCGATCGTTCGGAGATAGACGAATCGTTATGGCAGACAATCTTTAATCGTTATCGGCCCAATAAAGTAATTATGGTGAAGAAAGAACGGGTGGCCGATGAAGTATTAACCGCTTCGCTAACGGAGGGACGCAGCGCCGTGGAGGGACGACCGACCGTCTATGTATGCCACGACTTCAATTGCAGCCTGCCGCTACACAGCGCCGAAGAAGTGAACAAGTTGTTGGATGAATAGTCGAAGTTCGGTGTGAACCACTGCTTTTTTATTTGAAATGCAATTCATAGAAAAGACTTGTGTTATGCCTGCACTCAAACAGTCATTCATCGCGAATCCGGGGATATGGGTAACGTGATTGTTTGTGGATTTGGATTCTAGCTATTTGCCGGTTGGCGGACAAGCCGCTGAAATGACCCTTGGCTGGTCATTCCCGAACGTGAAACGCATCGGGAATCAGAGAAGATACCGGCTTTTCGCTCCCTGGCGGAGAAGCTGCAGGAATGGCTTTAAAATAGGCATGAATGGCGGCTACGTTATTACCTGTGTTGTTTCCGTTAAGGACGTATATCTCCGTCCCTGAGGTTTTTCAGGGCGCGTCATTTTTCATTGCATTTTTGAGATATCCAATCTACCTTTTTAATGTATACACTTTTCATAATTCTTTTAAGAGAATCTAAATGAAAGTGAGCTTAGCATGGATGCCAATCGTGTATCTAAGTTCTCCCTTTTGATTGGGCTTTTGATTATCGTCTCTCTTCCGGCCCAGCACGTACCCGGCGATGAACGCGGCGACCCCAAACTGCGCCGTAAAACACAGATGGAAGGCAACCTGGTACGGACAACCGTGTTCAATTTCGGACAGACCGGTTTTATGATGATTCTGTGGGCCTGGTAGGCGTTAAATTTTTACGCGTTCCTCCCGAAATCATAAAGCAAAATTATCGTAAAATAACCGCTTTCAATTATGTGCCGGCCGGCGGTTTAAACATCAACGCCGATCAACAAATGTGGTATGATTTAATGATCCCGGGTCGTTATGTCGATCCGGAAGGGCTGACGCCGGGTGATTACGACGGTTATCCATCCAGTTCTTATTTTTCGCTGGCGCCCGGCGAACAGGATACCTTTTTGATCGCCATGATTTTTGCAAACGGGAGTACGGATCAACAAAAAATTGAGCAATTGTATCATAAGCTCGATCTGCTTGAACATTTCGATTTTGCAAATTTTAATTTTGTCAATAAGGATTTGAAAATTCAATTCCAGCAGGCCGGCGATCAACTTTCAGGTACGGTGGATATTCGATGGCGACTCAATAATCATCAGCAAATCGATCGTTCCATTCTCTATTATTCCGATGATAACGGCGATTCCTGGACCTATCTGGGTGAGGATGAGCTACGCTCCATGGATTACCAATGGGACACGCAAGCCATGTCCGATGGCATCCTTTACAAATTACGCATCTATACGATTACAGAGGATACAGCGTATTATAGCGAAACCGACAGCGTGTTTACCATTAACAATTCGGATAGCAATGTAGCGCCGCAAATTTATGTAACCGCGCCGCAGAAATCGGATACCCTTAACGGGCATTACACCATCCGCTGGATCGGAGGTGATGCCGACGGCGATGAGTCATATATTGATTTATATTACAGATTAAGTAAAACCGATGACTGGCGACCGGTCGCCGAATATCTAACCAACCTTTCCGGATATACCTTTGATACAACCCCCATAGCCAATTCCAGCGCCATGGAACTGTTAGCGCGAATTACAGCCAAAAATGATACAAACACATATCGGGTGGACAATCTGACGCTGCAAAATCAACGCAGCTATCCTGACGAAGCCGAATTAAATTCCGAACGCAACTCGTCCGGTACGGGTGCGATAGAGGTGCATGTTGTGAATGCTTCTGAAATCACCGGCCATGACTACACGGTTTTATTCGATACAATGGCGAGCGGACAAACCTGTTACAATGTGATCGATGAAACGTTCGATCAAACCGTACTGACCATGGCTACGCAGGTCAACGGATTTTCGGAAGGCCCCTATTTTGACGGCCTGCGCTTGTGGATTCAGCAAGACACGATATTACAGCTTAACAGGGATATGAGCCGTTGGAATAAGGAGGGTATCATGCCCTATCATTTATCAGTCGTAAGGGGCAGAGAGACCAGTGGAACCAAACGTCCGGCAGACTATAAAATCGTCTTTGGTGAGGTGGGCGTGGATACATCGAAGGAAATCAATGTGGATGGTATGATATTTCCGGCAAAAGCCGTCAATTTTAAAGTAAAAAATAGTACCGAACAAAAATGGATTGAGTTTGGATTCATTGAAGCCGATGAAACTTCGGGCGAGGGCTATTTTTCGGTTGAAGGTCGCCAAAGAGACCGTATTTGTTTCTTAGAAGAAAACGATCAGGGGCAATTGCACTTCACCTACTGGGCGTACCTCACCGAAGAAGAGAACAAACGCCTGCCGGCTTTGGGCGACACGCTTTACTTATACCAGGATAAACCCTTTCTGCCCGGCGACGTCTATCGCTTCTCGACGGAACAACTGGTATCAATCGAAGACAAAGATACAAAAGCGCCGTCATCGTTTTATTTGAACCAGAATTATCCCAATCCCTTTAACGGCGCAACCCGAATAGCGTACGGCCTGGCCCGGTCGTCAAATGTATCGCTGGTGGTCTATAATATCCTGGGGCAAAAAGTAGCCGAACTGGTCGATCAAAAACAAAAGGCGGGACGATATACGGTTCAGTGGCATCCGGGAAACCTGGCCAGCGGCGTCTATGTTATTGTATTGCAATCGGAAACGTTCTATCAGACGCAAAAGGCGATCTATTTGAAATAAGGCGCCCTGCCTGAAAAAAAACGGGCTTGAGGACCTGCCTTGGTGGCAACTGGGGGGATTGGCTGAACCACAGAGAACGCCGAGAAGCACAGAGGGAAAATAAACAATCATTCAAGGACTTCGTGAACTTCGTGTGTTCAGGCGCTTTTTGGTGGTAAATAAACGCAGAAGATGTCCCGAAAAACCTCAGAAGGAAAAATGTTGCATAATTATCTTTGCGTCTTTCGCGCCCTTCGTGGCTAATTTTTTATAGCGCCGCGAAGGGCGTGAGGACTACTCTTTGGTCCAGATACGCGTATTGAGATTGAAATCGTCGATAATATCCAACACCAGTTTAAAATCTTCGTAATACTCTTCCACCAGCGAGGGATCGATCAGCGTTTTTGACAATTTGGGTTCGAACAGCTCACGACTGAACGGCTTGGCCAGATACATCTTGGAATCACGGAAGGAAACAAATATCAACGGATGCTTGAAATTGGCAAGCGTATCCTGATCCATCTTGCCGCTGACCATGGCTTCGTAAATATCGTCGTTACCGCCCGATTTTTCGCGGAAACCGCTGATGCGTTCCATCAAACTGCTGGTAAGAATATAGCGCGCCTCAATCGGGTCGGTGCCGTACACCTGAAAATGTTTTTCGAAAACGGGGTCTTCCAGCTTGACCGCTTCGACCTCGGCGCCAACGTCCGCTTTGGAGGGACTCCATGATCCTACCGAGATGCGGCTGAAAAATCCCATCAGTTCGCTGACGTTTTTTTTGCCGTCGCCGGAAAAATTCAATGACGGCAAACCCTCTTTACCGCGCTCGGGGCGTAATATCGTAAAACCGTCGAAGTGTTTATTAAAATCGGCAATAAAAAAGAGACCGTGGAAAAACGTGCGGTGTTCGGTCTTGCTTTTTCCGTCCGAGTCGCGTTTTTTCACCTTCTTCTTCGCTTTCACTTCCGAACACTTAAACGCTGTTTTTCCATGCTCGCCGCGTATCAGATCGTCACCGGAATAACGGCTGATCCGTTCCTGAAATAACCGGCTGTATTGGAATTCGTCCCTTGAGATGTACTTTCGGGGCTCATATACAAAGTCGGGATTAAAACGATGGATAATCGGCTCAATGATCTCTTTTTTATAGCGCTGAACGAAGGCGCGGCGTTCGTCGCGGGTCCGGTATTCGCCAAGAAGGACGCCCCCGACGACTCCGAAAATCGACGCGATCAGATAGAATGCCTGTTCGCCGGCGGACATATGAACAACAAATCCGATCAGCAGACCGGCGATCAGCCCAAAAACGGCGCCGAGCAGGCGATAGCGTTTGATTTTACTCCACAGGGTCGCCCGTTGGCCGTCCAGCGTTTCCAGCTTGGGCTTCAGTTGTTGTTCGTAAAAGGACTGAAACGTTTCCCTGGTTTGCTCGCTCATGATGCTCTCCGTTTGTTTATTCTTTGCTCCAAATCCGGGTATTGAGATGCATGTCCTCCACAACACCGTATGCCAGATCGATATCTTCAAAATATTCCTGCACCGGCTCGAAGCGAATAAATGTTTCCGACAAGTCCGGTTCGAACAAATCACGTTTAAACGGAATGGCGATGTACATGCGCTCATCCACAAACGATATGTACACATCGCGTTTATCATCCGTATCGCGGGCGGCCTGGTTATAGAAATTGCTGATACGCTCCATCAGGCTGGTTGTCAGAATATAACGGGCTTCGATCTGGTCGCTGCCGTATACATCAAACTGTTTTTCAAATTGCGGGTCTTCAAGGCGAATGCGTTCGGTTCCGTCCGGCGCAAAAAACGTTTCGCCCTGTGGAAAGGCGATCGTATAGCCTTTGAAGTGTTTATTAAAATCCGCAAAGAAAAAGAGTCCTTTGAAATGGTGTTTCAGGAACAGGGATTTTAAAAACGGTATGCCAAGCAAAACCCGCATAGGCGCATGGCTTCCCTTTTTCGCCGCGCGATACAGGCTGTATCCGATGAGCCATCCGAACAGAGGAAAGATCAGACCCGCAACAAAAACATAGAAGAAGTAGCGCTTTTTAAATTTATAGGAAACCGCTTCCGAAAAGTAGAACTTCGTTTTTTCTTTCTGCCCGATGATCAAATCGTCGCCGTCATACCAGCGTGGCGTTAGATTAAAGATGCGGCTTTTGTTGAAATCCTCTTCGAGAATGGCGTTTTGATGGCTGTAGCGGAGACCGGGGTCGATAAATTTGATGATCGGTTCCACCACTTCTTTTTTGTATTGTTCGTAAAAATCTTTGGGATAGACCATATGATTGGCCACAAACTGAGCGATGAGTAGCACAATCACCGCAACCCAGAAGCCCTGGAATCCCAGGCCTGTATCGAGAAAGATGATGGCAGCGAAAAAGCCGACCCATATCAGTCGAAACAACCATTTAACCAGTAATCGTTTTCGATGAACCTGCTTGCGCCGCGGCTCCAGTTTTTCGAGAACGGGTAAAAGCTGTTCATCGTAAAATCCCTTTAGTGCATTTAGTTTTTCCATGGCGCGTCCCTGCATTATTGATTATCGAATAAGTTGCCCACATTTACGTTTTCCCGTTCCTGAGCCGTGGCTTCAAACACGCGGCGCGCTTTAAAATTGAACATACCGGCAAAAACGACATTCGGGAAGGTCTGGATCGAATTGTTGTAAGCCGTAACCGAGGCGTTGAACGCCCGGCGCGCCGCCGACAATTGCGACTCGACCTCGTTGAGCGACCGTTGCAGATGCATAAAGTTTTCATTGGCTTTCAGGTCGGGATAGGCTTCCACCGCAACCATCAGTTTACCCATGGCCTGCGATAGCTTGTTGTTTACATCCACCTGCTCATCCTGCGATAAATTGCCGTCCTGTGCTTTCGAGCGTAGTTCCGTGATTTCGTTTAAGGTCTCCCGTTCGTGGGTCATATAATTTTTAACCGTGGATACAAGATTGGGAATCAGATCGTAGCGTTTTTTAAGAATGGCATCAATGCCGGCAAACGCGTTGTCCACCTGGTTGCGCTTGCGTACCATGCCATTGTAGATCAAAACGAGGATAACCGCCAAAACGACCAGAACGGCCAGGATAATAATCAATTCCATTTTTTTCTCTCCCTGTTAATGGATGTTTGATAGTTTATTAATCTGTCAAAAGTGAACCGGCTCTAAAACCGGAACACGGTCGATCATTAAAATAGGTGCATGTACCTGCCTGAAAGTGGGCTTTTGACGCAAAGTTGTATGAAATTATTCCGCTGGATTTATATGGAGGGCGATTTGTGCGCTATGTTACAAAAAATCTCCGGCCGGCAGCGTCCAAGTTGTTGATGTGGTGTTTTTTAAAAACAAACCGGTTACCGTATGGTCTTGTTTGCAGGCCGTTCGTCATTGTTTGTTTGGCGTTGCATCTTCATTAATGGCCGCTACGCTGTAGCCTTTTTTATGAATGGCCTGCACAACCGCATCGAGGGTTTTGGAATCATCTTGCAATTTTACAACGGTGCTACTGTCCCGGAAGGACGCCTTTACCGTGTTTACGCCTGCGAGCTTACCCACTTCTTTTTCGATCATTTGTTCACAGCCGCCGCAGGTCATGCCTTTTACGGTCAGGCGCACTTCCTTTGCCGGCGTCCCGGATTTTCCTGCTTTACTATCCGCGGTTTGATCTCCCGAGCAACCTGCAAACAGAGCCGCGAACATTAAGATTACGATGCCCGCAAACCATCGTTGCTTTTTCGTGATCATGTTTCGTCTCCTTGTAACCCTTGTTTGAAGTATTGGTAATCGTTTCGAAAATCGACGTAACGATATTTGTCGGATAAATAATCCAGATAGGCCAGGGTTTGCTTCAAAAAGGTCTGGTGTGCGGGCGATTGCGGATTGCGCACCTGATGGCTGCGTGCGTTGTTGAGTTTTTCGATCTCTCGCACGGCTTCCGTCGCCGCTTCGCTGAGACAGGTTTCCGTAAACGTTTTCCATATATAATCCACGGCCATGGCGCTGGGATGATTTAAGCTGGTGTCATAAAATCGGTAATCCCGAAGATCGTCCATCATGATTTCATAGGACGGGAAATAGTAAACGTCGTCGCGCGAAGCGACGGTTTCGGCAATACCGAGGATTAATGCCGCTTTGCTGCGCTGGTTGCCAACGGCGCCGTCTTTGAGATGGCGAATCGGGCTTACCGTAACGATCGTCTTCATGTCCGGATTGAATCGCTTGAGTATATCAAGCGTTTGTTGCAGAACCTCCCTGACTTCGGCCGGAGTGAGCCGGCTGCGCTCGAACGCCTCCTGCGGGATTTTATGACAGTTGGCTACCACCTGTCCGCGTTCCTTATGGAAGTAAACGTAAGCGGTCCCGTAGGTGATCAGGCAAACGTTCGTTTTGCACAGCCACCGGTGAGTCTCGCCGATACGGTTGTTCACAGCGTTCAGGACGGCATCGGCGTCGTGGCTGGAAAAGGCACTGTGATGGTCGAAGCTATGCCATTCGCCGTCGTGGAACACCAGATCGCTTTTCCCGAATCGTTGTTGCTTTTGCACCTGTTGCAAAACCCGCATAATGGAGTGCGGATTGTAGAGCACACCGAAGGGATTCTCCAGTACCTGAAAGCGATACGATTTTAAGCGTTCAGCGATATGTTCGGAGAAACAGGATCCGATGGAAAAGAGCGGGCTTGCGTGCTCCAAAGAAAAGGGGCATGGCGGCGGTTTAACTTCGGTTCGGAACTGCATTACGATCCATTGGTTTGTGACATGAGTACGACGGAAGCATAAGGTCCCACCTTGTATTGCGCCTGGTTTTTAAGCATGGGTTCGGAGCCCGCTTCGCTGATATCCTGCGGCGATTCCAGAATGGTATCGATGACGCGGCTCCAGGCGTACGGCGCGGGCAGGCTGGGCAGCTCGAATACATCGCCCTCCTCATGGGCATTGAAGATCATATAAATATAAACAGGATCGTCGTCAGTGGCGGCGTAAAGGAGACCCAGCGCTTTCGACGTTTTGCTCCAGTCGGCGTTATTGATCTTTTTGCCGTGCCAGCTCATTTCCGGCATACCGTTGATGGTGGAAACTTCAAACTTTTCGCGCCTTAAATTGGGATGCTGTTTGCGCAATTGGATGAGCCCTTTAAAGAAGCGCAGCAAATCGCTGTTGTGTTTTGTGAGATTCCAGTCGATCCAACTGATTTCGTTATCCTGGCAGTACGCATTGTTATTGCCCCGTTGCGTCCGACCGAATTCATCGCCGGCAAGAATCATCGGTACACCCTGCGAAAGGAGCAAGAGGACGGCAAAATTTTTCTGTTGACGCCGGCGAAGGCTTAAAACGGCCTTGTCATCCGTATCGCCCTCGGCGCCGCAATTCCAGCTCGCGTTAAAGTTGCTGCCGTCGCGGTTGTGCTCGCCGTTGACCTCGTTATGTTTCTGATTGTAAGAGACAAGATCGTGCAGTGTGAACCCGTCATGACAGGTTACAAAATTGACGCTGTGGAACGGTTCGCGTCCGTCGTCCTGGTAGAGATCGGAACTGCCTGCCAGACGCGTGGCCAGTTTGGATGCCATGCCGTTATCGCCGCGCATGAACATACGCACTTCGTCGCGGAATTTGCCGTTCCACTCCATCCAGCGGCAGGCGTAAGGGAAATCGCCCACTTGATATAGACCCGACGCGTCCCAGGCCTCGGCGATCAATTTGGTATTGGCCAGAATAGGATCTTCGGCGATACGCTCGATTATCGGCGGGTTGGGAAGCACTGAACCGTCCCGTCCGCGACCCAGTATCGAAGCCAGATCGAAACGGAAACCGTCCACATGCATTTCGGTAACCCAGTAGCGCAGGCTGTGCAGTAATATTTCACGCACGATAGGATGGTTGCAGTTAAGGGTGTTGCCGCAGCCGGTATAGTTCAGGTAGTCGCCGGTTTTGGGATCGAGTAAATAATAGACGGGATTGCTGAGGCCTTTAAAGTTATAAACCGGGCCGTGGCGGTTGCCCTCGCCGGTGTGGTTGAAGACCATATCCAGTATTACCTCGATGCCCGCTTCGTGAAAGGCCTTGACCATTGTCTTGAACTCGTTTATGTGCGCGTCGTGTTCGTTTTGACTGGCGTAGGCGGCTTTGGGCGCAAAAAAGCTGATGGGGTCGTATCCCCAATAGTTCTTTAACGCTTCTTTTGTTTTTGGATTTTTGTGTTTATTATGGGTTTCGTCAAAATCGGTTACCGGCATGAGCTCCACGGCCGTTATGCCCAATTCTTTGAGATACGGAATTTTTTCGGTAAGCCCGATAAAGGTGCCGCGATGTTCGACGCCGGACGAATCGTGTTGCGTAAAGCCGCGCACGTGGAGTTCATAAATAATAGTATCTCTCAGCGGGATATTGAGGGGTTGGTCGTGTTCCCAGTCAAAACGTTTGTCGTCGATGATCAAAGACAGGCGAAAGGTATGCTCATGGCTGTTGCGTTCGATTTTCAATGGTTCGCCCCAGACCTTTCCGCCGCAGGTGGCTTTGGCGTAAGGATCGAGCAGGATAATTTCTTTGTTACACTTCTGTTTTTTGTCCTTGAACGAGGTGGGGCAAACCACGCGGTAACCATAGCGGATGCCGGCGTCGATGCCCGAGATGATGGCGTGCCAGATATTGCCGGTGCGGTTATAACGCGGATCGAGCGGAAATTCCATTAAAATATCGGTTTCGCACTCCCCGAATATAACGATGGAGAGCGATTCGGCATGCGGGCAGAACACGGCAAAGTTAATCCCGTCCCGAACCAGGGTAGGACCGAAGGGATAGGGATAACCGCGACCAATGGCAAAATCGGAATCGATATAGTCCAGTAAATTTTGTTTGTTTTTGTTTTTATTTTCCATAAGCTCTAATCGTTTCTCGAAAACGCTCGTATTTGATTGAAGTTTGTTGTTTGCATGAATTATATTTATATTTTTAAAATTAAATGTTAAGCAAATTCGATAAAAGAAAAAAGTGTAAAATGACTTTAATCATGGAATTATAGGAGCCATTTAAAGGAAGCAAAGGAATTCCGTGTAAAACTTTAGAAAGGAGCCCATTTTGAGTACGGATATTTTGAGCCTTAAACCGCAACTTGTCTGGAAACATTTTTATAATATCGCGCAAATTCCGCGCTGTTCGGGCAACGAAGAAGCCGTTGCCAAACATATTACCGATTTTGCCGAGTCGCTTGGACTGAAATGGAAAAAGGACGACGTGGGGAATCTGATCATTTCGCAGCCCGCTTCATCCGGGATGGAAGACCGGCCCACGGCCGTCATTCAGGGACACATGGATATGGTATGCGAGAAAAACAAGAACACCGAACACGATTTCTCGAAAGATGCCATTAAAATGAAAGTGCAAGACGGCTGGGTAACGGCGGAAGGGACAACGCTGGGATCGGATAACGGTATCGCGCTCGCCATGGCCATGGCTGTTATGGAAGACGATTCCATTCAGCACCCGCCCATGGAATATCTGTTTACGGTGGATGAGGAAACCGGTTTGACCGGTGCACAGGAATTACAGGATGATTTTGTGAGCGGCCGCATTCTGCTTAATATCGATTCCGAGGAGGAAGGCGCCCTTTACATAGGCTGCGCCGGCGGTCAGCATACCATTCTGCGCAAGAACATCGAATGGACCGATGTCCACGATGATCACAAATCGTTTCTGTTAAAAGTACAGGGATTGCGCGGCGGACACAGCGGGTTGAATATCCACGAAGGCCTGGGAAACGCTATTAAGCTGTTGGCGCGCGTGCTTTATAATCTGAAGGATGAATTTCACTACCACATCCGCGATATTAACGGCGGGAGCAAGCACAACGCCATACCGCGCGAGGCGGAAGTAGTGATCGATGTGCCCGGAGATAAGGTCGACCGTTTTAAATCCCTGCTGGATGAATACACTGCTGTATTTCAAGAAGAGCTGAAATTCGTGGAAAAAGATGTGGTTGTCACAGCTGAAGCGCACGACAAGGTGGATCGCGTGTTTGCCACTCCCCTCCGCGACCAACTGGTGTCTGTTTTGTATGCCATGCCGCACGGCGTGATGGCCATGAGCCAGGCCATTGAAGACCTGGTGGAAACGTCCACCAATATGGCTGTCATCGAGAGTAAAGACGATCAGATCGAGATGCTGACGAGCCAGCGTTCATCGGTGGCCACGGCGGTGCGCGATATCGCATCCAAAATTAAAGCCCTTGGCGAACTGGGCGCATTCGAAGTGCACCAGGGCGGGGGGTATCCGGCCTGGGCGCCCAATCCCGATTCCAGGTTGCTGGCCACCTGCAAGCAGATTTATAATAACAAGTTCGGAGAGGAGCCGGAAGTAAAAGCGGTTCATGCCGGTTTGGAATGCGGCATCATCGGCGAGCATTATGACGGGATGGATATGATTTCGTTCGGACCGGACATTGAAGGCGCCCATTCCCCGGACGAACGGGTCCGCATCAGTTCCGTCGAAAATGTCTGGAATTATCTGCTGGAAGTTTTGAAAGACATCAAATAATTAAGATTGATTCCTCTCACAAAGGCTCACGGACCGGCGTTCGTGGGCCTTTTTTTATCTGCATTACCTTAGTTGTACAATGCTTGCTTTGCTCCCGAAAAATCGCGACAGGTGGGCAGGTCATTGAACCGCCGAGAACGCAGAGAAAAATAAGAATTTTCGGAGAAAAGCAGGACGCGGTCGTTATCTTATTCCACTATTCCATCATTCCACTAATCCAGCTTTATGTTCTTAATACCTTGGTCGTAGAATTATTGCTCTTTTCCAAGAAATCTGAGGGAAGCCATTGGAGGATCCCTTCGTGGTTTATCCTTTCGAATATCCCGGTCTTTCGGGGCTCATACAGGTTAGGGAATAGGGCAGGGATGGAATATGGAGCCCTGTCCCTGACATTAAAAACCGTTCGGAAATATTAAAGCGGGTGTGCTCATTAAATATGGATAAGCAAAAGGTTACAGATGAAAAAACAAAAGGAGCAGGCTCCATGAATGATATAAAGCAACGCGGTTACGCCCATCCCGAAATATTGGTCAGCACGGAATGGGTGGAAGAACATCGCAACGATCCCAAGGTGCGTTTAATCGAATCCAACGAGGATACGTTGCTCTATCACTCCGGCCACATTCCGGGCGCCGTCCATGTGGATTGGGTCAATGATTTGAACGATCCGTTACGTCGTGATTACATCGAAAAGGAGGGATTTGAAAAACTGATGTCGCGTATCGGGATGACGCGGGATATGACCGCCGTTTTTTACGGCGACAAGAATAACTGGTGGGCGTGTTATGCGTTCTGGGTATTTCAGTTATTCGGGCACGCCAACGCCCGGGTCATGGACGGCGGGCGCCTGCGGTGGGAACAGGAAAAACGTCCCCTCACCAAAGAACGGCCCGAATACGACACAACCAAATATGTGGCAAACGATAGGGATGACAGTCAGATTCGCGCCTTTCGGGATGAAGTATTGAAGCATGTCAAACAAAAACAGCCGCTGGTCGATGTGCGCAGCCCGGAAGAATTCAGCGGCGAGCGCCTGCACATGGAAAACTATCCCAATGAAGGGGCCTTGCGTGGCGGCCACATTCCCGGCGCCCATAACGTACCGTGGAGCAAAGCGGTCGATCCGGAAACGGGCGCGTTCAAACCGGCCGGCGCTTTAAAGGAAATCTATCAACAACAATTGGGGCTTAAACCGGATGACGATGTCATCACGTATTGCCGTATCGGCGAGCGCAGCAGCCATACCTGGTTTGTGTTGAAGTATTTACTGGGTTTCCGGAACGTCCGTAACTACGACGGCTCCTGGACCGAGTACGGCAATCTGGTCAATGTGCCCATCGAAAAGTAAAGCATTGAATATCTGCATATAAAAGAAAGGGTGGTCTTATGAGCCCTCTGCCGCAAAAATTGAACGATATCATCGAATCACTGAATATGGCGGGGGATACCATGGAACGCAGCGAACTGCTAATCGGTTTTGCTGACAAGTTTAAACCCGTGCCGCCTGAAGTGGCCGAACCGCCTTATCCCAAAGAGAATCAAATACCCTATTGCGAATCGGAGGCCTATTTATGGGTTAAAAAACAGGATGACGATACGGTTAAATTGTATTTTGCCGTTGAGAATCCTTCGGGCGTATCGGCCAAAGCGCTGGCCGCCATTCTGGATAAGGCGCTTTCGGGCTTACCCCCGGAAGAAGTGGCCCGGGTCTCTCCGGATATTGTGGAAAAGATCTTTCGGCAAAATATTTCAATGGGTAAAGGCATGGGGCTTTCGGCCATGGTGGAAGCGGTGCAAATTGCCGCCAGACGTATGGCTCAACGTAAAGAGCCTTCGATCAATTAAAGCGCCTGTTAACCACAAAGAGGCGCAGTGAATCTGCGCCTCTCTATTTTAAACCCGCCTTGCACAATCTATGAACTAATAGAATCTTTACATTCCGTTGTCTGCTGACGTTAATCCGGCTGTGATTCGCTCCGCAACGGGCGTTTTATTTCAAATGCCGCTCAAAATAATCCGTGATTTTCCGATACAGGTGGACGCGATCCTTGCCGCGCATGTTGTGTTCGTCGCCGGGATAGACGAAGTAGTCCACCTGTTTACCCATATCGATGGCTTTGCGCAGATACAGCAGACTGTTTTGCCAGACCACGACCGGATCGACGGCGCCATGAATGATCAACAACGGGTTCTGTAGTTGATCCACATAATTGAGCAGGTTGGCTTCTTCATATCCTTCGGGGTTGCTCTGCGGGGTTTCCATATACCGTTCGCCGTACATCACTTCGTAATAACGCCAGTCGATTACCGGACCGCCGGCCACGCCTGCCTTGAAAACGCCCGGCCGGCGGGTCAGCATGGTGATGGTCATAAAGCCGCCGTAGCTCCATCCGTGTACGCCGATGCGGGTGGTATCTACAAAATTACGGGATTTAAGAAACTTGACGCCCGCCATCTGATCCTCTAATTCCACGGTACCCAGGCGACGGTGGATGGCCTGTTCGAATTCCAGACCGCGGTTGTTGGTCCCGCGATTATCGAGAGAAAAAACGATGTAGCCGCGCTGGGCCATATACTGGAACCATAACGGCCAGCCGCGCAGCCAGCTGTCGCTGACCATCTGGCCGTGCGGTCCGCCGTAAACATATATAATCACGGGATACCGTTTGGTGGGATCAAAATCAACCGGCAAGATCATGCGCGCATTGAGCCTGGTCCCGTTTTCGGTCTCGATTTTCAGATAGCGGATCGCGCCCAGCTTAAAGTTGCGTAACGGATTTTCGGCTTCGAGCAGAGTGCGGAGGCGTTGCCCGTTACGATCGTGAATGGCGATGGTTCGCGGAGTGGTGTGGTTATGGAATACATCGATGACATACCGGCCGTCGCTGCCGGGCTTCAGATTATGAATGCCGCTTGCTTCGGTGCGTTTTTCGATATCGCCGGATTGGACATCAAGCCGATAGCCGTGGCGTTCCATACCGTCCGGCGAAGCCGCTTCGAAAAAAACAAAACGACCGTCGGAACTGAAACCGATAATGTCGGTAATATCCCGCTCACCGATATCGTAATGATCCAGTAATTTGCCGTCGTCGCGATAGTGGTAAAGGTGATTGTATCCGTTGCGTTTGGAAAGCCATAAAAACCGGTTGGGATGTTCGGGAACAAAGAACAGCCCGTGTTCCGGCTCCACCCATTGCTCGTCTTTCTCTTCAAAAAGGGTGCGCAAAGGCTGACCGCTGCGGGCGTCGAACTGTACCAGACGCAAATGATCCTGGTCGCGGTTGAGAACGCCAACGTAAATGTATTGCTCGTCGGGACTCCAGGTAACGCCGGTCAGATAGTGATCTTTGGGTTGGCCCGTTTGCAGGAAGGTCAGGGAAGCGCTGTTGAGATTGTAAACGCCGATTTGGACGTGTTCGCTGGCCATACCGGCCATGGGATAGCGAATTTCGCGCAGCGTCGCCGGCCGTTCATCGAGATCGACCAGCGGATAGCGGCTTACGTTGCGCTCATCCTTGCGGTAGAAGGCCAGATAGTTTCCCCCGGGCGACCAGAACTTGCCTTTGCGGATGCCGAACTCCGCACGATGCACGTAGGGATCGCCGTTGACGATACCCTCCTCCGTATCGTGGGTGACCTGCACTACCGTCTCCGGGTTGTAAGCGATATACACATTTTGTCCCCTGGTGAAGGCCACACGCTGGCGGGTATCTTCGATTTGAGGGTGCTTTGCCTCCTCCGGTATTTTATTGAGGAGCGTCACTTGTTTGCTGGTGCAATGATAGCTGAAATATCGACTGTTGTGTGAAAAGCGGAATCGATGCGGGTCGAGCCACTCCACCGACGGAAAACGGGAAGGGGTTTCGAAGTCGCTCTTACGAAGCGCCTTTTTTAATGTATCCAGAGAAAGCAGCATTTCCGGTCGCGTGTCTTCAAGCGTGATTTTGACGAGCCCGTAACGTTCATCAAGCGAATCCAGATAAGACAATTGCTTGCTGCCGGCGATCCATTGCAACTGTTTCAAATTGTCAACTTTTAAATCATTGTAGCTGCCCAGGATGGCCTGTTCAAGCGTTAGCAGGCTGTCCTGCGCCTGCAAAGGGATGCATGCGAAAAAGACGATCAGCATGAAAAAGGTCCGCAACTTCATGTTTCCTCCAGGTGACATTTGAATTAAAACCTCGAAAAGCGATATACAAAAACGAATTGTTCCACGTTTGTTACGTTTCATTGTTTGATGAAGGTGTAAATCATCCAGCCCCAACCGGCTAAAAAGGCGACGCCGCCGAAGGGGGTAACGGCGCCCAGCCATTTAATCTGAGCGACGGCCAACAGGTAAAGGCTTCCGGAGAATAAAAGCATGCCGATCAAAAACAGCCAGCCCGCCGGATCGAGGTTGGCGGTCTTATCCACATATTGCCAGATGCCTACGAACAGCAGTGCAATGGTGTGGAACATCTGGTATTGAACGGCCGTCTCCCAGATCGAAGCGCCGTATTCGTTCAGCAGCGATTTGAGGGCGTGCGCCCCGAAAGCGCCCAGAGCCACGCTCAACAGACCCGTAACTGCCGCGATAATAAGCCATGCTTTGTACATAAAAACGCCTCCCTATCTTTGCAATTAGCATCGTTCGCTAAACAAAGGCATGTAATATAAAGGAGGGCGATGGTAAATAACAAAACAAAACCGGAAGGCGGGCGTAAATCGGGGCGTCTGCTCCCATGTTCACAAAACAGGCAGGGCTCGGGAGGATGAAAGTTTGATGGGTTTGTTGCGCTATATCCGGTCGCTTCGGCGATCGGTTGCATATTACCTGGTCAGAAGCATTTTCCGGGATTGGGTAAACGGACCGGCGGAAATTTGATAACCGTAAACGCCGCCGGCTAACCGATTGCCGTTAAAAGCGACGGTATGATTGCCTGTTTGCTGCCTTGTATTCACCAGAACCGCTACTTTCCGGCCCAGCATATCATAAACGGTCAATTGCACAAAAGCGGGACGGTGGAGAACATAACGGATGGTCGTCGTGGGATTAAATGGATTGGGATAGTTCTGATAGAGTTTAACATGGCCCGGTACGTTGTCGGATGGGTTCCACAAGGAGGTAAGAAAGGGGCTTTCAGGGTAGTAGGGCCGGCTGATCGGTCCTTCACTGCTTAAAAGGTCGCACAAGCGAGCATCCTGCAATAGGGACGGCACGGTGGTTGTATCGTCGTTAACGGTTACGATATTCGATATGATTCGAACGCCGTGCGAATAATCGGCGTACTCAGCCGTGTGCCCGTTATAAACGGGTTGAATGGGATCGTTTTTACTGCGATGCCAGCCATAAATGACAACCCGCTCGTAATTTCGGTCGGCGCTGTATATTTTATTCGAGATGATGATATCTTTTTTGTGGCCGGCGATGATTCGGTCGCCGCGGCGTTCGTGGCCGCGCTGCGCAAACTGTTGCACAATGGAATCGGTATGTTGCTTAAAAACGGGCACGGTCGTCATCGCATCCGATGGCGGAATGGGTTGCGGGTCGAGTTTTATATCGGACTGGGCGTAAATGATATCGACCAGCTTTTTTGTCGGAAGCGAACCGTTCAGCCGATCGGCCAGGTACTGCGCGGTGGAGGGCGTCATGGGAATGTACAAATAATCCTGTTCCGAGCCGATTGCCATATAGTCGCAAACCGTATAAAACGTTACTTCGTAATGATCGGAATCGATGGATTGATTGAAGGTGATGGGTCGCAATTGGCGCGAAAAAGAGGGTACATTACCCCCCAGTATTTCTTCAACGATGGCTATTTCACGGTTTTTCAGGCTTAAGCCGGTGATTTGCTCGGCAAATTCGGAGCCTTCAACGGCGTCGTCCGGACGGGCGGGGATATCGAGGTAAGTCATGCTGTCGTTTGTTGTCGATTGCCGGTACGGCTTGGTTTTACCATTTGTCGCTTCCGTAAGGGAAACAAGTGTTATTGTGAGAAACAGCGTCAGGTTAAACAGGCTTGTTTTTTTCATCATGTTTTTTTCTTTCACCTTTCAGGTTACGTTTGCCATTGTTTTACATCAAATGGAAGCAGGCAATTAAATATATAGCTTTGTTTTGAGTGTGGTTCAAGATTTGAAGACGAATCCGGTAGGCCATGCTTAGTACACAATACTCCGGATCGTACAAGGCAGCACTTGAATTTTTTTGAACGGATACGTGTATGAAGCGTTGGGCATTTCAAAGCGGTTTCCTGTCAAGTTACAACAAACTTTGATACGGGTCAAAATGCTCGATAACGCACTGACTGCCAAATGTTTTATAACGATGTTATGGGCTGGAGTTTATTCATTTTCTATCTCAGTTAATGATAAATATTCAAAATCAATCTTATCAAATTGTGATTTTACAAAATCAATAAAATCCGTCTCTTGGTCATTTGGTAAATATTTTCCAAAAACTATCAATTTCTTTTTTCGCTTATCATTCTCAAAATGCACATATGATAGCAATTGACCTAATCCTTGTATAATACAATCTGCAGCAAATCCCGCCGTTTTTACTTCATAATAATGGATTTCATTTTTTAAAGTCAGTTTCACATCAACATAGTTTTCTTCAAGCACTACATTATCAACTCCGTATTTATCCGATAAATATCTCTCAAGTTTTTGTTGTAGCTCATTATGGAATTGTTCCGCTACATACTCCTGTGTTCCTTTTCTGTTTTGGCTTGAAGTATTTCTTTGTCCCGTTGCTTTTCTTGCTTTTCGTTTTGGTGAATTTCCCTTATTACCTTTTTTATCAGATTCTCGCTCAATCCGATACTCTGAATACAATTTTCTCATGTAGTCATAGACACTAATCCCTATCGGTTTTGTTTTAGCTATAAATCTATGTATTTCAGAGTATTTTGTGCTTTTAGAAATTATTAATCCTAAATTCTCTGCTATAAGATGAAGAGCATCCCTTTTAAATATCGGTACAAATCCTTCGTTTGAATATAGAAATGCAACTTTCCATTTAAAAATACTGTGTAAATGAATATCATCAATTTTTTCAAAATCAAGTCTCTGTGCCGATTTTATAATTTTTATTAATTCACTTTTAATGCTTTCAAAGGCATCGCTTTTTTTGTCTCCAAAATATGACAACCAAGTATGAGAGTCATCAGAAATTGCGTTTTTAGGTCTTTTCTTTTTATCTCCGCGCTTATAAATACCAAACTTTATACTGTTCAATCCTTTGATACTTCCCAAAGGTTTTGTCTTTGTCTCTACGTACTGGCAAAAAGTTTCAGGGTCTTTTACATTTACATATTCATCAAGACTCTGTTCTGCTTCAGATGGAATTGGACTTCCCAGGGTAAATGTTTAACATAACCTAA
>CAZIVP010000029.1:0-30578 GCA_964542915.1 uncultured Calditrichaceae bacterium | reverse complement strand
GGTTATGTTAAACATTTACCCTGGGAAGTCCAATTCCATCTGAAGCAGAACATTCCAAATTTAATGTGATTTAGATGTGTAATAACGAATCCCATACAATCCAATGTTTTTTATAATCAATTCCTACTCAACAGATATTGGTTTATTTCGATATTCTATATATTTTAGGAATGAATGGATAAAGAAATGAGTCGTAATGGCATAAAGAAAATTTTAACAATGAAGTGCTCATCACAAATACGCAATCCAATATGTTTTATTTTATTGCTGTGATCCGATGAAGGAAACAAAAATCATCAAATTTAATTCAGGAGAAAACCGTGACTTTCTTATACCTTAACAACGATACGATGGGCAGCGGTGACGATACCTTGGGACGCGAACTGCTGGCCTCCTTTCTGAAAACATTGGCCGCTTCGACCATACAAATTGATATGATCGGATGTGTCAATAATGGCATTTTCTTAACGACCGAAGCCAGTCCCGTGATTGAAACATTGCGGAAGATGGAAGAAGACGGCGCCGAAATTGCCACATGTGGTACCTGTCTCGATTATCATAAGCTTAGATCCAAATTGCTGATTGGCCGCATTGGTACAATGGAACAAACCGTAGAAATAATGGCAAGAGCCGAACAGGTGATACACCCATGAAAACATTCATTTGTTTCGGAGCCCATTCCGACGACATCGAATTTAGTTGTACGGGCACCGCTTACCGGCTCCTACAGAGAGGTTACCGCGGCATTTTTGTGATTATGACCAATGGCGAAAACGGATTTAAGGCGGGCAAGGTATCTGCGGATGAACGTATAGCCATTCGTAAAAGGGAACAGATGGAAGTTGCCAAAAAGATGCAACTGGACGAGGTTATTTTTTTAGATTATAGGGACGGTTTTCTGGAATATAGCGAAGAATTGCGGGAACGTATTACAGCCCTCCTCAAGCAGTACAAGCCGGAAATCATATTTTCATTTGACCCCGCCAATCAGGAATTTGACGATATTAATCTGTTCCATCGCGATCATCGCGTGGCAGCGCAGGCCGTATTCGATGCCTGTTTTGCGGCAAAAAACCTGTGGATGTATGAAGGCGAGCCACATCGTGTGCCTTATGTCTTTTTTTATGGAAGCCATAAACCCAACCATTATGAAGACATTACCGATATCATCGACCTGAAGTTAGATTGGTTGGCGTGTCATTCTTCCCAGTTCCCGGAATGGCAAAAACTCGAACGGTTTATAAAGGAGGAACTGGCGGCCCAGCATCCTTACTATCAATATAGCGAACCTTTTCGCGTCCTGCCTATCCGACAAATCACCTGAATCTCTTTTTTTGAGAAAAGTATCACTGTATTTATTTGGCTTCATTACACACCACGCCGCACTTACCGGTTTTAGTCGTTTTTTGGAAATACACGCCAAACGACCCTTCGCTTTTGGTAGATTGCCTTTTATTTGCACTTTTACCTGATTCTTTACTAAAATTCAACGCATTCATGATAAACGGGGAGAATTGACTCGCTCATCCATGTTAATAACATGCCGGATTGCATCGCTTTTTTTCCTTCCTTTAGCCGACTGCAAAAGGAAGGCCCTCTCAAGTGTTCTTAACAAACATGGTGCACCGGAATAACCACTGTATTGGTTGATGGCGATCATGACTTTAAAACAAACTCAGAATTCCGACCGCGGCGAGGATGCGTTTGCCGGTATGATGCCTTAGTTGCAGGTAAGTCAATAATGAAATAATCCGGAAGTTGAACCAGGCTGAACCGAGATTACGAACATGTCATATTTTAAAATAATTAAAACCTCTGTATTTAACTACTACGATCGCCATCAACGTTGGGCGCCGGTCATTGCCTTCGTCGCTGGATTTGGATGGGACAGCCTCACTTTAACCCGCATCGATCGCTGGTCGGATAATATTATCCTGTTTATTTATTTGATTTTGCTCGCTTCCGCTATCGTAATTCAAAATTTGCTGGATGGCGAGTGTCTCCGCCAATCGTTTATTGTCAAACATCAAAAATGGCTGCCCCTCGTCATTCAATTTTTTATCGGCGGACTGTTCAGCAGTTACGTCGTCTTTTATTTCCAAAGCGCCGCTTTATCAAAGAACTGGTTGTTTTTAGCGCTCCTGGTTTTAATTTTGATAGGAAACGAGTTCATTGAACATCGTTTATCAAACCGCTTTATTCAATTTATCTTGTTATTTCTGGCTGCCTTTTCGTTTTTCACGTTTTTTATACCCATTCTCATTAAGGCGATGAATGCGTTTACATTTATTTTAAGCGGTCTGCTCAGTATCTGTCTCGTATTGGCGCTTCTTTACAGTCTCGGTAAAAAGATTAATATTTGGCATCAACGCTCCACACGTTTTCTGGCGATCTCGTTGATCTTCATATATCTGTTGCTAAACGGATTTTACTTCCTAAACTGGATACCGCCCGTTCCGCTTGCTTTGAAAGATTCCGGCATCTACCACCATGCCTCTCTTCAAAATGGACGATATAAACTGCAATTCGAAAAGGGAAAATGGTACCAATGCTTTAAAGATTCCGACAATGTTTACCACTATCAGAAAGGCGATACCGTGTTTTGTTTCGCTTCTGTATTTGCCCCTACCGATTTACAAAAAAACATCGTACATCAATGGCAGTATTATCACCCTCAAAAATCCCGGTGGATCACCACCGATCAACTGGACTATTCCATATCGGGTGGACGGGAAGAAGGATACCGCGGGTACACTTATAAACGCCATTTGCAGGAAGGGCGCTGGCGGGTAAAAATACGCACCGGCGACGCTCTGCTTTTGGGATATATCTCGTTTAAACTAAAAAAGCACAGCGGCAAAATAGTAAGGCTAAAAACAATTTACCGATAGGATGGCCCGATGATCGCAGTTCTGCTCACTATTTTATGTTCCACAAGCATTGCGCTTATTTTAAAATCCAATGATGTAAACCGCGGCGATCCACTCGTGCTTTTAATGGGCAACTATCTGATGGCCGGACTGATCGGCCTTATCTTTGTCCTTATAACTCGCGACGCCACCTACTCCTTAGCGACCTTTTTGTTCGGAGCGTTTCTTGGGATTATGTTTGTCCTGGGCTTTTTTGCTTTTGCAAAATCCGTTAACGTTGCCGGTACAGCGCTTTCTACGGTGAGCGCCCGATTGTCGGTCGTTGTACCCATTATTTTGTCCATCATTATTTACAATGAGCTGCCTTCAAAATATCAATTATTCGGTTTTCTGTTCACGTTATTAACCATCCTGGCATTCTATTTTTCTCTCAGGCGTATACCGGGCCGCGGCATACGCTTGAAGGATTACGCCTACTTGTTGGGCGTTTTGGCTGGTATCGGATTTAATGATTTTTGCATGAAAGTTTTCCACCAATGGCGTCCGTTTACGGATAAGCCGCTTTTTTTGTTTACCATTTTCACATTCGCATTTTTATATACGGCGATATACATATATTCCCGGGGAAAACGTGTGGATCGAAACACGTTTTTGCGCGGTGCCATTCTTGGCATACCCAATATATTCAGCAGTTTCTTTTTATTGGCAGCGCTCTCTCAGCTCCCCGGTATCATCGTTTATCCGGTTATCAATATCGGCATTATTATGCTCACTTCCCTGTTAGCTGCAATCATCTGGAATGAACGATTGGATCGGGCGGGCATTGCTGCCGTTACATTCGGAATGATTGCTATTATTTTATTGACGCTTTAAAAGACAATGAACTAATGAGTAAACATTCGTCGCATTAATTCGTAGTTCCATGCAACACAAAGCGACACAAGTCGCGGCAACGCGATGTTACACATACGAATCAATTATGATGATAAAAGCGTAAGTTTAAAAAATTAAGTTTAAGTCGGTACCAAAAACCAAAATATTGTCCTTTGCGATGAAAGAAAACCCGTCTAAAAACCACGATCCCAAATTACGTCATGTTTTCAGGGAAGATTTGAAACAACGCCGCACTATTTTCGAGACCATCAAACGGGATTATCGGGAACTGAAAGCCTATTTCCTCAGCGAAGAAAAGAAGAAACGATTGGCCCGTATGTCATGGATACGACGCTGGTTTGTTATGACCTGGTGGTTGCTTAAAACGCTCTTCTTAAAATTAACCCCCGGGCGTCGGCTTTTATTATTGCTGGCATTAATCCTGTTTCTATCCGGTGATACCATTATTGTGGGTAATGACAATCTGAGCATACAGGGTGATAATTCGATATTAGCGCCTTTGTTGCTCCTTTTTGTATTGATGCTGGAGTTGAAGGACAAATTATTGGCCAAAGGCGAACTGGAAGGCGGCCGTTCGGTACAACAAGCTTTAATGCCCCATCCTTCTCCCGGTGTAGGTAATTGGGATATCTGGATGTACAGCGATCCTGCCATTGAAATTGGCGGCGACCTTATTGATTATTTTAAAATCCATGAACGGCGCCATGCACTGGTATTGGGAGATATTTCGGGAAAAGGACTGGGCGCCGCTTTGCTCATGGGAAAATTGCAAGCGACGATTCGTGCTCTTTTGCCGGATTACACCTCTTTGGAGGCGCTGGGTAAAAAGTTAAATTCGATTTTTTTCCGTGATACGCCCTCTAATCGTTTTGCCTCCTGCATCTATCTTGAAATCACTCCCGATGAACCGACCATCCGGTTCATCAACGCGGGTCATTTACCGCCCTTAAAGCTTTCTTTTGAATCAGTTCATCAAAGTCCGAAGGGACAACCCGCTTTTGGCTTGAAACCGGAAACAACTTATACCGAAAAGCGAATACATTTTAAAAAAGACGAAATGTTTTTAGTCTATTCGGACGGCATCACCGAGGCCCGGGACGAAACCGGAGCCTTATTTGGCGAAGACCGCTTAAATGCCATTCTTAAACAAATCGTTCATATGCCGGCGCAGGAGGCCGCTAAATATATCTTAAAAGAGATTAACCGTTTCCGGGGAAGCGCCCTGCCTTCAGATGATATATCGCTGATCGTATTGAAATACACAGCATGATATCTATTTGAATTTTCCTTCCCTGTTGCGTAACATCTCCAAATTTAGATCTGTCATACTTAGCAGAAAGGACTTTTTATGAATCTTAAAGGTGCGCGTATCCTGTTAACCGGCGGCAGTTTAGGCATCGGGAAAGCAACTGCCTCTTTACTGGTTGAGAACGGCGCCCAGGTTGCCATTACCGGGCGTGATAAAAAACGACTCACGAAAGCCGCAGCCGAAACAGGCGCGTTTCCGATTAAAGCCGATGTGTCGAAGCCTGAAGATATCGACCGTACCTTCGAGTTGTTTTTGGAACGATTCCAAAGACTGGATGTATTGATCAACAACGCCGGTATCGGCGGTCGTTTTCCTTACTTACACGAATTAACGTACAAGGACCTGCAACACGTCTTTAGCGTGAATGTTTACGGCTCTGCATTAATGGCGTCCCGCGCCGCTCAACTGTTTCGCGATCAGAATTACGGAAATATTATCAATGTCGGATCGACGTCGGGATTAAAAGGCGGCAGCCGCGCCGGTGTTTATTCCGCAACCAAATTTGCCCTACGTTCTATGACCCAGTCCTGGCAGGCCGAATTGAGGCCCTACAATGTACGGGTAATTTTGATCAATCCAAGCGAAGTTGCGACGGCCTTTGCAAACGAGGAACGCATTGAGCGCGAAGCGCCTTACAACAAGTTACGACCTCAGGAAATCGCGCATGCCATCAAATCCGTTCTGGAAATGGATGACCGCGGCTTCATACCCGAACTCTCCGTGTGGGCGACCAATCCCTGGTAAACAGCTAATTTCGCAATTCTAACGTTAACGCATATTCGAAATAAAATTGTGCGTTTTATTGTTTAAGACCGGGCAAACGGCGGATCTTGTGTTGGTGGTTCAGGTTCACATGTTCTTCAACAAATGAGTTTACAATCGAAAAGGAAATTCGTATCCGGATATCTTGTTCGGCGTCTTAATTTTTTGAGTCTTGTTTGCCCGACATTCCTTTCTTAAACTACCACAAGAAGAGGGGCAAAATCCTTAAACCGTTTGTTCACGTTGGGAAACAGGGTTATGGTTATTCTGTAGTTGTAACCTTTATCCGGTTATTGAATTTAATTGTATATAAAAAACGTGCATCATTAAAAATCCGTTTAAGGATGTAAAATTCTTTTATCGGATTCACTATATTTACAAATGGATCCGTATAGGTTTGAATCAATAACAAAAATGTATAAATAATGATAAATTTAAGTGGAGATGAATAATGGCAGCGGCAACTCAAAATAATAATCAATCTTTATCCTTAAAAGACATCGAGACGCGTGAATGGCTGGATTCCATCGATTATGTTATCGAACACGAGGGTCCGGAACGTGTGCGCGAATTGTTAAAGGAAATTCAAAATCGCGTACATTTGGCCGGCATCAAACTACCGTTCAGCGCCAATACGCCTTACATTAATTCCATTCCTGTCGAAGAACAACCGCCCTATCCCGGCAGTCGCGAAATCGAACGACGCATTAAAAGCATTATCCGCTGGAACGCCATGGCGATGGTGGTGCGCGCCAATCGTAATGAAAGCGGTATCGGAGGACACATATCCACCTACTCTTCTGCCGCAACCCTATACGAAGTAGGATTTAATCACTTTTTCCGCGCTGCCAGCGATGATTTCAGCGGCGACCAAATTTATTTCCAGGGACACGCTTCGCCGGGTATTTACGCCCGCGCTTTTATGGAAGGCCGTATCTCTACCGAAGAGTTAAAAAATTTCCGGCATGAATATCATAAAGAAGGCAAGGGATTGCCATCGTACCCGCATCCATGGCTTAAGCCGGATTTCTGGCAATTCGCCACCGTATCAATGGGATTAGGGCCCATTATGGCGATATATCAGGCGCGTTTTAATCGCTATCTCGAAGATCGGGGATTGAAAAAACCGGGCGATGAAAAAGTTTGGACGTTCCTCGGTGACGGAGAAACCGATGAACCCGAAGCACTGGGTGCTATATCGCTTGCCGCCCGCGAAAAACTGGATAATCTGATTTTCGTCATTAACTGTAATCTGCAGCGTTTGGATGGTCCCGTGCGCGGTAACGGAAAAATCATTCAGGAACTGGAAACCGTATTCCGCGGCGCAGGCTGGAACGTGATTAAAGTCGTTTGGGGCAGCGATTGGGATCCCATACTGGCTCAAGATAAAGACGGTTTGCTGGTTAAACGGATGGGCGAAGTTGTTGACGGCGAATATCAAAATTACGTGGTGAAAGGCGGCGGATACCTGCGCAAGCACTTCTGGGGCAAATATCCGCAACTTCTGAAACTGGTGGAACATCTTTCCGATGAACAGTTGGCCAAGTTACGGTTGGGCGGACATGATCCTGAAAAAGTTTATGCCGCATACGATGCGGCGGTTAACCATAAAGGAGCGCCTACGGTCATTTTAGCCCGCACTGTTAAAGGTTATGGCCTGGGCGAAGCCGGTGAAGGTAAGAATATTACCCATCAGCAAAAAAAGCTCAATGAAAAAGAACTGCGTCACTTTCGCTCTCGTTTCGGCATACCCATCTCCGACGAGGATATCGACACGATCCCCTTTTATAAACCCGAAGACGATAGCCCAGAAATGCAATATCTCATGGAGCGTCGGAAACAACTAAAAGGATTTGTTCCGACACGACGAATTAAATCCAAACCAATCGAAAATCCGGAACCTGAGTTGTTTAAAGAATTTGAGACCGGAACGGAAGATCGCGAAGTGTCAACCACCATGGTTTTTGTGCGCCTGCTTTCCAAACTGATGCGCGATCAAAAAATTGGTAAACTGGTTGTCCCTATTGTACCTGATGAGGCCCGCACGTTCGGTATGGAAGCACTGTTCCGTCAGGTTGGTATCTATGCGCATTCGGGCCAGTTGTATGATCCGGTCGACAAAGAAAGTCTGCTCTATTATAAAGAAGCCAAAAACGGACAAATTTTGGAAGAAGGTATTACCGAAGCGGGATCGATGTCGTCTTTTATCGCTTCCGGCACGGCTTATTCTTTACATGGAATCAACGCCATTCCGTTTTTCATCTACTACTCCATGTTCGGTCTGCAGCGCGTCGGCGACCTGATTTGGGCCGCCGGCGATATGCAGACGCGTGGCTTTCTGATTGGCGGAACGTCCGGACGAACCACGCTTGCCGGAGAGGGTTTGCAACACCAGGACGGCAATAGTCATTTACTGGCTTATCCCATCCCCAATCTAAAATCATACGACCCTGCATTTGCTTATGAACTTGCGGTGATCATTGAAGACGGTTTGAAACGAATGTATGTGGATCAGGAACGCGTTTTTTACTATCTAACCGTAATGAATGAGAATTATGTGCAACCGCCGATGCCAAAAGGGAAGCAGGTGCGCGAAGGCATTATAAAGGGAATCTATAAATTAAAAGCCGCTTCCAAAAAAGATACCGACCGCAATGCCCAGCTGTTTGGTAGCGGTTCCATCTTGAACAAAGTGATCGCCGCTCAGAAAATCCTCGAAGATCAATTCGATGTGGCGGCGACGGTTTGGAGCGTCACTAGCTATAAGGAGCTGCATAAAGATGCCTTGATGGTCGAACGCGAAAACCTGTTTAATCAGGGCAAAAAAGATAAGGCACCCTATATCACTCAAATCTTAAAAGATGCGAAAGGCGTATTTGTTGCCGCATCCGACTACGTAAAAGCCCTGCCGGAGTCCATTTCACGCTGGTTGCCCGGCCCCCTCTTTTCACTCGGAACAGACGGATACGGACGCAGCGACGGTAGAGGGCACCTCAGGGACTTCTTTGAAGTCGATGAACGATACATCGTATTAGCTGCTTTGCATATGTTAAAAAGCGAAGGTAAAATTAAGGATACGGTTGTCAAAAAGGCCATTAAAGATTTGGATATTGATACGGGAAAGGCCAATCCCATGATCAGTTAACGGAGGCATTGAAGAATCAAATTTGATAAGCACTGTAAAAGGAAAATGATATGGCTATAGAATTCAAATTACCGGAACTCGGCGAAAATATCTCTTCAGGAAAAGTCGCCAGGCTGCTCGTTTCCGAGGGCGACTCTATTGACAAAGATCAGGTTTTGATGGAACTAGAAACAGATAAGGCCGTGATCGAAGTCCCTTCGGATGTAAGCGGTACGGTTTCGAAAATAAATGTCTCCGAAGGCGACGACGTCGAGGTTGGAACGACTGTCTTAACGCTGGAAGACCGGGGTGAAGCCAAAACAGAAGCATCATCAACTGAAGACGACAGCGAATCCGATGCGCAGAAGATTACAGAAAAACAAGATGAAGACAAGGAAGAAGAAAAAACGACATCAACACCTCCGGAAACCAAAAAAACAAGCGGCAGTAAGCAAACAGTGGAATTCAAAGTTCCTGCCCTCGGCGAAAATATTGACGCCGGCACCGTCGCCAAAATTCTTGTATCCCGCGGTGATACGATAGAAGAAAATCAGAATTTACTAGAATTGGAAACCGATAAGGCGGTTGTTGAAGTTCCGTCAGAACATAGCGGTACGATCAAGGAAATTTTAATAAAAGAAGGCGATCAGGTCAGTGTAGGCCAGCATATCATAACCATCGAAGGGGGCAAAGCGGTTGAAGAAGAGGTAAAGGAAGAGGTTGCCGCCCCGACGCCAGAGCAGCCCGAAGTAAAAGAACCCGAACCGAAAACATCGAAACAACCGCCGCCGGCAACGTCATCAACGCAAGAAACAAAAAAAACGCCGCCGAAAGAACGCGAGGCGGGCGACCTTGTACCTGCAGCACCTTCTGTACGACGCTTCGCCCGGGAAATCGGCATCGATATTTCCCAGGTGCCGGGCTCAGGTCCCGGCGGGCGTATTTCCGTGGAAGATGTCAAATCCTATTCCAAAATGATCAATCGCCAGCAGGCAGGCGGACAAACGCTCTTCAAAGGCGTGGAATCCGAACCGCTTCCCGATTTTAGCAAATGGGGCGAAGTTGACCCGCAATCCATGAACAAAGTACGGGAAACAACAGCGCGGCATCTGAGCTATGCCTGGGCTACCATCCCGCACGTTACCCAATTCGACAAAGCTGATATCACCGCATTGGAACAGCTGCGTAAACAATATGGTCCGGAAGTTGAAAAAGCGGGCGGGAAATTAACGGTTACCGCCATTCTGATAAAAATTATTGAGGGCGCCCTAAAAAAATATCCACAGTTTAATGCCAGTGTGGACATGGTTAAACGAGAGATTATCTATAAGAAATATTACAATGTGGGCATTGCGGTTGATACGGACCGGGGTCTATTGGTCCCCGTGCTCAAAAATGTGGATCAGAAAAACATTACTCAGTTATCTGTGGAACTAACCGATATGTCAAAAAAGGCGCGCGACCGAAAACTCTCGTTGGAGGACATGCAGGGCGGCAATTTTAGCATTTCCAATTTGGGAGGCATTGGCGGTACAGGATTTGCGCCCGTCGTGAATTCGCCGGAAGTCGCGATACTCGGCGTATCACGCGCATCGACGGAGCCGGTTTATAACGGCAAAGAATTTGAACCGCGTTTAATACTACCGCTTGCGCTCTCATACGACCACCGACTGATTGACGGGGCAGACGCCGCACGTTTTCTGCGTTGGGTATGTCAGGCGTTGGAACAACCGTTTTTACTCTCATTACAGGGATAACACAAATGATCGAAGGAATTTGGAGAAAGGTATGAGTGAACAACTGAAAACGCATCTCGTTGTTATCGGAGCCGGTCCCGGCGGTTATGCAGCCGCTTTTTTAGCGGCCGATCTGGGACTGGAAGTTACGGTTATCGATCCCGAAGTCAACCCGGGCGGCGTCTGTCTATACCGCGGATGTATTCCTTCCAAGGCGCTCCTTCATGTGGCCAAGCTGATCAGTGAAACGCGTGAAGCCGAAAACTGGGGCATCACCTTTCAGGAACCGAACATTAATATCGAAAAATTGAGAGAATGGAAAAACAACGTCGTCTCCCGGTTGACGAACGGCACAGGACAGTTACTGAAGCAGCGCAAAATCAATCACATACAGGGTCGGGCCTATTTTGTTGATTCCAACACTATCGAGATTACCGTTGTAAAAGAAGGGAAAAAAACGCTCCAATACGATTACGCTATTTTAGCCACGGGCTCCCGACCTGCTGAAATTCCCGGATTAACCATTGATAGTCCGCGTGTATTAAACTCCACCTCCGCACTTGAACTGGAAGACGTACCCAAAAACCTGTTAGTCATTGGCGGAGGATATATCGGTTTGGAGATGGGAAGCGTCTATGCAGCGCTCGGCAGCAAGGTTTCCGTTGTGGAAATGTTGCCCGGATTATTGCCGGGGGCCGATCGGGATCTGGTTAAGATCCTCCACAAAAGCCTGGAAAAACGATTTGAACAAATTTTACTCGAGACTAAAGTGTCTGATATGAAGGCCGTCCAGGACGGCGTGCGGGTTCGCTTTGAGGGTGAAAATGTCGATAAGGAGACTCAGAAATTCGACAAGGTACTCGTCTCAATTGGCCGAAGGCCTAATTCCGATGGTTTGGGGCTGGAGAATACCAAAGTGGAAGTGGATGAAAAAGGCTTTATCAAAATCGATGAACAACGACGTACATCCGATAACAGCATTTTTGCCATTGGCGATCTTGCCGGCGAACCGATGCTGGCACATAAAGCTTCACATGAGGGACGCGTCGCAGCCGAGGTCATAGCAGGTCATAAAACGGTCTATGGTCCTCATGCAGTTCCCGCCGTTGTTTTTACCGACCCCGAAGTGGCCTGGGCGGGTTTAACGGAAACCCAGGCGAAAGAACAAAAACAGAAGGTCGAAATTATGCGTTTTCCATGGGCAGCATCCGGAAGAGCGATATCAATGGATCGAACCGATGGAGTAACAAAACTAATCATCGACCCCGAAAGCGAACGTATATTGGGAATGGGCGTTGTCGGTAGCGGCGCCGGAGAGCTGATTGCAGAAGGGGTGCTGGCCATAGAAATGGCGGCCAATGCCACAGATGTTAAACTTTCCATTCATCCGCATCCTACTCTGTCGGAAACAGTTATGGAAAGTGCTGAAATGTTGTTCGGTCAGGCTACACATGTTTATCGCCCAAAACGGAAATAGTTTTCCGGATATCGTTAATTGTACATTTATAATGACAATTTTTTATGTGATCCATTTGTGACCGCCATCACTCTTGCCAGACAAGAATTTCAAAAAACTTGTCTTTACAAAAGAGTCGTAAAAAACATAATCATATCCATCTTTAACATTAGTTAAGAAAAACTATATAAAATAATTCACACGTGTGCACTTTATCACAATAGTAAACTGGTTTTGTGTACTAATTACAATAGAAATGATAGCAAATAAAGATTTAAAATCATCATTTTACAAGGAGGATATATTATGATACAGAGAATTTTATTAACCGGTTTGTTGGTCTCATTTTTGGCGTTTGTCGCCTGCGAAAAGCAAACCAGTCCGCTGGCGCCTGAGGACAGCAACCGGCAAACGGTTGACCTCTCTACCATGGATGTGGAAGAGGTTAGCAAAGAAGCCGAAAGCGTAATCGGTTATACCCTTAATACGACATCTCAGACGATGGATAAGAACGAAGAACGTCTTACAGTGGAAAGCAACACATCTATGGCTAAGCCTACCGTTTGGTCTTATTCGTGGGACGGCGAATACCATATTTGGGAAAACACCGTCGATCAGGGCGATTTTTACGGGGAATTTTTACGTAAAATTCAGTATAAAACCTCCAAAGACGGTGAGGTCGTAAAAAAAGCCGGAGCTGCCGAGTACATGTATGCTTATTCTTCGGCAGAAGGAACCTATGGTTTTACAGAAGATGATCCCGACTACGGCGTAGAATTCAGCCATGAATTTGAAGGCGAATGGGAAGGCTTTAAGACCATGGAGTATGTGATCACGGCGGAAGGCAACTACAACAAAACAAACTACCTGGTTTATAATGGGGAAGATGCGGTTCTGGAAATAAATGTCGATGTAATGATTGATGAATTAACTATGAATCGGGCGCAACCCAATACGTTATCTGTGAGCGGTGAAATCGTACTCGAAATGGCGCCCTGGACAGCAACCGTTGAAAGCGACGGCGGTCAAACTGCAATGGTTACCATTATGAAAAATGGCGTCGTAGTGAATTCTTACGAAGTTGACCTGAGAACCCTTCTTCAGAATGTAAATTCAAATTTCTAATCAGATAACCCCTCGCTATAAATAGCGAGCGAAAATTTTTTAGCCACACTACTCTTCTGAAAAAGATGGTGTGGCTTTTTTATTTACCGAAACGGTTTGTGTATATTGTCGCGACAGACCTTTTTCAAAAAACATTTGTCTCTCCGCACAATTGTCAGTAATATCAATCACTGACAACCCGTTAAACACATTGTATTCCACCTTTGAAAAGAAGCACAAATAAATGAAACGAATTAAGCGGCTACCAACAGAGCCCTTTCTGCTCTTGATCTTTCTTTTTCACTCTATCCTTTTTTCTAATGAGCCGACAAATTTAAATCCACCGTTACCTACTCTGGATATCAATCCTTTCGTTCATCAATCCCGTCAAGATATTCCCCTATCAAAGGGCACAATTGATCAGAAATTAGCGGGAGATTCTTTGGTTACACTTCATTTAAGCGGTGGGAGTCGCCTGTTCGGACGTGTTTTAAGCAAAAACGATTCATCCATCACTTTTTGGATGAATGTCGGGATAGAAATCGATATCCCATACGATAAAATTATCGCACTGGAACAATATCGTTTAACGGAACGCAGGGATTCGTGGCGAACAACCGATCCCAATTATACGCGATTGATGTTTGCACCGACAGGTAGACCTTTATTAAAAGGCTCAGGCTATTTTTCCAATTACTACGTTTTTTTCCCTGGTGTTGCTTATGGATTCAATCAATATTTCAGTCTGATGGCTGGTTTCTCTATTTTACCCGGCATTCCGTTCGGATCGCAACTAAAATATATTGCACCGCGCATTAACTTTTACAATAGTAAAAACGTCGCATTCGCGACCGGCCTGCTCTACACATCATTTGCGAAGGAATATGCGGCAGGTGTAGCATTTACCGTCGGTACTTTCGGAGAAGCCCGTAAAAGCTTTACGATCGGTTTTGGCCTGGGCTATACAAAAGATGATACCGGTGTGTTTCAATTTGCTCAACATCCCATTCTGGTGCTTGGCGGCAACATAAAAATTTCACGCAACAAAGCGCTGGTCACGGAAAACTGGTTTATTAGTGGCGAGAACATCAAGCTCAGCGAACAACCATTTGCTTTAGCCATTCGTCTTATGAATGAACACCTGTCCGGTGATGTGGGAGTCGTTCTTATCGGTGAAGTTTTAAAGCACGGCTTCCCGATTCCCTGGCTTTCGTTTATGTACCAGTTTAATTGAAAAACAGTGCGAATGAACACTGACCATGTGCGTAACGGTTTGACATGTGAAAGCCGTTATAAATAGGATTCCAGTGTACTGTCTTTGAACAATCGCGAAATCTGTTCCTCGCTATCAACAATCGTCAATTTGTGATAAAAACATCCCTTTTTAAGACAACCCTCAATTACACCTCCTTTTGGCAAATGGAATAGAAACATGGGCGAAGAACAGACATGACAGCGTTCATCGGCATCAGTCAAATCGGTGTCACACTGCGGGCAGTATAGCCTTACCACTTTGCCCATGGGCAACGGTAAATCTCGATCATCATGATCAAAACTTCCGTAAACCGGGTCCAGAAAAAGAGTCCCTTTTAGGTCACCGAAACGGACGGTAACTTTCAATGAAGGATAGCCATGAATTTTAACATTCTTATCAACGAGGGAATGTCCGTTCGGACAATAAGCATGGCGAATGTGTAAGGATTGAGAGGGTACGGAAAATTCCACCTGTACTTTTTCTCTGTTGGTCATTGTTGTTTCCTTTCGTCATCCATATTAAATCAAATTCTATCTTTTTGCCTGGAAAATTTTTATCACAGGAAGAAAATGCGAACGTATTCAACTCGTTCTTCGATACTATGCAAACAAATTCCGTACCCGCTTAATCGAGCAAAATGTGTCCTGTGCTGTATGTGACCGCTTTTCCCCCAATATGCACCCGATTTTCTTCATATTTACAAAATAAATCGCCGCCCCGTTTTGAAATTTGCCTGGCATGGAACTTCTTTTTGGTAAGCTTTTCCGACCAATACGGGACCAGCGCACAATGAGCGGAACCCGTTACCGGATCTTCCGGAATGCCTACATTCGGCACGAAACAGCGTGAAACAAAATCCAACTGCGCCGAACCTTTTGCTGTAGCAATGACACCCTTATCCAGGGTTTCCATGAGTTTGAAATCCGGTTTAAGGTTAGCCACCGTCGCCTCATCATCAAATACGGTTAAATAAAACTCGCCCCCTGCCATAATGGTATGCGGCTTTTGACCCAGACTTTTTATGAGCCTGTCCGTTGACATTACCCTCACGGGTTTGTGGGCTGGAAAATCGAGTATCATCAGATCGCTTTCTCTGCGAACGGTCAAACGTCCGCTCCGCATTTCAAATACAACTGTATCCTGTTCAACCTCTGGATCGTTAAATATTACATGGGCCGATGCCAGCGTGGCATGACCACACAAATTTACTTCAACGCGAGGGGTAAACCAGCGGAGGCGGTAATATTCACCTTCATTCACAAAAAAAGCCGTCTCCGAAAGATTGTTCTCCGCGGCAATGGCCTGCAAAAGTTCATCGTCCGGCCAATCGTTTAACGGACAAGCCGCAGCCGGGTTACCAGAGAACCGCTTATCGGTGAATGCATGGACCACATGCAGCGGTATACGATTCAATTGCATATTGCATCCCAATTTTTATTACGCTGACAGACAATGTAAATATCTCATCTCCATTTATCGTCCGATTGCGTTAAAATTAAACAGATAAAGACCGGAATACTAAAAGTTATACAAATATTTTATTTTGAAGACACCCACGCGGTCCACAATGTACATTGTTTCCGGTAACAATCGTCCGCTGGCGTCATAACGAGCGCTACGGTCGCGCACCTCATTCAACGCAAAATAAAGCCAGCTTTTCGGTGCAAAATTGTAGGAAAACAGAAAGCCTGATACAAAGCGGGTCAATTGATCTTCGGACCGTACAAATACATTATCAATGTACAGACGTAAATTGAGATTGTTAACGGGCGTTGCCGAGAAAAATGGTCGTGCGTTATCGGTTATATCTTCTATCTCTCCGTTGGGATTGCCCTCAATAAAGACGCTCATCTCCGTTCCGATTTCAAGAGTATTGGCGACCTGCCAGTCGATTTCAGCCGACCACCATGAATAAAACGCCAGGAAGTCGCGGCCGAAGTTATAGGTACGGGAGAACCCTCCGTAAAAACCGCCGTTCCATTTGGGTGAAATGTTATACCATGAGGACAAATTTATGTCGTACGAGGTAAAGCGCTCGCCTTCATCTTTGGAATCCGCGGCGGCCAGATTGATTTCAAATCCCCAGTTATTTCGGAACTGCATGTTGTAACCGAATAACGCGCCGTAATCGGTAAATTGATCGACCTTCTCAAAGTCCACGATTGGTCCGGTGTAAATCAGAATTTGTTTAATATATCCTTCGTTAAAATACCATCGTGGAGCGCCCAGGCCCACAAATTCTGCGGTGCCCCGCCAGGGCACAAAGCCCACCTCGTTTACGTTAAAATCACTGCCGATATATCGGCCGCGCATAAAAAGCACCCATCGCCTCCCAAAAGAAGTAAATCCGGCCGAACCTGCAAAATCGCCCCCATTGTTTCGATGGTTGAAGAATAAATGTATCCGCCGGGGCCGCCATGTAAGAACACAATCGGCGCTTTATCCTTCCGCCTCGAACCGGATTTTATGACGCTGTAATCAATGGTATACCCCCCGGACATTTTCCAGTATCGGGTATTATTGCGCCATTGGATTGTTTTTATGGGTGATTAATTCGGCACGAAAGAAAGCGACACAAAAAGAATAAGAAGGAAACTTACTAAAAACGCCATATATTTGAATATTTTTTAATCACAACAAAAACCCCTTCTACATATAAAAATAAATACGCGCGCTCGGATAAATTGTTACGATAAGTCAGAAATCTGAAGGGAAACAGTTGCAATTTTACAAGATGTCTATACACTATCTTTTTTTAGGAAACGTTGAAAACCAAATTCAAATAAGGTCTCCAAGAAAATGAACGTGTAAATGGCCGGCTTATTTAAAACAGAAGCCTGACTATCGAGGGCTGTTTACCGAATAATGAAATATATGTGGCAGCGCTAAAACTTCAAAAGGAGGATATTCATATTGGATATTGTAGCATTTTTTAGACGGAAGACGGGCTGTTCGGTGGCGTTCGTGAAGAATAAATACATTTGGATTTAACATTTCGGATGGTATTGGCATTCTCGTCTTGATTGAAATGGATTAATACCATGACAAACATCAATGGCGTTTCTCAACCGTTATCATTAAACCGAGCTTCCAGCTCAACGCCCAAACCATCGGCCAGCCTGTTAACGAAATTAAAATACGAGGCAATAACACAGATATCATGAATGGCGCGCTCGCTGAAGCACGCCGCCTTTAATCGCTCAATATCATCCTGCGTTATTTCGGCAGGCGTATGCGTTAATTTTACCGCATAGTCCAACATTTTCCGATCGGCGTCATTTAAAGAAGCCTTGGTGTAATCTTCCATAAGGGCGCGTAAAAATTTGTCTCGTTTATCCGTTTCGACGCCCTTGTATTTTAACACTCTGCGGAGTCCCGCCCCGTGGTGCTCAATTCAGTAATGGCATTTATTTTCGACCGATACTATCACGGCAATCATTTCGCGTTGCTTGCGGCTCAAAGGGCCTTTTTTGAACATCATTTCTACAAACCATTCATAATGCTGCTTCATGATTTTGCTGTGGATACCATGAATACGCAGTATATGATCCTGGTCCGGAACCCGATGTTCTAGCGGAATCTGTTCATTCGCTATATAATTAATAAATGCCATGGCGCCTCTCTCTCCTTGTTGTCCGCTTTAGCATAAAGCTTTCGAAAGTAAGCAAATGAACATCTACGCACAAGTCATTAGGTTGCAAACCCTCATACAGACTGGCATGGTCGTCGAAAAAGAACTTACAGACCTATCCTTTAATGTAAACTTAAATTGGAGCTTGCCTGTGAATTATTTCATATTTATTCTATAATCGTCATTGCGCATATTTCAACAAAACATAAAAAAGGATACGAACATGTCTCGACCACTCCAATGGGGGATCATGGCCACCGGATATATCGCCCGTAAATTTGCGGAAGGACTCCGCCATGTGCAGGGAGCGTCTCTTCATGCGGTTGGTTCACGCTCCGAAGCCAGCGCCCGAGAATTTGCCAAATTGTATAATGTGCCCCGATTCTACAATAGTTATGAGGACCTGGTGAAAGATAACGAGGTTGACATCATCTATGTGGCCACGCCCCATAGTCTGCACAAAGCCAACTGTTTGTTAGCCCTCGAAAGCGAAAAACATGTGCTATGCGAAAAGCCTTTTACCCTCAACGCTCGGGAAGCCAAAGAGGTCATTGATACGGCGCAGCAATATAATCTGTTCTTGATGGAAGCTATGTGGACGCGATTTCTACCGGTAATGCTTAAAGTAAAAGAACTCATCGATAACGGCGTCATCGGCAATGTGCATATTATCGACGCCAATTTGGGATTTAAAGCGGAACCGAATCATAAGTCCCGCTTATTTGATCCCAGCCTGGGCGGCGGCGCTTTGCTGGATATCGGCGTTTATTTGGTATCACTTGCACACTGGTTTTTGGGGCGACCGCAGCAAATTACCAGTATGGCCCAACTGGACCCAAAAGGTATCGATGAACAAACAGGCATCATCCTGGGCTATGATAACGGAGCGATGGCAAACCTGTTTACTTCCATACGGCCCCATACTTCCGGAGAAGCGGTGATCCTCGGAGAACGCGGTCGTATTCGCATTTTTGAACCCTTGTTTCGGCCAAAAGGTATTACACTGTCCATCGTGGGTGAAAAAGATCAATACATTCACGCCGAAATGGAGGGCAACGGCTTTAATTACGAGGCGGAAGAGGTTATCGCTTGCATTAAAAAAGGCAAAACCGAGAGTAACATCATGCCGCTCGGAGACACCCTTAAGATAATGCAAACCATGGACAACATCCGGGAACAGTGGGAAAAAACGCATACGCAGTCCTGAGCCCTGTTATTGATTGTCGTAATGAATTAACGCCTCACTGACAACAGCGTTCGAACCGAGGATTTTTACAAAACGAAAACAGGCTCCGAAAAAGCTTGCGCCTTTATCTTTACCTTACGCGCCCCGCCTTCATTTTTTACCATGATCTGTGCCCGCCTGGCCGCTTATTTGCCCTGTTTAAAACCTATATTCATTGTGGAATTACGCTTTAAACCAGCCTTAATTTAACTTTTTTTATCAGCAAATTTGTCTTAGATTCTCCGTTTATTTATTTCGAGAAAGGATTCACATCAATTTAACTAAAACGCACGGAGATACAAGATGAAACGCATTTTGGTTTTAGGGGCCGGGCAGAGCGCACCCTATTTAATTCACTTTTTACTCGAAAACGCTGAAACTTACGATTGGTTTGTAACCGTGGCCGATCGCAACCTCGAAACCGCGCGCCAATCGGTGGGCTATCATTCCCGCGGAGAGGCCATCGAATTTGATGTAAATGATCTGGATATGCGTTCTGCCCAGATTGCACGGGCGAATGTGGTTGTTAACATGCTGGCACCACGATTTCAACACCTTGTGGCGCTTTCATGTGTCCGCCACAGCGTCCACATGATATCCGTTTCTTATCAGGATCGACGTATTCGCGATCTTGAAAAAGACGCCATCCGCAAAGGCGTACTCGTTCTGACGGAAATCGGACTCGATCCCGGCATCGACCATATGTCTGCCGCCGACATGGTAAAACGTATTCAGCATAAAGGCGGGATTGTCAAGCGTTTTGAATCTTACGGCGGCGGTTTACCGGCTCCGGATACGATCAATAACCCCTTAAAATACGTGATCAGCTGGAATCCACGCAATGTCGTAATGGCGGGTGAAAACGGCGCACAGTATCTGGAAAACGGTAACATTAAAATTATGCCGTATCACAACGTCTTCCAACACACCTGGTCGCTTAACGTACCCGGTATCGGGGATATGGAGGCCTATCCCAACCGGGATTCGCTTTCATATCAGCAACAGTACGGATTCGACAACGCCGATACAGTCATTCGCGGTACCATTCGTTATCCGGGTTGGTCGGAAACCTGGCACCATATTGTCCGCCTTGGATTGCCCAATGAAACCTTACGGATTCCCAATTTAAAGGAACGCACCTATGCCGAACTCACCGAAATGTTTCTTCCTTCCAACGGCGGGATCGGCAACCTGGAACAACGTGTAGCCAGTTTTCTGCATATCAATCCAACCGGTCAGATTATCGAACGCATGCGTTGGCTTGGGCTTTTTTCCAAAGAAGTTATCAATATCGATGTGGAAACCTCCGCCGAAGTGATGACGCATCTTTTAACGGAAAAACTCAAACTGACGCCGGATGCGCACGATATGGTCATTTTACAGCATAAAATGCAGGTCGTCTATCCCGACGAAAACAAACGGCATGAGCAGATCGTATCGACCATGGTCCATTATGGCGAGAAATCCGGCTTTACTTCCATGGCAAAAGCCGTGGGATTGCCCGCCGCCTTGATTGCCAAACTGGTATTGAACGATCAATTGCCACTGAGCGGCTGCCATATTCCAACGCACCCGGCTATTTTTCAGCCGGTGCTGGCCGAACTGGCCGAACACGGCTTTACATTCCAGGAACGGGTTAAGGCGTTATAGAGGATTCCTCATCAAGTAAAGTACCGATAAGATGGGTATTTTATTACAGATATGCGATAAACACGGTGGCCGATTTTTGAAAAGGTAATCGTTTTTCAATGTAAAACGTGAAATGTTTCGGAAACATCCTTGCTTCGGCTTTACGTTGGTACATTTTCAATAAACCGGCAATTATAGAATTGCTTATTTTGCGTTTTATTGTATTTTTCTTAGAATAATAAAGACATTTAAACGAGCGGAGAATCAGAGATGAAACAAGTGTTTATTCTATTATCCCTATTATGCATCCTTAGCGTTTCAACATCTGATGCCCAGGAGCTTACAAAAGTCAGTCCGGCAGAAGTGGGTCTGGATAAAACCCGGTTAAGTCGCGTGGATACCATTCTCGAACAAGCAATCGAGAATGAACAGACGCCCGGGGCGGTATTGCTGGTTATGCGCGAAGGCCGCATTGCTTATCAAAAAACTTACGGCTATAAGCAATTAGAACCTGAAAAGCAGCCTATGACCTTCGAAACGATTTTCGATTTGGCATCCGTTACAAAACCGGTCGCAACAGCTACTTCTGTTATGATGCTGGTGGAACAAGGTAACATTCGACTACTGGACAGCGTTTCGAAATTTATTCCTGATTTTAAGCATTGGAAATCGCAAGATAAGACAGAAACCATTCGGTTATTGCATCTATTAACGCACACATCTGGTTTGCCGCCTTACGCACCTGTGGATCAACTAAAAAGTGAACACGGAAAGCCCAATCCCGATGCTGTATTGGATTACATCAGCACCTGCGAACGACACCATGCGCCAGGCACCTTTTTCAAATACAGCTGTCTTAACTTTATAACCTTACAAAACATAGTAGAAAAAGTCTCAGGTAAAAGTCTGAAAACCTTTTCCCGGGATAATATTTTTTCTCCGCTCGGAATGGAAGACACCTTTTACGAACCTGAAGACCAATATCATGTCCGCTGCGCGCCGACGGAACAGCTCAAGGATGAACTCCTCATTGGCAAGGTTCACGATCCTCTGGCGCGCGTCATGATGAATTGTATCTCCGGCAATGCGGGACTGTTCTCCACAGCCCGTGATCTGGCCGTTTTCGCCCAGATGATGCTCAACAACGGCATTTATAAGGGAACCCGGATTTTGAGCCCGTTGAGTGTAAAAGCCATGACCAGCATTCCACGGGGATTCGAATCGTTCGGACGGGGTCTGGGGTGGGACCTCTATTCGGCTTACAGCTCCAACCAAGGGGATCTGCTCAGCGATAAGGCATACGGCCATACCGGCTACACCGGTACTTCGCTGGTAATTGATCCGCGATACGACCTGGCCGTCATTCTGTTGACCAATCGCGTTCATCCCGATGATAATGGCAGCGTCATTTCTCTCAGAAGCTGCGTCGCAAACGTTGTTGCCGCATCAATCCTCGAATAGCACAAGGGGTTGTTCGTACCAAGGTTGTTATTTAAATTCAATTATCAAAATGCAGCGAAAATGCCAAACTTTTCCCGACACTTCGGAGGCGAACAATGATTAAGCTTTACGGCGTCCCGACTTGTAAAAAGATCCGTAACACCAAACAATTATTGGACGAACACGGCATCGAATATCAATTTGTAAATGTTAAAAAGACGCCGCTCTCAGAGGCGCAACTGAATAACGTCCGGCAACAATTGGGTTTGGATCGCATCCTTAACCGCAAAGGCCCCACATATCGGAAACTGGGCCTGAAGGATAAAATCCTTGACGAAAATTCTCTGTTTCAATATTTACGCCGGGAGCAAAATATGATAAACCGTCCACTCCTTGAAAAAGACGGCCAATTTTGGGCAGGTTACGATGAAAAAGGAATTTTGGAATTTGTTAAAGGATAAAATTTAGCACGGAAGGATCGCTCGTTATCATTAAAAATAGTTCGGGAGCTGAAATCCATGAGTGAACTAACGGCAGTCATATTGGGAGGCGGACGCGGTACACGCCTGTACCCATTAACGCGGCTAAGAGCAAAACCGGCCGTTCCGATAGCCGGCAAATTTCGGCTTATTGATATTCCGATCAGTAACTGTCTGCATGCCAACGTGCGTAAAATTTTTGTACTTACACAGTTCAACACCGAATCGCTTCACCGCCATATCCACTATACTTATCGTTTCGACGCATTTAGCTCAGGATTCGTACGCATTCTTGCGGCGCAGCAAACCAGTGAGAATTTCGACTGGTATCAGGGCACGGCCGATGCCGTACGCAAAAATTTACTGTATCTCGACAGCGCCGATGACAATATAATAATCCTTTCGGGGGACCACCTCTATCGGATGGATTATCTCAAATTTTTCGAACATCACCAGGAAATGGATGCCGACATCACCATCGCCGTTAAACCGGTTCACACTCACGAAGCGCGTGAGTTCGGCATTGTTCGTACGGATAAGGATTCCCGTATAACCGATTTTTTCGAGAAACCGCAAAAGCAGGAAACACTGGATGAATTTCAGGTTCCGAACGAACTCTTTGAACACTTCTCGTTAAAGCCGCACGGCCGTTCTCTGGTGGCGTCCATGGGTATCTATATTTTTAAGAAAGAGGCCCTATTCGAGATACTGCAGGAAAATGATAAAGAAGATTTCGGAAAACAGATTATCCCGGAAAGTTTAAGCAATAAAAACATTTATGCTTACTTTTTCGACGGATACTGGGAAGACATCGGAACCATGAAGGCGTTTTTCGATGCCCATATGGCGTTAACACAACCCGTCCCACATTTCAATTTTTATGATGAGAACTACCCTTTTTACTCCAATCCGCGTTATCTGCCGGCTTCAAAAATTTATAACTGCCAGATTAACAAATCACTGGTTGCCGAAGGATGTATTCTATTGGGCTCCATCATCGAAGATTCGGTCATCGGGATTCGTTCATATATTAACGAGGGCACGTTTGTCCAGCGCTCCATCATTATGGGGAATACCTATTATGAAACCCTGGACGAACGCAATGTCGGCAGCGAACAGGGGCTTCCGCATCTTGGTATCGGCAACAACTGCATCATTCGTAACAGCATAATCGATTTAAACTGCCATATCGGGAACAACGTACAATTGATTAATAAAGACAACCGCAAGGAAGCCGATGAGGAAAATTACACCATCCGGGACGGATTGATTATCATCCCGAAAGGTACGGTCATACCTGATAATACGATCATTTAAGGATTAATTTTTAACTTCCACGCCGCCCATAATGGCGGTACCCTTTATAATCAATGTCGGAACGGAAGGGTCGTCGATTTCACCCGCACCCGCCGACTCGCACTTATTGTCCATCCCGCCGAGAATGGGGACCCCCTGCATGTTCACCGTCCAGTTCCTGGGAACGATGATTTCAACACCGCCCCATAGCGTAAACACATCGATGGTAATGGATGATGCCGTCATGCCGGCGTTACGCAAATCGATCTTACCGCCGCCCATAATGGCGGCAACCCGACCGCCGTTTAAAGTTTTTGCCCCATATTGTTGTGTTCCGCCGCCGAGTATAAATGCAACATTGATATAATTTTCGTCGGTGTTTTCCGCCGTACCGCCGCCTCCCAAACCATGCTTGAGAACAGCCACGCCGATGATAATCAAAATAATGGGCCAAACATAGTTGAAGGAGAGATGTATCACATCCAAATTGTTCAGCAACAATAAAACGCCCACTGCAATCAGAACCCAACTACCAACCGAACCGTTACGTCCGCTACTCTGTCCCCAATAGCTGATCCCGAGCAGAATCAGTATAACCGGCCACCATTCCCAAATATCGATATCAAAGCCCGCCCCCAGGTTGTCGAGCAAAACCAGCACACCGGCGATCACAATAAAAAGACCGATCAACGTACGAACATCTAATATAGATTGTAGGGATTTGTTCATGATGTATGTCTCCTTTTTAGATTGACGGCTGGTCCAACCGAAAGCATAAATGCAACCTTTGTTGCCGCTTTCATAAATAACCGTTTTTAAAATCCTGTTTTGGGGCGTCGCGCACCGAATTCCACCTCACAGGGCGCATTTTTAGTAACATGTTTCTGTAACTGTTTACACCAAAGGGCCAAAAAGGTACGACACGTTCCGGAGCCATCCATGTCCTGCTCACGGGCAAAATCCGCATGGGGGCACCGTAAATCACAGAAACGAATGCGGCTGCTGGTTACGCCTGCGTTTTCACTCATCTCTATAATCCCTTACCCTGTTTTTTTTGATCAACTAATTTTTGAATCGGTTCAATATACGCATGATGGTAAATTTTAACAATGCATTTTGTGCTCTGTTGCTGAATCCGGCGCACTTCTTGCAAATTGGGTTGTTTTACATCAATCGGAATTTTAAGCAAACGTTCGTCTTTTTTGTCAAACGGAGGTTGTATCTTAGAGGCGAAAAACATGCCCCACAATTGCGGTGCACAATGATACAGGATACGGTGAATCGGTCTTTGAAGAAACCATTCGTTCAAACGACGATTGATTTCTTCAAAAAAAGCAATGGTATTTGCCAGCCGAATCCGGGATCCGGCCCGGGACTTGCCTTTGGTTTTCAAATAATTTATTTGTGCTTTGCCCTGTTTTTTGCGCACCATATATTTGCGAATGACTTTGTGGTACATTTCTTGTCCGTCGTTATAAACGGCAAGCGCCGCCTGTCCGGCCTGAATCAGAATGATGGCGTAAACGGATGGCGCCGAAGCCATCTGCCTGATGGTCTGCGATAAAGGTTCCCCTTGTGATAACGGCTCCCAATGCAGCGGTAACCGTATATCCGCGGTTTTTTGCATACCGGCGTCAAAAAGAGTCACAAGATTACGCTTCTCATGCAAATCCATTTGCCAGGTACCGTCCTGTTCAATCACCTGGATAAAATCCGCTATGGCCGGTCTCGTTAATTCAAATGTATGTACGGCTTGCATCGTTTTTATAGTCTGCTTGGATAAAACATAGCAAGGCGTGCGTAATGCTGCAAACGAAATTGAATGCAATTACAGTGTATAACGAAACCAAACGTTCCGGCTACCATTTAGCGGCCGTCCTGATATTCTTTGGTGCGGTTTTTAAATGAAAACGGACATTCAAAAATACGGCCGCAGCGGAAAGTCCCGCAAACAATCCCATCCAAACGCCAACCACACCCAGCTTTAATTTGAAGGCCACTAAATAGCCCACCGGCAATCCGATCACCCAGTACGCCACGAACGTCATCATCATTGGGATTTTTACATCAGTGATACCACGGAGGATACCCAGACCCACTGCCTGGGCTCCGTCTGATATCTGGAAAAATGCGGCGACGATGAGCAAGGAGCCCGCAATTGAAATGACTTCAGCTTCATCGATGAATAACGCCGGCAACCAATTCCGCAATAACACAAACACAATGCCAAACAACGCCATGACCGTCGCCGCAAACGTTGTTGCCGTAAATCCGGAACGCCTCACTTCCATAATATCATCCTTACCAAAAGCATTGCCCACGCGGATCGTCGCGGCGGCAGAAATGCCCAGTATAATCATAAACGAAACCGAAGCCATGCTCAGTGCAATCTGATGGGCGGCCAGGGGCTTGCTCCCCAACCAACCGATCATTACCGCAGAAAAGGAAAAAGCGCCCACTTCGAAAAAATGTTGAAATCCGGAAGGGATGCCCAATTGTAACAACTGCTTAATGACCGGGAAATTGATATTACGGAATTTGAAGGATGGATCAAAGGGTTGATAGCGCTCGTTCCGAATGACATATAACATTAAAACGACGGCCATGAAGGTGCGGCTGATGAATGTGGAATAACCCGCACCATCCAGACCATAAGCCGGCGCTCCCCAATGGCCGAATATGAATATGTAATTGCATAATACGTTTACCAGATTGGCCGCTAATGTTACATACATAGCCGGTTTGGTATGGCCCAATCCCTCAATGAACTGACGATACGATTGAAACAATACAAAAGGGATGATCGAAAAAGCAATGATCTTTGCGTATGAAACCGCTTTAACGGCCACCAGCGGCGGCTGATTTAACAGATGGATCAAATCGGAGGCAAAAAAGACCAATACTAATAAGACAATCGCAAAAACAGAATTGACCAAAAGGGCCTGGCGTAAAATGATCCCGCATTTTTCATAGTTTTCCTTACCCAGAGCGATGGCAACTAATGGCGTAATGGCCAGCGTCATACCGAGGCCGAATACAATAATTAAAAATACCAGGCCATTTACAAGAGAAGAGGCGGCCAGCGCCTCGGCGCCGACCCGACCAACCATCAAACTATCCACAACACCCATCATAACATGACTTAATTGTGCAATGGATACCGGATAGGCCAGTCGTACCGTTGCTTTAAGGTGTTTTCGGTACGTATACATGCATTAAATTAGGCGTTTTTGAGTTCAATGTAAAGCATGCACGCGAGCGCATTCTCCCTTCAAAACCGTATCAGCAGATACAGGCCCAATGAAACCGATAACAGAAGGGAATACATCAGATGCATGCGCACATTCAGCCCCGCCGCCTGTTTTAATCGGGCAGGATCATCATGATAACGGATCGTTTGCCTTATTGTATCGGGTAGAAACAAGGCATAGGGAATTAGCGATAGCATCAGGACCCAACCGCCGGGAATAACAAAAAGGGCGGCTGTCAGTGTAACGATAACCAATAGTAGCTGTACACCGGCGTAAAGAAACGCCGTGAATCGTGAACCAAGGCGGACGGCCACGCCGTGTTTACCGGTTTTCTCATCGGCGGGCAGATCGATTAACTGACCGATCAACAAAATAGACAGGGTACTGATGCCCGTTACCGGCATTAAGGCAATTACATAAGGATGAAATCCCACACTCTGGCTCACTGCCGCCACCAGCATAGCCATTGGACCGAAAGCGAACCATACTGATATTTCACCCCAGCCGCGGCCTGCCAGGCTAAAAGGAGCCGCCGTATAGTACTTGCTAAAAAAGGCCGCAAGCAAATACAGCAACCACAAGAAAGGCCAGAGCGAACGATTGACATAAAACATGAGTCCGGCAGTGGAAAACAGGGCAATCAACAGACTACTCCTGGCAATCATAAACATTTTATTTTGCAAATGCGGATAATTTACCAGAATCCCGGAACCGCCGCTGAAAGCATTACGATTGACATTAACGCGGTCCGTACCCTGCAGTGTATCATAAATGTCGTTATATACATTAGTGGCCGCATGTAACGCAAATCCCATGATCATAACCAATACCCAGGCCGTAACATTAAAAGATTGTTGGACTGCAACAGCTATCAGGGTACCGGCCAATAAGGGCGAAATAATTGAAGAAAAAAACGGAGCACGAACCATTTGCATGAAACCGGGCTCTTTTACTTCCGTCATCGGATCCTCCGTATTATATATCCTAACTTTGATTATGTTCTGATCTTAAGCCTGAATACGGTTTCCATGTAAAGGCCTCATCACAAATTAAGATCGATTTGCAGATTAAAAATTTGTTCTTACGTTTGGAGTCAACTAAAAAAACGATTAAAATATTTTATGATCAATAAAATCCGTAAAATTTGGCAGCCGGCTCTTTACCATGGCCTCGCCCGCACCCGTCCATTTTTTGAAGGCTGGTATTACAAAATCGTCAACCGTCCGGCTAATCGAATTCTGGCGATCATACCCGGTATCTTTCTAGCCCGGACTGCCGGAGAATCGCAGGCTTTTATTCAGGTCGCCGATCGCGAACAAAAAAGTGTTACGTTTCATTCGTTTCATGAGAGCAAATTTGGTACAAGCGAGAACCCTTTTCGCCTGTTTCTGAACGGTAATATGTTTGCCCTTACGGAGCTTTGTTTAAATTTGGAGCAAGGCGATTCCTTTCTAAAAGGCAGGTTGCAGTTTAACAATCTGCGTCCCTGGCCGGTTAAGTTATTGTCTCCCGGCGTGATGGGGCCCTATGCCTTTGCCCCGTTTATGCAGTGCTACCATGCCGTGCTTAGCTTCGATCATGTTATAAACGGCTCGTTAAACATTAACGGAGATATCATCGATTTCAGCGGCGGACGAGGATATATCGAGAAGGATTGGGGCAATGCCTTTCCCAAAGCTTATTTCTGGTTGCAGTGTAATCATTTTCAAAAGAGCACAGGTAGTCTGTTTTTATCGATAGCCCGTGTTCCCTGGGTAACCGGTGCGTTTCGTGGATTTTTGTGCGGCCTGCAATTCGGTGATGAATTCTATCGTTTTACCACCTATAACGGGTCTAAAATCGAACGTTTTAGCATCGGAGAACAAAAGATCGAAGTGATTTTGAACAACGGCTTGCAGAGGCTGGAGTTAAACATAAAGCGCGCCGAAAGTTTATCTCTCTATGCGCCTTACGGCGGCCGCTTTATTGGCGGTGCAATGGAAACTCTGAATGCTTCCCTTACGGCCCGTTTGTACAAACGCCGAGACGGGCGCTTTCAATTAAAGTGGGAGGATTTTGGATATCCCGCAGCAGTGGATGTAAACGGCAACCTGAATTTAATCACCGAATAACGATTCGACCATGACCATTCCCGCCTAACAACGACCTCTCTTAATCCAGCCCTAACTTCTGAACATTAGCGCTTTTGTTAGAATTTATCGGTGATGCGTTTCATAAACGGCATTTACTCTGCCGTCTTTGATCGATTTGTATTCTATTAAATACCTTACGGTGGGTGTATCGTTAGCCCAGAATATCTCCGACTTTATGGAGGATGTCTTCCATTCCATAAGGTTTGTAGATAATGCCGTCAATCTGCGACTCGATCGTTTCCAACTGTCTACGCTCGCTGAATCCCGTTGAAATCAATATGGAAAGGTTGCAATCGATTGCACGCAAGCGCTTTAGCAGTTCCTGTCCGTCCATTCTGGGCATAATCATATCCATAATAACCAGCGCAATGTTTTTCTGATATTTTTGATACTGCTCGAGCGCCTCTTTGCCATCACACGCTTCATAGATCGTGTAGTCATTCTGCGATAGCGCCTTTTTTAAAAAATTGCGCATGTCCTGCTCATCATCCACAATTAGTATGCCTTTATTTTTACCATCAAGTTTTGTTTTACCCTTCTCTGTCCTTTTAACGGCTTCTTTTTCGCTGGCAGGCAGAAAGATACGGAAGGAGGTTCCTTTACCTACTTTAGTATCCACATCAATAAAACCATGATGACTTTTTATAAAACCGTATGTCATTGATAGACCCAGGCCGGTTCCCTTTGTGGCCTGCTTGGTTGTAAAAAAAGGTTCGAAAATGCGTTGTTTGGTTTTCTCGTCCATCCCTTTACCGTTATCCTGTACTTCGATCAAGGCATAAATACCCGGTCTCAAATTTTCATCCATACCCTTAATCGGTTTCTCAATTTCGAGGCGACGGGTAATAACCTTAATTTTCCCTTGCTTCTCTATGGCATCTCTGGCGTTCAAACATAGATTCATAACAACCTGCTGCATACGCGTATGATTGTTCTGCTTCAGATGGAATTGGACTTCCCAGGGTAAATGTTTAACATAACCTAA
>CAZIVP010000028.1:0-30729 GCA_964542915.1 uncultured Calditrichaceae bacterium | reverse complement strand
CGAATCCCGTAGGCGCTACGATCAAAAGCCTGCCAGGTTTGAGCAGGCTTTTTTTAGCCCAGGAATTTCAAAAATCGGGATCGCTATGTTTTACTTTAAATTATTGCTGACTGAAACCTTCATTCTTCTGTAAACGTATCTTACATCGCATCCATACCTTCTTTAACATCGATAATGATGTCTCCATTGCGAAAAAAGGAATGTTGATGTAACAAGGGGACATGATGAATTACAATCAACTTTCTCCGTGGTTTGGATAATGAAAATCTGTTCCACGAAAAAAACGTGAAAAAAATAACGTTTTCTATTGGCAAAAACGATTTTTATTTATTATTTTTGAAACACAATATTTCAAAACGTTTCAAAAAAGTGAAACACGTATTATGATCAAATCAGAAAAATTTCCCGACGTCATTCTTGATTCCTTAGGTGAAGGACTCTTTACGGTTGACAAGAACTTTCGTATCAATAGCTTCAATCGCGCCGCTGAGGATATTTTGGGCCTCCGCCGCGAAGAAGTGATCGGCGATTTCTGTAAAAATATCTTCAAATCCAAACGGTGTCTGGAAGATTGTCCGATCGGTCGTGTATTGGAGAGCGGCGAAAACGTATATGATTTGGAGGGTTCGCTTCAGGACAATACCGGCAAACGCATCCCCGTCAAGATTAATGCTGCTGTATTAAAGGATAGTGATGGCATTCCCATGGGCGGCGTGGTCTCATTTCGCGATATGTCGTATTTGGAAACCATCCAGGAAAGCCTTATAACCACCTCGAATTTCCACGGTATTATCGGTCAACATAAATCGATGTTGGAAATCTATAACCTTATCGAAGAGGTTTCCGAGTCCGATTCCAATGTTTTGGTTATGGGCGAATCGGGAACCGGTAAAGAATTGATCGCCAATGCCATTCAAAAAACAAGTATGCGGGCAAACAAACCCTTTTTGAAGATTAACTGTTCGGTCTTCCCACCTCAAATTCTGGCGAGTGAACTTTTTGGTCATGTCAAGGGCGCATTTACAGACGCGGTCAAGGACAGGGCCGGGCGCTTCGAATTGGCCGACAGGGGCACGATATTTCTGGATGAAGTTGCCGAGATGCCGTTACAAATGCAGGTACAATTATTACGTGTTTTGCAGGAAGGCACTTTTGAGCGTATCGGCGAATCGATTACCCGCAAAGTTGATGTTCGCGTAATTGCAGCCACCAATAAAAATATCGATGCCGAATTGAAGGCCGGCAATTTTCGGGAAGATTTGTTCTATCGTTTAAATGTCATTCCCATACGGATTCCACCACTGCGCCAGCGTAAGTCGGATATTCCGCACTTGGTGCAACACTTCATCAATAAATATGTTCTCATTTCCGGTAAGCAAATTCAGGAGATTGATGATGAGGCGATGGATATTTTGTTGGGCTATGGCTGGCCTGGAAATGTCCGTGAACTGGAAAATGCCATTGAATATGCCTTCGCCCGAAGTAAAGATTCGGTCATTCACGCCTCGAAACTGCCGCCCAGTATACGACGCGGATCGGATTGCAGCCACCTCGTCGAATCGCAAAAGATGCAACCATATAAGAACGATCAATACACCTTCATTCGGGAAACCTTGGAACGCAACCACTGGAACCGCAGCCGGGCGGCACGTGAACTGGGTATGGGGCGCACGACGCTCTGGCGCAAAATGAAATCCCTCGGTTTGCTCGAAAATGAATGATCGGCGCATGCCCGGCGTCTTTGTAAAGCTCGTATGCCTCCCGGGAAAGATGCCTCAACGAGTGTTTCAGTAAAAACAAACTGTTTCATGTGTTCAATCGTGCATTAACTTTGAATTTTCAAAAGGTTATAACAAATATTGTTTCAATAATGAAACAATTCACATGGGTGGCGTTCCCGGTAAGCTGCATCATGCGAAGCGTCTCTTTTGGCATTTATTTTGCTTCACTTGCCACAGAGGTGAATTATGTCAGAGATGCTGGGAAACCGCTACTTTTTAACGCGTCAATTCAATAAAGCGACGTTCTATCTGGAAAAAGCCCTGCGTGCACATCCACATTCCCATGAAATAAAAAAGAAACTCGTTATTTGTTATATTCAGAATGGAAAGATCGAACAGGCCTTATCCATATTCCATGACCTGGTCAACCAGGATGCCAATATCATTATTGATACCGATCCCTATTACGACGATTGTCCCTGCCAGGAAATTATTCCCGGTTGGGAAAGGCTTGCCAAACATGATAATTTTCCCCAACATTTGACCCTGATTCTGGGTATGCTTTATTTATATTGTGATTTAAACAAATCCATTCTTTATTTGCGGAAAGCCCACCAGGAAAATCCCGACAATAGTAAAATTTCATCTGTTTTAAAGGTGCTCGCGCCGCTACAGGAATCAGAAGAATAAACGTCTCCGCGACAAATCTTAATGAGGTCGCTTGTCTTAGTACGACAAGTTTTGCGTACAGAGTATCGTTGATAGAATTTCTATCCGGTATATTCGCTTGTACGTTTCACGCATTGGATGTTGAAGATTTGATTGCAATTATTTTGTATGTCTATTAATTTCATAGTTTTATGTTGAATATATGGGCGGTTATTGATGCAGGCTGAAATCCTTGCATTCGGTACACATCCTGACGATGTGGAGTTGTTTTGCGGCGGTACTTTGATCAAGATGCAACGTATGGGCCATAATGTGGTGGTTGTCGATTTGACCCGCGGGGAATTGGCGACGCGTGGTACGCCCGAGGTGCGTCGACGCGAGGCGGAGGAAGCCGCAAAGATTCTTCAGGCAAAACAACGCGTTTTTCTTGATATCGAAGATGCTAAACTGGAAAACACCGAAGCCAATCGCTTAAAGATTATTCGGGAAATACGCCGCTGGAAACCCCTGCTTGTGTTTTTGCCGTTCGGCCGGGACCGCCATCCAGACCATGAACACGCCCACCGTCTGATCAGAGACGCTGCTTTTTACGCCGGTTTAAATAAAATCGAAACGAAAGAGCAGGCACACCGGCCGAAAGCAATGATTCAATACTTTAGCCATTATGTTGAAAAGCCTTCGTTTATTGTAGATATTTCGGATACTTACGATTATAAAATTGATGCCATGCGTGCATATCGGAGCCAATTATATAATCCCGATTCGGATGAGCCGCAAACCTATGTGAGCAGCGAACAGTTTTGGCGGTCGATTGAAGTTCGCGCCCGTTATTTCGGACATCAGATCGGTGCGACCTATGGGGAGCCATTTTATTCGCCATCAATGCTAAAAATTAATAACTTAGTTGAACAATTTTCGTAAACGGTCATGAATCAGTTTGGGAGCTAAGGATGAAATTCAAGTTTAATGAAGAGAAATTTGCCGAAATAGAGAAGGTTTTGGGAGTCAAATTTGCCAAACGCGGCAATCAGCATCGGGCGGTGCTGCTCAATTCTGAAAAAGGCCGTAAATTAACCATCGAAGTCTATCCGGACATCCCAATCGGTAAAAAAGAGGGTAATCTGGTATCTATCTTTACCCCCAACTCCCATATTCAGTTACATTTCTGTACGGGCGTGGTTGTAAGCGATGTTCTGGGCGAAGTTACCTTTTTCGGTCAGCACGCCGGCCGCCTCTCCGGCATCGTTGTCGAAAAACAGGCGGCTTGTTCGGTTTTCACTAATGTGGACGCCGATCTATTGTCGGGTGATTTTGAAAAACTGGCGCCGGAAGTGATGCTTTCCGGTATTGCGCTTTCCCTAACCGAACCGCTATTGGATAAAGACCAGGAAGAGTAATGCATGCCCTTTTGAGGCAGTACAAAAGTTATTTGATTTTTGAACAAAACTTATCGCCGCACTCCGTTGATGCCTACCTCCGCGATATAGAACGCTATTTGGATTATTTAAAACGAATCGGGCTGAATTCGCCCGTCGACGCCAAACCCGAACATGTCCATCGCTTGATCCAATTACTTAGTGAGTTGGGCTTATCGGCTAACAGTTTGGCACGCAATGTGTCTTCCATCAGCGGTTTTTATCGCTTCCTGATTGCGGAAAATCTCAGCGATAGCGATCCAACCGAGAATGTGGATCGTCCCAAAGTTTCGCGGAAATTGCCGTCCGTTCTGACCTGGGAGGAGGTAAAATCCATACTTGCCATACCGGATACGGGAACGGCGCTGGGGCTTCGCAACCGCGCCATGTTGGAGACGCTTTATGCCAGCGGCCTGCGCATCTCTGAATTATTAGCCTTACGCAAAAATAGTCTTTATTTCGATCAAGCTGTATTGCGGGTTTTTGGTAAGGGTCGTAAAGAACGGTTGGTGCCCATATCCGATAACGCGCTGGAATGGAACAAGGCTTATCTGGATCGCGCCCGGCCTCATCTGGATCGTAAGGGTAAATCGGGCGGTATATTATTTTTGAATGTGCGTGGCACCGCCATGTCGCGTATGGGGTTCTGGAAAATTCTCAACGCCTGTCTCAAAGAAGTAAATATCCGCAAGGAAATTCACCCCCATACGTTTCGACACTCCTTTGCCACCCATCTTCTGGAAAACGGCGCCGACCTGCGCGCGGTACAGGAAATGCTCGGGCATAGCGATATTGGTACGACCCAAATCTATACCCACCTGGATCGCAGTTTCATACAGCAGGAATACCGAACCTACCATCCCCGGGGATGAAGGCTCAACACGCCTTATTGACGGCGTCGATAAAATATAATCCCTCTTGTTCGACGGTCTTCAAACAACGTAGCTGGCTTCTCTCCTCGATCAAGCGCGCGAGACGCTTTGCCGGCAACATCCGGTCATGGCGAACCGTCCCGCCGGCTTCCCGGTGATGGTGGTTCAATTGCCGGTGATTCATCAAATGAAATATGATTAAATGTCCGTCGGAATGAAGTACGCGTTCCGCCTCCTGCAAAAATCGAATACGGTCTTCCAGGTGCGGAAAAACCGAAAAACAAACGATCCCGGAAAAGGTGTACTTGTTAAAAGGAAGACGGTGTCCGTCGCCCTGCACAAAAACATATTTCTGGTCGGAATGATACTTTTGCCGCGCCTGTCGAAGCATGCCAAAGGCGAGGTCAAATTCGATCACGAGGCTGTCGGGATAAAATTGCTGAAATACCGGTAACATGATACCCGTACCGCTGCCAAGGTCCAGTATAGGACCCTTCATGGCAGGGAAAGCGCTCTCGGCAATAGAGATGATATTCCGGAGTTTTTGAGGTTCATCATACGTATCCCATTGCGGAGCATGGGCATCGAAAAAATTGCGTGTAGCGTCAATCGGGGCCATCGTTTTGTATTTCCGTATTTTTAGGGGTTTGTTCTAAAACTGTTATAGAACATACGGTTTTCAATAGAATATATGCAATGGGCCGGCTTGCTCCGGCGTTCAAAAATTCTGATCTCTATTTGCTTCAAATTGTACGTTTCCTTTTATTAATGATTTTATTCTATGGTTTTAAGATCATACCAATGTGGAAACCGATCCCGAATGAGTTTCATTACCAATGGGATGGTAATCAATTGTAAAACAATGCCGGGGATGCCTGTTGATACCAGAGCCAAAGAAAACAGAGGGTGCTCCAAACCGAATAAGGGTAAAATCAACCACACCAGCAGAAAAAGCAGGAGGCGGTCGACGATTATAGCTATCAGCAGAGCCGTCCATACATCGCGTTTGTTATGTACCCGCAGTAATGAGATCAACGAAGCGACGACCACGAGTTCAACGATTATAATCGGTAAAACAGGTGGCGCCAGTGGCGGCATCCCCGTGATCATAAATGAAATGAGGGGGCTGAACAACGCCGGTAATATTGCAAACTTCCAACGCAGTAGCATGGCGCCCGTCATAACAGGTAAAAACATGGGCAAAAAGGCGGCGCCGAGTCCCAGTAAGTGAAAAAATTGCGGCAGGACTACGCCTACCGCTAAAAACAGAGCGGCTAACGGGATCTGTCTTAAATCGATTTCATGCATAATTCATTACCATTTATAAATAACGCCCAATTGGCCATGAATACCCGGCGCTTTGTATCCCGGTAAAACCTGATACGTTCGGTCCAGTAGATTGCGAACCTTTAGATAGGTATCGAAATGTTCCATAGAGACGTTTACCGAACCGTTAAGAATGTTGTAATCGGGCAACCTTAGCTGTGCGTGATTTTCGGCATATAAACGTTCCACATATTTGCCATAGAGGAAAATGTTTATCATCCGAAAGCGCTTGTGAAGCTGGTATTTAAACTGGTGTGCGGGGCTAAAAGCGGTTAAGTCGTCGGCGTCCAGATAAGCGTGTGAAATTTGGGCGTGCATGTTGGCAGGCAATCTTTGTTGGAGCTGCAGTTCGAGTCCCCACTGATCAGCGTCGCCGCTGTTACTGAATATTTGACGCGGCGGCGGGGCGTTGTTACTTACTGTCTGGATCATATTATCGGCGTTATTCCGGAAATAAGTGAATCGCAACGCCCCCGCGTTTTGCCAGCGATACATGGTACCGATTTCCACGGACCGAATGGATTCTTCCTGTAACTCTTCATTGGAGGCAGGAAAGAGATAAAGCTCCTGTGGCGTCGGACTACGAAAGCCCTCTTTAAAGCTGGTATAGATTTGCCAGTTCGGTTTCAAATGAAAGGTTACAGCAGCCATGGGAGATACATGCGCATGCGAAAGGGAATTGTTCTGGTAGCGCGCTCCAAGTTTGAAATTTAGCCAGGAAGAAGGGTTATAAAATACAAGGGCGTAAGCTCCGGCGCTGTTGATTTCGTGTTGATCATCATTAACAACCGGTGCTCCGTTGGGTAAGAAAGCGTAGGGATTTTCGGCCTGGCCGCCATAGTGCAGCAAATCCACGCCGCCTGCCAGATTGATGCGGCTATCGTAGCGCCAAAATTGATAAAGGGATAGGCCGTAGGTAAAATCATTGGATTCGAATCCGTCGTAAAAACGGTGATGACCAAAGTTGGAGTAAAGTTGCGCCGATCCGCTAAAACGGTTTCCGTTGTTTTTAAGAATAATTTCCGCCATGCCACGCTCGATTTTCCCGTAAGCACCCAAACCGGCGGTATCGGCATTACCGCGGGCGGGATCGTCAAATTCGTATGGCACATAACGTCCCTGCATCGTCAGATGCCAGCGATCGTTGAACTGGTATTCCAAACCGCCCCGCGCCCGTAATGCTTCAAATGAAGTCTGATCGAGATGACCATCGGATTGTTGGCGTTTTACGGATAAAAAGGCGCCTGCCCGGTCGAATTGTTTGGCCAGTTGCAGCCCTACCTGCGAACTGTTGTAATTACCGGATTCCAGTTGCAGTTTTAAGGGCCGACTATAATCGGTGGATGTTACCAGATTTAAAACGCCGCCCATGGCGTGGTTGCCGAAAACGGTAGAAGCGGGACCGGATAGGATTTCGACTTGCTTGATATTATCCATGCCGTAAACATCGGGCAGCGGGTGCCCGAAAATGCCCATAAAATCCGGGTGACCGTTTAATAAAACGAGAACGCCGTTGTTAGGATGACCGCCCTGGCCGCGAAGATAAACCTGACCGCTGCCGTCGGAGCCAACGCCGAATCCCATGACTTTTTTTTCCATAACAAATGCCGAAGGGTGCTTCATATCAACGGCCTGTAAAACGGAATGCAGGCTTAAGGCTTTGGCTTCCGGTCCTTCAATCATCTGATAATTGTAAGGCAAATTCTTAAGCGAAATTTGATAGCGGTTGGCCACGGTTACGATGGAATCTCTTAATTCATAAACGGTTAGACTATCCGCGGATGTTTGCGAATACAGATTCTGTGCATTTAAAAAAAAGAAGCAAAGCGCTATAATAATGGTACCAAACAATTTCATACAGCCTCCAAAAATATTACGAACTTTAAAAAAGTGTTACGAATCCTCAAAAAAATTTTATATTGTACCGTCCGCCCGTATCCACTGTCTGCAAAGGGGCAGCTCCAGCTGATGGCTTTCCAGTAATGCCTGATCATGTAAAATCGATTCCGTCGATCCGTCGGCAACAAGACAGCCCTGGGATAGAATCACCACACGTTCGCAGGTTTCATAAATCATATCAAGATCGTGGGAGGTGATGATAAATGTACAGGCTTGATTCTGAATCCAGCGGATCATGTTCCGACGGCGCCGGGGGTCCAGATTGCTCGTAGGCTCGTCCAATGCCAGTATGGACGGTTGCATAGCCAGAACCGTTGCTATTGCCGCCCGTTTACGTTCGCCAAAGCTGAGGTGCAGCACGGACCGTTCCTGCTTATCCTCCAAATCCACCGTCTTCAGGGCCTTTCGCGCCATGGCAAGGGCTTCGTTTTGATCAAAACCGAGATTGAGAGGCGCAAACATCACGTCATCGAGAATGGTCGGTGAAAACAATTGGTCATCCGGATTCTGAAAGACCAATCCGAACCGTGCTTTGATTTTTTTAAAATTTTGTTTAATCAGGGCAAGATCAAAAATGTGGATGGTCCCCTCGGCTTGCAGAACGCCGTTCAATGCCATCAGTAGTGTGGATTTTCCCGCGCCGTTGGCGCCGATGATACCGAGTTTTTGACCTTTGGGAATCGACAGATTGATTTCATCCAATGCGCGGGCGCCGTCGGGATAATGATAGCTAACATCGCTACAACGCACGGCGGAGTCGCTCAGTGTTTCTTTTGTTATAATTTCCATATCGAAAGCCCCAGTGCTGCAATGATTGCAGACGTATACACCATTATGACAAGCGAATCCGAAAAGCGCCAGCTCAGGGTATCCCGATAATGCATACGCCCTTCAAAGCCGCGGCTGCGCATCGCAAGATAGACGCGATCGCTCCGTTCCAGTATCCGTGTTAAATAGACGGCAGAGATGCCTGAGATTACCCGTACCTTTCGCCATAACGGGAGATAGACATAACGCACCTTATACGAACGATGCACACGCTTTAGTTCAATCCACAAAAGGTGCACAAAATGCCGGCTGAAATGTAACACATTCAATACCCAATCCGGAACTTTAAAACAGGCAAGGGCGCTGAACATCTGGCGTTGGGGCATGCTGGCGGGGATAACGAACGTTAACCATAAAATCATTAGGAACGTAATCTGAATCCCCAGAAAACGTTCGAGGCCGCTTTGATAAACGGTCAAGCCGGCGAAGGTAAACAGGATATCAATGCCGTTCCCATTCCCAACTGAGGCTTCAACAAGATTCTGAAACGGTACAAAAAACGTTGCCATCAATATCATGGGATAGACGGTTATCATTTTTTTCAGATAGGAAAAGAGCGGCCGCCCGGACATAATCGTTATGACTAACAACAACATTACCATGATGAGCCATGGCATGGGACGGTCCGGCGAAAGGAAAGGTATCGTAAAGAGCGAACCGACATATATCATTAACTGAGCGCGTGCATCGATCCGTTGCAATAAACCGTGTTTATGTTGTGAGAACATTTTATCCAAAGTTCAATGGCCGCCTTGTTTTGGATTTAGAGTTCAAGTTAAAGTCCATGCCCGTCTCCGGACGTTAAATAAAGTTTGCCGTGTTTAACGCCTTTTGTTGCGAGGATGCGATCCGCAAGTTGCTGTAAATCCCGTGCGCTGCCCTTTAAAATAATCGCCTCGAGACAATGATCGTGATCCAGATGAATATGGGTGGACGAGATTACCTGATTAAAGTGCTGGTGTTGCAGTTCGGTCAATTTTTCGGTCAGCGTGCGTTGGTGATGATCGTAAAGAATATGAAGAATTCCGACTGCAGGATGGTCATTGCTTATTTCTTCTTCTATTAACCGTTCGCGGATGAGATCGCGAATGGCTTCGGAACGGTTGGAATAACCGCGTTTGGTAATATGTGCGTCAAATTGCTCCATCAGGTTTTGGGGCAGGGAAATACCAAATCGCATCAGTTCGGGTTTCATTGGCGGCTCCGTGTTACAATTTTATCAAAAATAACACCTACTTTCAGTGAAAACAAATGAAAACGTAACGCTTATGTAAAATCTCAGTACCGGAGATATACAATTCTCTCAGTAAACTACAGAAAAATAACGTATCGGCTACGTATGCTCATTTTAAAGCTATTCCTGCGACCTGTCCGCCAACCGGATGACGGCAGAAATCCACCATATGCCCCTGGATTTCCGATGCCCTTCGCGCTCGGGAATGACCGGTCAAGGGTTATTCCATCGGTATGTCCGCCAACCGGCGGAAAGAGGGAATCCATCGACCTGCTTTATTTACTCTGCACGAAACGGCGGTTCTCCCGGAACTGAGTTAAAACCAGCACTGAGGTTTACAATTGAAGGAACGTACCATTTGCAGCGAAACGCAAGCGTTCGTATCTTTCTATGACGCACAATTTATGTCAGTCAGAAATTGTGTGTCATTATAAATTGTAACGGAGGGGGGGCAATTGCTTTGGTTAAACGAGGTGACAATTTGATTATTATTTGACTCATCATTGTCTTAGTATTCCATTGGCAGGCCGTATTGCAAGCTTTGAAAGGAATTTAAAATGACACCGGAAAGTACAGATATGAAGCTTCCATCCAAACGTCTCATTTCTCTGGATGTTTTTCGCGGTGCAACTATCGCGGCTATGATATTGGTTAATAATCCCGGAAGCTGGAATCATATTTACGGTCAATTACGACATGCTGCGTGGCATGGCTGGACCTTTACGGATCTAATTTTTCCCTTTTTCCTGTTCATTGTCGGTGTGGCGATCGTCTATGCTTTTTCTAAATACCAGCAGGACGGTACTGATAAAAAAAAGATCTATAAAAAAATGATTCGCCGGACGCTCATTTTATTTGGGCTGGGTCTCTTTTTAAACGGCTTTCCGTATTACGACCTCTCTTCGATACGTATCATGGGTGTACTGCAACGGATCGGAATCTGTTATTTCTTCGCCTCTTTGATTTTTCTCCATACAGGAAGGCGCGGGTTATGGAGCTGGACGATCGGATTGCTCTTTCTGTACTGGGCGATGATGGAGTGGATACCGGTGCCCGGCGTCGGAGCAGGGCAATATGAAAGGGGCGCCAATTTTGCAGCCTATGTGGACAGTCTTATTCTAAAGGGGCACATGTGGTCCGTGAGCAAAACATGGGATCCTGAAGGATTGATCAGTACAATACCGGCCATTTCCACAACGTTATTCGGTGTTTTGACCGGAAAGTTGTTGCGATCCCAAAAAACGCCTATGGAAAAGACGGTTTGGATGTTTATAGCCGGAAATTTTGCCCTTTGGTTGGGACTGGTATGGAGTTACTGGCTGCCGATTAACAAGAACTTATGGACCAGCTCTTATTCCGTTTTGATGGCCGGAATGGCGTTAATTGTATTAGCCTTTTGCTACTTTTTCATCGATATCAAAGGCTATCAAAAATGGGGCAAACCCTTTGTCATTTACGGAATGAATGCCATAACGGTGTTTGTTTTGTCGGGTATTATTGCCAAAATATTATATTTAATTAAATGGACCGGCCCTGACGGCGCTCCGGTTTCGCTCAAAACATTTATATATGAATCGTTGTTTGCTTCCTGGTTGGGCGCCCTGAATGGATCGCTGGCGTTTGCGTTAACTTTTATTGCCGTTATGCTGCTCGCCATGTGGATCTTATACAAAAAACGCATCTTTATTAAAATATAAACGGGTGTAGACCCGGCCGCTTTATAAATCCTTTAAATGAATGTGCTATTCAATGCCGTCGCCGAAACTGTGGCGGCATTCGATGTACCCCCTATCGGTACCGGACACTGTCGGAAAACGAATGCGTTACGGCGGTCGGACTTTTAAAACGAAAAAGTAGTGATGCTAACCAGAGGCGTGTACATTATTACCATATTTATAACCATAATATCCGTCTTCGTATCAATTGGTGAAACAAATGCGCTTTTTTTGTTTTTAATAATGCAAATGAATAATTTTTAGAGATTTAGAACATTGATTTAACGAATAAAATTTAATATGTTGCCATTATGAAAAAAGAAAACAGCATCACTGTTTCCGGAATTTCTCCCGAGCAGTTACAACAGGAATTGGGTTTTTACGGTCGTTCGCCCGAGGTTGAAGAGCTTTTGCAAACGGTGGTAACCGTGGCGCCCACCGATCTATCGGTATTACTCACAGGCGAAAGCGGAACCGGTAAGGAAGTGATCGCCAATGCCATTCATCGCCTGAGCGAACGGCGGGATGCGCCGTTAATTTCGGTTAATTGCGGCGCCATTCCCGAAGGCATTTTGGAGTCGGAACTGTTCGGACACGAAAAAGGATCATTTACAGGCGCGGTCGGGCAGAAAAAAGGCTATTTTGAAGCGGCGGACGGTGGCACCATATTCCTGGATGAAATCGGGGAAATGCCGCTGAATACCCAGGTTAAGTTGTTGCGCGTTCTTGAGACATCGGAATTTATGCGCGTGGGCGGAACGAGCATTCTGCGCGTTAATGTGCGCATTATTGCAGCCACCAATAAAAATCTGGAACAAGCAGTTCAACAAAACGAATTCCGTCGCGATCTTTTTTACAGGCTCAAGGCGATCAAAATCGATATTCCGCCGTTGAGGCGACGGAGAGCCGATATTCCTGTTCTGGTGCGTAAATTTGCCGATGAATATGTCCGTAAAAATAATATCAATTTTAAGGGTTTCGCGCCGGAAGCCATTGAACTGCTCAAAGAATACAACTGGCCCGGAAATGTCAGGGAACTACGCAATTTTATAGAAACCGCGATTATTTTAAATAAAGGCGATATAGTTCATTCCGAATACGTCCGGTCGGCGCTGAACATGCAGGCGGAACAAAAGCGCGTAGAAAATTTACCGGTTCCGCTGAATAAAACGCCGGAGCAAGCTGAACGCGAACTCATATACCGCACCCTGATATCGATGAAGTTGGACTTAAGCGAAATAAAAGAGACACTCCATGCGCTCATAAACGGACAAATTAAACCTCAAAGCGGATCGCCGTTTACGAATTATACGGATAACAATCTGGACGAAGATAAGGAGGTAAAACCCACGTCTTTGAATGCCATGGAGCGCGAATTGATCAAAGAAACGCTTAAAAAGTACGGCGGAAGCCGGCGTAAGACGGCCCGCGCTCTGCAGATAAGCGAGCGCACCCTCTACCGAAAAATTAATGAGTACGGCCTCTCATAAGGAAAGAGAGTGGAACAGAATGAACTATTACAGAGCTTCTGTTGTTTATCTGCTGGCTTTCTTACTGCTTTCTGCGTGCGGCTATTATTCGTTTAAAGGGGCGTTACCTTCGCATGTGCAATCGGTTGCCGTACCGTTGTTTGAGGATCGATCCACCTATCCGGGGTTGAGGGAACGCCTTACGGAAGTGGTCATTAATGGCTTTGTGGAAGATAATACTCTGAAGGTTGTGGATGAAAGCAAAGCAGATCTGGTCATTACCGGAACGATTCAGCAGCCGAGACAACAGGCCGCCACCGTCAGCCAAAACGAGCTTGTCAGCGAGGTCAAATTAACGGTGAATGTTCAGGTTAAATGTGTGGATGTTAAAACTCAAAAGGCGTTGTTCAAACGAACCGTCAGCGAATTCAGTTTGATTGAAGCCAATGCCGGGCTGGATGAACGTGAAGCGGCCATTAATGAAGCGCTGGATTTGATTGGAGAACAGATTATCGATTTGACCCTCGGTGCATGGTAATAAAATATATCACGATAAGCATTATAAACCATTGACAGGATCATGAAAGGAATATACTCATGTTAAGCGCCAGGAAACGTGTGAGAGGTGCGGGCAACGAGACCATTCTGTTTGCCCACAAAGCTTCGATTCTCATGGAACAGGAGCAGATTGAAACCGCTCTTCATCTATGTGAGGAAGGCGCCAAACGATTTCCTTTTTATGCCGACGGCCACTTCATGTTAGGCCGTTGTTATCAGATGTTATCACGCTTTAAAGAAGCTCAAAAAGAATACGAACGCGCTCTCTTTTTTGAACCGGGCAACCTTGCCGCGCAGAAGGCGCTGGCCTATATCTATTTTAAATTGCGTTTAAAGAACAAGGCCAATGACCTTCTCATGACCGCCGCTCTTTACGATCCTTTAAACTACGATTTGATCGATTTTTTAAAGACGGAAAATCTATACCGCAACATTTATACCGACCTTTTAAGCGCGCAATCCAGAGAAGACGAACCCAAAGTGGATATAGAAGAAATTCAGATATCCGGTAAAAATGAAACGCCGGAAGAAACGTTTCCCTCCGAAGAGGATGAAACCGCTGATGAGTCGCCAGCCCCGGAAACGATGGATGATTCTGAGGAGTCTGAAGAACAAGAGACGGAATGGCCGGCTACCAAAGAACGGGATGAGGCTTTAAAAAAGACGGATTCGAACCTGGAATCCGATTCCGACCTGGGCAATGATTTCGAAATCAATCATCTCATTAATACGATCGATGGTGAGGATCATCCCATAAAACAGGTTGATACCAGCGAGTTTGACCGGGGTAATGAAGACTTCTCCCATATCATGGAAGGTTTGTTCCAACCCGAAGATGATAGTATGCCGCATATACCCACCGAAGATCAATTAAAAGAAGAGACCTTATTCGGCGAGGGCAGCAGTTCTTCGCTGTTCGAAGACGCTCCCCGGGATTTACCGAGCGCCTGGGAATCGGAACTGGAAGAGGAAAGTTCGCCGCAAAACAAACAACAAAACGGTCAAGCCTCTGATGAACATACGGAAGAGACTTCTTCCGTCGGAGAAACGGAGGCGCAGCCGTGGGATAAGGGGGCGTCTGAATCGCAGAGCGCCGACAGCGATACATCGGAGCAGGAGAAGGATTCAGGCGGCGTCGAACTGGATGATGTCATTCAACGTATCGACGATCACAACAAACAAAGCGAGCAGAAGACTTCCGATGAGCAAGAAGAAGCGGAGGAATCGGTTAAAAAGAATTCATCGAGCGATTCGACCTACGAAAAAGTGAATGAAGTTAACCAGATGGCGCAGGAAGAGAGTGATATTGAGGAAATTTTAGCCAATCCAAGTCTGACAACTTCCACGTTCGGTGAAATATTAATTGCCCAAAAGCGCTTTGGCGATGCCCTGCGGGTTTTTCAGGAGTTATTAAAAAAAGATCCCGATAACCTTCGCTTCAAGAAAAAGATCGATTTCCTGAAAAAATTAAAAGACATGAATGCCACCTGAGAGCGACGGTTGAAGCTCATTGCAAAATAAATAAAATAATTTTCCGGTTGGAACGATCTAATATATATGAATAAACGCTATATTGTTCTTTTTCTGATTATTCTCCTCCAAACCGGCATGGCGGATTCCTATTTCGTCAGACTCAGCGACGCCGGTCTCGAGAAAAAGGAGGCGCTGCTTTCCTCAGCGAATGTTCTATCAAAATCCGCCCGCGCAGCACAATTTAAAGCTTTTAACACAACTCCGAAGTCGCCTTCCTGGCTTCAACGATGGATGACGCTCGATGCGCCGGGCGATTCGCTGCCGCGGATACTCAAAAAAGAGGGTCTGATCGATCGCTTTGAACCGGTAGGGCGATTCCGAACCATGGCGAAACGCCCGGATTCCCTTTATAATGCCCAGTGGTATCTCAATAAATTACAGGCGCCACTCTTCTGGAATATAACCCGCGGTTCGCAGGAGACCCTTGTGGCGATCATCGATACGGGCATCGATTACAATCATCCGCAGTTGACGCCGGCGATTTGGAAGAATGAACCGGAGTGGAACGGCGAGGAAGGCGTGGATGACGACGGCAACGGTTATGTGGATGACCGTTGGGGATGGGATTTTACCGATGCACCGCGATTTCCCGATGGCGGCGATTATCTTGATGAAGACAACGATGCAATGGATGAATTCGGCTCCGGACACGGAACGCAAATCGCCGGTATCATTGCTGCAACCCATGAGTCTGAGGGTGTTCGCGGTCTGGCGCCGGACATAAAAATTATGAACCTTCGCGCAGGCACCGCATCCGGGTATCTGGAAGAAGACGATGTTGCTCGCGCCATATTATACGCGATTGATAACGGAGCCCATATCATTAATATGAGTTTCGGAGATACGGCTTTGTCCGAGTTTTTACGACAAGTTATCGTATATGCCTATCAGAAGGGGATTACGATGATTGCTTCGGCCGGCAATAGCGGTACTCAGGAGTGGCATTATCCCTCTGCGCTGGGCGAGACCATTTCAGTCGGCGCTTCAACCCCGGAGGATCACCTTGCCGGCTTTTCGAGTTACGGCAGCACTATTGATCTGATCGCTCCGGGTACGGATATTGTAAGCACGGCTGTGGGCGGCGGCTATAACACCGTAAACGGAACGTCCTTCAGCGCTGCCATGGTTACCGCTGCCGCCGCATTATTGATCTCATCCGATTCTGAGTTTTCACCGCAACATATTCGTAATATATTGAAAACAACCAGCGAAGATATTTTACGACACGGTTGGGACCGATTTAGCGGCAACGGACGGCTTAATATCTTGGCGGCGCTGCAACTCCCGAATCATGGCGTTTTAGAAATCGCCCTTCCCCAGCCGGGAAGTGCGGTATGCGGCGATTCCGTGACCGTAACCGGAACGCTTGCACACCCGGATTTAAAGATGGGCGCACTGGAATTTGGATTGGGCGATAATCCGGTTCGCTGGCAGGAAATTAGAACTTTGGAACAACGCCAGATCGTGGACGATACGATCGGAGTGTTTGCCCTGCCTGCGGTGAGCGATACCACGATAACACTGCGCCTTGGCATGCAATTGTGGAACGGTAACAGAGACGAAACCCGCAGCACCATTCACATCGATTGCTCGCCGCCCCGTATATCGGAAGTCCAGATTTTACCCATGTATAAAGGCTATCAGCGGGTAAATCTTGTCCGTTTCAAGACCGATGATATTTGTTCGGCGGTGTTAAACGTGCAGGACGGGGGCCAAAACGAGCCAATATCGCTTAATTACAAAACACGTAATCATCATCTTATAATCAACGTGGAGGATTGGAGTTCTTCGGCCGCGTTCACGATTATAGCGAAAAACGCCAGCGGATTGGAGACAATGGCCGATAATAACGGCGCTGGTTTTACATTCAAGCCACCCGTTGCTTTCGAAATGCAGGCGTTTACGGAGCTGCCATTTTCTTTGCCATCCGGGTATCTGCTTGATCACGCTGTGGATTTGAATCAGAACGGGAAAAAAGAGGTGGTATTAAGTCGCTATGACAGTGCATTCCGATTTGGTCCCGTTGAGATTTATGAGTTTGACGGCGATGGATTTCAGAAAAGCTGGCAGAGCGATTTTACCGCCATTCCGAGAGACGCCGGCGATGTGGACGGCGACGGGCTTTCGGATATACTGCTCTCTTATGGCAATCGAGCCTATATTGTCGAAGCGAATGTAATGAATGGTTTCCCGCAACAAGTCGTTTGGCAGGATACCAGCGGCCTTTGGGTTGCTTCTTATGAAGATGTGGACAGAGACGGTAATCAGGAAATCGTCGGTTATGAAGACAGCACCTATCTGGTCATCGAAAATACAGCGGACAATCGGTTCGAAGAAATAGCGCGTCTTGAAAACCGTTCTTCAGGCAATAATCAGTTAACGGTGCCCCGCGTTATAACCATGGATATTGACAACGACGGACGGTGCGAACTCTTTTTCAGCGACGCCGACGGCGATTTACAAATGTATACAAGCCAGGGAGATAATCGCTTTTTCTGGGCAGGAGAGGGTAAAATGGCCCTCAATAACAGTGCATCCATAATCAGCGGTTACCGGGAAAATGCGGAAACTCCGTTGCTGTGGACAGCCAGCCATACCAGCCATGATTTTAATTCCGAACACCTGTTCGATGCCAGGCATTGGATTTTGGAACAATTTCATTTGGCCCCCAAAATCGACCGGCTTTTTCCCGAAATATCGGTATATCTTCAGGGATACGCCGATACCAAAGATTTTGACAGCGGTTTAAAAGTTGTACGATGGGACGGCACGCCCTACATTTTCGCGTCGCTTTTTCCTGATATTTATATCTTCGAACTGGAAGGGCAGGTCGTGAAGCCGGTATGGCATAAGTCGGATGCCCGTTCCAATACCGTTCTGGTCGATGATCTGAATCAGGACGGTCATATGGATTTTATGTACAATAACGGTGAACGTTTGGTTGCATACAGTCGTACTGCCGTTGATCGTCCTCTACGTCCTTATCCGTTTGACGCTCAGGCGTTGGACAGCATTAGAGCGAGACTTGACTGGGGCGCAGTGAGTGGAGCGGATTTTTATAATCTTTACCGAAAAGAAAAGGCCGGTGAATGGCGTTTAATGGCTCGAACGGATACACGTGTTTACCATGATTCCACCCTGATTGGTGAACGACTCTATTACTACCGTGTTACGGCAATCGATTCATCGCGACAGACGCCGGAAAGTCTTCCCTCACAAACGGATTCCGTTGTTACAAGTCCGCCCCCGCGTTTGTTGAGCGCACAGCCGACAAGCGCAGAACAGCTCATCCTAACGTTTAATGAACCGGTCCAACTGCTGGAGGAAAATCCGTGGCGGATTACTTTAAGCAGCACTGGGGCGGCAGCGGTTTCCGCCGTTGTCTTTAAAGAAAAAAAGCAACTGTTAACGGCATTTGAAGAACCATTTAAACAAGATCGTAGGGACTCGGTACAAGTACGCCATGTATATGATTTACAGGAGGTACCGATTGATAGACGATACGATACCGGTGTTTTCGTTTATGAGAAGCAACAACGCGCTCCGTATCTGGAGAAGATCGATTATTCAGGACGCTATCATATTAGACTCACTTTCAGTAAACCGATGGCGAAGACAACGCTTCAAAATAAAAACAATTACCGCATTGAACCCTCGGGAGAAGTGAAACAGATTGTGATTGCGGACGATCAGCAGCGACGGGTTGATCTGACACTTTCAAAAAAAACAATGGCCGGTGCATTTGGCGTGGCTTCTTATCTGATTCTCGAAAATTTGCGGAGCGTGGAAGGCCGGGCATTGAAGGAAACTGGAAAAATAAAATTATTTCAGGAGGCGGATGATTTAAGCGAGATGTTCGTATATCCGCAACCGGTCAAACCGGAGCATGAACGCGTCATTTTTGCAAATCTGCCGTCTTCTACCGAAATTAGTATTTATACGATGCAGGGACGTAAAGTATGCCGTTTGAAGGGAAATGTGCAACATGGCGGACTTGCGTGGGAGTTAAAGGATCATTTTGAACGTGACGTCCACAGCGGCGTCTACGTTTATATGGCTGAATACAAAAGCGAACAAAAAATAGGAAAATTGATGATAGTGAGGTAACGCTTATGTCCAAACGATATAAAGACCCGGCGATTGTGGCTGTTACCGGTGGTATCGGAAGCGGTCAGAGCACCGTGTGTAATTATTTGAGCAACTGGGGATGTAAAGTGATCAATGCCGATAACAAAGCCAAGGAAGCGATCCATAAAAGTCGCCGGTTACAAAGCGAACTCAAAGGGGTATTTGGAGATGACATTTTCAATTCCAAAAAACAATTGGACGCGCAAAAATTGGCGGAACGGGCTTTTAAAGACGAATTCCATACGCAAAAATTGAATCAATTGGTTCATCCGCGGATGGTTGAATATTTAGTGGAGGAAATGGAACGAGCGCGTTTTTCCGGGCGTTTTCCGGTCATTATCATTGATGCTGCTCTTATATTTGAAATCAGTATCGAACGGATGTTCGATGCGGTTGTCGTTGTTACGGCTTCGGTTGCCGAGCGTCAAAGGCGGGTACGGGAGCGCGATCAAATGACGCGTCGTCAATTCATGGAACGGGTAAACAAACAAATCCCGTTGGAAGAAAAAGAAAAATGGGCGGATTATGTGATTGACAATAACGGCACACCGGAAGAGTTAAAAACGAATACACGCACTGTATATGAACAACTTATGAGATTACAGGCACGAAAAGAAAAAGAGATGAAACGGGTATCCTAATTGTAAACAAATTTTTGGGTAACCGTCACAATCCCATTCGATTCATCGAGTTCTTCAAAATCACGCCAGTGAGTAATAAAATTTTTTATACACTGTTCGACTTTTCGATTCCGCACGGTGGAGTTAACAATTTTGATGCTTTCGGGAATTACATGCCCCTCATATGATATTTTAAATTGAACCTTAACATAACCCCGGATATTGGAAACGTACTGAGCTTCCCGTCGAAAACAATGTTCAATCATTGGTTGGTAATTATATATGACGCGCTCAATTTCTTCTGGATCTCTGTAGCCCCGCCTCTGTTTCTGTTTACTGCCTTCAACCAATTCATCAGTAACATCGATGTATATACTGCCCTGCCTGCGTACAATATAATTAAATAGATTATTGGCCGGTTTGTTGATATCGCCAGCGTCAAAATTGGTGACGCCGCCGGGCTTTGCCGATTTATTGTTCCCGCCCGGCCAGTTTCGACTTTCTGAAGACGGACGGCTGAGTTCTACGATTTGGATTTCATCAACACTGGCGGCGCTGAACGATTCCACATCGGGGAGGTATGCGTATTCGTCTATGGGACCGGGTTGAAAGATACCTTGTTGTCTTACTTCCTCAGTGATATCACTGCGTTCTTGTTCACGCTTTTCTGCCGTCGATAAACGGGTCGTATCGGCATCACGGCCTGGAACCGCGAACTGGGATTCGAGTTCTTCACGTTTTTCCTCTTGTCCCAGCGTTACCCTGGACACAAAGGATACATATTTTTTACGGATTTCCGGCTCGATTTCTTGGCGTAAGTTCTGAAAATTTATTCGTGCGACGATACTGACGATGATGCCGATAAAGAGGGCAGTTACGAAAAATATGGACCAATAAGTAGCACTAAACCGATCATACCAGTGTAACCCGAAATACTTATTAAAGTGCTTAACCGGTTTCAAGCATCCTCCTAATTATGCAAACAGTAAGCAAATACCTCCTGTAAAAGTAGTATTAATTATAAGCAGACAGCGCGTTTTGATTGTGATTAAAGTCACGGTCAATCAAAGCCTTCGCAAACTTTAATCCCTTTGATTCATCGTTAAATACACAATCCGGATCATATTGGACCATAGCGATAGACAAAACATCCATAGCCAATCGAATCCGACAGATACTTGAACCGATTGTTAAAAATGAGTATCATCAACACTTAAACGACAGAGCAACGGCAATGGGAAATAAAAATAATGGTTGAAAGGAGGCCCGATGCTTAACCACATTTGGTTATGGATGATTGCGATAAGCGTTATTCTTGCCGCAGGCAATGATTTTTTTAATGAAGTATTTGAAGAAAGCCCGGTTAATGAACAGGCGCTACTACTGAGTAAGGATGAAATCAATGAACCCCAAAAGTTTTTGAACCGGATCGGTAACGCCGAAGATGATGTCGCGCTTCATATTAAACAGTTGTTGAAGCCATCGACACGAAACATGCTTGATGAATATGTGCAGCTCGAGCAAGTCGCATCCTCTGTTGAGCCTTCGGATAAAGTGTTAAGCGTTTTAATTAAGGATTTGAATCGTATCATAAAGAAAAAAAATATATACGATGATCAGGCATTTGCTGCGCTATCAATACCCGCAGAAACAAAGCGATTAGCGGAAAAAATGCCCAAGCAAGACCTCGATTTGATGAAGGTTAACCGCTCCTTAATAGAATTGGCGTTTAAGCAAAATCTGGTCCTGCAACGCAATCTGAATGAAGATACCAAATTAGGACAGGTAACAACCGCGGCCATAGATGCAGCCGGTTTAGCGGTGGAAATTGCAATCGGACTGATTGGTATTATGGCGTTGTGGTTGGGCATCATGAAAGTTGCGGAAGAAGCGGGTATTATTAATATTCTGGCAAAAATTGTACGTCCCATAACCCGCCGATTATTTCCGACGATTCCACATGATCATCCCTCCATCGGAGCAATGATCATGAATATTGCCGCCAACATGCTAGGCTTGAGCAATGCGGCGACGCCGCTGGGGCTTAAGGCTATGGATGAGTTGGAAAAGCTGAACAAAAAAAAGGGAGAAGCTACGGATGATATGATTACCTTCCTGGTAATTAATACAAGCGCCATCACTTTGGTGCCTGCAACCGCCATTGCAATCCGGGCTTCTATGGGGTCGGTCAATCCTCAAAAAATTGTGATACCGTCTATTTTGGCTGCATCAATGGCTACCATTGTCGGCTTAACCGTGGTAAAAACCATTCAAACCATTCAGAAACGTCGTAACAAAGGGAATCCATCGGTATTCACGGAGGAAGGAGGCGAACGTGGAAAATCTTAAACTTATACTGGATTGGTTTTCGATTATCGCCATACCATTGATTATTATACTCTTTCTGGCGTATGGTTATTTTAAGAACATCAAAGTCTATGAGAAATTTGTCGAAGGCGCCAAAGAGGGCTTTAATGTGGGGGTTAAAATCATTCCCTATTTGGTGGCTATGTTGGTGGCCATTGCAATGTTCAGGGCAAGCGGCGCCATGGAAGCCCTGATGTATGTTCTAAAACCCGTCACTTCATTTATCGGCATGCCCAGTCAAGTCGTACCGATGGCGATAATGCGCCCGCTCTCGGGCAGCGGTTCCCTGGGCGTTATGACTGAGATTATGAACACATACGGAGTGGATTCGTTATATGGATTCATTGCCTCTTCAATGTTTGGCAGCACCGAAACCACTTTTTATGTGGTCGCTGTCTATTTTGGGTCGGTGAGTGTGTACAATACACGGTACGCTCTGCCCGTTGGCTTGATTGCGGATTTGGCCGGATTGATTACGGCGGTCTATGTGTGCCGCCTTCTGTTTTAATTCGGCATCGCGTTTCGAAGTCAATTGAATAAACTGAATAGTAACAATATATTCACCGGTTTAAATGAACGATTAATGAAAGGAGAAACAAGATGCGTACAACGGTTAAATTTTGGACGCTCGTAATTTTGGTATTCGGCTTGTCAATGCCGGCATCTGCGCAGGAGGGTGGAGAAAAATACGGTAAAGGTTTGTCTCTGACGGATACAACGCTCATATCCGAGATATTATCTAAACCGGATCAATTTGTGGGTAAAACGTTGATGGTTAAAGGCCGCATTGTGGATGTGTGTGAAAAACGCGGTTGCTGGATAGCGCTGGCCGGGGATAAACCACACCAGACGCTGCGCATCAAAGTAAGGGACGGCGAAATCGTTTTTCCTCTTGAAGCAAAAGGGAAAATGGCAGTCGCCGAAGGTGTTTTTCAAAAATTTGAACTGAGTAAAGAACAGGTGATAAAACAAAAGAAGCATCATGCCGAAGAACATGGCGAATCGTTCGATCCAGCAACAGTTACCGGACCTGAAACATACTATCAAATTAAGGGAAGCGGCGCTCGTATAATGCAGTAACAGCGGCCCTCGCCCATGCGTGCAGTACACTATAGTCCTCCTGAGCATTAGGATGCGGGAGGACTTGCTGTATGTTTTTAAATAAAAGGCCCCGTCAAATTTTAACAGAAACCGTTTGTGGACTATGACGATAACCTCGCTAAAATGGAATCGGGTTTTACATCACGATATTGGTTATTTGGCTGTTTCGGGATTGTTCATATTAAAGGGTAAAAATGGGATTAAGGGACGAGGCGCCTGGCTGACAATCATCGGATTTTTGATACCGATTTTCTTTTTAATTATTTATAAATATCTCAACTAATGTGAACATCTCTGAATAATGAAAGGCGCGAAGGGCATGCAGAAATCGTTTTTAAAACAAAAGCAGATGCCGAATGTTAGTCCACAGCGCTATGGTTGATTTGTATGCATATTATGGATTTTATGTATTTGGTAGCACGTTTCTAAATTTATAACGCGAAAATGTTTTGCCGTTTATAGGATAAAATAACCATTAATGAATTTTTATAAAGGTGGGGCTAATAAATACATCAAAATGATTAGCTCAATATAGGATAATGGGATGCTGAACAAGTACATGAATTGAAAAATGCATTTAATTAAAATTTTTTCATAGAGTTGGTTATGAGCAAATTAAAGATTTGTTATGTCTCCTCCGAAATTTATCCCTTTGCCAAAACAGGCGGACTGGCCGATGTATCCGCGGCGCTGGGCAAGTATCTCAGTGAAAAAAAACATGACATTCGGTTAATCATGCCCCTTTATTCAGTCATTGATATGAGAGGGTATCTGTTAAAACCGATGCGCAACTCGAATAAGTTAGAACTTAAATTGGGTGGGAAAAGCTACTACTTCGATGTTTATGAAACCACTTTGCCTAAGAGTTCGGCTAAAATATATTTCATTCATTGTCCGGTGTTGTACCATCGTACGGATATTTATAGCGATGACTGGGACGAACCGGTGCGTTTTGCTTTTCTGTCAAAGGCTGCCATTGAGATTTGTAAAAATCAAGGTTGGTATCCGGATATTTTTCATTGCAATGATTGGCAAACGGCTCTGATACCCGTCTATCTGAAAACCCATTATCGTTCGGAAAAGGCATTATCCCGCGTTCGTTGTGTATTAACCTTACATAACATCGGTTATCAGGGCGTTTTTAATGCCGATAAAATCAATGATATCGGTCTTTCCGATTATTATCAATGGTTTGATTCAACGGAGTTGTATTTTGGAAAAATAAATTTCCTGAGAACAGGTATCATGCATTCGGATAAACTCACGACCGTTAGCCGAACGTATGCTGAAGAAATTCAAACGCCTGCAATGGGCGAGGGACTGGATGCGCTTTTACGGTCGCGATCGAAAGACCTGAGCGGGATTGTCAACGGGGTGGACTATGAAACATGGAATCCTACCGGAGATCCCTGGATTAAACGGAACTACTCGGCTCAGGATTTGCGCGGCAAGGTCGTCAATAAACGAGCGTTGTTAAAATCGGTGGGTTTAACGTATCGGGCCGGCGTGCCTGTTATGGGCATGGTTACCCGTTTAGTGGATCAAAAGGGTATTGAGTTGTTGAATGGTAGTTTACAGTCGCTATTTGAGAAGCATGACGTTCAGTTTATTATTCTGGGAAATGGTCAACAAAAATTTGAGACATTTCTATATCAACTGCAATTGTCCTATCCGGAGCAGTTGGTATTTTACCGTGGTTATCACAACGAACTCTCCCATATGATCGAAGCGGGCGCGGATATGTTTGTAATGCCCTCACGATATGAACCTTGCGGACTAAACCAGATATATAGTTTGAAATACGGTACCATCCCGATCGTTCGTAGAACGGGAGGATTGGCCGATACGGTTGAACCCTACAACTGGCAAAAGCAAAGCGGGACGGGTTTTGTTTTTGAACATTACACGCCGCAAGGTCTGTTGTGGGCAATGGAGCATGCCCTAACGACTTTTTCTTATCGCGCCGTATGGCGCAAATTAATGAAACGCGCCATGCAGCAGGATTTTTCGTGGTCCAAACAAGTGGATAAGTACATTAAACTCTATGAAGGATTATTAACATCGGAAGGAAATTATGGCAGCAAACAAAATAAAGGGGCTGCTAATCGACCTTGACGGCGTCATATATAATGATAACACCCCTATCGAAGGCGCCGTAGAGACTATTCAATGGTTGGAAGATAGCGGTATACCGTTTCGTTTTTTAACCAATACCACCATGAAAAGCAGGGAGAGCCTGCAGAAAAAATTGGCCGCGATGGGCATTCATGTCAATAAAGATTGCATTTTTAGCGCCGTAACCGCCGCCGTTTACTATGTTCAGAAAAAACAAGGAAATTGCCATTTGCTGCTGCTGGAGGACGCTCAAAAGGAATTCGAAGGTTTGGCGGAGAAAAACAAAAAGGTTGATTTTGTAGTGGCGGGCGACCCGGGCGAAACGGTATCTTATAAAATGCTGAATGATGCATTTTTGCACTTGTTCTCCGGCGCACGGTTAATCGCGTTACAAAAAAACCGATTCTGGTTAAGCGATGGCGGCTATCAACTGGATGCCGGACCGTTTGTTGCTTTGCTCGAATATGCGGCCAACACACAGGCGACGATCGTTGGAAAACCGTCAAAAGCCTTTTTTGATATGGCTTTATCACATCTCGGTATGACTGCACAGGAAGTTGCAATGATAGGCGACGATATCGAATCGGATATTGCGGGTGCTAAAAATAGAGATATAATGGCATGCCTTGTGCGCACAGGTAAATTCAGAGAAAAGGATTTAGAGAAATCAGCAATAAAACCGGATTTTATAATGGATTCCATTTCGGACCTTCCACAAATGCCATTTTTTTAGAAACCGACTGCACATTCAGTTTTGTGCCCGTTTAATCAAAAAAACAGGTAATTTATTATATGATATAAAAGCATTGGGTTTACATTGACGGTTGAAAAAACATTAAACACCTATTCGAGAATCGTTTTTTTTGACGGAGTGTGCAACTTGTGTAATGCGTCGGTATATTTCCTTCTGAAACGGGATCATCAGGAGCGCCTTTATTTTACGAGCTTGCAATCCGACTGGGTGGAATCATTAAAAGAAAACAAATATGGCTGGTTAAATCATATTGATAGTATTGTATATTATGAAGAAGGTCAATTCTATACGAAATCGGATGCCGTATTAAAGATAATGCAATATTTGGGCATGCCCTGGAACATTATTTACATATTTAGAATTGTTCCGAGAAATATAAGGGATGGGATTTATGATTTTATCGCGTCGCACCGTTATCGTTGGTTTGGTAAAAAAGCGCGTTGCCCAATGCCAAAACCTAAATGGAACAAGCGATTTATAGATTAGCACGAAACAAATTGCCATATAATGCATACCATTATTACAGAGAGGAAAGAAATGTGAAATAAATTGCTTGAGATATTGCACATGAAGTTTTGAAGTTTTAAATTGAATTTGCTAAACACAAGAAAGGTGGCACGCGTCTGTTTTATAGGCTTTCCCCCGGCCTTCTCAAGACTGCCACCTTTCTTCTTTTGGAACTTAAAGTTTTTACTTTTGTTAATAAAGCGCATTTGATCTTTGTCATTGGGGACGATACTGGATTCGACGGGCATGAGAAGGATGTAAACGGCAATCCGGGCTTTGACTATCCCGTCCCGTAAGGGAGCCTTTGGGCTAAAACTGGTCTTAAGCACGATAAGTGCCGACTATGATTACGCAATGGCAGCATAAGATGACTGCCACGTCTCTATAATCTCTCATCCACCGGGGATTTTGGAGACGCCAATTAAGGTGGATTGGCATTTAGCAGTGTCCGTATGCTGGATGTCAATATTTAAACGGACTGGTCTTATATTTGGCAGGTCGGTAAGCCGGATATAAGGCGAGACGTAATTACCGGCTATGATTGTAGAGGTTTACATTGGTCCATGTCCGGACCCGGGTTCGACTCCCGGCGTCTCCACTATGATTAGCATATGACGAAAATTATTATAATCATTTTAGCCATTATTTTTGTGGGATTGTTATTTAAAGCGCGAAATTCTCAACGGAAATTGAATCAAAAAAAGCGATCCCTGATCGAGCAAATCAAGCGGCGTGAGCGCTAAAAATAATTTGACATAAATTAAAAGAAGACGTAAATTTTTATTCTTTATGTTACATACATGGATGTATGTTCGGCGTCGGTTGAGCGATGCCTTTGAAAAAGCAATTTTGAATCAGAAAATTTAAAGTTAAGAAAGCGAGAGTAGCTCAGCTGGTAGAGCACAACCTTGCCAAGGTTGGGGTCGCGGGTTCGAATCCCGTCTCTCGCTCTTTTTATTATGAAAAGGCGACGTACCCAAGTGGCTAAGGGAGAGGTCTGCAAAACCTTTATTCGCCGGTTCGAATCCGGCCGTCGCCTCAAAAAGAGATTTTTGCCGAGGTGGTGGAATTGGCAGACACAAGGGACTTAAAATCCCTTGGCTCATTAGAGCCGTGCGGGTTCAAGTCCCGCCCTCGGTACAGGAATAGCAAGGGTTTACAGGATTCTGAGAGTTCAACTGTAAACCCTTTTTTTAGTTGCAAGTCGCACATACGTCGCAGTACTCTGTTAATAGGGTCGCTTGAACTGCAATTCAGATTTATGCGCTTGAGCTAAATGAGCATAACTTAGGGTGGTAGTAATACTCAATTCTTTAACCATAGAAATAGGAACACCTGCCATAACCTGATGCGATATGTAGGTATGCCGGAAAGTGTGACATGTGGCCCAGTCAAAGCCTATTTTAAGCAATTTTGCGAGAAATGTGCTTTGAAACCCAATAATGGCTATAAGGCATGTCTTCGTTCGACGGTTATAGCCACTCTTTCTTTTTGGGAGCGATTTTAGAAGAGTCTCCAACTGCTGATCTTTCTTAAATGAGATGATCCGGTGTCTTCCAATTTTCGTATGAGTGCTGGGAATTTGTATCTGTTTACGTTCGAAATCCACATGATCCCATGTCAATACCAATGGTTCGCTTTTAATAGAGCCCAGTTCGTGCCCAAATGGGTCCAAAACCTGATCGACCTTATCCATGCGAAGGGATGCCTTGCCGCGTTCCAGATCGCTTATAAAGCTTTTCTTGACGCCGGCGCGTCTCCGCGCCAGTTCCTTGTGGGTGAGGCCTTCCTGCCGCCTCCATTGTTTGACAAATTGCACCACGACATCGCTCATAATGTACCTCCGTCCGTGAATGTACCGAGACAATAATAAATTACGGCGCAATATAAACGAATAAATTGATGATCTGAACGTGAACCACCTCACACCCTTTATTATAAGGCGTATCGATTCCCATAATTTGAAAAATGCACTTGGGTTAGGTACTATGGTATCGATAGGGTATTATGCTTCGGATAGAATGGGACTTCTTAATGAACAAAGTAATGTCCGGCTATCGTAAGGATAAAAAAATATCATCTCATGGTATTGTAAATACTTTGAGGAATAAAAATCTTAATTTGCGGTTATAGGCCGATGTTTAATATGTGAGATATCAAAATGGACAAAAAGTTTGACCTGTTGTTTAACAACGGGAATAATATCTACCTGCAGATTTTCAACAGTATTTCTGATGGCGTTGTCATAGCCGATGTAAATGGAGAATTCATATTTTTCAATAAGTTTGCTGAAGAAATTCTTGGCATAGGCAAGAAAGAGGTCGATCCAGGAACATGGTCTGACGAATATGGTTGTTTTTATATTGATCAAATCACGCCTTATCCCTCCGATCAATTACCGCTTATTCAAACAATAAGAACGGGTAAGGTATGTCGTGAAATTGTATTCATAAAAAATAACTCCAGACCAGAAGGCGTATTTATTGATATTTCGGGCAGTCCTATAATAGGGGATAATAATTCAATCCTGGGCGGTATTGTAATTTTTAAGGACATTACCGAGAGTAAAACATATGAAATCGCCCTTAAGGAAAGCGCAGAACTGTTAAAGGCTCAATTCAATGGATTTCCAATTCCGACCTATGTATGGAAAAAATCAGGCGAAGATTTTACCTTGGTTGATTATAATAAAGCAGCGGAGATTTTCACCGAAGGCAGCATAAAACAGCTCAAGGGCATCTTATTCAGTAAAATGTATCCCGATCCATCCGATGCAATTGTTAAGGACTTTTGGACCAGTTTTAAAGAAAATAAAAAAATAAATACCGAGATATCTTATGTGTTCAAATCCTCGGGCAAAAAAAAGGAACTAAACGTTCAGTATATCTGCATCCCTCCGGACCTTGTGCTGGTCCATACAGAAGATGTAACCGATTTAAAAAATACCAAAAAACATTTAGAGAAACTTTCGAATGCTATCGAACAAACGGCTGATGCTGTCCTACTGACCGATAGAGAAGGTCTCATTGAATATGTGAATCCAGCATTTGAGGCAATAACCGGTTACAAAAACGAGGAAGCGATAGGAAAAACCCCACGGATACTCAAGTCCGGTAATTACAATAAAGAGTTTTACCGAAAGTTGTGGCAGACTCTGTTAAGAGGAGAACCCTATAAATGTGAAATGATTAACCGCAAAAAAAACGGGGAACTTTTTTGGATCCAAAATACCATTACCCCTATCAAAGAAGGCAATAAGGAAATTAAAAACTTTGTTTCTGTCATTAAAGACATAACGGATATTAAAGCGAAAAAAGAACAGGAAATCCGTCTACAGATAGCAAAAGAAATTCAGAAACGTTTGTACACATCAAATATTCGTTTACCGGGATATGATATTGCCGGCAAAAATTATCCTGCCGACGAGACCGGTGGCGATTATTTTGATATTATACTAAAGTCGCAAGGAAACCTCTGGTTAGCCATAGGTGACGTCAGCAACCATGGAATAGGGCCTGCTCTGATTATGGCAGGAACACGCGCTTATCTGAGGGCATTTTTAGATACAGCATCCAATCCGGCGGAAATACTTAAAAAACTCAATAATGTACTTTTTTCCGATCTTGATGCATTCAAATACGTGACAATGTTGTTAGTTAAACTGAATACGACGAATAATGAAATTGAATATTCCGGCGCAGGACATGTACCGGCATATTTGTTGGATAGTGATGGTAAGGTCAAGCATGTTCTAGGTAGTAATGGAATCCCTTTAGGATTCAGGAAAAATGAACACTATGATAATATAAAAGTTAACGGTATAACTTCTGGCGATCTCTTGTTATGTCTTGGTTCAGCGGGAATTGGACTTTTAGCATTTAAAATAAGTAACACCTAA
>CAZIVP010000027.1:0-37247 GCA_964542915.1 uncultured Calditrichaceae bacterium | reverse complement strand
GTTATGTTAAACATTTACCTTGGGAAGTCCAATTCCATCTGAAGCAAAACAGAACGAGCATAGAATTGTGTACATTGGTTTGTCCCCGTAATCTCCTTACCGCACAAGTCAGGACAAAATATCGGATAGCCAGTTTAAGTGAATCCGGTAATTCAGATGGTAATTGATCATCCTTTTTGTGCCGGTCAGGAACAAAAACAGTATGATCATCGATCCGGTTGATGATTGGAAGCACATTGTCTGGTTCTTCATCATTGTCAGACATACTGAACCCGAAAACTTTTTCCGGGCCGATGTAATTGGATGGGGGTGGTATATTAATAATGAAATCCCTTGGAAATAAATTATCTTCGTCAAGCGGAATGAAAATGTTTGCAAATGGAGTAGCGGAATATCCAAAAGTTGAATTTGATCTCTACAGTACTGGAATACCCAAACTTTTTAAATATTCGAAATTTGGATCGTAAAAATCAGATTTTCTGGTATGGTCGTCTGAACTACCTTCTGGCACAACTATGACCATTCCTTGTCTTGCTCTTGTCAAAAGCACCCTGTAGGCATTGATCAAATACCTTTTTCTTTCTATTTTATGAATGTGCTGCCATTTACTTCCCACAAAAGAAAATGTTTTCCATCCCTCATCAGAATATCTCAAATCTCCATCCCAGGTTACACATGTCCAATCCAATTCAAGACCTTGAACATGAAATTCAGTTGCCACATCCTCTAAATAAAATGAAGATCTCACATCTTCCTTATCATTCAAAAACCAATGAACAGGATTCATTGGAGATTTAACATCAATAGCGAATGGTTTAAGTCTCTGAGCCTGGGAAGAAACAACTAGACCATACCTTTCGCTCCCTCTAGCTTTTTGCTTAAGCCACACTTTTGCCTTTTGCAAATCTCTTGTAAGAACAATAGGATATTTATCTTTTATTTTAAAATAAGTATCTTTTGCAGTATCTCTATCTAAATCCAACATGCTTTTCACAAAGAAGGATAAATTTTCCGCCCTAAATGAACGCATAGACACCCCTAGATGTAAATCAGAATTTAAATTTACCTTAGTCACATTTTGCAATTCTGCTATTACGGTTGAAGCAGAGTATTCAGAATCAGTAAGGTTAGGTGATATAAAAACATCCCAATGTGAGAATCTGTCTTTTATAGCGTTCAACCATTCAGAAATACCTGCTTCACCTGTATTAATTTCCTGGCCTCCACCAACCAAACACACTATAACCGCCCAGTCTTGATGACGGTCCATGCATGACATAAGAAATTCAGGTTCGGAGTAATCAAAATTATGCTGTCCTTTTTTTTGTTTCATGAACTTAACAGTTTGCTCCTTATTCCAGGCTCTTTGTGCTTCATCAAAAATAGCTACATGATCGTATGGTGGATTGGGGTCTGTTAAATAGGCATCACGGTAATGATGAACATTTTGAATAAAAGTTTTTACACTAGCTTTAGCATTTCCTTTAGTTAACTTAACCCCTTTAGCCTTTTCGTTTTCTATTTTATCTCTTGCCAAGGCTTCCTGAAGTATCGAAACCAAAGGACCGTTACCTGATAGATAAACACTTGCAGTTCCATTAGTTTCATCAAGATGTGAAGTCGCTACCTTTAACCCTACTAAAGTTTTACCGGCACCTGGCACTCCGGTAACGAAACAGATAATTTTCCTTTTTTCAGATTTCGCCTTACTGACGATTCTTGAAATGATTGAAGTAATTTTAGTCAAATTTTTCGCTTCAGCATCACTCCTGGTGATTTCATCTACCGTATGGTGTTGATAGAGCGAAAGGGCGGCCTCAACTATTGTCGGAGTTGGTGTGTAGCTACCTTTTGAGTAGTATTCCGAGTCTACTTTATAATTATCTTTAAAAAATTCAAGTGTACTACCGATAGCGTATTTTAAGTCTTCTTTATTTGCTTTTATTGGTAGCATTAAATTATCGTTATGAGATGTGGTTACTATTTCTAAAAAAGATTGCTTTGCTTCAGTGGCGATAAGAATTGGGACAAGTAGGGCTTTATGGCTAGGTTCATGAAAATTTTTAAGATCCAATGCATAATCCCAAACCTGTTCAAGGTTTGACCGGTAATATTTATGCTCACCTACTTTAAATTCAATCACAAATACAATTCCCTCGACAATCGCCAAAACATCAACCCTCTTTCCCATTCTAGGAATTGAAAACTCAAAAAAGATTGTCCCATCATAAATCGCAAATGCATTTTTCAGCAAAGGAATTTGTACCTCCCAGGATTTGTTTTGGGTCAAAGTAGAATCAAATTGATTGGCGAGAGTGATTTCTCCAATAATCTCTTCTGTACTTTTCTTAAGAAAAGAACGAATACTTCCCTTGTAGTAATAATTTAGCATAAGCGATTAAAAGAAATTTTTTAGGTAATCAATTACTTGTTCCAAAGCAGCTAATTTTTCTTGGTACCATTTAGAAGATGTGAATACGTTTGGCTTTATTTTTTCTCCGTTTTGATTCACAAATTTCAAATTTAAAATTTGGTTAACAGCGTCTTTACTAAATTGTGAGGGTTCTGATATGTTACAAAGCTTTGTTTTTCCGTATTTGTCTGTTGATACCGTATAAGCTCCAACTTCAACTATATAGTTGCATCTTTCAATCGTATTACTTTGAAGATGTTTTATACAAATATTTTTTTCTTCCTGAAACTTTGTTATTGAAAATTCCATGATTAAGCAGCTTTTTTATGGTTATTATTCGACACATCAACTTTAAGCATACTTAAGAAAGTACCAAACAGGAAGTTTTGAAACCTTGCCGCTTCACGAACGGTCATACTTCTGCATTGTCCAGGATCCGGGTGTATATAATAATGACCGTCTTTCGAAATATGACTGGTAATTGTTTTGGCGGGAGCATTTGCAAGCTGTACACGAAAACGATCTGCAAATTTTTTTTCTTTTACGTTTTTATGTGCAGGGAGCAATTCTTCCGGGAAGTCTTCAAGATTGGGGGACCGTCCCCGCACTTTTCCAAAGCAGGAAACAAACAGATATCTGAGTAAGTCACTTTCCATGTGGCCTCTGGATTGATGATTGCATGCTCCCTGAAGGGTTTCATTAAGGAACCAGTCTCGCCTGTATTCAGAAGTGACAGGGTAAGGTAAAAACTGTCCTCCAGTATTTTCCGGTGTATTGTTCAAAGTTTGCAGATGGTTTCTAATCTCATCCCTGACATCTTTATCTATTTTATTTAATATTCCTTGTTTACGAATATTTTTTAAAGCAAATATCCAATTTGTTTTCGTATCTTTAATTTTGGATAAGCCACTCCTGATTTTCGGCAAACCCATCAATACTTCATCTATACCAACTTCTCTCTCTATAGGTAAAATTTCAGGTTCTTCAATTTTAACATCATTTCTGATTCCCAAAAGAATTACACGGTGCCTTGTTTGAGGAATGCCATGTTTTTCAGTATGAATGAGGAAATCTTCAGGCTTAAAAACGGGTTTGTTGTGATCAAAATTTTCGGGCTTTGCAACAAGAGAATAAATTTTATAACCCGGGCATTTTAAGAGTCTGCCATTATTCCCGTACTCAGCCCTATAAGTTTTTTCAGGATCAGACAAATCTTTAATAATATTTACGAAAACAGAGTTTGACTTTGTTCTGGCAGATAGCAGTCCTTTGACGTTTTCCATCACGAAAACAGCCGGATTGTGCACCGCCAGTATTCTCAGGTATTGTTTGTATAAACCTACCCGGGCATCTTTCTTTTCGTCAAGTAATTTATCCCTTCTCCGGGATCGTCCCACTACAGAATATGCCTGGCATGGTGGTCCACCAATCAATAACCAATTTTCTGTGCCATTGAGTGCATTTGAAATCCTCCGATCCACTTCCTCATTTGATACTGCTTTATCATCTTCCCCCAATTGTGCTCTCCAGGCTTCTTTTTTGGCATTCGCAGCTTGTTTAGGATGTGCTTTATAAAGATCGTCAATAGTAATGCTACCCTGAACGAAATCATAATATTCAGGTGGGACTTGCTCAGGCGGGAATTGGCGATAGAAACTTCTCAACGTAAGCGTCTGATGAGCAAAATATTCCTTCTCTATGGAGAGTGATATTTTGAATGCTCCCTTTTTTGATTCCGGCACAAAAAGAGAACTAAAACCCTCACCCAAGCCACCAGGGCCGGCAAATATGTCAATGATTGGTATTTCCACTTTTTAATTCTTTAATCAAGGTTTCCATTGTTTTCTCAAATTTAGTATTTTTTAATTCACATTCAAATATTGTAATTATCCGCCAGCCTAATTCTTTTAATGCTGCTATATTTCTCCTGTCCAGTTCTTTATTACGGTTAATTTTATTTACCCACCATTCTGTCCTTGTTTTTGGTATCACAAAGTATCGGCATCCCTCATGGCCGTGCCAGAAGCAGCCATGAATAAAGATTACAGTATTGTATTTCGAAAATACCACGTCCGGTTTACCCGGCAAATCCTTACGATGCAACCGGTATCTAAAACCTTTAGAAAACAGATGCTTACGAACAAGTAATTCAGGTTTTGTGTTCTTTGACCTGATCTTACTCATATTATAGCTGCGTATCTTTTTGTTATGAATGTCCGCCATCTATGTGTCTGATTTTTTATGCGTTGGTAAAATTGCACTCTTTTGCAAAGCTTTGTCAGCGGGACGGCCTTTGCGGCTTTGCAAATGTGTGCAATGTGCGCTGGCAGTCCCGAAAGCTTTCGGGACTAAAAATGCGAAGCGGGGGGGTTTTATTTTTTCTTCTTTGTCAATCGTTTTTGTCCGGTTGCACTGTTGGTCAAGCCCAGTTAGTCTGTCCATTAAGTCGGTCTGTGTTACGATATATTTGTCGTTACTCCTCATTATCAACGTGTCCGTTGTCTTTTTTTAGCATGTGCCCCAACGTTTGTTATAAACTCTATCGGATATATTCCCGCATAAACACCATTGTTTATATTTTCCTTCATCTGACCGGTTGTGCTTTCCGCCAGGCGCTTTCTCTAAAAATAATCAGCAAAATCCCGGAAACATGGACCGTCAATATGTTGCGTGTTGCTACTATATCTTCTTTGAAAGACCCTGTTCCTGTAGGTTCGTACTATTTCATCCATTATTACACACAACAAAAGTGCTGGCACGCCAATATAAAACAAAACGGCATGTTCTTTCAAAAAAAATTGAATGAATTGATCCGACTTGCTTGCCTTCAATTTCATATTTGCCCGGTCGTTGGAGTCGATAAGGTTTGTTTGCGTATGACACCCATCAGCCGCTTGCCGGGCGACCGTCGGCTGCATTGGCATCGTCCGGCAGAGCCTTCGGAGATAAAACCAGCGCTTCCGAAGGTACGCCGAAGGGCGTCACTACTTTACTGTGTTCCAACTTCCAGCGATCTTTATCTATGTATGCATCGAGTCGAATAGGGCGGCAGCCACCCACAACAGACGGACGTATGCGGAATACGGCCATCCAGAGTGAAGATATGATCCGCGACGGCAGGGTCTTCCCGTGTGTCAGGCTCGCCAGGCAAACTCTGCCGCCCGGGGTGAGGACGCGATACGCTTCCGTAAAAAAAGCCCGGATGTCTTCTTCCGGCAGGAGATCCAGTACATAGCTGGAAATGACACGATCGGTCGAGCGCTCGGATAACGGAAAATGCACGGCGCCGTCTGTCTGCATTACTTTTATACGCCCGGAAAACTTTTGGAGGCGTTGCGAAGCAAGGTCAACCATTACGGAGCTAACGTCGCAGCCAATATAGCTTGCGGAGGTTGGCAGATGATCTTTCAGGAGGCGTGCGGCGAACTTACCCGTTCCGCATCCGAACTCGAAAACCCTTTCGGCATCCCGGAATCCGGCATGGGTAATCAGTTCATTCAGCGCCGGCTCTTCATAGAATCCCTGACTATCCTGCTTTTTGCCGAAGCGATTGTAGTACGCTTCAGCCTCGGACACGGTTAAGGTTGTTTTTTTATCAGCCATACGTTTTTCTCATGCTCAACGTCTGAATTCACCTGACAAAAACAAAGCGGCCTGAATCTTTAATAACTAAGAAAGTTGGTCGGATACATATCCGGAGCGGAAGCAGGCAACGCGTTTTTGCTCGGGTGGAGCGGTTCGTTGGGCGCCATTAAATAGTTACGGGATTCCTTTTGGCTATGCTATCAATTTCTTTAAGTATTTTCAATAAATCGTATATTTCATCAAGACGCATCATATTGGGACCGTCGGAAGGAGCATTATCAGGCTCATTATGAGTTTCAATGAAAACGGCGCCGACGCCGTTTGAAACGGCAGACCGTGCAATAATAGGCGCCATTTTCCTGTTTCCGCCTGTTGTCTTTCCCAATCTACCCGGTTGTTGAACGGCATGGGTAGCATCTATTACCGTCGGATACCCTGTTTTAGACATAATGGGAATGGATATAGGATCAACTATTAATGTGTTATAGCCGAATGAAACACCCCTCTCCGTGAGCAATATTCTGTGGTTCCCGGCGCCTTCAATTTTATCAATTATATTCTGAACTTCCCAGGGCGAAAGAAATTGTCCTTTTTTAACATTAACTGTTTTGTCCGTTTTAGAAACAGCTACAACGAAATCGGTTTGCCTGCATAAAAAAGCGGGGATTTGCAAAACATCAACAGCAGCCGAAACCGGTTCGCATTGAGCCTCCGTGTGGACATCGGTTAATATTGGGCAACCGAAACGCTCCTTTATCTCTTTGAAGATATCAATGGCTTTTTCTAAACCTAGGCCTCTTTTCGAACGGCCGCTACTGCGATTAGCTTTATCAAATGATGTCTTGAAAATAAATGGGATGTTTAGATCATTTGTAATGTCGACAAGGGACTTTACCATTAAAAGCGCATGATCTCGACTCTCCAACTGACAAGGACCAGCGATGAGCACAAAGGGCAGATCATTTCCGATAATGACTTTCTCATTTACTTCAACATTGTATGGCTTTTTCATTTTTTCCCTGTGAATATTATATCATTTAACGGGTTAGATTCCTGGGGCCAACGTTTTGCGCATAACGCTCTCTGCACCCCCACCGTCAACCTGGCAAATGGCGCGCCCCCAAACCCCATCTCCGGCGATCCGCAAAGCCAACGCGTGAAGGCGTCGCCGTTGATGTTCCTGATTCGAACTTTATATGATATTAAAATTTTGAGCTACCCCGCTTAATTTTTTATCTCTGGTATATAGATTGATCTTATCCATCATACACGAAGCTATGAGATGAACATCAATATAGCCTAAACCTTTACCAAACAACTGATGTCGGTCGATAAACGATACTATTTCGTCATTTGTGGCCACAGTTACCTGAGGAAGGTTTAATAATAATTTTAAGATTTCATATCTGTTTTTCATAGAACCACAAGCTAATTCACCTATAATAAATGGGTGTACGCAAACGGTAAATTCTTCGAGCAAGTTAACCACTAAAACATCATTTTTATTAAGGTGGTCAACCCAGACAGAAGTATCAACCAATGTCATCGACTAATACCTTCTTCTTGGTATCCGTTTTAAATCTTTTTCCGTACCACCTAATTTAGATAGTCTCCTGGCGCTTTCTACGGCAATCAGAGTTTCAAGACCCATTCTCACCAGTTTGGTTTTTTCTTTGACGCCGGTTAGCGACCTTGCTTTTTCAAGAATGTTTTCATCGATGTTTAATGTCGTTTTCATACATATCAAGATGGGTTAAATATATGGCTATTGCAAATTTATTTTGAAACACTAACGCACGGATCAAAGCGGTTTAAAAGGCGTGTGGCGGATTCGTTTGGAGTGGCTTTTATCGCCTGGCGTCGTGCGTCAATTCCCAACCGGAATCCAGAGTTCTTTCTTTTGTGCCGCGGTTTTACTGCATTTATGATTGCTTTGTATTCCCGTCTTCTTAAAATTTGAGTCCAGTTAATTTTACCATTGCATCCGGTTTTGCCTATTATAATTCTATCTATGGGACAATGCGGCGGTTCAACGATCAGTCCGGGACGCCAGTAATATTTTAATGAAAGATTCACCCGTTTTTATGCCGTTCCGAACTTATATCCTTCCATACATAAAATCCAGGGCTCCATTTTGCGGCCACGGATGGCCTTGAAGGTCGCCGCTTCTCTCCGTAAAAATGAGCTCGATGTACCGAAGCGGCCCAGGCATGAATTAACAACCTTGCGGAAATGAATTCTATCTTTTCTTTTTTCATTGGATTGCGTAGCAAAAACGTCCGCATTTAAGCTGCGGTCCACGAAGCATGATGAGCGATCACCATGCGGACTCCGTCATGTTGAAGGCCAATGTTATGGCCTAAGATGTTGTAAAAATTTTCTGAGTTGAGTGGCGCTTATACCGTATTTTATTGCTTTCATCGGAGTTCGATTTAAGTCGTAATTGATCTGTTCTAAATCTGAATGTATCAAACCACCTTGTGCGGCAATATTATATTTACTCTGATAAATAAGATCATTCATTGAACCAAGTACCCTTCGATTATTAGACCTGGCAATAATTATATCCTGATTCGCTTTTAGCATAATTTCTATAAGATCTTGAGGAAAGTCTTCCCGAACCAGACTTTTAAAAACAGTTTGCCTGAAGAGCTCATCGAAATAGGTAAGCTGGTTTTTTGTAATGGCGGGCACTATAAAGGAAAACAGAGTTTCTGAATGTGTGAAAAAGAGGCATTTTCGACGGTCAATTCTAAAAATATTCGCATGCCAATTACCTGCAGGATCGGTTTTGAAATCCGTTTCAACAGGCTTCGTTTTCAACTCGGAAAGAAGTTTTTGTGTACAATGAATTATTGCCATAATTAAAGCTTAGTACATAACAATTGGAATAAGAGGCCCAAACGCTTGATACGCTTCACTTTGCCAACTCATGCCACGCGTGAGGTCCTTGTTGAACACATTGTTGGACGAAGCCGCCGGCGCGGAGAAAAATTCAATCGCCTATCTTTCTGTCTTCAGTCCCTCATATTTGAATCTGTAGTTAAATTGTACCTGTTAATTTACTAAAATTCATTTTCTTATTTGGAGGTAGAATTTAATGAACCATTGCGCACAAACAAAATTCGATGCCTATTACCGGCAACACTGCAAACATCTTAAACTAAAAGGCATACGACCCAAAACCATTGAGGCTTATGCCAGGGGTGTCCGACGCATCGCTGCCTATTTTGATCTACGGATCGATGACTTAACTTACGATGAACTGCTTGACTATTTCCATCAGTTCAAACATAAAGCTTCCTGGAGCACCGTCAAACTTGATTTGTACGGTTTAAAATTCTTCTATACCCATGAGCTCAAAAAAGAATGGGACAATATTCCCGCTATCAGGTCGCCGATGGATATTATGATGGTTGGTCTGTCACCAGGTTTCCATTTACCTATACCGAAGCCAGCTTAGAGCGCAAGGCGCGAAATACTGTTCTTTTACATAGGCATCTGCCGTTCTTATAAACTTTCAATGGGAGAGGTGCGTCCGAGATGACCGGTTCGTGTCAAACAATTTTATAATATTCCGCCCGTTTTCAGAATTGTGGGTGTAAAATCTTTAAAAAAACCTTCCTTAAAGAGGCTATTCCGAGAAGATATTTTCTTAGGGCTAACCGGGCCGGGCTTGTCCAACAAACGGTTCAGCTTGTGGATCGCTCCGCTCTCACAATCTAACCTTATTCGTTATATATTTTTATTAATTGTCGTGCGACCGTTTAGGGAGCATTCTCGCATATACATTGTTAGCCGCTTTCTTGTTTAAGAGAGACAATGTTATAATGCTCTGATTGTAATTGTTTATGGATATAATTAATATATGAAGGGCCTACTTCACAACACCCGCCAACGACGGTAGCTCCCTTTTGTATCCAATCCATGACATGTAAAGCATATGTTTTTTCGTCCATATCGTCTCGGGCTGATAGTACATCAACCGTTCCTCCCGGCTTGAGAGCGTTGATAGACGTAAAGGCATTGCCGTAACCGCCATAGGGCATATCCAAATGCTTTAATGAGAGTAAACCCTGATCGATGGTTTCCGGAAAAGAGCAATTGAACAATAGCGCTCCCAGGGGGTACTTTTTTAATGCGTTCAGCGCTTCCTCAATCGTTTCCCCTGAACGGAGTTGATTGGGGTGGCTATCGGATAGCGTTAAACTTAGCCAGACCGGTTGGCCGCCTTGCAGTGCCGCCTCAACGGCCGCTTTCGCTTCCTTAACATTTGAGATGGTTTCAATCAGAAACAGATCGACAACGGGCGCCTGGATGGCTACGATTTGTTCGTACTCCCTTTTCAATTCAGAAAAAGCACGCTCATCGACGGTGTAGCTTCCGATTAAGGGCGGCAGGCATCCTGCAATCGAAACATCATCAGCGGTCAACCCCAGTTCATCTCTTGCACCCGATGCCGCATGTAAGGCTTGGTGCTGTAGTTTTTCAAACCATTGAATTTGACTATCGCGCTCAAGACGCGTTGGCGTGCATGTGTAACTGTTAATGGTAATGATACGCGCCCCGGCTTTAATAAAATCCTGATGGACTTCTTTTACGACTTCGGGGGTGTCCATCATTACTTGAGCGGACCACATGGGGCTGGCCGGTTTTCCGGCGCGTTTATAGATTTCCTGGCCAACGCCGCCATCTAAAAGAAAAATGTTTTTCATAAAATCACCCTTGAATGTTATGGTCTGTCTCTGGAATCGAATGTTGCATTTTACTTCCCAATTTTGGTTTTATCTTAATTCGATATTGAATACATGTATTTACGCCTTGGCTTTGCGGCGCACCGGAGCGCCAGCGTAGGTGCGTCCGACAACAGCCATTTGTTAGAGCATGGTCCTATTTCCATGTATAGCGAATAGGGTTGGCAGTGCCGAAGCGGTATTCATCAGGTATTCGCCGTCCAACATACATGCTCCATATTTCGGGTGGTGCTTCACGACCGCTGAATCCCAGTCTTCCAGGTCGATCAGGGCGGCCCGGGAAATTATCGCTTGTAGCTTCCATCCATTTTTCAGGAATGTAGGCGCCGCGAATAACTCCCTTTTCAGATGCGAGAACAACTTCTGTTTCTTTCGCCCGTTTTTGACTAAGCTTCCAGGCAAATCGTGTCGCTTCATAGAGCGGGCGCTCGGACGCACTCCTGTTTACGCTGATCAACAGCGCCCGATGCTCAAAAACCGCCGGCTCAGCGAGATACTCCCGAACAATCTCATCCGCATGCATTGCACCACGATCACCGCTCTCTTCCCCACCGATCAAATTTGTGAGCCCTGGATACGCATCAATAAGTGCAGCTTCTACCTCTTTCGCCACGGATGGCTCCATTCCGTGCCGATGCACGACATGGGCGACCTCAAAGCCAGCAAGACGGATTTCCCTGATTCTTCTCAATTTATCGCCAACTTCGTCTGATTCTTTCCCCAGTTCGTCACGAATGTGGGAATAAAGACGGTTTCCAACCCCCCGACCAACGTAAAAAGTCTCGCCATTGCGCGGATCGATGAGCCGGTAAACGTAGTTCCTTAGCTTATCAATTACTTCAGACGGAAATTTATCCAAAAGGACTCCTCGTGTTTTCGGTAAGCAGCAGCTCTAACGACGCAAATTAGGCGCGCGCTTCACAAAAAACTTCGGAGATGCACAAAGTCTCGCATCTCCCAAAAACTCTGAATCGCGCACGAGAAGCGCGTCGGCTGAATTTGCTTTGTTAGGCTATCAGCCAGCACTTGTTATGCGATAACCTATATTCGGACTATTTCATGAGCAAGAAAATTACTAAAATTGTATTTGCTAAGTTGCTCAACAGTATTGCTAGTCTGTTTCTTCTTTTGTATCGTCTTTAGATGGATTGCCAAACAACTGAACAATTGTCTTGCCGAAAACCATTGCGATAGTTGTTCCTAGTATAATGCCTATGGAAATTCCAAGAGCTATGCCTATACTCTCAAACATAGTTCCTAATGCAGCCCCAAATGCAACACCTAAACCAGCCCCAAATGCTATATGCTTTTCTCTTTTGTTGGTTGATGTGTCATTTCCCATCTTGACGTTTTCCTTTATAAATCGATGTTCTGTAAATTCGCCTAACGCTTAATGTTTACCGGATTAACCGCTTAGCGGTTAATTCCGTGTAGAACATTTTGTTAGCGATTGCCCAATTTATATTTTGATACCTAAAAAGAAAAATAGTGAGTGTTCATTTTTAGACATCTTATATCCATAATTTAACCCAATTGGAATAAAGTTGAAAAGATTGTAATTCAATTTCATGTGAAGCAAACTTCTATCTTGGATTGATAAACCAAAACGAATATCCAGATTCTCATAATTTGGTTTATATCCAAAACTACATGAGAGGAACGCTGGCAAATCTTCATCAACTACATCAATTGTTGCATAATATTTTTGTCCAAAATTGCGCCGGTATCCCACAACTGGAAAAGCAAAACCATCAATTGCTCCACCCGAAATATTTAAATACATAAATCCGAAGTTAAATCCGTTATTTTCGTCTTGAACATAAAATCGTGGGATAATTAGAATTCCTTGTTCATTAATATTTTCTGCGTTCGGATCTGAATAATCTGTAGATCTTTGATAATACCCTATTACAATTTTTTGCCTTGAAGAAGATGCAATCCTATTTAGATCCACCATATAAAAGTGAGTTTTTTCATTCTGAACATTTTTTTGAATCCAAGGATATACTAAAAACCTAGCTGAATAGTTTTGACTGTATCCATTCGAAAAAATCGAAATAAGCAGTATTAATATTAGGAAATATTTTTGTTTCATAGCAACATACTTTCAAAATATGCAGTTTTTCTTTCAGTTATTTCAAGTGCTTAATATTCCTGACTCAAGAATTTCTTACTTTGAAAATGTAACTAACATATAATTATATAGTTTTCTTGATAACATCACAAAGTTAGTTATTATCTACTTGAAATTCAAATAATATATACCTATTTTGATAAGTTGCTAACTGGATAACACACAAATATGAGTAATATAAAGTTCTGGATATAAATGTTTAAGTTACCGGAAACGACCCAAAAACAATATTTGAATTTTCTGCACAAGCAGAATGTTTCAAAAACCTATATTAATTTCTATTTAAAATGGTTGCGCTATTATCTGGATTTTTGTCAAAAATATAAACACGACGCCCTTAATAATCAGTCCCTGGGCGCCTTCCTGTCTTCTCTACAGCTCCGCCCCGTCAGTTACAGGGCCGGAAAATCAACCCGCAATAGCCTTCCTTCAAAACCCGTTTTCAGAGCGATTCTTCGCTAACCGTAATCAGGCGCCGTTTTTTGTCTCGATATCGTGGCAGGGAAAAACAAACGCCGGCGATCGCACACCGGCCCGGCTCAACTTTGGCCATTCGCTTGTTTGCTCATACACGAAAGATGGCACGTAATAAATCCTTTGACTGTTGCCGCAAATTCAAAAGTATAGCACTCCAAATTGGCAAAAAGGCTTACAAAAATCAATGAAATTTTCAAAAAAGGATAAGCCGTTCACGGAGTGTACACCGTTTTAGGGCATCCACCGTTCACGCAGAATAAATAACGCCGCTCGCCGGACAGGTCGCAGGGAAGGGCTTCACACCGCCGGCAATTTTAATTTTTAACTTCTGCGGGCACGGCTTCACCGCGCTAAAGCACGGTGTTAATGGAAAAAGGCGTTTGATGCCATGACCCGCCCGGCTCCTGTTTTCCCTTTTCTATTATCTTAATCCGTGTCCATCGGTTGTTCATTCTTTATTCCTCTGTGTTCTCTGCGTCCTCGGCGGTTATACGTTCTTTTACGCCCCATCCCAAACCCTTGCCCGTCCCGAAACTTCGGGACAGGGAAGGGCTTCACACCGCCGGCAATTTTAATTTTTAACTTCTGCGGCCACGGCTTCACCGCGCTAAAGCACGGTGTTAATGGAAAAAGGCGTTTGATGCCATGACCCGCCCGGCTCCTGTTTTCCCTTTTCTATTATCTTAATCCGTGTCCATCGGTTGTTCATTCTTTATTCCTCTGTGTTCTCTGCGTCCTCGGCGGTTATACGTTCTTTTACGCCCCATCCCAAACCCTTGCCCGTCCCGAAACTTCGGGACAGGGAAGGGCTTCACACCGCCGGCAATTTTAATTTTTAACTTCTGCGGCCACGGCTTCACCGCGCTAAAGCACGGTGTTAATGGAAAAAGGCGTTTGATGCCATGACCCGCCCGGCTCCTGTTTTCCCTTTTCTATTATCTTAATCCGTGTCCATCGGTTGTTCATTCTTTATTCCTCTGTGTTCTCTGCGTCCTCGGCGGTTATACGTTCTTTTACGCCCCATCCCAAACCCCTGCCCGTCCCGAAACTTCGGGACAGGGAAGGGCTTATGCTGTGGATTCCCGCTTTCGCGGGAATGACTTATTGTTGTGTTGGTTGCTTCTTAGATGTGGCCTTGGCTATTACGCTGATTTCTATTGCAACTATTTTCTCTTTTCTGTTTACTCTTTACTCATTCCTGCTCTATTGCCGCTCTTGCCGCGTTCTATAAATTGAAATAACGTGTGTATTCGATGGGATTGGGCCAGTTCGATATCTCGTTGAATTCCTCGTTTTTGATGCGTATCCAGTGCGCAATGAAATCCGCGCTGAACACACTATCCCGCAACAAAAACTGGTGATCGTTTCGCAGCGCCTCCAGGGCGGCGTTTAAGCTGAACGGCAGATAGTGCATTTCAATGGAGGGATCGAAATCGGCCGCCTCGTAGGGCCCGTAGCCTTCTTTCCTGGGATCGATTTTATTTAATACGCCGTCCAGGCCGGCCATCATTATGGCGCTCAAAGCCAGATAGGGATTGGCGGTGGCGTCGGGCGGGCGGTATTCGAACCGCGTTTTTTCGCGGTTGCGAATGTAGCGCGGAATGCGCACGCACGAAGCGCGGTTGGCCTGACCGAAATTGATGGCGGTGGGCGCTTCCACGCCGGGTACCAGACGTTTGTAAGAGTTGGTGGTGGGGTTGGTAAAGGCGCACAAGGCGGCGGCATGCTTGAGTACTCCGCCGATGTAGTACAGGGCGGTTTGGTTCAGATTGGCGTAGGCGCCGCTTTCGTAAAAGGCGTTACGCCCGTCGCGCGTCAAATAATGGTGCACGTGCAAGCCGGAGCCCGCCTGTTGATACACCGGTTTCGGCATGAACGTCAGCGCCAGTTCGTGTTTGCTTGCCAGATTGTGCAGAATGTATTTGGTTAACAGAATTTTATCGGCGGCGGCCAGCAGGCGGTCGAAATGCGTCTCGATTTCCTGTTGGCCCAGATTGCCCACCTCGTGGTGGTGGTATTTAATCGAAATGCCGCTGTTGCTCAGCAATTCCGTGGCCTCGTCCCGGAAGTCGTCGTAGGCGTCCAGCGGATTGGCGATGTGGTAACCGTTGGTGCAGTTATCTTCGCCGGAGGTAATGCGATAAAAGGCGTGGCGGTCGCTGGAGCGATACTGCACCGAATCGAAGATGTAAAATTCGAATTCCGGTCCCCACAGCGAGGTGTCGGCGATGCCGTACTTCGCCAGCAACGCTTCGGCCCGCCGCGCCATACTGCGTAAATCGAATTCATAGGCGCTGTTCTGATCATCGGTGTTATAAACATTGGTGAAGAAGCTGGCCGTTTTGGCTTTGCGAAAAGGGTCGATCAAAAGCGTATTTAGGTCCGGTTTCATGATCATATCGCTGTTTTCGACCTTCTGGAAACCGTAGCTGGAGCCGTCGAAGCCCACGCCGTTTTCCATTAATGTGACCAGGGTTTCTTCACTGTAAGGCAAGGTCAGGTGGTGCAGCCGGCCGATCAGGTCGCTTACTTTCAAATCGATGAACCGAACCGCTTCTTTGTTGAGGGTGCGTATCGTATCTTTAATCTCTTCTGTCATAATATACTCCTGTTTCAATCCTGTAATCCATTTCAGTAAATCATGTCCGCTTAAGTTAATAAATTTATTTAGAAAAATGAACCCGATCTGTAATACAACAAACCGAAATTCAGGCAGAAGCGATCGACGTATAGTGCATCACCGAATGCTGGTTAAGGGATTGATATGTTATGGCTGCAAAGATTGCCCGGCGAATCGAAATATACCCCTTACCATAAAACGCATGTGATGAATGTCAAAAAATGACAGAACGATAAAAAAATAATTTCAGAATTTAAAAATAATGCCTATATTTAAATTAGTGCGTATATATAAATCACAAAATGTAGAAATTTTAACTTAATCAGGAGGTGTTATGACCCGCGACGAGATACTATCGGTTTGCCGCGAGGAGAACGTGAGTTTTTTACGGCTCCAGTTTACGGACATTTTTGGCGTGAATAAAAATGTGGAGGTACCGCACACGCAATTCGAAAAGGCGCTGGACGGAGAAGTGATGTTTGACGGCTCGTCCATCGAAGGTTTTTCACGCATCGAAGAATCGGATCAGTTGCTCAAACCCGATTACGAAACCTTTCGCGTGTTGCCGTGGGAAAATCATCAGGGCAAAATCGCCCGTATCATTTGCGATATTACCAATCCGGACGGATCGCCGTTCGAAGGTTGTCCGCGCCAGACCCTCAAGCGGGTCTGCGATAAAGCGACGCAAATGGGCTATAAAATGTACGCCGGGCCCGAAGCGGAGTTTTTTCTCTTTTTAAGGAATGAAGACGGCAGCGCTACGAGCACCACGCACGATTCGGCCGGTTATTTCGATCTGGCGCCGATCGATCTGGGCGAGGAGGCCCGCCAGGAAATTGTCAATGTGTTGCATGCCTTGAATTTTGAGGTGGAAGCGGCGCACCACGAGGTGGCGCACGGCCAGCACGAAATCGATTTTAGGTATGAAGACGCCATCACCACGGCGGACAATGTGGCCACCTTTAAATTTGTGGTGCGCAAAGTGGCGCAGCGCTATGGCCTGCACGCCACCTTTATGCCCAAGCCCGTGTTCGGAATCAACGGCTCGGGCATGCACACGCACATGTCGCTTTTTAAAGACAGCAGCAATGCCTTTTACGATCCATCCGAAAGTTACGAGCTCAGCAGCGACGCCAAATATTTTATCGGCGGCCTGTTGAAACACGCCAAGGCCTTTGTGGCGGTGACCAATCCGCTGGTTAATTCCTTTAAACGGCTTGTTCCCGGGTATGAAGCGCCGATTAACATTGCCTGGTCGGAGCGCAATCGCAGCCCGTTGATCCGCATACCGGCGAAACGTAAAAACAGTACGCGGGTGGAGGTGCGCGTGCCCGATCCGTCTTGCAATCCCTATCTCGCCCTGGCCGTGATGCTGGCGGCCGGTTTGGACGGCATCGAGAACAAAATTACGCCGCCGCCGCCGGTCAATAAAAATATCTTTACGATGAGCCAGCGCGAAAAACGGCGCCTTAAAATCCATCCCTTGCCCTCCAACATGCTGCACGCGGTCGAAAATTTGGAAAAGAGCAAGCTGATGCGGTCCACTCTGGGCGACCACATCTACTTCCACTTCCTCGAGGCCAAAAAGCAGGAATGGAGCGATTACATCTCTCAGGTGCATCACTGGGAGCTGGATCGTTATCTGGGCTATTATTAATCCGTGCAACCGCCGGCATTACCCCGCGTCTCTCTCCGCTGCGCTAAACGGGCAGGGGAGAGGCGCATTTTTTAGGGCAACCGGCCTCCCTGCCGCCGCCACAATCGCTTTTTACTTTTAACTTCTGCGGCCACGGCTTCACCGCGCTAAAACACGGTGTTAATGGAAAAAGAATTATAGAGAGGTTCCCAGGCCGCTTTCCTGATTTCTCTTTACTCTTTTCGATTATCTGTATCCGCGGCTGTATGTGGTTAATTTTATTCCTCTGTGTTCTCGGCGTCCTCGGCGGTTCGGCATTTTTTACGCCCCATCCCAAACCCTTGCCCGCTGAAGCAGGGAAGGGCTTCACGCCGCCGGCAATTTTAATTTTTAACTTCTGCGGCCACGGCTTCACCGCGCTAAAACACGGTGTTAATGGAAAAAGAATTATAGAGAGGTTCCCAGGCCGCTTTCCTGATTTCTCTTTACTCTTTTCGATTATCTGTATCCGCGGCTGTATGTGGTTAATTTTATTCCTCTGTGTTCTCGGCGTCCTCGGCGGTTCGGCATTTTTTACGCCCCATCCCAAACCCTTGCCCGCTGAAGCAGGGAAGGGCTTCACGCCGCCGGCAATTTTAAACTTTTAACTTCTGCGGCCACGGCTTCACCGCGCTATAGCACGGTGTTAATGGAAAAAGAAATGTGAGAGCCTTCCGGTTCGCTTTCCTGATTTCTCTTTACACTTTACTATTTCCTTTTACCTTTTTCCTTTTCCCCTTCAGCCTCCTTCCTGTCTCCCGATTGCTATTGCATTTAGGTTCGCCTACCGTTAATATGCGTTACCAACCCACCTAACATAAAGGAGGCATGCCATGGCAGCACAAATCAATGACGTGCGTCAGACGCTTGCGGGCGTCCGCGAAGAATTGTTGCGTAAAACGAATGTCGTTGCGACCGGCATCGGATATAAAGTAACCAACGGCAAACCCACCGATGAGCTGGCCATCATCTGTTCCGTGGAAGGCAAAAAGGCAAAGAAGGCCCTGGCGGCAGGCGATCTGGTTCCCCCCACCATACAGAATATTCCGACCGATGTCTATCCCACCGGCATCATTCACGCTCTTCAGAGTCGCACGGATCGTTGGCGTCCGGCGCCCGGCGGCGTGAGCATCGGTCATATTGCTATCACAGCCGGAACGTTAGGTTGTCTGGTGCAGAAAGAGGGTAAACGGTACATCCTCTCGAACAACCATGTAATGGCCAACAGTAACGACGCCGAAATCGGCGATCCCATCCTTCAGCCGGGTCCGACCGACGGCGGATCGAATCCTCAGGATCATATCGCCAATCTCAGCGATTTTGTACCCATCCACTTTGAAGGCGGTAACGGCGATAGCATCTGTTCAATTGCAAGCGCCGTGGCTGCGGTTTTAAACGGTCTGGCGGCGGGCGTGGGCAGTCGCACCCGCCTGCGTCCCAAACGCATGGCCGGAACCCGCGCCGAGGAAAACAAGGTGGACGCCGCCATTGCCGAACCTTTGGATGAGAACGATGTTAAAAATGAGATACTGGAAATCGGAAAGATTATGGGCGTGGAAGAAGGGACGCTCGGTATGGATGTAAAGAAAAGCGGACGCACCACCGAACTGACCACCGGAACGATCACGCAGATCGATGTTACCGTGCAGGTTAGTTACGGCTCCAACAAAACAGCGACCTTTGTGGATCAGTTGATGACCGGAAACATGAGCGCAGGCGGCGACAGCGGTTCCGCGGTGCTCAACAACAGCAACGCGATTGTGGGCTTGTTATTTGCAGGCAGCAGCTCCAGCACCATTCTCAACCGCATTCAGAACGTATTTGACGCGTTTAATGTTACTATAATTGATGAATAAATCACAATAAATGTGCGCATCATCCATTATCATTGTTGGTAACGGATGATGTGTTACGCATTGAGTGAGGTGTTTTATGGATAAGATAACGCAGGTTAAGCGCGATCATGAGAAAGAGTGGCTTAATCTGGAAGGCGTCGTTAGCATTGGCGTGGGCCAAACCAAAACCAGGCGGAAAGGCATTATTATAGGCGTCAAAAAAATTACGCGGGAGATCGCAGCCCACATTCCGTTCGAAGTGGACGGCGTACCGATCGAAATCGCCGAAAGCGGCGAAGTTAAAGCACACTAAACGCTTTGTTCGCGCCCGCCGGTTGCGAAATCAGAGCCAAGCATTTCATAAACGCGGGCGCGAATATTTTCATAACTGAGATTTTGAGGATAAACCGGTTCCAGAAAATGGACCCGTATTTTTTTCCAGGGACGGGGAAGCAGTCCTCCCGATGGCAGCGCCTCGTAAGCCCCCTGAATGCGAACGGGAACGACGGGGACGTTTAATTCCCGGCTTAAGATCGCAAAGGTTTTCTTGAATTTTCCCAGTTGGCCGTCGCGTGAACGCGTACCTTCTGGGAAAATAATGACATTTTTACCGCGCTTTAATACCTCCGCAAGTTTCTGCAGCGAGAGCTTTAAATCCCTGTTTAAATCCATCACAATCACGTTATGGCGATGGGCTATATATTTGATCCAGCCTTTTCGTACGTGCTTTTCTTTGGCGTAAAAGTAGGTATTCTTTAACGTCTCCTTTTTCAAATCCATGGTAACAAACAAGCCGTCGAAAAAACTCTGGTGGTTGGCCGCCAGGATAAAGGGCGGATTGGGAAGATTGGATATACCGCTGCTTTTAACCCGGAAATACAGGCGAAAGAAGATGCGGAAGAACCGTTTCAGCCATGGCAGCGTAAACCAGCTCTTGGGCAGTGCAACTTCGATCCGTTCTTTCAGGATTTCCGTCCATCGCACCGCTTCGACGGAAATGTGCGAGCGGCGTTCGCGCACATACTGTGCGATTTTTTCGACGGTGGAATAATCGATCAGGGTATCTTCGGCCAGGTTGAGGCCAAAGGTATTTTGAATGAAGGTCAAAAAACTAACCTTATCCAGGGAATCCAGCGCAAGGTCGAATTCCAGATGCGCTTCGGGATAAACCGGTCGCGTCGTCTGATCCAGCAAATAATCTTTGATGATGTGATATTCTTTGTACTTCGGCTCCTGTAATGATTCTGCGGAAATATCCGGTTTTTTGACCCGTTCGGCCAGTTTGAATCGTTGCAGTTTACCCATACGTGTGCGGGGCAGAGGCTCCTGTGTAATTGTGAACTGCATGATGCGCTTGTAGGGACTGGCGTGTTGGTTATAGCGCGCGATCACTTCGCTGCGGAGATGGTCGTGAAGGTTTAATATACTTTGGCGGCGCACGGCTGTAAAATCGGGATAAATCACACAATACAGCTGTTCGTCCTGCAGAAAAACGCCTGTTTCCGCTATAAGCTCGGACGATTGTTCGATTGTTTCTTCTATTTCGACCGGATTTACATTCTTGCCGTTCGGAAGAATGATGATCTCTTTACGGCGCCCGGTGATGTACAGGTAGCCACCGTTGTCCAGGTGACCGATATCGCCGGTGCGCAGCCAGCCGTTGCGCAGGATTTCTGCGGTTTCTTCAGGCCGGTTGTAATACCCTTGCATAACGTTTGGTCCTTGTACACAGATTTCACCATCTTCGAAACGCATTGAGACGCCTTCGACCGCTTGCCCCACCGAACCGATTTTAACCTCGCCCGGTCGCGGAAAGGTAATCATGGGCGCGGTTTCCGTCATACCGTAGCCTTCCAGTACTTCAAATCCCAGTGTCCTGAAAGCGCGGGCTACGGAACCGTCCAGCGCAGCTCCGCCGCTGACAAGATAATTGAGATGGTTACCGAATTGTTCGTGTACTTTTCTGAAGATTCGACGCGCGACGGTCCGGGATGAAATCCGTTTACTTACTGAAAAAATGAAGCGCGTTATTAAACGGGCGTTAATTTTTCGTTCGATGCCTTCCCAGATCGAACGATAAAGCCGCGGTACGCCGACCATCATGGTAACGCTGTTTTTCTGCAGCGTTTCTTTAATGTCTTCTGCGTTCAACGAAGGCGCGATCGCGATGGCCGAGCCGACATAGAGCGGCGCAACGAGCGTCCCCAGCAGAGGGAAAATATGATGCAGGGGAAGCAGCATGAGAACGCGCTGATCCTCGTGATAGATCGGTACCTTCTTTGATACGGCTTCGATGTTGAACAGAATGTTCCTGAAAGAGAGCATCACGCCCTTGGGACTTCCGGTTGTGCCGGATGTGTAAATGAGCAGCGCTGTTTCGTCGGGATCGGTCTCGAATTCCAGCGCCGAAAAATCGGAGGACGATTCGGATGCCGCCTCGGAGTGCAGTGTATCGAGAGGGATGACGCCGGGGTCATAGTTCACCTTTTGCAACGCTTTTTCCATAACCGGCCGTTTATCCTCGGAAACATAAATTAAATGCGGTCGGCAGTCGTTGATTATGTAAGCAACCTCATCAGCCGCCGCCATAAAATCAATCGGAACGACACTGTTTTTATTTTTCAATGCGGCGTAGAAGGCGTAAATCCATTCCGGGCGGTTTTCCGAGAAAATGGCAATGCGGCCCTGCGTGTAGTCCGAGGTTTGTTGCGCCGTTGTCGCGATATTTTTGTGTAGCAACGGATAACTGATGTGTTGACCTTTGAAAATCAGTGCTGTTTTATCTTGATTCGCGATCATAATGGTTTCCTGTTCTCATGGTTTTTTAACATTACGCTGCCGCCTCTCTTTAACTCTGTTCGCTTTTCACAAACAGGTTTGTCATATTAAAAATAAAGAAAATACAGTATAAATGACGAAATTAAAAACAAATATGATTGGCGCCTTCGATATATTGATATCCGTGCAATGACCGCATTGTTAATGTCTGCCGTTTTATCATTAAAATTTCTGATCACAATTTGTTGCCAACATATCGGTTACATTTAAAATGGTCATAAATGATTTTGTTTTTTCGCGGCAAATAGCCTTAAATTAAAGCTAAAAACATTAGAGGGATCGTAACGCTTGCAAGCAGGACAAGTTTCAATCGTATCGATGGGTTTTGTGTTTATATTGTTGGCTCTGCCTTTAAACGCATTACGGGCACAGGACGTCGATTTTCACTCCTCCGATCTGCCAATCGTCATAATCAATACCAACGGACAGGCCATTCCCGATGAACCTAAAATCATGGCCGATATGGGCGTCATTTTTAACGGCGAAGGCCAACGTAATGATGTGAACGACCCGTTTAACCATTACGACGGTAAGATCGGCATTGAAATTCGCGGTTCCAGTTCCACCATGTTTCCCAAAAAACAGTACGCCGTCGAAACGCGTTTCGCCGATCAGTCCAACCGAAACGTCTCGATATTCGGTATGCCGGAAGAGAACGACTGGGTTTTGTATGCGCCCTATAGCGATAAAAGCCTGATCCGTAATGCCCTGGCTTATCATTTGGCGCGTAAAATGGGTCGCTACGCAAGCCGAACGCGATTTTGCGAACTTATACTCAACGGCGATTACCGCGGCGTCTATGTTTTCATGGAAAAGATAAAGCGGGATGACGGACGTGTGGATATTGCAACCCTGAATCCCGATGAAATCAGCGGCGATGATCTCACCGGCGGATATATCGTTAAAATCGATAAGCTGGAAGGCCAGAAAACGGACGGCTGGTATTCGCCCTTTCCGCCGTGGGATAATTCCTCACATCGCATCTATTATCAATATCACGATCCGGACGGCTCGGAGCTGGCGGTTGAACAGCGCCGCTATATACGAAATCATATCATCGATTTTGAATCCCTCATGTACAGCAGCGATTATAATTCGGATGATAACGGCTATTATCCGTGGGTCCACATGCACTCGTTCATCGATTATTTTATTGTAAACGAAATCGGGCGTAATGTGGATGGCTATCGTTTGAGCACTTTTCTTTACAAAGATAAGGACAGTAACGACCCAAGACTGCACCTGGGACCGATCTGGGATTTTAATCTGGCTTTTGGCAACGCCAATTATTATGACGCCTGGTCGGTCGAAGGCTGGCAGGTTGATTTTGCGGTGCAAAGCGACGGTTTCCAGATTCCCTTTTACTGGGACAAATTGTTGGCCGATTCCGTCTTCGCCCGGTGGCTTGTAGAACGCTGGCGGGATTTACGAAACACAGTATTAAGCCGTTCCCAACTAAATGCAACCATTGACAGCATGACAACCCTGTTGCAAGAATCCCAGCAACGCAATTTCCAACGCTGGCCGATCCTAGGCGAATATATTTGGCCTAATCCGAATCCTTACGATAAAACAACCTATGCCGAGGAAGTGACCTACCTTAAAGATTGGTTAAGGCAACGAACGGCGTGGATGGACGCCCACATATCGGATTACACAACGGCGCTTGACGACGGCGCCATAGCTTCCGTCCCGGAACGGTTGAAATTATACCCCAACTATCCCAATCCCTTTAACCGATCCACCACGTTTACATTCGAGCTCTCCGAAGCCATGCCGGTTCGGTTGACCATTTATGACGCCGAAGGGAAGCGGGTTTTTACCCTGTTTGAAAAGAACGTCGCCGTCGGCAAGCATCAAATAACCTGGAACGGTAACGACCGTGCGAACCGTCCGGTCGCTTCCGGCGTCTATATCGCCCAACTTACCTCGCCCGGAGTTCAAAAAAGACAGAAGGTACTTTTGATAAAATAAAATGACGCGTGCTGTCCAACAGGCTAGCGTTGATTTGCTTTATGGTCAAGGCGCAGGACGATTTGCAATGAATGCGTGCTCATGCCTTGAAAGAGTGAGACCTTGTTGTCGTGAGTAACTCAGTTTTCAAAAATCCACCGTTTCATTCAGAGTCATAACGCCGGTTTTTGGATTTCTGCTTCCCGCCGGTTGGCGGATTTGCGCCGTGAGGACATTAAAATACGCATGAACGGCAGATATGTTATTGTTTTTCTTGTTTTTGATAGAAACGGATATCTCCCTTTATGGTGGTTCGTACTCGAAATAGAGAATTTGAATTTTTTTTCGAAATATCCTACCTTACGTTTCGCTCAATTAAGGATGTTATTTGGAGGAATATAGAGTCGATGGCGCTCCGGGAAGAATTTGTCAGCTATGGAAATTGGATGTTCAAGTATCGCAGTTACATTCCTCTGCTATTTATGGTTCTCGTCTTTGCGGCTATCCCCAACAGTAAATATCCCGGCGATGCTTATGTCTATCACCAGGTATGGACGCTTTTCACATTCCTGATTTCTCTGTTCGGATTGGGTCTACGTATCGTTACGGTCGGACATACGCCGCCCAGTACGTCCGGACGGAACACGAAACGACAGGTGGCGCAATCTTTGAATTCAACCGGAATTTATTCCGCTGCGAGGCATCCGCTTTACCTGGCTAATTTTATTATTTGGATCGGCGTGGCGCTGTATGTGTACAACTGGTGGGTTCCCGTACTGATGATATTCATCTTCTGGTTATATTACGAACGCATCATGTTCGCGGAGGAGCAGTTTTTGCGGGAGAAATTCGGAGAAACGTTCGAAGAGTGGGCTTCTCAAACACCGGCGTTCATTCCTTCACTTAAAAACTGGCGGGCGTCGGATCGACCGTTTTCCTGGCGCAAAGCGATTAAACGGGAATATACGACGTTTTTTTCGATTGTTTTGGTATTCACGATATTGGAACTGGCGACTCAATTTGCAATTACAGGTACGCTTTTATTGCCGATTCACTGGAAGATCATCTTTATCGTCGGGCTGTTGATTTATCTTATCCTGCGCGTGGCGATAAAAAAAACAGCCCTTTTGAATACGAATCAGTGATTCGGTTACCACTTTAAAATGAATCCAAATCCCGCAATGCAGGTATAGCTTCTTTCATCTGCTTGTGACGTTTCTCCAGAGTATCCGCCATTTTTTCCACGTGTTCGGCCTTCATTTCCAGTTGTTCGGCTTTTAGCTCGATCTCTTTCGACGCCAGTTCCATTTCGGCGTCCAGATCCTCGCCATCATAATCGGCGCGTAATAGTTTAAAGACGCCGGAGACGGCTTTCATACCGAGCGCCGCGCCTTCAGCGCCAATACGGGCGCCCTCTTTTGCGACTTCGAGCGCCGATTCTTCGATATCCATATACAGTGCATAGTATTCATCAACCCATTTTTGCTGCTCAGGACTTAACTCAATTTTAAGCCCGTTAACATAAAGGTCGCGGTCGGGGGAGATTTCAACCAGAAAATCGCCGTCGTAATCTTCAGGCGTGATGACCAGCGTACCGTTGTCGTTATTAATGTGCACGTTTTCCAGCGGCGAAATATCAAGATTATCGAATGTATGTTGATCTTTCTTCGTGTCAATCGCCCAGCCGTATTGCACGGCAAAAAAAAGAACCAACAGGGATATGACGGAAGTACGCATGATGTTCTCCTTTCATAAAATTTTAAATAACGACATAACATCGTTTGATTAAGGTCGTTTGGATGCTTGTATTTACGTGAAGCATCGCCCGTTGTTGCATTGGCTTACCAAATGCCTTTGAAAATCAGAACAATCTTCCTGACGTTTGTAGTGCATTTCGCAATTTTTATTGCCCATGGCTTCAGGCTTTATTAATATCAATGATGAAATAGCAGCTAAACGACAAAGTAAAATAGGGAAATGAACGGTACAAGGGATTGCCTGATCGAAGTGCAAAACATCAATAAAGGAGGCTACCATGCCGTTACGAAAGATTAAGCAATATCTCGACCAGCAGGATGTGAAATACGTTTCGATTCTGCATTCGTCGGCCTATACGGCGCAGGAAATAGCAGCCAAGGCGCACATTCCGGGAAAAGATCTGGCGAAGACGGTGATTCTGAAGTTGGACGGCGAAATGGCTATGGCGGTTTTACCGGCGTCATACCGCGTCGACTTTGAACGATGCAAATCAGCCACAGGCGCCAAAAAGGTTGAACTGGCATCGGAAGAGGAGTTTAAATATACCTTTGGCGATTGTGAAGTCGGCGCCATGCCGCCCTTCGGAAATCTATATGATATGGATGTGTACGTGGCAAAACCGCTCACCGGGGATGAAAGCATTGCGTTTAATGCCTGCAGCCACCATGAATTGATTAAAATGGATTACAAAGATTTCGAAAAACTGGTTAAACCCAAAGTGGTGGATATCGCGACGCCGGCCTGAACGGGGGCGACCGGGAGTTGAATACACCAAGGCCGTGTGTTTACCTGAACAAATATGTAAAGCGCCAATTTTTATGCGCGCCGGTTTGTTCACCATGGTTTTGAGCGAATGACCGAGGGTTGCTGCCGGATTGCATTTTTTTGGACTGTGGTCTTAAAAAAATTAATTTAAAAATATTAAATGGAGCCGTCTCCGTTTCTTTTCATTATTTGCAAGACGGAATCCATATCCGGAGCCATTTATGGTTCGGCTCCATCGGACGGTGAAGTTTACGCTCTTTAATTAAAAGGAATGAAATTAGAAGGGTTCGAAATGGGATTACGCAGGGTATTGAATATCGTAATAGCAACGACGGTCGTTGCGGGAATGGCGGCATGCGGCGAAAAAGCGCCGGAGAACAACTATGTGGTGGAAGTGGACGGCCATGGTATTTCGAAGGAGACTATTTTACAGAACTACCGCAATAGTAGTGCATATCGTAATGCGGAAGATTTCACTGAAGAACAGATCCGGCATTATATCGAAGATAAATGGCTGGGGGACCTTTATTTTCTGGCGGGCGCTTATGACGAAGGCTTGCATCAGGATTCGGCTTTTAAAGCACTCATGGATCGCGAAAAAAAACGATTGTTAACGAGGCAGGGCGGCGCACTTTATCATCAGGTGGTGCCCGATTCGATTACCGTTACGGATGCGGCGATTCGTGATCTATATAATCAATCCGTCTTTGAATACAAAATCGCCGATATTTGGCTCACTTCCAAAGCACGGGCGGATTCCGTTTACGAGGCCCTTCAAAAAGGCGCCGACTTTGCAACGATGGCGCGGCGCTATTCCGCCGATCGCCGCTCGGCGCCCCGAGGAGGCGAAGTGCCAATCTACTTTAAACGCAGTCAACTGGGCGATGCTCTGGGAGAAGCGGTTCAGCAGTTGGAAGTGGGCGCTATATCCAAACCGACCGGCGTGGAAAACGGATTTCATATCGTAAAACTTTTGGATAAACGCTCCAAAGAACAGAAACCGTTTCAGCAAGTGCGTCGAAATTTGGAAGCGGAAGTGCGCCGCAAAAAGCAAAACCAGTACATCCAAACGTTTTTGGATAGCCTTGTTTCGGCGTATCAGATTACAATCAATGAATCGATGGTTGAAGAATTCCTGAAGGCGTTTCGCAAAAAGGCCACTTTCAGTTACCGTATCGACAAAGAGGCCCTGCCGCCCGAAATACGCAATAACAACATTGTGGAATTCAGAGGCGGCGCCTGGAGCGTTACGGATGCGGCCGAACGTTATAACGAATCCGAAGTCCAGAATCGCATGGAAATAAGTAGCGTTGCCGATTTTAAAGATTTTGTCCACAAAGCGATTGTTCCGCAGCTCATGTATCACGAAGCGCTACATCGCGGCATCGACACAACCGCAGCATTCCGTAAAACGTTTCAGGAGGTCAGAGATCAAAAATTAATTCAATATTGCAAGGAAACCTATATACTCGATAAAATACGCTCTTTTTCAGAAGAGAAATTACGGGCTTTTTACACCGAACATTCGGAGCAATGGCCCGATAAATCGTTCGGAGAGGTTCAGGGTGCGGTGCAGGCAAAATTACGTTTACAGAAACGCCGCGAACTTTATCAGCAAACCCTTGAGGATTTTAAAAGTCGCTTTGATGCTGAATTCCACCGATCGGCCATTAAAGAGGTCGTACAAACATTAAAAGCCGATGCCGATAAAACGAATGGATAATACATAAATTACCCGGCGAGGAACCAAGATATGAAGCCTTTTTCTAACCATATTATCTTCGGTATATTAATCCTGTTTACGGCGGTCGTATGCCGAGCGGAAAGAGAGGTACACCAGGTTATCTCTCCCGATGGCAACATCGAGATGGCCTTTTTTCTGGCTGAAGGTGAAGCGCGTTATACGGTTCTGTATAACGGAGCGATTCTTATCGAGCCATCGGCTCTCGGTTATGCGTTCAAAGAAGCCGAACCGCTGACCGGGCCCTTTACCGTGGATGAGGTTACGCACGCTCAATACGATGAAACCTGGGCTACCGTCTGGGGGGAATCCGATTCGGTGCGTAATCACTATCGTCAGATGAAAGTTAATTTGAAAGAAACCGCCCCTCCCAATCGCAGCCTTGAACTAACCTTCCGCGCATTTAATGACGGCGTTGCGTTCCGGTACCATTTGCCTGAACAAGACGCGCTAACCCGTTTTAATATCACTTCGGAAGAAACAGCATTCCGATTCAGCGAGGATGCACAAACCTGGTGGATTCCGGCGGATTACGACAGTTATGAACGATTATACAGCCAAACGCAGCTGAGTGAGGTAGAAGCAGTCAATACGCCGTTTACGTTGAAATACGCAAACGGCGTGGCCCTGAGCATCCATGAAGCGAATCTTACGGATTATGCCGGCATGACGCTGGGTAAACATTCTGAAAATTCGCTGACCCTAATTTGCGACCTGGTACCATGGCCGGACGGCGTAAAGGTGAAAGGCGAAACGCCCCATGTTTCCCCCTGGCGAACTATCCAAATTGCAGCTAATGAAGCCGGTTTGCTTACGTCGAAGATGATCCTGAATCTCAATGAACCCAATGCACTGGAGGACGTTTCCTGGATTAAACCCATGAAATACGTGGGTATTTGGTGGGGGATGCATATCGACAAATATACCTGGTATGCCGGTCCCAAACACGGCGCCACCTCGGAGCGGACCAAGCGCTATATGGATTTTGCCGCAAAACACAATATCCCCGGCGTATTGGTGGAAGGCTGGAACAAAGGCTGGGAATCCTGGCTCAGCGGTAAGAATGTGCAGGATTACACCCAGTCCTATCCGGATTTTGATCCGGAGGAAGTTGTAAGGTATGGCAGAGAGAAAGACGTCTTTTTAATCGGGCACCATGAAAGCGGGGGCAATGTGCCCCATTACGAGCAACAAATGGAGGCGGCTTTTAAGCTTTATGCCGATTTGGGCGTACCGGCGGTTAAAACCGGCTACGCCGGCACTATGAGCCCCGAAGGTCAGCACCATCACGGGCAATGGATGGTAAACCATTACCGCAGAGTGGTTGAAACCGCCGCCCGCTATAAAATAATGATCGACGCCCATGAACCGATTAAGGATACCGGCATCCGCCGCACTTATCCCAATATGTTAACCCGCGAGGGGGCGCGCGGCATGGAATACAATGCCTGGAGTCCGGGCAACCCGCCCGAACACACAACCATCCTGCCGTTTACGCGTTTGCTGGCCGGCCCGATGGATTATACGCCCGGTATTTTCAATTTCGATTTTGATTCTACCGGTTTGAATCGCGTCAGAACGACGCTCGCCAAACAATTGGCTTATTATGTGGTGATTTACAGCCCCATGCAGATGGCGGCGGACCTGGTCGAACACTATGAAGGTCACCCTGCATTCGCCTTCATCGAACAGGTGCCGGTGGACTGGGACGAAACCCGCATCCTGCATGCACGTATCGGCGATTATGTTTCGTTTGCACGCCGCAGCGCCGATCGCTGGTATGTGGGCACCGTTAGTGATGAAAAGGCGCGACGCTTGCGCATCCAAACCGATTTTCTCAAAAAAGATCAGACCTACCTGGCGCACATCTATACGGACGGTATGGAGGCGGACTGGTATAAGCAACCGACCGCTATTGAAATAGGAACGTATGTGGTCGCAAAAGAAGATTACATCGAAGCGCCGCTTTCGCCCGGCGGCGGACAGGCCATTGAATTTGTACCGGTTGATAAAGAAGCGGCGGGAGGATATCCGCACATCGGGGAATTTAACGCCACGGCGGCGCGTAAGATGATGCAATTTGAACAGGTTCGTGAATATGGCCAACCCATCAACGTTGAAAATGATGCCATGGGGGCGATCATTGAATTAAAAACCGATTTTGACCGGCGTTATTCCGCGGGCGGGCCGCAAGGCCTCATCGATGGCGGGCTTGGAACGGAGCGCCCCGAACGGCATTGGCTGGGTTTTAAAAGCAATGATTTCGAAGCCGATATCGATTTGGGCGCCGTTAAAGCGATTACCGGCATCGAAGCGGAATTTTTGAAGAACCACATCGACGATATCTTTTTACCCGCTTCGGTCACGATCGAAGTCTCGGAAGACGGCGAGCATTACGAACAAGCTTATAACGATCGCATGGAACAGGCGGAAAAAGGCAAACCGGTATTGAAGAAACGTTTCGGGCAAACATTTAAAGGTTTAGATGCACGTTATATTCGCGTAAAAGCGGAGAATATCGGGCAATGTCCGCCATGGCACAAGAGCGCAGGAAAACCGGCCTGGATGCTAATCGATGAAATCATTGTCAAAATGTAACGCGCCATTAGTGACGATAATCGTCGGATACGTATCCATACCGGTTTACGAACAAAAATTGTGATTAAGTCCCATGAATGCAAACATCACCCACCAACCGTACCGGCTGTATAATTCGATTCAACATTACGCCTGGGGTAAACGCGGGAAAGCGTCTATCATTCCCAATTTACTGGGCATCGAAGCCGAAGCGGATAAACCGTACGCTGAACTTTGGATGGGCGATCACCCGAGAGCGCCGTCTAAAATTAAAGTGGATGACGCGTGGGTAACGCTTCCGCAATATATCGCTTCCGATCCCGAATTGGTGCTTGGGCGCGAGGCCGCGCTCCGTTTTGGAAAGCGGTTGCCGTTTCTGTTCAAGGTGTTATCCGCCGGCGAGGTACTGTCGATCCAGGCGCATCCCAATAAAAAGCAGGCGGAACGGCTGCACAAAAACGATCCCGAACATTACCCCGACAACAACCATAAACCGGAAATTGCCGTTGCTCTGGATCATTTGACGGCGCTGGTCGGCTTCCGTCCACTTCCGCAACTTGCGCAAATCGGAAAACGCTACCCTTCGATAGCACGGTTTACCGGAGAAGAGCGATTTCATAATCTGGAGAGATCGACCGGTAAGAAAGAGGGCCGCAGGGCGCTGAAAGACCTGTATTCCGCTATGTTGCGCCGTGCCGGAGATGATCCCGCCGCACTGGGCGAAGCCCTTTCGCAGCTTCAACGACAACTTCAAACGAAGGATCGCCGCGAAGAGGACGAAACGCTGTTTCTTAAACTTCAGCAGCAGTATCCCAATGATGTGGGCTTGTTTTCGGTCTTTCTGCTAAACCTGATACATCTGGAGGCGGGCCAGGGCATTTATCTGTCGGCGGGAATTCCACACGCCTATGTAGAAGGCAATATCATCGAATGCATGGCCAATTCCGATAATGTGGTGCGTGCCGGCTTAACGCCAAAATTCAAAGATTTTGATACCTTATCGGAAATGTTAACGTACGCATTCGGGAGGCCCGAAACGATCGCACAGGCGGATTCGTCCGGGAACATCGTTTACCAGGCGCCCGTGGAGGAGTTTCAGGTCATCCGTCATGTTGTGGCGGCCGAAAATGTTTTGGAAGTGGAAACCAAAGATTGTGTTCAAATTGCCCTGGTTCTCGAAGGCACATTCGAATTACAATGGTCGGGACGCATGACGCCGGCGAAGCGTGGCCATTCGTTTATTATCCCGGCGGCGGCTGAGCGCATCCACTGGCATTGTATCCATGCCGGAACGCTGTTTGTCGCCACATTGCCTTCATCTTGAATTAGAAATCGTTTAACGGGAACATAAATTTGTCAGGAAATCAGCATGTATCGTAAAAATAGTATCATCACCGTTTTAATATGTTTGTTTATCTTTATATCGCTTGGAAACGGAGAGGAAGCCTCATCAATGCATCGTTATCTCATTCGTATTAACGATCGCTTTGGTTATATTGACGGCGAAGGCAATATGGTTATTGAGCCGCAGTTTGAACTGGCCTTCGATTTCAGCGACGGACGCGCCCGTATCCGAAACAATAATCGCTGGGGCTTTATCAACCGCGTGGGCGTCATGGTTGTCGAACCGTTCTATCAGGATGCGCGCAGCTTTTCCGATTCCATGGCCGCAGTGAAGAAAAATGATTTGTGGGGATTTATCGATCATAGCGGGCAACTCGTCATTGAACCGGCTTTTATAAAGGCCTATAGTTTTGCCGAAGGCCTCGCCCCGGTTCGTGTGACGGATCGTTTTTTGTTTGTTAAAATCTACTATCGTTGGGGATTTATCGATAAGACCGGCGCCTTTGCCATTGACGCCGATTATGCCCATGCCCGTTATTTCAGCGACGGATTGGCGCCGGTGCAACGAGTAAAGCATATATTGTGGTTCCCCATCGGTTATGAAAATGTGTTCATCGATAAAAAGGGTGAAATCGTATTTGAGTCGGATGAATACCGTGTGGACCGGTTTGTGAACGGATTGACACGTTACCACGATGAAGAAATGATCGGTTTTCTCAACCTGAAGGGGCAGATCGTCGTACCCGCCGAATTTGAAGACGCGTCGGATTTTAAAGAGGGCCGCGCCGCGGTGAAGTCCGGAGAACGCTGGGGTTTTATTGATACGACCGGCGCCATGGTAGTCGCGCCACAATTTCAACATGTTCGTGATTTTAGCGAGGGACTGGCCGCTGTTAAGAAAGGCGCACAATGGGGGTATATCGATAAAGACGGGAATACGGTCGTTGCCATCCGCTACGATAAAGCGCATCCCTTCAAACATAAACGTGCGGCGGTACTAAAGGATGGCAATCTTATGTACATCGATCGCACAGGGAAGGTGATTTGGAGCTCGTCGGAGCATGCCGATTAAAGGCATATGAAGCGTCCATTTAATGAGCAAAAGGATGCATGCGATTGTGTTTATTCCAGAACACATTCGTTTAGCGGGCTCTGTTAAAGAGTCGCTTAAATGCTGACTATTTCATTTATCTTTTGCAGTAGCACATCCCTACCGTTATATTTTAATGTCTCTGCTCTCATCAAAACAAAACTAATTAAGTATCTTCTGTTTAATCAGCCTGTGAGGCCTGATGGTGCGTTGGGCTGTGTTGTTTACCGCCTGTCTGATTGTGTCCGGGAATACATCCTTAAGGTACAATATCGAGCGATTGACCGTTAAAGATGGTTTGTCTTCCAACGTTATTTATTGCACAACGCAGGATCATTTCGGCTATTTATGGATTGGCAGCCACGACGGTTTGAACTGTTACGACGGCTATTCATTTACGAATTATAATCACGATCCATTTGACGAACACAGTCTCTCCCACAACTCAGTTACGGATATTGTTGAAGACGCCAGCCATACGTTATGGGTTGGTACTTCGGACGGTTTATGCTGGCTTGAATATGATGACCGGGAAAAAGGTCGGTTCTCGCGATTTGACTGCGGGGCCGTTTATAAGATTCTGCAGGATAGTTTCGGTCGCTTTTGGGTGGGTTCGGGAAAGGGGTTGTATGTTTTTAATAAACACCGTGCATTGATCAGGCAAATAAATTTGGGAGGTCCCGCCCTAGTCCCGGATAATGCGGTCATACGATTGTGTGAAGATCACAAAACGTGGTTATGGGTCGGTACACTCAAAAACGGTTGCTTTGTTTTCGATTTGAAATCCCATCCGTATAAAGTATTGCATCATTTTAAAAAAGAGGTCGGCAACGCAAACAGTCTCGCCGGAAATGCGATTCGGTTTATTTTTGAGGACAGTCATAAACGGCTTTGGGTGGGCGCCAGAGAGGGCGGGCTTAGTTTATACCAACGGGAAACGGGTCATTTCAAACGGATCGATTGTCGCGAACAAGTAACCGCCGGGTTGCGCTCCAATACCCTCAATTATATGTTTGAAGACACGAATGATCGCCTCTGGCTGGTCTTCAATAACGGACAAATCGGCGTATTCGATTTTGAATCCCTGTCTTTTAGACCTTTAAAACTTGCGGGTTTATTTCCAGAAATTGATCCGCTGGTCATTAATATGTATCAGGATCACAGCGAGACTATTTGGTTGGGAACGAAAAGTTCGGGTTTGCTCAAATTCAATCCCAGGATTATACATTTTAACCATCAACAATTGGCCAAACCGGGCGACCCGGATGTGTTGCGTAACGTGATATGGACGTTTTTTGAAGATGATGAGGGCGCCTTATATATTGGTACGAATCTGGGCTATAGCGTGATCAAGTATGAGCAAAACGGACAAAGAAACATTGAACATAAGCAATTCTTAAACGAAGCAGGTCAACCGTTTAAAAATCAGACCGTGCGGGATATTGAACAAGACCACACGGGTAATCTATGGTTTGCCACGGTTGCTAACGGCGTTTTTAAATACAATCCTGAGACGAACCGCTATAAACATTATTCGAAGCAGGAAGGCGCGAACGGTGGATTACAAAGCAATACCATTTATGGTTTACTTATCGATCAATCCAATACGATCTGGATGGCTACCAACGGCGCCGGACTTGTACGATTCGATACGGAACGGGAACGGTTCCGGGGTTATCGCTTCGCCGGAAAACCGCTTTACTCAGATCATGATTGGATCATAACCATTTATGAGAGTCGCGACGGTCATCTATGGCTGGGTACCTGGGAAAACGGTTTGATCGAATACGATCCCAAACGGGATACGTTCAGCTATTACTATCGCGATTCCACTAACACCAATACGATGAGCAACAATACGATCTTCGCCATCTATGAGGATAGCAGAGGCATGTTGTGGCTCGGCAGTTACGGCGGCGGATTGATTAAATTTGATCGCGCGAAACAAACATTTACCTGTTATACGATAAAGCAGGGACTGGCCAATAATGTAATATATGGTATTCAGGGAGACGCGTTCGGTCGGATTTGGGTAAGCACAAATAGGGGCATTTCGCGTTTCGATCCGGAAAGCGAGCGTTTTATAAATTTTCATGTGGAAGATGGTTTGCAGGATTACGAATTCAATTTGGGGGCCGCCTACCGTAAAAGCGACGGCGAATTATTGTTCGGCGGGATTAACGGATTTAACCGTTTTTATCCAAAGAACATTACCAATAACATTGCACCTAAATTAGCATTTGAACGATTCGACGCCGGCCCCGATTATAAGATTTCCGGGGATTCGTTAAATAAAAGCGCCGGGATTGTTCTTCCTCATCACGCTAATGCCTTCTCGATACGTTTTCTGGGTTTACACTTCCAGGCCAGTCGTTTTAACCGCTATGTATGCAAATTAGAAGGATGGGAAGAAGACTGGCGCAACCTGGGTACAAAACGTGCGGTTACATATACGAATCTGATCCCTGGCGAATATACTTTCAAAATGAAAGCTTCAAACGCGCACGGAATCTGGAGCTCGCAGAGTCGCCAATTATCCATTGTCATCAATAAACCGTTTTGGCGGCAGTGGTGGTTTATTTTGCTTGTGTTGATTGGACTCCCTTCATTCTGGTATTTGTGGTACCGTAATAAAATACGCCAGGTTATTAAAGTGGAACGGGCTAAAAGTCAAATGCAGGAGAATATGCGAAATGATTTTTATCGGGACTTTCATGATAACCTTGGTCATCGAATTACCAAAATCGCGCTGATGACCAAATTAATGGAAAACGAAATTAAACAAAATCATGCCATTGACGGCTATACCGAAAAGATCAAAGAAAATGCGGATGAGCTGTATAAAGATTTGCGAGAAGTGTTATGGGAACTGGATCCCGGGGAAGAATCGCTGTTTGAATTAGCGGTTCACCTGAAAAATTTTAGCGACGATCTGTTCGGAAAAACGGATATCGCCTTCCGGTTAATTGGTCTCGAAGAGCGATATAAACACATTATTTTGCCGATGGATTGGCGTAAACAGATACTCCGCATCTTTAAAGAAGGGATGCATAATATTTTGAAACACGCCGAAGGCTGTAAGAATGTAACGCTTAACATTCGCATGAATGATGGTTTTATCAAAATTACGCTGACCGACGACGGTTACGGAGCGGTTCAAGTGCAGGATCATGGCGGGAACGGCGTAAAAAACATGAAGGAGCGTGCGAAATCCATTGGCGGGACGGTTGTGTTTGATTCTTCTTTAAAGGGAAAAACCAGCGTTATCTTTTCTGCAAAACTACCCTAAAGGGTAGTTACATTCTTATGAAAATTTAGATAGGTTTTGTTTAAAAACGGGCAAGTTCGAACAATCTTAAAAGGGAATTAGGGCTTTTATGCAAATGAAAAGATAAAGCCATGCTAAAAATAACCGTGATTGAAGATGATTCGGATTTTCGCAACATACTGTGTGACTTAATTAATAAGAATCCATTCTATCAATGCATTAGCAATTATGGCGATTGTGAATCGGCCATACAACACATTGCGGAAGACAAACCCGATGTTATCATGCTGGATATAAGCTTGCCCAAGATGTCCGGGACGGATGGCGTAGCCGTTTTAAAACGGATAGTGCCCGAAACGGAAATCATTATGTTAACCATCCATACTGAAGAGCGTTACGTATTTCAATCGTTGCGTAACG
>CAZIVP010000026.1:0-39944 GCA_964542915.1 uncultured Calditrichaceae bacterium | reverse complement strand
ATGCTGAAATACAGCTACGAGCTGCTGTTCACTATGTCGGATGCCGGATATACAGTTTACCCCATTAATCCTAAATATGAAAGCATCGAAGATCTCACCTGCTACCCGGGGCTCCATGCGCTGCCGGAAAAACCCCAGGTGGTTTTGATGGTGTTGGCGCCACAAAACACCGAGAAACTGCTGGATCAGGTCCTTGCTTACGACCCGGAGGTGATCTGGATGCCGCCCGGTTCCTGGTCTGAGGCCGCGGTGAAGACCTGTGAAGCCGCCGGCAAGCAGGTGCTCTACGATGTGTGTCCCATTGGCACCCTGCGAAAAATGGGAAAAATAAAATAGGTAAAGGAAAGTTATGCCCACGTATGAATTCAAATGTCTGGATTGCGGAGAGAAATTTGAAATTTTCACTTCCATCCGCCAGAAGGAAGATGGTCTGGATTTAAAGTGCCCCAAATGCGGCAGCGACAATGTGGGACAGCTATTTGGCGGAATGGTGTTAATTCATAAAACCGGGGATATTGTTCCCAGTGGCGGCAGTTGCTGCTCACGGCGCTCATAAATTTAAGCGCGGAAGTTGAAGATAGATCATGCAGGAAGAAAACGTCAAAACCGGAAGAGTCATTCGCGTGCAGGGCAATCAGACGGTGGTGCGGGTGGATCATGCCTTAACCTGTTCCGGCGCCGATCCGGGCTGCCCCTACAACGCCATGTATTTTGGCGTCACCACGCCGGAGACCTTGGAGGTGGAGGCAGAAAATGTGGTTCATGCCGCTGCAGGCGATTGGGTGAAGCTGGCATTGCCTGCCCGGCAGCTCACCCAGGCGGTATTTTGGATTTATGGAACGGCGCTTTTCCTGTTTTTCCTGGGACTGGGCATTGGGGCGCTGGTGGCAGAGTGGCTGGCGCTCTCTTCTGAACTGACCATGACCGTCGGCGGGTTTTTGTTTCTTCTGCTTGCGATTATCGCCATTCGCAAATTGGACCGGCGCTACCGCCCGCAATATCGTATCATTCAGATTCTTCGGCCCGGCGATCTGAAACGAAAAGAATTACATCCGGGTTTGCATGGGCGAATCGGCAAAGGTTAAAGAAATGAGTCAAGATAGATTGAAGCAACAGAGTGTAAAATGGTTGAGCACAGTATAAATTTTTTACTCTACTCCGGTGTGTTGATTATCGGCGCCTGGGCTGGCGGGATCATCGCTCTATTCTTTCGAAACAAAACGGGTGCATTTCATCTGTTGGTCAGCTTTGGTGCCGGCATACTCTTAAGCGCCGCTCTGTTGCACCTGCTCCCACAAGCCGCTGGAAGTCTTGGCGAAAAAGCCGGTTTGCCGGTTCTTCTTGGATTCCTTCTGCTTTACTTGATGGAAAAATTCATGATGACCCATCCCTGCCCTTCCGGAGATTGCCAAATTCACCGCCTGGATATCAGCGCACTCATCGGATTATCCATTCATAGCTTGACGACGGGTCTGGTATTAGGAAGCGGAATGAAAATCCCGCAATTGGGAATGGTAGTTTTCCTGGCGGTATTTCTTCATAAAATTCCCGAAACGCTCTCCTTAACGGCATTGCTTATTAAAGAGCGCTGGAAAACAAAAAGCGTCCTATGGGTCATCCTGGCCTTTTCCCTTCTGGTACCGATTGGCGCCCTGATTGTCCTGATTTTTTTATTTATATTTCGTTACCGGTATTCAAATGAATAGTACCTGAAAACCGGTTTCGATATCATTTAAAACGACCGACCGTGCTTTTGAAAAGCATCAAATCCACCATATTCAACCCACAGTATAATGAAACACACACGCGGTAAACATAAATATAGAAAAAAAATAAAGACAGCTTGACATTAAGTGCGTAAACCGGAAAAGCTTACTCATGTTTTAAGGCTTTTGTTGATTACGCTTTTTGCGACGGTTGAGCACTTGACCCGCCGGATGCCAACAAAAATTAAAAGTATGCGGCGCCTTTAAGGCCTCACTGTTTGCAATGATTAAGGCAATGGGTATAACCAATGATCGAATCCTTGCCTCAAATCCGGTAAATTGGGCTGTTTTGTCTTAAATTTGGTTAAAAATTTAAAAAGAGTGCGGACTGAATCAAATTCATTCGAACACTTAGTGTAAATAAACCGCTTTTCAATTGGTATACTGTCTAAAGTGCAAATATAATCAAAAAAATCTGTTTTTTAGATCAAATTCAATAATGAAAAACGGGCGACCTTGTCGGTGATGCATCATTGTAAAAGTTTACGTAACTGATTTTCATTCTTTGCCCCCATTTTAAAGGCCGCAATCTGAGCATTTTCGACAAGCACGGTCGCCGGCGTCCCCATCACACCGAATTTACGGGGCGTTTCGCCGTCGCGCCGTACATCAACTTTAAAGACATTTTTGTATTCTTTTTGTAATTTATCCACAACGGGGGTCATCGGTTTACAAGCCGAGCAGGTCTGCGAGAAAAAATAGACCAGTACGCGTTCTCCTGCTGCGATCTTTTTCCCCAGCGCGCCCTTAATACCACTCACTTCTTTGCCTTTTCTAAATCGGGCGGATAAGACGAACATGAATTGTAAAAAAAGAAAAAAACCAATGACAGCAATAATGATATAAAGCACTATTTCCATAGATTACCCATCGTTCTTTGTTTTCTTGAAATCCAATCCCAGTACGAGTCCGATCGCAAGGCCGTAGCCCATACTAAAAAAGGGGTCGCTGGTAATCGGACAACTGTTGGTATTGCAGCCGATAAAATAATAGTAGGCGTAACCGGCGACGATCCCGAAAAAACTGAATATCATTAAGCGCTTAATGCGAATGGTTTTGAGTTTTTGTTTTATCATTGATTCCTGAAACTCCCTGTTAAATTTCCTTAATTGGCCGTCCTCGCTACCATATGGCCGGCAACTGAGAAGGTAACGTTCAGGATTGATTTTCTATTTCCTCAACGACGCGATTCAGACGCTGCAAGACCTGTTGCAGATTTAACCCTTTTTCTTCAACTTTTTCGCGCAGGGTACCCCATACCGGTTCGCCGCAGACCATACACTGTACGCCCATTTCTTGCATCGGCCCGACCGTATCAGGATACATTTCGATAATGTCTTCAATTTCCATGTCGCCGCGAATACGCATGTCATCACCTCAATCTCGTTGCTTTTCAATTTGAGCGATTAGATGCGATTGGGTCAGATAAGGGTCATCGATTTGCAGCCGTTTTAAAATATTGGCGGGCGCCAGGCGGAACAATAATCGGGCCCTCACAGAAAATGCATTCGGAGCTAACGCGTATGCGACGGTTCGTTGTTCGCCCGCTTTAATACGCGTATCCATCTTAACGGCGGTCGCCTGCCAGGGCGGAACGGGGAATTGTCCGGCGTCATTTTCAAAAATGCGGACAAAGGCGGCGCCGGGCGCTTCTTTTAGTACATTTTTCTCCCAATTTGAAAATATGCGCTCGCCGCTGCTATCAAAGGCTTCCACTTTTAACAACACCTGTCGTAACGGCGAACCCGTCGGATAGGCGTGCGGCGTTTGGCTGTTATCGACCTTTATAATAAGCGAGTCGTTATCCGAAAAAACAGCCGATAATCTGAGGGAGCCCTTTAAAAACTCAGCGTTGTGGGGACCTAAAAACGTATGCGAACGTGTATCGTCTTCGCCCTGCTCCGGCATATGACAAATCCGGCAATCGCGCTCCATGCCCTTGCTGTGGCGAACCTCCATGCCGGTGATGCACACTTCCACCTGTTTGGGATTGCGTAATACATCGTGACAACGCATGCAAAGCGTATTGTCGCTGAAATGTTCGCGGCCTTCTATGGAATGGTAGTCTGATTTATCCGAAGATGCGCCGCTGTAAAACACTTTGGAGAATTTCGGCGGTTGGTCCGCCTGATCGACGGAATGACAAAAAACGCAATCCACGGGACGCGCCTTCTGGTGTTCGCTTAATCCTGCAGTGGCTGCATACGGATAATGGCAATTGCGGCACATTTTACGGGCTTTACCTTTGGTATCTTCAATTGCCCATTGCATCATTTTTTGATACAAAATATCCGAGTTTGCTGTGCTTCTGGCATGCATGGAGCTCTGCCACTGCTTGAAAACCAATGGATGGCAGGCTTTACAGGTTTGGTTGGTTTCCAATGCGTCCGAAGCTCTTCCGGACTGCAGCATTAGGATCATGGTGAACCCGATTTGTAGCATTAATTTCATGATTCTTGCCTTTCACTGTTTGCGTTTGATTTTGTATTGAATCGACAAAATCATTCATTTTTCAACTATCGAATTACTGTTGTATGTCTTCTATAGGAGGGGTAATGCCATGAATATTTTCGTATACGAATGAACACGGAGTAAGGCCTTGCTTAAGGACCATGCTATAAAACCACTGAATACGTTTATATACTGGTTTTTTACATTTAAAACAATATAGAGACCATCCCATTTAGAAACAAGCCTGGAAAGTAGCCCTTTAAAATAACAAACCCCCGCCATGTTTAATGACAGGGGTTTAATGTACTTTCCTATTGCTGTTAGAATTAATTGCTCGAAAATTTCAGTCCATCGCTGTTGCGACTGATTTCGATTCGCTTGCCGGGTGTTATTTTTCCGGCAATGACTTCGCGCGCGATATTATTGACGATCTCTTTCTGGATCAAGCGTTTCAAGGGCCGGGCGCCAAATGCGGGATCGTAACCGCGTTCAACCAGATAGTCGGCGGCGTTTTCATCCAGTACAGCTTCCAGGCCTTTGTCTTCGAGATTTTTTGTAAGTCTCTGAAATTGCAACTGTACGATTTCTTTGAGGTGCTCCCGTTTTAACGGATGAAACACGACAATGTCATCGATACGGTTCAGAAATTCGGGTCGCAGATTCTGTTTCAAAAGATTCAACACATTCTTGCGTATATCATTGTAAATCTGATCCGCCGTATCATCCGAGAGATGCTCCGCCCGTTCGCGGATATATTGCGCCCCCAGATTGGATGTCATAATAATGATCGTGTTCTTGAAATTAATGATCCGTCCTTTATTGTCCGTCAAACGTCCGTCATCCAAAACCTGCAGTAAAATATTGAACACTTCGGAGTGGGCTTTCTCGATTTCGTCCAGCAAAACAACGGAATACGGCTTTCGCCTTACCTGTTCGGTCAATTGCCCGCCTTCTTCATAACCGACATAACCGGGCGGCGAACCGATCAGACGGGATACGGAGTGTCGCTCCATATATTCTGACATATCGATCCGTATCATGGCTGATTCATCGTCAAACAGAAACGCGGCCAGGGCGCGGGCCAGCTCGGTTTTTCCGACGCCGGTGGAACCCAGAAAGATGAAGGAACCGATGGGGCGGTCCTGATCGCTCAGGCCCGCACGCGAACGCCGTACGGCGTCGGCGACAGCGGTCACGGCATCATCCTGCCCAACGACGCGCATCCTCAGACGGTCTTCCATTTTTAGCAACTTCTCTTTTTCGCTTTCCAGCATACGTTGCAACGGAATGCCGGTCCATCGCGATACAATTTCGGCGATGTCCTCTTCATCCACTTCTTCTTTAAGCATTTTACCCGTCTTCTGTAATTCCGCCAGGCGTTTATTGGACTGATCCAGTTCCTTTTCCGTCTGTGGAATCAAGCCGTAACGCAATTCCGCCACACGATCCAGCTCGCCTTCGCGTTCTTTACGTTCCATTTCACCTTTATACTCGTCGAGCTGCGACTTGAGCTCGCGGATATTCTGGATCGCATCTTTTTCGGCCATCCACTGGCTTTTGAGCTCTTTTGATTTTTCTCCAAGCTCGGCGATATCTTTCTTTACATTTTCAAGTCGTTCGCGGGCGGCTTTATCATTTTCCTTCTTCAGTGCCACCGCCTCAATTTCCAATTGCTTTATGCGCCGCTCGATGTCGTCCAATTCGGCCGGCATGGAGTCGATTTCAATGCGCAGCTTGGATGCCGCCTCATCGATCAAATCGATGGCTTTGTCCGGTAAAAATCGGTCGGAAATATAGCGATCCGACAACACCGCCGCAGCGATCAGCGCGGAATCCTGTATGCGCACGCCATGGTGCACTTCGTATTTCTCTTTGAGTCCGCGTAGAATCGAAATAGTATCTTCACTGCTGGGTTCGTCCACCAATACGGGCTGGAATCGCCGTTCCAACGCCGCATCCTTCTCAATATTTTTGCGATATTCATCCAACGTGGTGGCGCCCACGGCGTGTAATTCGCCGCGCGCCAGGGCCGGCTTCACCATGTTGGAGGCATCCACCGCGCCTTCGGCTGCGCCGGCGCCGACCAGCGTATGTAATTCGTCGATGAAGAGTATAAGTTGCCCTTCCGACTCAGTGATCTCTTTCAAGACCGCTTTCAGACGTTCCTCGAACTCGCCGCGAAATTTTGCGCCGGCGATGAGTGCGCCCATATCCAACGCGATGATACGCTTATCCTTCAAATTTTCCGGTACGTCGCCGTTGACGATACGATGGGCGATACCTTCAACAACGGCCGTTTTGCCCACGCCCGGATCGCCGATTAAAACCGGGTTGTTTTTGGTACGACGGGACAATACCTGTAAAACACGCCGGATTTCTTCATCGCGTCCAATGACGGGATCCAGTTTCCCCTCGCGCGCCAGTTCGGTTAAATCTTTTGCGTAACGCTCTAAAGCACGATATTTCGCTTCGGGATTCTGGTCGGTGACGCGTTGTTTACCCCGAAGCTCTTTCAGTGCTTTAAGGATCATGTCACGATGCAACCCGTATGATTGCAAAATCTCGCCGGCTTTGCCCGAATGATTACCGCTCATGGCCAATAATAGATGTTCAGTGCTTACATATTCATCCTTCAGATTTTTGGCCTCTTTCCAGGCGTCATTCAGAACGTTATGGGCGTTCTGACTGATGTAAATTTGTCCTGCGCCCGTTCCGCTCACCTTGGGAAGGATGCGGATGGCATCATCGAGTTTTTCGTGTAACTGCTCCGCCGGAATGCCGAATTTCTTAACGGTTGATATCACGATACCATCGGCATCCAGCATCAAAGCTTTTAACAAATGTTCCGGTTCAATTTGTTGATGTCCATTGTCAGAAGCGATCTGCTGCGCTTCGTTGATCGCTTCCTGGGCTTTTATCGTAAATTTGTCAATTTGCATTTTCATCCTCCTCATGATTTTTTTCACAGGATGTTTGCAAGTATGGTGCCAATTAATAATATCGAGCATAAAAGATGAATCAATCGTCTGCCCTATACCGGATTCGAAAAGCGGCCTGGGTCATTAAAATAGGCGTGGTCGCATTGTACAGGTACGTTAAATGTACACGTTACGCAGTAATTGATGGAGCAGCTGTTTGATTATTATAATTGGGTGTAGTGGTTTTCGACCTGTATCATGTTAGCTCGTTTAAACGCTTTAAAACACAGTATGTCAATTTGGCAGGAGATAGTACAAAATTTATGAATAAATAATGAAATTTTAGATTAACTCACCGTAAAAAAGTCAGACAATTTCAAGTCTTATTCTTCTCATTCGTATCGGGTTCTTGTTCCTGGTCCGCTTCCGTAATACCTTTTTTAAAATACTTGACGCTGGATCCCAGACTCTTAGCGAGATCCGGTATCCGTTTAGCGCCGAAGAGCACAATGATAATCAAAAAAACGATTAAAATTTCAGTCATTCCGAAATTCATTAAAAACGCTCCTTATACAGTTCATATTTTTTGTTAACTTAACGAAAAACAAAGAATGAGTGCAAGTAAATAACCGGAAAAAATCTACGTGAGTAGCAAACAAAAAGTTGATATCTGCGCAATAGTCGAGGCGTGGCTATTCAATATCGAAACGCATACCCTAAACATCTCCCTATTTCATATAAAATTACCTTCCCGAAAGGGACTCGGGAAGGTAATCCAGGGGTATTGCCTATTCTTCTTATTTGATGTTGACCTTAATTTCTCGCGTTTTGGATTCTTCGGCTTTGGGCAGGGTTACGATCAATACGCCATTGGTAAAATTGGCCTCTATCTTATCGGATTGTATCGAATCCGGTATCTGGAAACTGCGATTGAACGTACCAAAAACACGCTCCGAACGCACTACATCCACGTTTTCTTTCTTTTTCGGCTCCTGCTTCTTGCCGCTGATATTCAGGGTCTTGTCCTGAAACGTAATTTTAACGTCTTCTTTTTCGACGCCGGGCAGGTCAACGTAAACCAATAACGCCTCTTCACTGTCTTCGATATTTACGGCGGGAATCCATGATCCAAATGTACCACGCTCTTCTTCGCCGCCGAAAAATTCATCGTAAATACGATCCAGATCGCTTTTTAGATTCATGATGTTGCGACCGGCGAACGGAAACCTTCTGGGTATAGGCATAGAATCCTCCTTCTTATTGATATGATTTGTCGTCTCATATATTATGCAATAATAATACCAAGCTATCTCAAAAAATTTATCACTTTGTTTTTTAATGGGTTATATTAGAGAGCATTTTCTGCGATCGCTCTGTCAATTTTACATATTGAATCCTCATAAATGGCATGGCATTATATATTGCCCACTTTTATTTTAATCGAAGCTCGAACATGCGCTTTTTTAATTCCTCTATTTCATTTTTAGCGATTTCGTCTTTAACTTCGCATGACTACCAACCAGGATACAAAGCAGACATATCGCAATTCAAAAACGTAGTTGTAACCAATATAGGAGAGAACGATTATGGCCGATGTAGTGGATTTCGAAATTTTCGGCGACGACATGCAGGCGGTTGAAATCGAATTGGACCCCGGCGAAGGCGTTCGTGCGGAGGCCGGCGCCCTGATGTATATGGAAGACGGCGTCGAAATGCAAACCTCAACGGGCGGCGGTTTATTCAGCGGATTCAAGCGCATGATTACGGGCGAAAGTTTTTTTATTACAACCTTCCTGTATCACGGCAACGGTAAAGGTCATGTCGCCTTTGCAGCGCCCTACCCCGGCAAAATCATTCCGGTTGAGCTGATGGAATTCGGCGGTCAGTTCTATTGTCAGAAAGACGCCTTTTTGTGCGCCGCTTCCGGAATCGATGTGGAAATAGCTTTTACGAAAAAACTGGGAACCGGTCTGTTTGGCGGAGAGGGTTTTATACTGCAGAAATTAATCGGCAACGGCAGGGCCTTTGTCCACGCCGGCGGAACGATCGTAAAGAAACAGCTTGTGGCGGGTGAACGACTCCGGGTGGACACGGGTTGCCTCGTGGCGTTTGCACCCAGCGTCGAATACGATATTCAGTTTATCGGCGGATTCAAAAACGCCCTGTTCGGCGGCGAGGGTTTATTCCTGGCGACGCTTTCCGGACCGGGTCTGGTTTATCTTCAAAGCTTGCCCTTCTCCCGCCTGGCAGATCGCATTTATGCTGCAGCGCGTCATGAACAAAAAGGCGAGCAAAAGGGCATCGGCGGATTGTTCGGCAACTTCATCAGCGGCGATCGTTAAGCAACGAACAGACACGAATAGCAGTAGATTGTGTTTTTTATGTTGTTCATCCAAAGCTGTTTTATGCTGGATTGGTTCGAAAAATTAATGGAACTCATTACGCCCAAGCGAATGAAGGTTTAGCCAAAAATCGTTTTGATTTAAAAAGTATAATTCTTATTTTGTCAAAGTTTGTTCATTTACTTAATAAACTGGATTATTGATTATAAAAAAGAATGCGTGGTCATGAAAACGTCGATATTTGCTATTTTTCGAAGGGGCTGTAAACGAGCTGTACTTGGCGTGTTAATATTTGTTTTCGTTTCGGGCTGTTACATGCAAAAAGAGTCGCAAACCGAACCGCCTCTTCCCGCTCCGCTTCGCGAAACCAAGCTATTACTCGGTAATGAAAATTTAATGCAAAACCATCTGAACCTTGTGAAAAATAAGCGTGTGGGGCTGTTAACCAATCCCAGCGGCGTAAACAGTCAATTACAAACCACGGCGGATATGTTGCACGCCCACCCCGACGTTAACCTAACAGCACTTTACGGTCCGGAACACGGTATACGCGGCGCCTTATACGCCGGCGAACATGTTAAAGATACCACCGATCCCGCAACCGGCGTCCCTGTTTACAGCCTTTACGGTAAGCACAGGAAACCCACCGCGGAAATGCTGGAGAACGTCGATGTTATTCTTGCGGATATTCAGGATATAGGCGTGCGTGGTTATACCTATATATACACCATGGCGATGGTAATGGAAGCGGCTGCCGAACATGATAAAGAAGTAATCGTCCTCGACCGTCCCAATCCCATCGGAGGACTTCGGGTGAGCGGCAACCTGGTTGAAGAACCGTTTTTTTCTTTTGTCGGTCTTTACCCTATTCCCTACCGCCACGGCATGACCATTGGAGAGTTGGCGAAGTTATTCAATAACGAATATGATATCGATTGCCGATTAACCGTTATCCCGATGATCGGATGGAAACGAAATATGTTATGGGGCGATACCGGCTTACCGTGGGTGCCCACCTCGCCGCATGTACCGCACTGGGAAACGGTATTATATATGTGCGCCACCGGTACGTTTGGAGAACTTCGGGTGCTTTCGGAAGGGGTCGGCTATACCTCGCCGTTTGAAATCGTAGGTGCTCCGTGGATTAACGGACCTGAACTGGCAGAAGCATTAAACCAGCTCGAAATCGAAGGCGTCCTTTTCCGCCCCCTGTCATTCCACCCTTACTATGCCACTTATGAAGGCGAAATTTGCCAGGGCGTCCAGTTACATATTACGGATGAGCGGCGTTTTCCGGCCTATCGTACCGGGCTGCATATTATGCAAACCGTCATGGAGCTTTATCCGGAGCACGATTTATTTGCAAACAAAAACCGCATCGGCATGTTTAACAAGGTTGTGGGCTCCGATTCCATTATGAAGGCGCTTCAGAAAAAAATACCGGTTGATTCCATTGCCAAGGGCTGGCAAGCCGAATTGCAATCATTCAAATCCATGCGAACGAATTATCTTATATACTAAATACAGAGGAGAGACGGTATGAGCGAACCCAAGGCTTCGATTCTATTACACTACGAAGAGGAACAGAGCAAAAACACGGAACGTTTTCTTGCATCTGTTCAATCCATTTTTGAACAAACCAATACGGCATTAGAAGTCGTTATCTTAACGAACCAAAACCACGCTTCGATTGAAAGAAAGATCTCTGAAATAAACAAAGCCGCTATACCCGTCCATGTTGTATCAAACGAAGATAAATCTTTGGGCATGCAACTGAATCAGGCCTTTGAAACCAGTCGGGCGCCTTTGATTATATATATCGATAATCGACAGGCGCAGGTGCAATTAATGCAGGGCGCCGTGGATTTATTTGCTTTAACCTTCGAACGCCATCCCAAAGGCGGAATGATTTACGCCGATTACGAACTGGAGAAAGACGGACAAGTACAAGAAATCCATTTGCTCAAACACCATGAGGGACGTTTACGCGATAATCAGGATTATGGTATAGTGTATGCCTTTCGCAAGGAGGCGTTGAAAAAAGCAGGTTTCGCCGATCCCGAACTTCAATTCAACACCTTGTACGATCTACGTTTAAAAATTTCCGAATCGTTCGACCTGGTTCATGTGGCAAATCGTTATGCCGGCTCCCTCTATCGCGTAACCGCCCGGGGCAAACAACACAATGTGTTCGATTACCTTCTGGCCGGAAAGGACAGCCAGCTGGAAGCCGAAAATGTGCTGAGCGAACACCTTAAACGCTCAGGAACGTATCTCAACCCCGGCAGTCATTATAAAAAACGACCGTCCCCGCCGCAGGACGCCGAATTAAAAGCCTCCGTGATTATTCCGGTTAATAATCGTCCGGAATTTATAGGAATGGCGATTGGAAGCGTTCAAGCCCAGACCGTTCAGGATGTGGAAGTGATCGTGGCCGTTAACGGCGGTCCGCAGGATGAAACGGTTAAAGAGGTGCAACGCTACATGGAAGGCGGCGATCAGTATGATCCGAACAAGCCGCAGGTGCAACTTCTGGTTTACGACATCAATAACCTGGGACTATGTCTGAATATGGGCGCTAAAATCGCCAGAGGGACATATTATGTGCAACTGGATTCCGATGACCGCCTGAAGCCCGATGCGGTAGAAAAAATTCTTGCTGTTTACGAATCGGATGAACGTATCGGTATGGTAATCGGGTCTTATGAAGTATGGGAAAAACAGGCCTCGGGTCAGCTTAAGCGTATGGAAAACCTTCCGGTGGTAAAACACGAGGAATGGACCGAAGAAAACGGCCGCAACAATTTGCTGCGCATAAACGGTGCGGGCGCCCCCCGCTCTATCCCCATCGCCCTTATTCGCGATTTTCTCTTCAGCGTGAACGACGATCCTTTCGCCCGTAATTATGGCGAAGACTATGATATGGTATTGCGCATCAGCGAACATCACCGAATCGGACGCGTTTGGGATGCGATTTACGAAGTGATCCGGCACGAAGGCGGCACCGATCACAGCATTGACCAGCAAACCATCGATCGCAATGACGAAGCCAAAGACCACATGCGGCTGGAAGCCATTCGGCGTCGTAGAATGTTAAACCAGGCAAAATAAAACGGAATAACCCATGACAGAACAGAACAACAAAGATGCGACCGTCATTATCGGTTTGGACGGCGGCGCTTCAAAAGTGAGCGGCTGGCAGATTGATCAAAAGAGCGAATACGACACGTTTGCCCTCGGCAGCGTGCATGCGGAAGTTTACTATCACACCATCAAAGGGCATCAACCGGATTTTAACCCTGTCCCCGTAAAACAGCAATTACAGGAACGGGAGCAATCTGCAATTCAATTAACGGACCACGAAAAACAACAGGCAACGGTTTATATCGAAGCCTGCGCCCAGGTGATCGCCGTAATCGCCCGTACCACACAATCGCAAAACACCCTGATCGGTTTGGGTATGCCCGGACTCAAAACCGACGATAAACGCGGTATTGCCGTGGTTGCCAACGGGCCGCGCATTCTTGATTATTGTGATCGTCTCGAAGCGCGTTTAAAAGAACTGGATATCCCTATCTCTGCTCCGATACGCCACATTGGCAGCGACGCCGACTATTGTGGCATCGGAGAAAATTACGCCGACAGCGGCAGGTTTCGAGACGTAGACAACGCTTATTACCTGGGCGGCGGAACGGGCATTGCCGATGCCATGAAATTAAACGGAACATTGTTGCCCTTCGATCAAATTAAAGATTGGATTGCCAAGAGCTGGGAGCTGAAAGACGAACACGGTCGCTCCATGGAAAATTACGCTGCCGCCGGCGGTATTCAGAAACTATATGCGGAAACCGCAGAACGGCCACTCTCTGAATTAAATGACCAAAAAATCTATCCTCTGCAAATTGCTTCTATGGCGGCCAATGGCGACTCAGCAGCCCGCAAGACATTCGAGCGCGTCGTGGAGAGTCTCGCCCGTTTGTTATACGAACGAATAACAACCCTCTTTGCCGGCTGGCAGGGATTTTTTGATTTTGTCAATCCCAATAAACCGCAGCCTTCCATGCAACATAATTACCACGGGCAACGGTTCGAACGGATTATTCTGGGACAACGTCTGGGCGAGATATTTGCGTCGGATAGCGGACAAAGCGTTTTGGCAAAGCCGCTATTACGGAGTCTGGAACAGATGATCAAAACATCCGGTGTGCTCGATAACGAATCCAAAAATCACTACAACGATCTATCCGGACTCATTGTGGCTTCCAACCTGCGCGAAGCGCCTGCGCTGGGCGCTGGTATCGATGCCTATTTACAAAATGACTGAAAAAGGCTGCTATTTAGAAAAGGAAAGATAACCTATGTTAACGCCCGGAGCGATACCGACCGAAGAGCCGACCCTGCGGATAGGCATTGTACTGCCTGAAGATAATTATACTTCGATCGAACTGGATACGCCGCAGGAGGCGTCATATCAAATCGAATTTATGGGCCGAACGTTTACCACTGATGGTTCAAACACCTTCTTTTTCAAACGCCAGGCCGATCAAATCCATATTCAGAGTCATAATGACGAATGGTACGCTGAAAAAAAGGTGAAGCTCTATCCCGTGGTCGATCAAGACAACATCGGTCCGAAAAACGGCGTAAAGATAAAAAACGTCATCAGCGGCCGTAGTTTTCACTGGAAAAAATACATCAATGTCTATCTTCCGGGCACCATCATTATCCAAAAGCACGGCGATGAGCTCCTGGTCATTAATGAGCTCCCGCTGGAACAGTACCTCATGTGCGTGGCTACTTCCGAAATGGGGCGAGCCTGTCCGCCCGCTCTTTTGGAAGCGCAGACGATTACCGCCCGCTCCTGGATGTTAGCGAATGTGGAACAAAAACACCGTAGCATCGGCATCGATGTCTGTAACGACGATTGTTGCCAGCGTTATCAGGGTAGCACTTTTTTGAGTGCACCTTCCGTGGAAGCCGCCCGTAATACGCACGGACAGGTATTGATGTATGACGATCAAATTTGCGATGCACGCTATTCAAAGAGCTGCGGCGGCGTGATGGAATCGTTCGAACATATTTGGCCCGGCGGGCCGCATCCTTATCTGCAAATAAAAGCCGACGCTGAAAACGATCCGCCCGAATGGCAAAAACCGCTTTCCGATGAAACCAACATAAAACAGTGGCTGCGACAAAACCCGCAGACCTTTTGCAGCCCTGCTATCGTACCGGAAGAAGACCTCAAAAAATATCTGGGCAGCGTTGATGAAGCCGGAAAATATTTTCGCTGGCGAATTTCGGTTGACCAGAAAGAGTTGACCAACAATCTTAACCGCCATTTTTTTCTCGGCGCTAAAACGATCCGTAGCCTCAAACCTTTGAGTCGCGGCGGCTCCGGTCGCATTAACCGTCTGCAAATTCAATATGAAAACAGCGACGGCAAAACAAAAACATTTGATCTGGAAAGCGAATACAACGTCCGCCTTGGCTTGCATCCAAAATTTTTATACAGCTCCGCCGTTCTGATCGAACCGCAAATGGAAGGCGAAGGTGCACCCGAACGGTTCGTTTACACGGGCGGCGGCTGGGGACACGGCGTGGGTCTGTGCCAGATTGGCGCCCTCGGAATGGCGCTGTCCGGGTATGCAACCGACGCCATTCTCGAACACTACTATCCAGGTAGCCGACTCAAAAAGATATATTCCAGTACGTCGAACAGAATCTGAAGCAACTACCTAATGATGGAGCTAATATGAAGCGGGAAAAGCGATCGCCCTGGTTCTGGGTTCCTACCCTCTACTATGCCGAAGGCATCCCCTATATCATTGTAATGACCGTATCGGTTGTTCTATACAAACGTATGGGCGTTTCCAACACCGATATTGCTCTGTACACCAGTTGGTTATATCTGCCGTGGGTGATCAAACCGCTGTGGAGCCCTGTTGTAGATATATTCAAAACCAAACGGTTTTGGATCATCATCATGCAATTGATTGTGGGCGTCGGATTGGGCGGCGTCGCGCTAACGATACCCCTGCCCGCTTTCTTTAAATTGACGCTGGGCTTTTTCTGGTTACTGGCCTTTAGTTCGGCCACCCATGACATCGCAGCCGACGGATTCTACATGCTGGGTATGACGGAACACCAGCAAGCCTTTTTTGTCGGCGTCCGCAGCACCTTCTATCGGTTTGCCATGATTACCGGACAGGGATTGCTAATCATACTGGCCGGATTTCTTGAGAGTCAAACCGGTCTCGATGATGTCTTTGTGAGGGTGAAGAGTCAGGAACAGGTCAAGGTACAAACAATCGCCCCTCCGGATTCCATCGAAGTTTCGGCCGTATCGGGCGATTTGCACATTGTTACGATCCCCGGCGAACTGAACATACCGGCCACACCAAGATCAAAAGCTGAAGTGGATTCCATCAAGAAAATGGTTCGCAACTGGAATCTGGAACATGGCCATGCACCGGAAGCCAAACGTAGTCGCGATCAGAAAGAACAGCAAAAAGCCGAACCGGGCTGGTGGCGATACAATATTCAAGCTCCGCTGGAGAGTTTTATCCGCGAATATTTCGGCGAAGAACAAATGGTCACGAGCAAAGATAAAACAGGAAACATTGGCGTCCTGTACTTCCACTTGTCGAAGAAACCGGACGAAGGTGAAAAGGTGGTTATCCACTTCGGGAGGGAGTCCGGCGATAAAAGTATTTCGCTCGTGGATGAACCGGGCTTCGGCGGTCGTATGGTGTTCACGGCAGACAACTGGAATGTACCGTCGGCCGCGCTCATTCAACTGGATTATAATTTGAGACACGCCACACAGGCGGAATTCAAAGCTTCTTCGGGTAATATTCCGCTGGCATGGTCTATTACCTTCTTCTTTCTGGCCGGTCTCTTCGTCGTCTTTTTTATCTATCATAAATTTATTCTGCCATACCCGGCAACGGATAAACCAACGCTGCAGGATCAATCCAAAGAATTTTTACGTGAATTCATACAGACCTTCGTTCTCTTCTTCAAGAAGAGACGCATTGGCGCAATAGTGGCCTTCTTACTACTTTACCGTCTTGCGGAGTCACAGATCGTCAAACTTGCGCCGGCCTTTCTGATCGATACACAGGAAGCCGGCGGCATGGCTTTAACCACCGGCGAATTCGGGCTGCTTTACGGCACAGTGGGTCTGGCGATGCTCACGGTTGGGGGCATCCTCGGCGGATTTGTCGCTTCGCGCCACGGATTGAAATTCTGGTTGTGGCCTATGGCCATTGCGATGAATTTACCGGACGCCGTTTACATCTATCTCTCTTATGCTCTGCCGGATAATTTTGTTATTATCAATCTGGCCATTGCCATCGAGCAATTTGGATACGGATTTGGCTTCACGGCATACATGCTTTACATGATCTACGCCTCTCAGGGAGAACATAAAACCGCCCATTTCGCTATTACAACCGGTTTTATGGCACTGGGCATGATGCTTCCGGGAATGATCAGCGGCTGGATCCAGGAACTGATCGGATACCAGCACTTCTTTATCTGGGTGGTTTTGGCCACAATCCCCAGTTTTATTGTGTTACTGTTTATCCCACTGGAGAAAGACTTCGGAAAGAAAAAGGATGAAGCATAAATATCAGGGATAATTTAAGGCGGGCTCGGGGGCCCGCCTTTTTTATTGTTGGTGTTTTCATACCTGTCGGTTACAAATAATACATAACTGCCTGTGTTAATTCGATTTTTACCTATTAAACAAATAAACCGAAGGTTTGAATAAAATAAAGCCCCGCCGGAGAGCGGGGCTTCACCAGGACCTTAAACAGCCATGCGGCTATTTAAGGAGGAGCATCTTTTTACTAACCGTTGTATTATTGCCGGCTTGTATACGATATACATATACACCGCTGGGCAAGTTTTCTGCATTCCAACTATACGTATAGCTGCCAGCCTGCAAACGGTCACTCACAATCGTCTCGACTTTTTGACCCAACATATTATAAATTGTTAAATTCACATCCGCTGCTTTCGGCAGACGGAAAGTAATGTTGGTCTCCGGATTAAACGGATTGGGATAGTTTTGATCCAGATGGAATACTTTCGGTAATGCGTCACTCAATTTATCTTCAACTTTAATATCAGTAAAATTGGCCGAACTCAGAGCGGTCCAGTCTTGTGTCCACAGGGAAGCATCCGGTTGGAAGGCGCCATAATAATCCACATCTGTGTAAAAATCATCTTCCGGTATGGTTGCGCCGCTTGCCGCAGGTCCCGACGCGTTGGGTCTGGGATCAAGAGATTGATCGTTTGCACGCGAAATATGATTCAACTGCGGATCAACAATCTGATTAGCATTATTCGACAAATGATCCGCAACAAACTGATCCGATGCCAGATCATCAACCGTATTACCTGCGCCAAAATTCCACCAGAGGTTGTTTTCGATCAACAGATCGCCTTTTTCCAAACGGGAGCGGCTGTCTTCGCCGGATTCCAGGTCTTCGACTTTTAAGCCGATGCCGGTAAAATCGGTAAATATACTATTCCAGTACTTGCCGCCGGCGTTATCCCGGAAATACAAAGCCCGGTCATTACCGTCGCCCGCCGGGGTGGCATCCTTACCCGCACCGATGTAGGTTACATTGGAAATCAACGGCATGGAATACGGCGTTCCGGTCTCATCATCGTCGCCGCCGTCATGCTCGCCGCCGCGACCGGCTTCATCCGCGCCCTGAATGGCAAACCAGAACTGACCTTTTCCGCGAAAACCCTGGTCGTAATCAAAGGCATCATCGCCGCAGAAAGCAGCAACTAAATTTTTGGTATTAACCGTACCGCCGAACCACTCATAACCGTCGTCAAAATTGGCAAACACTTCGATATGATCGATAGTCGTTCCCGATCCGACCGCGCCCATCGTCAAACCGTTGATTTCATCACCGGGCTGGCCACTGATGGAAAAACCGCCGTGACGGATTGAAACATAACGCAGCGTACCCGAGTTATCCGCATCATCATTACCGCCGTAACGGGCGTTCAGTTCGGGCGGAATACCTTCGATCTGGTTGTCGTTTGTTGGCTGGTTGGTGGTTGCTTTACCTAGCAGGATAACCCCACCCCATAAGCCGCGGTCGGTCTCCGTAAGATCATTAGCGTTTTCAACATCATCAAACTGGCTTGTAAAAATAATCGGATTTTCCGCCGTACCTTCGGCATCAATCATAGCGCCGCGCCGCACGATTAAAGCGCTGGCGCCGTCGCCGGTGGTAATATTAGACTGCTGTAATCCTTTGATTACCGTGCCGGCTTCAATGGTTAAGGTGTTCAAACTATCAACAAAAATAAGACCATCTAAGAAATATACATTATCGGATGTCCAGGTCGTGTTACTCGTAATGTCATCGGTAACTGTAATATCATCGGCCATGAGCATAAATGGAAAAATGATAGCAAAAAACATAGCAACAAAAAGCTTCATAAAACCTCCTAAAAGAAGAAAATTGAAAAATTATTTAAACGGACACACATTATACAAATCATTGCAAAACGTTTGGTAAAAATCAGTCTCCTTTCCGTTTTAGTAAATAGTTTAAATTTGATAACTTAACTTCATGGAATACGTAATTCCTTTGGTATAGGATTGATAGATATATTCCTGGCCTGAGAAATCGTATAACTCTTTATATTCGGAGTTCAATAAGTTTTTGATCGAAAACTTGGCCTCGACGCCATCAAAAATGCGCTGAGATAATATTAAATCCAATTGCGGAGCCGGTTGTTCTAAGACATCCGGTGTTATGTTTGCGGATACAACGGACAGTCTTTCACTAAAATAGTTGAAATATAAACTGGCCGTCGTACCGGACGTTGGATTCTGGTAAACTAAATCCGCATTCCAAATCAAATCGGATTGCCCGGCCAGGGTGCGGGTATCATCCGCATCAGGATCGATGCCCCGCCTTATGGCTAACTCGGAATCGGAAATATCCACTCTGGAGTCGACCAGCGATAAATTCGTACCAACCATAAAATTACGTAAATAAGGTGTAAGCGCCGCCAGTCCTAAACGTAATTCAAATTCTGCGCCTAATAAGCGGGCTTGGGGCACATTTTTATATTCAACAATAGGGTTCGATTGCGTTGTGCCGGAAGCGAACGCTAATTCGATGGGATCCCTGAGTTCTTTATAAAACCCGCTAACAGCCAAAATGTCACCGGGATTTGTGAACCATTCCCACCTCAGGTCAAAATTACTGATGCTCGTTCTTTTTAATGCCGGATTACCCCGGAGGACAAAATCATTGACAAATTCCTGGGTGGAGTACGGTGCCAATTCTCTAAAATTGGGACGAGCCAGCGTTTTTGAACCCGCCAGCCGTAAATTCATATTACCTGACAGGCTGTATATAAGATTAAGGGATGGAAGCCAATCTTCGTTGGTAACAAATCCTTTGTCCTGTTTTTCATCTTCACTTTCTACTTTAATCTCGGTTTGTTCAAACCGGGCGCCGCCGACAAATTTCAATCCCTTGAACAGCGGTAATTCGACCATAGCATAATAGGCATCGATAACCATGTCGCCTTTATAATTATTTTTGGGTTTAGAAAAATCGTAGACGGTATTGCCAAAATTATAACGAAATGGTTCATTATTGAGCGAATCAACGCTGGTTATGCCATTGTATTGTGGGTCGAATAAGGCGGATGGATCGCCGCCAACATCATTAAACACCTGATTATCGACTTGCCAGGCAAAAATACGTTCTTCAAAACTGCGGTCAGCCTCCTGGCGGTTATAGCCAAATTTGAATTTGCTCGTTTTACCGGACCAGTTGGAAAAGGGCGTTTCCCAGTCAATTTGATACGTATTGTTTTGATCATCCAAAAAACGCCAGTATCTGGCAGGGTCGTCAAAATTAGACCCTCTTATGGTAAAAAACGTATCCGAATCGCTGTACGTCGTTATGTTAAAAAGGTGCCTTCGGTCCGGCTCGTCCTGTTTGGTTTTGGAAAGGGTTGTGGACCAATTGATTTTGGAATTAAACAGAGCGGAAATTAAATGCTCGCCGCGCATTTGATACGATTGCACATCTCTTTCAAGATACCGTAATACGCGGTTGGTTACGGGCCTGTTTTCGTCGCTGATTTCCTGCGGCCAGGAGCCTGTCATATAACGCGCTGTGGATATGCCGCTGTGTGAATAAAACATATTAAAACCAATACGCTGTTCGGGCGTCAGGTTGAAGGATAAATCCGTTAAAGCGCCCAGAGTAGCTTCCTTCTTTCCCTTACTGTCATCTAAAAGAAGTTGCGGGTTCAGAGTTTTGGCGGTCTGATTTAAGCGGTAGCGGCCGACTTTACCATTTTCGTAAAAAGAAAACTTTCTATCATAGGTTAAACTTGTCATATAACCAAAAGACGCGCCTTTGCCCAGCCCAATCTGATTACCTATCGAAAGGGAAAGAGAGCTGTTAACAGGAACCTGGTCTTTGCGGACATCCATTATGCTATTGAAGGCATTGGAATATTGATCCAGCTCGGCCGCTTTTTCGGGATCAAATCGCGCCGCCTGGGCTATTGGAATATCCCTGGGTTGGGAAAGAACATCCGGAAGTTGGCGGGTTCCGTCATCGAAACCCAGCCAATCCGTATCGCCGCCACTATATGCAATAAATCCATTGTTAAATGAGGTTTGCGTATTATACGATTTGCCGTAACTCATTTTCATGGTGAAATCTTCAGGAAAGGTTTTTGTGCCAATATCGATTGCCCCTCCCGTAAAATTACCCGGTTTGTCCGGCGTGAACGATTTGGTGGTTTTTATGTTATCAAGAAGATTTGAGGGAATTAAGTCCAATTGAAACGATTTCTTATCGGGGTCGGCGCTGGGCAGTTCGGCGCCATTTAACTGAGTAATTGTGTACCGTTCCCCTAATCCCCGCACATAAACATACTTTCCGTCCACAACAGAAGCGCCCGTCACTTTTTTCATGGCTTCGGCCGCATCTCCGCTTCCTGATCGTGAAATCGCCTCTGCACTTATGGCGTTGCTGATGCCCAATGCTTTTTGTCGTGATTTTAGCAGGGCGGCTTCGGTGTTTTTAAGGGCTCTGGCTTCGACAACCACCGTCTCTGTCGTCAAAATTTCCTGATTGACGGTAACCGTAATTTTGGTTGTTTCGCCCGCTTTAACCTCCACGTCCGTCACCTTTGTCCGGGCATATCCGACAACGGATACGATCAATGTGTAGCTGCCCGCCGGTACATTCAGTATTACATAGGCACCGTCCAAATCGCTTGCGGCACCCAGAGACGTATTTTCCAAATAAATATTGGCGCCGACAATGGGTTCGCCCGTTTCGGCGTCCACAACGCTGCCCGCAACTTTACCGGTTGTATTTGCCGCAAGCGGTTGGTAGGTTAGACACACCGCCATCAACAGAAGTGTTGATACATAAATTAAGCGCTGCATATTCAAAGTTAAATCAATCATTTTTTGCTCCTTGGTGTTTTGCTCCGTTTCCTGGTGTAATGCTTTTCAAATGAAGCGATAACTTTGTCTTTATGTGTTAGCGTATTGTTAGCTATGCATGAGAAATGCTTTATTCTTTTGTAAATTCTTTACATCAGGCACGAAAATCCCGAATTAAAGAATAATTGTAAATACGATGTTTTAGGGAGTGTCGTCGAAAAATGACGGAAGGCGTCGTTTAGGTTTGCGACCCGGCTATTTGGTATCTTGGAGATTTTGATTGCGGCGCCTGTATAACGCCGATCCAAGCGATCGTATCCATAAACCCTTTTAAAGCCCGCCGTTCATTTCCGACGGGTGGGCATAAATAAACTACAAGAGGAGCACAATAAAACAAACCCTTGCTTTTTCCAAGCCGTATCTATCTTGCCTTCTTTTAACCCATGAACGCCTCTTTAAAATTTTTGTATTGACAGGAACAATTTTATGCCTATATTTAAACCGACTGGTCGGTCAATTTAAAACAGGAGTGAATCCCTGGCGCCCAAAATTGTCGATAAAGAAGCCAAACGCAAACATATATTAGAAGCCGCCATCACTGTTTTTGCACGGAACGGAATCGTAAAAACAAAAATGACCGAGATCGCCGACGCCGCCGGTGTAGGCAAAGGGACCATTTACGAATACTTTAAAAGCAAAGAGGCCATTTTTAAGCATGCATTCGACTATTACTACTCTGCCATGGAGAACGAGATATTTAAAGCGTTGCAAAAAACCGATCATCCCGTGGAAAAACTCAACATACTCATTGAGAAATCACTGAATGTGTTTCTTAAAGAGAACCGGGCGTTTGTGGGCATTATGATGGAGTTCTGGGCGGAAGGCATTCGCAGGAAAGATGATGAAATTCTTGCGGCGATTGATCTCATTTCAATTTATCGAAAATATCGTCGGTTATTGATAGAAATTATAGAGGATGGTCAGCAGCGCCGTTTGGTGCGTGACGTAGAGCCTTCTGCGGCTGCTTCGATGATTATGGCAACCCTGGACGGTCTTCTGTTGCAATGGATTTTAGAGCCCGACGCCATCGATTCCGACAAGACAACCGAAACCGTCCAAGATGTTATTCGTAACGGGATTTTAGGTCAGCCACAATAACGGAGGCGCATACATGAAAGCCATACATAGCTTTCTGATGCTGTTGGCAATGTTAACGATACTCGGGGCACAGGACGCCCGAACCATTGTGGACAAAGCCAACAGTCAATTAAGAGGTAAGAGCAGTTACAGCGAAGTTCGAATGGAAGTGGTCAAACCGGATTGGTCGCGTTCGTTTCAAATGAAGATCTGGTCGCTGGAACCGGACTATGCACTGGTTTTGATTACAGCGCCGGCCCGGGATAAAGGCACCGTAACGCTGAAACGCAAGAATGAAGTATGGAACTGGATACCCAATGTTCAGCGCGTTATCAAGATACCGCCATCGATGATGATGCAACCCTGGATGGGCTCCAATTTTACAAACGACGATCTGGTGCGACAGTCTTCGATTGTGGAAGATTACCGGCATACGGTTGCCGGAGAAGATACCCTCCTAGGCAGAGCATGTTACATCATTCGCATGATACCCAAACCCCAAGCCGGCGTTGTTTGGGGTAAGATCAGGAGCTGGATCAGCAAGGACAGGTATCTGGAATTAAAAGCGGATTATTACGACGAAGACGGAAACCTGATCCGAACGATGAAGGGAAGCAAAATAAAAACAATGGATCAGCGTATCATCCCCACGCACTGGGAGATGATTCCGCACGATAAGCCGGGCGAAAAGACGATTTTTGAATATAAAGAGCTACGCTTCAATATCGATATCGCTCCTTCGTTTTTTTCCGTTCAAAACATGAAACGCGTCCGATAAAGGAAAAGACCGATGTATTTGTCATTAAGCTGGCGCAATCTATGGCGGAACAAACGCCGTACGCTCATAGCGGCGGCTTCCATCTTCTTTGCCGTTATTCTCGCTGCGGTTATGCGGTCCGCACAACGCGGTTCGTATAGCTACATGATTCACTCCTCCGCCCAATTGTTCACGGGCTATTTACAGGTTCAGGATGAAAATTACTGGGAAAACCGCTCCGTCGACCAAAGTATGATCTTTAGCGAGGCCAGGCAGGACAGCATCGCAAACATCAATAACGTAACCCGATTAACGCCGCGCCTGGAGTCGTTCGCGCTGGCCTCTTATAAAACAACCACTAAAGTTACACAGGTTGTGGGCATTCATCCCGAAAAAGAACACGCCATGACCGGCCTTAAAAACAAACTGACTGAAGGCGCCTATCTGAAGCCTGACGGCAACGGAGCGCTTATCGCAGAAGGGTTGGCCGATATGCTCGAAGTCAGTCCGGGAGACAGCATTGTACTTTACGGTCAGGGGTATCATGGCTCCATAGCAGCAGCACGTTTGCCGGTGACAGGCGTGGTCAAATTGCCGTTCCGGGAAATGAACAACGGTATGGTGTATCTTGCACTGCCGACTGCGCAATATATGTACTCCGCTTATAACCGCATCACTTCCCTGCCAATCATGATTGATGATATCCAAAATCTGAATGAGGTAATGGCGCGAATTAACGGTATGATCGACGAACAACACACGGTAATGCGCTGGGATGAAATGATGCCCGACCTCAAGCAGAGTATTCAGGCCGACAATGCCAGCGGTATCATCATGCTGGCCATCCTGTATATAGTTATTGCGTTCGGGGTGTTTGGAACGATTGTAATGATGGTTTCGGAGCGTGCGAGGGAATTCGGAATACTGATTTCCGTGGGTATGCGCAAATGGCGGTTGATCATGGTAACGACCATCGAAACCATTCTGGTGGCATTTACCGGCGTCATCAGTGGTATCATCGGAAGCATACCGATTATCGTTTACTTGCATTTAAATCCCATTGAGTTTACGGGGGCGGCTGCCGAGATTTACGACCAACTTGGCATCGAGCCCTACATGTTTTTCAGCATGGATGCTATGGTATTTATCAGCCAGGCGCTGATGGTTTTAATTATAGCACTGGCCACGGCTGTGTATCCGTTTCTGTTTATCCGAAAATTGGATCCGGTGCGGGCGGTCCGCGGTTAAGCAATATTCGCGAAGGAGCGACATTATGTTGTGGGTATTAGCCTGGAAAAATGTCTGGCGCAATAAAAAACGCAGTCTTATCATCATTTTAGCCATTATTTTCGGCCTCTGGGGCGGGCTTCTTTCCGGCGCCATTATGATGGGCATGGGCGAATCGATGGTCAATACGGCGATCGATCGCTATCTGGGACATATCCAGATACACACACCGGAATTCTCGAACGAACAAAAAATTACACAATCCATTCCCGATACATCCGGAATAATCCCGGCATTGAAGGTCAAAGATAATATCGGGTCTTTCTCGGCTCGCACACGTATCAACGGAATGGCCGCCTCCCCGACCTCTACCTTTGGAATCCGCATCATCGGCATCGACCCGGCAGACGAGACCAGCGTTACCCGTATTCCGGAGCGGTTGATCGAGGGCCGGTATTTTCAATCGGACCGTAGAAATCCTATCGTCGTAGGAAAGAAATTGGCGGAACGGCTCAAATTGAAGCTCCATTCCAAGATTGTTCTGAGCTTTTCGGATATGAACGGAGACATTGCCTATCTGGCTTGCCGCATCGTCGGTATCTTCAAAACCGCTTCATCGCGTTTCGATGAATCCACCGTCTTTCTCCGCCAATCCGATCTGAACAAACAGCTGCAGCCTCAAACCGTTATTCACGAAATAGCGATCCGGGCTCAATCCGAAGAGGATGTACCGGCTTTACTGGCCTCTCTTCAACACCAGTTTCCGAAGTTAAAAATCGAGAGCTGGAAAGAGCTGGCGCCGGAGTTGGCCTTTACTTCAGATATGATGACTCAGTTTACCTATCTGTTCGTGGGCATTATCCTTTTTGCGCTGTTGTTCGGTATTACCAATACCATGCTTATGTCTATAATGGATCGTATTCACGAACTGGGTATGCTGATTTCTGTGGGCATGAATCGCATCCGAATCTTCAGTATGATTTTGCTGGAAACCATCTTTTTATCGATCACCGGCGGTCTGGGCGGTATTTTACTCGGCGCTGCCACGATCCGCTACTTCTCGAAGACGGGCATCGATTTGACGATTGTCGCATCGGGCCTGGAGAGTTTCGGCGCCAGCGCCATGCTCTATCCCATTCTGCCCCTGCCCATGTATTTGGGTCTCACGGCTATGATTATTCTGGCGGCCGCCATTGCAGCTATGTATCCGGCATGGAAGGCGGTTCGCATAGAACCTTCGCGGGCGGTAAGGATGGAGATGTGATGACGCAAAAATTGAAAAACGGAATGGCACGTCACAAAGATGCCCGAAACTTGTAGATAAGGGGGCGCACTTAAACCTAAAAATGGATACGTCTTTGATAAACCGTACCAACTGAGATAAACCAAACGATGCGATGTGTATTGAAAGGAATACCATCATGGCCATGATCGAAACCAAAAACTTGCATAAAATCTACAATACAACAGCGGTGCCGGTTCATGCCGTTGATGATATTGATATAACCATCGATAAGAAAGAATTTACCGCCGTTGTGGGTCCGTCCGGTTCTGGAAAAACCACGCTTTTGAATTTAATCGGCGGATTGGACCAGCCGAGTCGCGGAAAAATTTTTATCGAAGGTGCCGATATTACCGGTTTCTCCGGTGGCAAAATGATCGAGTACCGCTTACACCATATCGGTTTTATTTTCCAGGCCTACAATTTGATACCCGTCTTCACCGCCAAAGAGAATGTCGAGTTCATCATGCTGCTACAGGGCGTTGATAAACGGGAGCGCGAACAACGATCCATGGAGCTTCTGGAAGCGGTCGGTTTACACGAACGCGCCGATAACAGACCTGCGCAGCTATCGGGCGGCCAGCAACAGCGGGTGGCGGTTGCAAGAGCCCTGGCATCGCGACCGGATTTTGTTCTGGCCGATGAACCCACAGCCAATCTGGATACGAACTCCGCCGACGCCTTGCTGGATTTAATGGAAAACCTGAATCAGGACTATAACATGACCTTTATCTTTTCTACACATGACGACCGTGTTATCAAACGGGCGCGACGAATCATCACGCTTCAGGACGGTAAAATTTTGTCGGATGAACACAATTAACACGGGATCGTAATGCATCGCTGGATTCTTACAATAGCATTTCTGCCGCTGCTTGCGCACGGGCAATTAAGCACATACGGTTTTTACGGTTACGTCAAATATATGTATTCATCCGCTAAAATACCCGGCATCGAACAACGCAGCGACGACCATCTCCTTCACAGCCGCCTTCACGGACGCTGGTATCCGAATTATAACCTGACCGCCGCCATGGATATTCGAATGCGCGTCTATTACGGAGAATCCATACAACACAGCCCCCGATTTCTGGAACAAATTCAGCAGACGTATGACCTGGCGGATCTGAACGCTACGATCTGGAATAAAGAGCAAACCGTGGGTTTAGCCGAGATTGACCGCCTGTATTTGGATTACACTCTAAAGGACTGGCAGCTTACCGCAGGTCGTCAACGTATCGCCTGGGGAACGGCGCTTGTCTGGAATGTAATCGATCTCTTCAATCCCAAATCCGTGCTTGATTTTGATTATGAAGCCAATCCAGGCGCCGATGCGCTGCGCATACAATATTACACCGGCGCCGTATCAAGGTTGGAGCTTGCCGTAAAGCCGGGTGATAACCGTTACAATCGTACCATTGCAGGTATGTGGAAATCAAATGCTTTCGGCTACGATTGGTATGTATTGGCGGCGTGGTATATGCAACGTAAAATCACAGGACTGGCGTGGGCCGGCGACATTTCCGGTGCCGGTTTTCGCGGCGAAGTTACATTCGGCGATGCCCTCAGCGAGGGGCCGGATACAATCGCCCCTATTCCGCCTTTTTTCGGGCTTGAGCCATTGAACGCATCCGATCAATACATTGTACACGCCGTGCTTTCACTGGATTACACCTGGAGCAACTCTCTTTACCTCCACGGCGAAGCGCTTTACAATAACGTTGGCAGGAAGAATTATGCCGCTTTGTACCGGCAACAGGCTTACGAACTAGGACTTCTTTCGCCCGCGCGCTGGTCGCTCTATCAGGAAATGGCTTACGATTTAACGCCCCTGATCCGTGGCACTATTTTCAATATCTTCAATCCCGACGATCATTCCTATATCATGGTGCCTTCCATAACCTGGTCGGTTAAAACCAATCTGGATCTGTTGTTGCTGGCCTTCTTCCCTGAGGGAGAGCGTTACAGCGAATTCGGTGCTTACGGGAATTCGTTCTTTGCGCGTTTCAAATATTCCTTTTGAATTTATCCCGCAAATGTGTAACTTTTTATTTTAATAATTCAGTCAAACAAATGAGGAAAAATCCGCGCGTAGCGAACGCCGCAATCGCGCAATTACATCACCTTCTTAACACACAATCAATCAAATGATAGAGCAAACATACCTAAAAATCGTTCAAAATAATTTCGCAGGAGAAAACCGTTTTATATGATTGAAATCGGTCAAGCTGTCGAAACCGATGCGGGTATCTTATATATAGAAGAGTATCTCGGCAGAGGCAAATCGGGTTATTCATATCGCGCTTCCCAAAACGGACAATCCGTGGTATATAAACACATGCACCATGAACCGTGCCCCTATTACCATTTTGCAGATAATAAAGTCGCACTGGAAGTCAGCGCCTACCATACACTCAACAAACTGGCTATGCCCATCCCCGAACTATTGACGTATGATGAAGAAAGAGACTTTCTGGTGAAATCATTCATTGCAGGTAAGAACGCGGCCGAATGCATAAGCGAAAGGTGTTTGGATGAAGCGATCATCGAAACCTTGTTCGTTCTGGCAAGACGTCTGCAGAACGCCGGTCTCAATATCGACTATTTTCCGACGAATTTCGTCATTAGCGGTCAACATCTTTTTTATATCGATTATGAAGTCAATAAATATCGCAAAGCATGGGATTTAAAAAATTGGGGCATCTATTACTGGGCCAATTCAGACGGCTTCCAATCGTTCTTAGAAACCGGCGATCACAGGGCCATCAACAAAGATAACGATTCCGGTTTACCTATAAAAGAACCCTTTGAGTCCACCATAAAGAAATGGATCGCCTGCTATGCTTAGCCTGGATTTTTTGTCGTTGCTGCCTTACGATCCTGCGATAATCAATTATGTGATCATTCCGCTTTTTATATTTCTGTCTCGGATTCTGGATGTGAGTATCGGAACCGTGCGAATCATCATGATATCGAGAGGTAAACGCTCGCTCTCTGCAACGCTGGGTTTCTTCGAAATTATGATCTGGCTGATTGCGGTCACCCAGGTTATTCAAAATTTACAGAATATCGTCTCATATATCGCTTACGCCGGCGGCTTCGCCATGGGCAATGTAATAGGCATATCCATTGAGAACCGGTTAGCCCTGGGTATGCAAACCATACAAATTATTACAGAAGAAAATTTAAAAACCTTATCGATGCTACTGCGTGAAGAGGGATTCGGTGTTACAAACCTGAAAGCAACCGGCCAAAAAGGCGATCTGGATTTTATCCATATTGTGGTTCCAAGGCGCGCCAGTCGTCAAGTCATTGAAATTGTGCGCACCTTCGACCCCAAAGCCTTTATATCGGTGACCGACATCCGGTCCGCGCAAGCCGGATATTTCGGAACCAAAACCCGCGTCTCCTGGTGGCCCGGTGGCGTTGTGAAGAAAAAGTAATACAATCGAATCGCATAAGAAAACATTAAACAACCACTGGACGAATTATGGGAGGTCACTTGAAAAAGGTTGAACTATTCACGGACGGCGCCTGTTCGGGGAATCCCGGTCCGGGCGGCTATGGAGCGATCTTGCGTTATAATGATCATGAAAAAATATTTTCGCAAGGTTACAAAAAAACCACCAACAACCGCATGGAACTCATGGCTATTATTACCGGACTTAGAGCGTTAAAGGAGCCCTGTCGCGTCCATATCCATTCCGATTCCCGCTATATTGTCGATGCCATCAACAAGGGTTGGGTTGAACGGTGGAAAGCAAACAACTGGATGCGCAACAAAAACGATAAAGCTAAAAACATAGATTTGTGGGAACAGCTCCTTGTTATGCTACAGAAACACAAAGTAACAATCGATTGGGTGCGCGGCCATGCCGGACATGAAGAAAACGAACGTTGCGACCGCCTGGCTGTTGAAGCTTCACAGGGTAAGCACTTACTTGACGATCCCGGCATCCACAAAGCATAAGAGGGAGCAAGGCTCTTTATACAATGGATTCTTCACAGATTATCGTTGTCAGAACCCGCCCGATATCATTCCGTTTGAACGGTTTTTTAAGCCTGCCGACAAACCCGTAATGCCGGTAATTGGACATGATAGGATCGCTTGAATATCCACTGGTAACCATTGCTTTTATTTCAGGGTCTAATTCCTGCAATTTCTGAAGTGTACGATAGCCGCCCATACCACCGGGGATTGTTAAATCCAATATAACAAAATCGAAGGGCTCGGCCGACTCCATGGCTTCCTTATACAGCTGCACTGCATCCGCGCCATCGGTAGCGGTCGCAACCTTAAAACCAAAATCTTCAAAAATCTCCTTAGCTATATCGCGCACATACACTTCATCATCCATAATTAATAAGCGGTACTGTTTTTGGAATTGATAGTCTTCCCTGCCCTTTTTGTTATGATTTTCAATACTTTTGTCGGAAGCGGGTAAATACATAATAAACGTGGTTCCGTGGCCAATTTCTGATCTCACCGATAAATGTCCCTGGTGTTTTTTTATGATGGAGTAACAGGTGGCCAAACCAAGCCCGCTACCGCTTTTCTTGGTGGTGAAAAACGGATCGAAAATCTTGTTCAAATACTTTTTGGGAATTCCCACACCCTCGTCGGCAAGTTCCACGCAAACGTATTTTCCGGGCGGCAACGGAATATTGCTTTCCTCCGTGATCTTGGCGTTTTTAGCCCGGATGGTAATAACGCCGCCCTCCGGCATAGCCTGATCGGCGTTTATCATCAGATTATGCAACACCTGTATGATTTGCCCCGTATCGACTTCAATAGTGTTGAGCCGTTTACTCAATTCCATCTTGTAGGTAACATTGGAACCGCGCAGGATAAATTCGGCGGCTTCTGTAATAATTTCCGACACCGACGCCGTTTCTTTAATCGGGCTGCCGCCTTTGGCAAAAGTTAAGAGTTGCTGGGTTAACTCCTGAGCCCGGTCGCAAGCGTTCTCGGCGACGCTGATTTTTTGTTTGGCCTTCTCGTTATCGCCCACGTAAATCTCAAGAAGAGAAAGATTGCCGGTAATAGCGGTTAAAATGTTATTAAAATCATGAGCGATGCCGCCCGCCAGGATTCCTATGGATTCCAGCTTTTGGTTCTTCAATAATTCATCTTTCATCTGTTCTTTTTCGGTAATGTCGCGGAATGCAAGCACAACGCCAAAGATCTCACTCTCTTTGTTTCGTATGGGCGCGCAATTGTATTCGACAAAGCGTTTTTGTTTTTGCTTGGTCATCAATATGGAAATTTGATCGTTTTTCTCGCTACAGATGATATGGGCAGCATCAGTGGAAAGATCAAAGTTCAAATCACCTTCGACGTTGAATATTTCATTGAGGTAGTGGCCTTCGGCTTCATCGGACGTCCAGCCGGTGATCGCTTCAGCGGCCCGATTGCAAAGAACAATTTTACCGGCCAGATCGGTGGTTATAACGCCGTCGGCAATGGAGCTTAGGGTAACACTCAATCGTTCCTTTTCATCCATCAGGGCGGCCTGCATTTCTTTACGGTCGGTTATATCGAACGCCGTTCCCAAAACAGCATTCAAGCCATCGTGGACGATGTTGCGCGCGGTATAATCGAGCCAGCGTACCTTGCCGTCTTTACGAACAATTTTAAACTCATACCGCTCCGGCATTTTTTTGCCGGCTTGTCTTTGCAAACCGCGCTGTTTTATCATTTCGCGATAGTCGGGATGTATGATTTCCCAGAAGTTCATTTTCAACATTTCCTCGCGGCTATAACCGGTTACGGTTTCAGCGGCAGGATTGAGGTATTTAAACTTCATACCCTGATAAATAAAAATGGCAGAGCTTGCGGTTTCGGTGTAGGTCCGGAATTTAAATTCGCTTTCGCGGAGAGCACGGTTCATCGATTCAACATTTTCCTTTTGTTGCCGCAATTCTCGTGTGCGCTCATCCACTGTTCGTTCGAGCTGCTTTTGGGTTCTCTGCAGCAAACGAATTCGATAACGGACAATTCCAACCGCTCCCGATACGATTAAACCGCCGGATAAAATGTAAAACCACCACTGCATCCAAAAAGGCGCTAAAATTTCAAAATTGTAAACGGCCGGCTGCGTATCCCAAAATCCGTGTTCATTACAGGCTTTTACTTTAAATGTATATTTACCGGGCGAGAGATTAGAGTACGTTACCATATTTTCATTGACCGGCGGCGACCAATTGAAATCGGACCCTTCCAATTTATAACGAAACCGCACACCATCGGGCACCCGCAGGTTAATGCCCGTGAAGTAGAACTTGAAGTAATTTTCATTATGTGAAAATGCCCGTTCTTTTAGCATGCTATCCTTGAAAACACTTTTGTGCAGCACCTGTACGTCTTTAATATGCGTTTTCGGAGGTCGTTTATTGACCACTACGTTTTCCGGCATGTATTTGACCGCTCCGTGAATGGTTCCGAACCAAAGGTGGCCGTCGCGATCCTTATAAACAGCATTATCATTGGTTTCGAGCACAGGAAAACCGCGGGATTGATCGTATTGAATCGTACTGCTGTCTTTTGGGTTGAGTTTAACGACCCCGTGGGTCGTTCCAATCCACACCCGCTTTTTATGAAATTTAACGGAATAAAGAGCCTCTTTGCGAAGCGCCGGAAGATTCGAATAATCATGGAACGACTGACCGTCGTAACGGTAAATGCGATCATTATTGGTCAACATCCACACACTCTCCGAACCGTCCCAGCTCATACTTTTAATGGGCGGTAATGGTTTGCCGTTTTTTAAATGGTGCGCAATAAAGCGTTGGCCGTCAAATTCCATTAAACCATGATACGTGGATGAAATCCACAGGCGATCATCCAGTGTTCGGTGCATAAAAAACAACGAATCGCTTAAAAGGCCCCGATCGCCTTTGCGGTATCGTTCAAATTTTGATTGTTGCGGAAAGTATCTTACCAGGCCGGAATCGAAGGTTGCAAACCAGAACGTGCCGTCGGCGGCTTCAACCATATCGACAACTTCGAAATGCAAAGAATCAGGCAGATGGAATAACTCAAAAGAATCTTTTTTGGCATGATAGCGTAATGGGCCCAAATAAAGCGAGAGAAACCAGATATTATTCTGAGCGTCTTCAAAGCCCTTCAGCGCATAATAGATCTTATAATCTTTTGTTTTCGTATAGGCGCTGACCCGTTTTTCGCTGTCGCTTACTTCAGGATCAATAACGTTTATACCGGCGTCACTTCCAAACCAGTATTTGCCGCTATGATCCCGGAATATCGTCCAGATTGCATCCTGTAACAGACCTTCTTTACTGCTGTAAATCTCATACAAATCTCCGGAAAAACGTGAAAATCCTTTTCCGTTACTTCCCAGCCAGATATTGCCTTCGATATCTTCATAAATGTCCAGTATATTGTTCGATGCGAGGCCGTTTTCCTTACGGATAGTTTTGAATTCGGGCAAACCCTCCTGTTCGTCTGGAAACTTGGCGCGCGTAACGCCTTTCTCAAAATTAATAATCCAGATATGTCCAAAACGGTCTTCATAAATATCCAGAATCATGTTTGAGAGCAGACCATCCTCTTTGGTGAACCGTTTAAAGCGCTGATCGCCCTTTAATTCGGGATTGAATCGAATCAGACCTTTTTTTACAGTACCGATCCAAATTCTCCCTGACCGGTCAGTGTGCAGTCCAAGAACGGTATTTCCCGGCAACCCTTTCTCCTGATCGAGGGTATCAAACGTCGCCGAATTCAGATCATAGATCGCAATTCCGCGATTGGTCGCCAGCCACAGCCGTTCGTCTTCGTGTCCTTCAATATCATAAATGCGATTCGAAAGCAGGCCATCTTCACTCGTAAACCGTTTGAGGGAGTCGCCTTCCAGACAAATAAGGCCCTTGGTTGCAGTGGCGACCCACATTCGTTTCCGGGCGTCTTGATGGAAGCCCGTAATCAGAGCATCGTTTAGCGTTTTATCCAAATGGCTTAGTTGGATGGTCTCAAACTGTTTTGTTTGCCAATCGAACCGTGATATAGAGCCCTGATCATGGCCAAACCATAAATTGCCCTGCCGGTCGCGCAAGGCGCATGCAACATAATTCGCCGCCAGTCCGTCGCTGCGTGTATAATTTACGAACTCCTTACCGTCATACCTTGAAACGCCGCCGACCGTTCCGAACCAGATGTAGCGATCGTTGTCTTGGATAATGGTTTGCACCTGCGATTGCACTAACCCGTCTTTGACGCTGTAATTATCGATATTAAGACGTTGTGCAAACAAATTAGATAGCGTAAATAAACAGAGCGATGTAAAATAAATAAGAAGGCGAGCAGGATGGGTCTTCATGACCGAATCAAACTGAACCACGAAAAACTCCATTTTATTTTTTTCCGTTAAAAAGGAACTGTTTCAGGTCCCGATTAAAAATGTTATGTTTTGTTGCTTTATAAAGGCACAAATTCATGATGATCGTTTCACAAAAGCGTACTATCCATAAACATCATTTATTAAATTGTCATATTCACTGCATTCACATATCAACGTGTCCTCATTCACTGGGGCTACAATTTCATCTATCGGCTAAAAGAAAAATTCTTTAAGGAATTTAGTCAATTTTTACGCCTATAAAAGTAGCTTGGTTTGTTTGTTCAACAAAACACGCTGCAAATTTTCAATTCCTAGCGGTTGACCGCCCAGAAAAGGAATCACACTGATTGGTTGATTCGGAAACTTTGCTTTCATTCGCCTGATATCTTCGCCATTAAGATACTTGTTAAGCACGACACCCGCCAGTGAAATGTGAAGCGATTCCATGCGACGACGGATCAAATCGGATTCCGCCATCGAGAGAGAATCATTGTTTAAAACCAGGAATAGAGCGGTTCTGTCGGTATTCTTAAATAATCGGGCCGTCTGTTCGTAACCGGCGATTTGTTGTTCGATCTGTTGCGTTACACGGTCATGCTCAATTTGCTTTTTGCCGAACCGGATTTTGGTATCGATCCGTTTTTTGTCCATGATCATCGCTCGTAATTCCCTAAGTTTTCTTAACCAAATTAATGACAGTTCCGGAAGATTAAAAAATTTTAAAGCCAGAGCGGTCGGCGGCATATCAATGATAAGATACGTTTTACGTTGGTAGCGCCGCCTTAAATGTTTGAACGCCAACAGCATTGCGTACTCTTCCATGGCCGGCGCATAGCGCAGCACATTCAAGTGTTGTTCAAAATTGAAGGCGCCTAAATAACGGTATTGCTGTCTTATTTTTTGTTGCGATTCACGAACATAGCGTTTCATCCAACCATCCACATCCACTTCAAGAACGGATAAATTCGGTAATACCCGGGTTGGCTTTTCATTCAACGATTGTTCGAAAATTTGAGACTGATTGTGGGCGGGATCGAAAGAGGCCAACAAAACGTTATGGGAGCGGTTGGCCAGTTGAATGGCAAAGAGGGCTGCAGATGTTGATTTACCCACCCCGCCCTTGCCGAGGAAAAATACATTAACCGTAGCCGAATCCGACATAATCAGCCGACGTCCAATCTTGAAAATAATTCGGATAACGGTGCAAATGCGGTTTGGCTATGTTGTAGTAAAATCGAGAATTCTTCTTCCATTTCCGGGAGCAGTTCCAACGTAATCGGCGTTGGCGGCGCAGGCAAACCGACGAAATGCCCCATCACAATGACGGCAAAGATATGCTCCAACTCGGCGGCCTCCCATTGAACAGGGCCGGCGGCTCTTTCGCGCAGAACGCCTTCCAATTGTTGCCAAAATCGTTTTAAACGCGATACCGGTTCAGGCATGATATATTACACCCCTACATTTCCTTCCACGGTTTTTTCCGTTTTCGGTTTACGCATAAACTCCAGAATCCCTTCGACCATAATCCAAACCACAATGATAAGAATAAATGAATTGATGACGGTAAGCAACAGATTTTTAGCGTTTATAAACTCAATCTGGTGTATAACGGTTGCCCAGAGCGTCATGACGGACATAAAAGCGGCAGGCAATCCGCCGAAGATCCATTTAAGGCCGCCTCTTGTTCTCAGATATAAGGTAACAATAATCAATGCCAGGGCCGCAAGGGTCTGGTTTACGGCGCCGAACAAAGGCCAGAGAGTGAGTGCGCCTTTACCATCCGCACCGTTGGCAAAGGCCAGAAGCGCAGCGGTTAAAACAACCACGGCGGTGGCCAGGTAGCGATTGTTCAAACTGTTCATTCTGAGATCCGTAGCCAGTTCGCTCACCACATAGCGTTGAATCCGGGTGGCCGTGTCCAGTGTTGTACCGGCAAAGGTAGCCACAAATACGCCCATGATTACGACAGCGAGCGATTTGGGTACGCCAAGCATGGCGATCATATTCGCCGAACCGACAACAAAAGCGCCGACCTTAGAGCCCAGCCCTTTGGCGGCCGTCCATGAGGCGTAATGCGTGTTCCAGGCAGCGTTGCCGAACAACATGTCGCCGCTCACAGCTTGATAGCCCATGCCGATACCGGCCGCCACAGCAATGATGACCAGGGTAGCAAGGGCGCCTTCCACTAACATTGATCCGTAACCGACAAAGAGTGAATCTGATTCGCTGCGTACCTGCTTGGCCGAAGTTCCCGAAGCGACCAGCGAGTGGAATCCGGAAATAGCGCCGCAGGCAATGGTAATAAACAGAAACGGCCACATGGGCGGCGCTTCGGCAGGCGTCATCTGCACGGCAGGCGCAACGATTTTCATGCCGCCGAACACCGCCGAAACCAACGCTCCGCCGATTAACAAAATCATTACGATCAACAATTGAAAGGCATTGATGAAATCGCGCGGTTGTAATAAAGTGGTAACCGGCAAGACCGAAGCCAGATAAGCATAAATGAGCAAGATAATCGTCCAGACGCCCGTCGCCGGAATGCCCCATAACGCCGGCATATCCAGAGGTAATAAACTTCCGCCAAACATGGTTAAATACAATGCGATTACCGCCAGAACCGACCAAACCAGAACATTATGGCCTTTGTTGTAGATCATGTAACCAAGGAAGATGGCAATCGGAATTTGCAGCCAGACGGCTAAAACCGATTTGGGATAAAGATGAAAAATAATGGCAATGACCAATCCAAAGACAGCAATAACGATCCACAACGCCAAAAAGACAATTAAAAAGAAAAAGATCCGCGTACGGCTGTTAATATATTTGGAGGTAAATTCCGAAATGGACTTGCCCTGATTGCGCATGGAGATAATCAAAGAACCGAAATCATGAACGGCGCCCATCATAATCGATCCCAGAAAAACCCAGAGCAACGCCGGTAACCAGCCCCATATAATAGCTATGGCCGGTCCGACAATCGGACCCGTACCCGCAATGGAGGTGAAATGATGCCCGAAAATGATCTCTTTTTTGGTCGGTACATAATCGATACCGTCATTGTACTCCATCGAAGGCGTCTTGGTTTTTGTGGTAAGTTCAAATATCTTATGGCCGATAAAGCGGCCGTATAAGCGGTACATCAAAAAATATCCGAAGAAAGCGCTAAGCACTAAAGTAATAACATCCATTTTAACACCCCGTAAACACTCGGAAAAGAATGTATATTTATGTTATATAATTTAATAGATGGAAATTAAATTTCAACGCTCACTTCAATAAAGCATTATTTAACCAGGCCGGTAACGTACTTAAATCCAGCTGCCACGCCATCGGTAAAAGCCACAATACCAAAAGCGTGATCATGATGACGCCGATCAAATTCAGGATAAAACCCACCCGCGCCATGGTTGGGATGGTAACAAAACGGCTGCCAAAAACAACAGCATTGGGAGGCGTGGCCACCGGTAACATGAAAGCATAAGATGCCGCGATACCAGCGGCAATGATCGGTCCGTAGGGATGAATAGCCATTGCAATCGCGACGCTGCCCATGATAGGAATAAGCATGGCGGATGTCGCCGTGTTGGATGTAACCTCCGTCAAAAATACCGTCATCAGAGTAATGGCCAGAATAAACAAATATAAATGGCTGTTTTGCAGAAATAATAATTGCTGCCCGATCCACTGGGCAAGCCCGGTCGCCTGAAATCCTTCTGCCAATGCAAATCCGCCGCCAAATAGGAGGATAACATGCCACGGCACTTTAACGGCGGTTGACCAATCGAGTAAAAAGGCGCCCTTATCAAAATCGACCGGGATTACGAACAAGAGCAAGGCGCCCAGTATGGCAATGGTCGCATCGTGAATCATGGAGAGCGCCTCAATTTCGATGAAGCCCCGTAATATCCATGACATCGCCACAACGGTGAATACGAGTAAGATATACATTTCTTCCCGACGGATGGCGCCCAGTTTTTTTAGTTCCTTGCGAATAAGTTCTCTTCCGCCGGGCAGTTCTTTAATTTCCGGCGGTAACGCCAGCTTGACAAGATAAATCCAGGTGATGAGCAGCATGACCACCGATAACGGTAGCACCATGCCTATCCAGCCCGCAAAGGTGATCGTTTGGCCATACGTTTTTTCAATAAATCCCACCAGAATAGTGTTGGGCGGCGTTCCGATAATCGTTGATACTCCGCCGACAGAGGCGGCATAGGCAATACCGAGCATTAAGGCCGCGCCAAATTTAAACCGGTCGCCCCCGATCTGTTTTTCCTGCGAAAGCGATTGATTAAGGGTCTCCATCGCCTGATTCGCAACCGCCAGAGCAATGGGCAACATCATCATAGCCGTGGCCGTATTGCTGATCCACATGGACAGGAAGGCCGTGGCGATCATAAATCCCAGAATGATGCGGCCGGGCGATGTGCCCACCAGACGGATGGTGTGCAGGGCGATGCGTTTGTGTAAATTCCATTTTTCCATGGTTACGGCGATAAAAAAACCGCCCATGAACAAAAAGATCAAATGATTGGCGTAGGGCCGGGTGGCCTGGGCCGAAGGCATCACATTTAAAATGGGATAGAGGGCGATGGGCAGCAACGCGGTGGCCGGTATGGGGATGGCTTCGGTAATCCACCACACGGCCATCAGGGCGGCCACGGCGGCCACGCGCAGCGCTTCCGGCTCCATGGTTTGGGGAAGCGGCAGGGAGAGAATAACGGCAAAGATGAACGGACCGAGGAAAAAACCGATTTTTTGGTAGCGCTGGTACATAATGCCTCCGCCGGTTAGACGCAAACGAATTTCCTATCCATATAAATTAAGGGAAATTAGCGATGAAACAAAATAGGCAAAATTGGGGCTACTCTTCTCCCGGCCATAAATGACCGGGCTAACGAAAAATCGTCATGAAAACAGGCCGGCCTGAACAACCGGCCTGTGATGATCGGTTATTTGACCAGCAGCATGCGTTTGGTTTGCACAAAATTATTCGCCCTGATGCGGTAGAGATAGATGCCGCTGGATAAATTGCCGCTGTCTAAATAGTACTGATGCATACCGGCAGGACGATTTCCATTAATCAATGTTTTGACTAACTGACCTTGAATATTATACAAATCCAGTTGAACTTTACAGGCTGTTGGTAATTGGAAAGAGATATAAGTAAACGGATTAAAGGGATGTTCTGCTTCAGATGGAATTGGACTTCCCAGGGTAAATGTTTAACATAACCTA
>CAZIVP010000025.1:0-40283 GCA_964542915.1 uncultured Calditrichaceae bacterium | reverse complement strand
GCCGCGTTGTTGCCATAGGCCACTGCATAACGACTGCCCAGCTCTTCGATCTGAGCCGCATTGTTGGACCAACCCAGCGCATAACGCGAACCGAGGGCGCCCATAACGGCATGATCGTTATCGTATCCCAGCGCATAACGGCTGCCAAGCTCCGTATTCATCGGATTGAAGTCCCAGCCTTCCGGGCGAATGCCCAAGGTTTGCGATTGAGCATCTGACTCAAACGCAGCCGTCAATTGCTCCGCGGGCGCCGTTCCGAGGCGAAACCGCTCGGCTTTTTCCACATTGGAGGGCGTCTGAGCAAACACCATACTTACGAACAATGCGGTAACAGTAAGAAGAAGTGCAACATTCTTCATAGATTACCTCCCATGTTAATTAAAGTTCTGACCTGCCAAATTCCTTTAATTAATTAGGGAAGATCCATCTTCAATCAGGTCGTTGATTCCAGTTAACCATCCTTCATATTAGTAGAGTCGTATAAGAGGCCCAAAAAGTCACATGGGTATGAAAAAAATTTTATTTTTTTACTGTATTTGATGAAATAGAGATGACGTTCCAGCGCCGAATGGCCTTCTAACGTCTACCGATAACCTGTGAAAACTTTATTCTCAGATTGGAATTCTATTGCTGTTTACGAGGTCTGTTTCTCTCACCTGCTAGTGTATCCAATGCCGATGTCTGCGCGGCGTAATCCGCTGGTCCTTCACGATCGGCTTTCCATTTCCATATCATAATAATCCAGAAAAAAATGGATAATCCCAGAACGATCTAGAGTTTAAACGGGTTAACATTCAACAAGGACGGTATTTCCCTCATAGCATTGATCCAAAAATGAAGCGTAACTGCAACGGATATGGATTTCGTAAATTCCGTCGCCATACCAATCACTGCGGAAATAACAATGGTGGCGATCAGCCAAAATACTTCCTGTTTCAAAAAACTCAACCATACAAAATCGGCGGCGCTCACACGCATCAGAATATGCCAAAACGCTCACATAACGGCGATGATGATAAGACGCCCGATCATCGGTAAAGGGCGTAAAGCATCCTGCAGGAAACCGCGCCAGCCCAATTCTTCGCCCAGGGTATTTATAAACCCGATCGGTCCAATCACAGAAACGATCATCGCCAGTTTGGATGAGCTTGCATCGTTTATATAAACAAGAGCCAAAGCGATGAGTGGTACAAAAAAGAAAACTGCTCCACGCCGCCACATTCGATCGAACAATTGAATGCTACGCAGAAGGCTGCTTTTAACCATTCGCATGGTTACGATGGCCACAATACCGGGACCCCACATAAAGAGGGTTGTTTTCAGAAAGCCCGGAACCGGAAGGGCCGACCAGCTTTCCGGCTTGACTATCATCCATGCGAAAAACGGCCATGAAAGCACACATGCTAATATGTAAAATACCGCAACCGGCCTCCATTGCACGTGAGAAGAAGTAAACATAAATCCCCCTTGGTTAAATATTTGTTTAACCAGAGTTATTGCACTGTAATTGTGCTCACCCGCTTCTTGACTGACTTCGTAGGCAGGGGCAGGGTACGTATACATCCGGCACAGGATGCACTGAATTTTCAGGAAAAGTTATTTGGCCGTTTCCGCACCAACTTACCGGTTCGCCCCCAAGCAACAATGGAAGAAATAATGATGATTTTCAGGCTGATTTTCGGGATAACCAAACGGGCGCATAACCTTCGGAGTCATGCGCCCGTATTACAATAAAATTATTTTTCTACCACCAACTCTTTTACCGAATCGATAATCGTGCCGTCGCGCCATTCGATGACGGCCACCACGTTATCTTTGGTTTGCGGCTTTTGTGGTTTACCCGTGGCGGCAATTGCTTTTTCATGCAACTCTTCAATGGAGACCAGTGGTAAGTCGCTGTCTTTAAGACGATCGTGCAAATCCTGCCGTTTCGGATTCACCGCCACGCCATGGTCGGTAACAATAGCATCGATAACTTCACCTGGTGCCGTAATCGTATGGACGCGTTCGACGACAATGGGATTGGTTTTACGATACAGCGGCACCGTAATGATGGTCATGAAAGCGTCGGCCGCATCCTGAAAGCCGCCGATGCCGTGCAGCAGCCATCCGTCGGAATGGGTATTCACATTAACGTTAAAATCCAAATCCACTTCCGTACCGCCCAGAACCGAGGCTTTAACGCGCGGCGCAAAGCAACCTTTGGTATGATAATTATAGGAAACAAAAGGGTTGGTCTCGATATGGTTCCAGTTATCGCGCAACGATCTCACCCCCGCCAGATCAAATGATTGACCGTCCAGAATGAATTTTGTTAATCCTTCTTTTAGCATATCCACCAGTATTTGCGTTGAACCGCCGCGTGCAAAATCGGCCACCACCTTCTTCTCGCGCATGTATTCGGCGATATATTGGATGAAGGCCAGGGACATGCCGCCGGCTCCCGCCTGGAAAGAAAATTCCGGTTCATCAATCAAGCCACTGTCCCGTACCAACTGAGCGGCCCAATTGGCAATCTTCAAACGGTCAGGGTTGGTGGTTACTTTTGTCGTCCCGGAAACAATCTGCTCGGGATCGCCCAATTTATCCACCGGTACAACAAAATCCACGTTACCCCCTGCAATCGCCCAGGGAAAGGTAGGGAAGGGAACCAGGTTATCGGTGACCACCACAACCTGATCGGCATAGAGCGAATCGGCCAGTGCGAAACCAAGCGGGCCGCAAGCGGAGGGTCCGTGCACGCCGTTGGCGTTTCCGTGGACATCGGCTGTCGGCGCTGCGATAAAGGCGATATCGACGGGTAATTCGCCGTCCTGAATGGCGCGATAGCGTCCGCCATGGGACCGTAATACAGCGGTTTGTTTCATACCGCCAACGGTACACAGCCGGCCGACCGGCCCGTTCATGGAACCCAAAACATGTGAAATAACACCGCTTTTGATGTGATCCACGAGCGGCTCATGCACCGGAAACAGAGCCGAAGGCGCCAGGACCAAATCCTTTAATCCCCGCTCCGCCAATTTATCGACTACGAGATTCACCAGAAAATCGCCGTTTCGTAAATGGTGATGAAACGATATGGTCATGCCATTCCGCAAATTCAATCTATCCAGCGCCTGATCCAGATTCTTCAGGACTTTACTGTCGGTAAAATCAGCTCCGGTTGGAATGGGTGGGCCGACTTTTCTGCCGCTCGGTTTATGTTTGCCGATCCCCTTGAATGGAATCACCTCCCGTCCGTTAACCATTTTGGGTACATCGCGACCCAATACATTCTTAATAAGTTCCATACGCGTTCTCCATATTTTACAGGGTGCTCATATTTATTGCGCCTGTCGTGCAAGCCAATTGATGCGACACATCATTGATATCTTAATATTCATCCACACCTTATTTCTGTAGTCCTTTCGGCTGAAATAAAATACGACTTGTTCCCTTTGTTTTCCCTTTGTAAATTGTTAACTACTCAGGTAGAGAATATAAGCGTTTTTGTGGTTTGGAATCAATATGAAAAAAATAATTTCCCTCATGCAGAACATCGGATTCACTCAATATGAATCGCAGGTTTATCTTGCGCTATTACAACACGCCAATGTGAGCGGCTATGAGTTGGCAAAGCTTTCGGGCGTCCCGGCGTCTAAAATTTACCAGATTCTAAACAAATTATTGGTTCGGGAAGTGATCCTGGCCGTGGACGCCGATCCGGTAAAATATGTACCGTTACCGCCCGAAGAAGTGATCGCACAACTGAGAGGCGATTATTTACAAACGGTTGATGCGCTCAGTGATAAGCTCAACCATCTATATAACAGGAACGATCTCTCCGATAACTATATCTGGCATTTATCCGAGCGCTCCGCCATCATGCGCAAAGTTTGCCAGATAATTGAAGATGCCCGCGAACAAATTTACCTGTCCGTTTGGGACGAAGAGATGGACGCCATACGGGATACCCTGCAAAAAGCGCATGAGCGGAATGTGCATATCATCATCGTCCATTTCGGTAATAAGCGTTTGGGTAGCGGCAAGGAATATCAACACGGGCAGGAACACCGTATACGCATCGAACGCGGCGGAAGGCGGATCGCTCTGATTGTCGATGATGCACGCGTCATTCTGGGGCACTTTATGGAAGACGGCCGTAGCAACGCCGCATGGACGGCTGATAAGGGACTTGTTCTGCTGGCCAAAGATTACATCATTCATGACATTTATTCCATCCGAATGCTGCAAAAATTCGGGAAGGAAGCAATGGACATTTTCGAGATTTAACCGCTCGGCCACTGTAGAAACCAATACAATGCAAACGCCGGGTTGGATGCACCAGGCGTTCATGATAAGAAGAGCAAAAACGGATATTTTAAATTCGATGATACATCCCTGGCAATAATCCTAAGCCGGGCGATTGCAAAGACAACATAAAACATTGGAGAACATTATGTCGGATCTGCATTGGAAAACCGCCGTAACCAAAGTTGAAGCCAATAAACTGACGGTTCGCGGATACGCCCTGGATGATCTGATGGGACGGGTCAATTACGCCCAGATGGTTTACCTTATGCTGAAGGGTGAAATGCCATCGGAAAAGGTGGGCAAATTGATCGACGCCATCCTGGTCTCATCGATTGACCACGGTACCACGCCGCCAAGCGCTTTGAGCGCCATGACGGTTGCTTCCACCGGCGCCCCGCTCAACGCCTCGGTCGCCGCCGGTATTCTTGCCATATCTAAATTCCATGGCGGCGCCATAGAAGATTGTATGCACATTCTGCGGCAGGCCATGGAAATTGTACAATCGGACGGAAGTTCAGCGGATGAAGCCGCCAAAACAATAATAGAAGAATACCGCGCCATTAAAAAGCGCCTTTCAGGCTTTGGCCATCGCCTGCATACCGACGATCCGCGTACCAAAAAGTTGTTCGCTCTCGCGGGCGAATACGGAATCGCCGGCGACTACGTTCATCTGGCGCAAGCCTTTGTGAAGCAATTGCATGCCATCACCGGGAAATCCCTGCCCCTTAATGTGGATGGCGCTATTGCCGCCCTGTTATGCGAGATGGATTTCGATCCGGTGCTCGCCAATGCTTTTTTTATGATCGCACGCGTCCCCGGTTTGGTTGCCCATATCTACGAAGAGAAGCGCAGGCAGAAACCCATGCGAAAAATTCACCCCACCGATGTGGAATACGATGGCGCGGAGAATAAGACACTTTAAATAAAATTCGGGTAATTGGTTATCGTACCCAAAACAGACATCCCGGACATAAATTTAGACGAAACGAGAGGAATTGCCATGTCAGAACAAGTACTCGATTTGTTGCCGGAAATTACTGAAATAAAGGAACAATCGTTACGTGAGAAGGTCATCGCCTGCTGGCAGGAAGCCATCGCCTATCGCAACTGGCAAAACGACGAATTGCGCAGTATTCCGTTCACACTGTTGGCCGATGATGTGCAAATTCATTTTATCGAACACGTGCGTACCTGTTGCCGGATGGCCATAGCCTGCAATCGCGTTTTGGACGAAGCTTACGGCGAACGCAAAACACCCGTTAACCGCGATTATCTGATAGCCGGCGCCCTCCTGGCCGATGTGGGTAAGCTGTTTGAATACGACAAAAAAGACGATGGAACCGTGTATAAAAGCGACTACGGAAATCATATACGCCACCCCTTCAGCGGCGTCGGACTGGCGTTTAAACACGGTTTACCTTCAGAGGTAATGCACATTATTGCCGTTCATTCCAAAGAAGGCGCAGGCGAAAAACGCTCCCCGGAGGCGATCATCTTCCATCATGTTGATTTTATTGATTTTGAGTTGGTCAAGTGACGGACGGAAATTTGAAAATAAACATAGAAATATTAACCATAGTAATTTAGAAGGAGAAGCGATCATGTCTAAGTACAAAATTGCCTGGCTACCCGGAGACGGCGTTGGCCACGATGTTATGGAAGCCGCAAAAATCGTCCTGGATGCATTACATTTTGACGCCGAGTATATCCACGGCGATATCGGTTGGGAGTTCTGGAAGCATGAAGGCGATCCGCTGCCCCAACGTACCATCGATATGATGAAAGAGACGGATTGCGCCCTCTTCGGCGCCATCACCTCCAAACCCAAGGAAGAAGCCGATAAGGAATTGGACGAAAAGCTGCAGGGTAAAGGCTATGTCTATTTTTCGCCGATCGTACAATTACGCCAGGCGTTCAACCTCCACACCAACATGCGGCCATGCAAGGCGTATCCCGGCAATCCCCTCAATCTCAAGGAAGGCATCGATCTGGTCGTCTTCAGGGAAAACACAGAAGGCATGTACGGCGGCGTGGAATTTCATCCCATCCCGCAGGAGGTGTTCGACGTACTGGACAAGAACCATCCTAAAATGAAAAAATTTGAACAATACGGTCTGGACAATCTGGCCTTGTCCACCCGCATCATGAGCAGACAAAAATGTGAAAACATCGTAACGCAGGCGTTTGAATACGCTAAAAAACACAACCGTAAGGCCGTTACGGTTGTGGATAAACCCAATGTTTTGCGGGAAACGGGCGGACTCATGCTGCGCACGGCTCGCGAAGTGGCTAAACGCTATCCCGATATCGAATTTTGGGATACCAATATCGACGCCCAGGCCATGTGGCTGGTGAAAAATCCTCAAAACTACGATATACTGGTAGCCGAGAATATGTTCGGCGATATTCTTTCGGATCTGGCCGCGCAGCTTGTCGGCGGATTGGGCTTTGCATCCAGCGGAAATATCGGCGACAACTATGCGGTCTTCGAACCCACGCATGGTTCTGCACCCAAATACGCCGGTCAATATCGCGTCAATCCAATGGCTATGCTTTTAACCAGCAAAATGATGTTGGAATGGTTGGGCGAGATCGAAAAGGCCGAAAAACTGGAGAACGGCATCGCTGCCGTTATTCGGGAGGGCCGCATTAAAACATATGATATGAGCGGAACCAACACATCGCTGGAAGTGGCGGAAGAAGTTGCGCGTAATGCGACCAAATAAGAATTTCCAAGTTTTGCCAACATTTATGGCAATCCAATTCAAGCGGAGGATTTATGGAAAACATCACTCATAAAATGGCGCGTTTTACACGTGCATTACAGTTCGAAGATTTGGACAATAAAACCATCGAAAATGTGAAACGCTTTTTACTGGATTCCATCGGTTGCGCTTACGGCGGTAGCCGAACCGAAGACGTGAATATCATGCGTGACTTTTATGAAGATATCGGCGGCAAAGAAGAAGCAACAGTCTTCAACGCCGGTGTTCGCCTGCCCATGATTCACCAGGCGCTACTAAACGCTCTGATGATCCGGGCGCTGGACTATAATGATATCTACTGGCATCAGGACCCCTCCCACCCCAGTGATTTGATACCGGCAGCCCTGACGCCAGCCGAATTTTTGCACAAATCCGGAAAAGATTTGATTACAGCCATTGTACTGGCCTATGAATGGGAAATGCGTCTGTGTGAATTCGCCATTCCCGGTATTCGCGAACGCAAATGGCACCACGCTACCCTCACCCAATACGCAGCGCCTCTGGCGGCCGGTAAAATTATGGGATTATCGGAGCAACAGCTGGTGCATGCAGTGGGTATTTCGGGCAGCCACAATCTTACCCTCGGCGCCGTTACCGCCGGCGATTTAACAATGATGAAAAACACCGTCGATCCCATGGCCGCCCAGGCCGGCCTTTATTCCGCTTTACTGGCCCAGCGCGGTTACGAAGGTCCCGAACATGTGATCGACGGAAAAGAGGGCTTAATTGATGCTTTCGGAGGCGAGTGGAATCTGGAATTGCTAACGGAAGGGCTGGGGGATGACTTTCGCATCAATAAGTGCTCCATGAAAGCGTTCCCCACCGAAGCTTTGACCCATTCACCTATTTCCGCTGTGATCAAATTGATGCAGGAACAGCAAATCAGCAAACAGGATATTGAAGAAGTTACCATAACGACGGTAGCACGGGCGGCCGACATTTTATCCGATCCGTCCAAATACGATCCGCGCACCAGGGAAACGGCTGATCACAGTTTGCCGTACTGTATCTCGGCGACGATTGCGGAAGGCGCTGTAACGCCGGCCTCCTTTACGGAAGAGAAGATCAACGATCCGTCGATTCGTGCATTTCTCAACAAGATCAAGGTGGTCGCCGATCCGGAGTTCGAAAAAACCTTTCCGGAATTAAAACAGGCCGGAGCAGCTATTAAAACGAAAAACGGCAAGGAATTTAAATTAGTCGTCGATTATCCCCTCGGCGATTACCGCGATCCCATGGACGAAGAAACGCTTCTCAAAAAATTCGATGCCATGGTCATGCCGCATGTTGATCAAAAGCGCCGCGACCGGATTGTAGATGCGATTATGACGATCGAAAAAGAAGAGGATGTGGCTAATTTTATGAAGCTATTTGCAAAGCAAGGTTAATCGTAAGAACATACCGGCGGCTCATGCTTGTCCGCCGGTTTGTTTAATCATTAAATTTAACCCGATGTAACCGCATTAGATTGGTTCCGCCTTTTTCCATCGATGATCCCGCAATAATTACCAGTGTATCATCCTCATCCACCAGGTTCTTTTCTTTTAAGAAATCTTCAAGTTCATTCATATTATGGGTTATGCTGAATGAATGCGGGGCTAACAATGGCGTAACGCCCCAGTAAAGGCCGAGTTGCTTCTGAACCCGTTCGTTATCCGTGAGTGCGATCACCGGAATACCGGGACGGTAGCAGGACATAATCCGGGCCGTATAGCCCGACCTGGTAAACACCACAATATAACGGGCCTCAATTTCATGTGCATTTTGAGAAGCGGCGCGACAAATGGCATGGGAAAACGTAAAGGTGCGTTCGGTCGTGCCGGTCACGTCATTAGGTCGGAAAAAGCGGCGATGCTGTTCCGCTTCCTTTATAATGGCATCCATTATCTGTACGGCCTTCAGGGGGTATTTTCCGAAGGCGGTTTCGCCCGAAAGCATCACGGCGTCCGTGCCGTCAAAAACGGCATTGGCCACATCCGAGGCTTCCGCACGTGTGGGAATGGCGTTGACCATCATCGAATCCAGCATTTGCGTGGCGGTTATGACCGGTTTACCCTTACAACGGCATTTTTCGATGATCATCTTCTGAATATGCGGCACCTTTTCGGTTGATACTTCAACCCCCAGATCACCGCGTGCGACCATGACAACATCGGAGGCTTCAATGATCGCATCCAGATTATCCAGCGCTTCCGGTTTTTCCAGTTTAGCGATTACAGGAACGGTGGCGTTACCGATACGTTCCTTGACCTCTTCAATGCTTTCCGCTTTGCGAATGAATGACAGAGCCACATAATCCACACCCTGTTCCAGCCCGAAATCCAAATCATTCTTATCTTTTTCGGTAAGCGAGGGCGCGGAAATATCCACGCCGGGCAGATTAATACCGCGCCGGTCATATAACGAACCGCCGTTGACGACCGTGCAATGTACGTCGGTGTCGTTTTTATCTTCCACTTTTAATTTGATCAAGCCGTCGTTGATCAATATGGTGTTGCCCACTTTAACATCCTGCGGTAAACGTTCGTAACTTGTACTGACCACATGCTCGTCGCCGTCGAACTGGCGGGTTGTAATTGTGAAGGAATGCCCCTGTTTCAGCGTTACCGGCGGATTTACAAATTTACCGATACGTATCTTCGGTCCCTGCAAGTCCTGCATGATGGCGATCGGTCTTTTGAGCTCTTCAGCGGCCTTTCGGATCATTTTAATACGTTTTGCATGCTCTTCGTGGCTGCCATGGGAAAAATTCAAACGCGCCACATCCAATCCGGCCGAAAAGACCTCTTTTAAAATTTGGGAGTAATCGGTGGCGGGTCCGATGGTTCCGATAATCTTGGCTCTGCGGTCTCGTATCATAACGGTTCTCCCGACCATGCGTGAAGAAACGCCTCCACTTTCTGTGGATCATGGCGGCGTCCTTTTTCCAGTTCGGCGGTGTTCTGAGAATGCAACAGCATGCCGTCGGAATTTAAAATAAACAGATGGGGGTAACCCGTTACTTTCGGGAATTCGGAGAGGAACGCCTCATTTTTGTTTTCTTTGCTGTAATTAATCTTTACCAGAATGAAATGATTTTTGAGATAGGCGTTCAGGTTCGGATTTTGGGCAAACACGCTGTCCAGTTTATGGCACCAGATGCACCAATCGCCGCCTACATCCAGGATAATGCGTTTACCGGACCGGTTGGCGGCTTTAACGGCATTTTCCAGATCTTCCTGCGGATCGCGTTGAACATCGTATTCCGTTACCCACCCGTCTGATATTTTCTCCGGCATAGCCTTATCTTTCCGGTTGCAATTCGCAAGGAGTCCAACCAACATAAACACATATATGATCCGGTAAAACCATTGGAATCGTTTCACGCTTTATTCTCCTTCTCTTGCCAGGGAATTTCAATGTGCATCGCTTTCAATTTGGACTCGAATTCGCGTAGTTCAAGAACGGGTTTGAGTACGCCCTCTTTCTCCTTGAGCAATCCCTCCTCCCGCGCATAGCGTACGGCCTGATCGGTTTTTCCCTGGTAAATCAGGGCGAGCAGTTCCGTCTCCGTGCGCGAAAATCTCTGTGCGGAAAGGCGATAATCGCGTAAGGCTTCCCACGCCAGCGGACACCAGCGACTCACGATTTCTTCGCCCATGATAATGGCATACCGGCGGATTTCATACTGTGCGTGTTCATCCATACGAAGGGACAAAAAATGCAAGAGGTTGTGCAAATCGATTTTCCAGTAGGCTTCGGTGTAAGTGCTCAGAGAAAGATCTTTCCGGGCCTGTTCCCGTGCAACGCCCTCTTCCAGCCGTTCTTCGTAAATCGCTCTTGCCAGGTTCTGCAACTCCTGTTCGCGCCGGCTCAACTGCATTCCTTTCGATTCTTCCAGCCAGCCTTCACTGCCCTGGCGGTTATGGGCGTTTTGCAGGCGCCACTGCGAATTTTTAGTGGTTTGCGCCGCATCGATGGCCACCGAGTAACGGGTGGAGTATTCATTAACATTGGCCGTACGGTGGCGGATCCACTGCCGCCAGGTATCCATTGGAACCCGCACGTGAAATTTGATTTCGCACATCTCGAACGGCGTGGTGTGATGATGGCGCATCAGATAACGAATCAGTCCGCGATCCTGGCGTATCTGTTTGGTGCCTTTGCCGTATGAGACGCGCGCCGCCTGCACGATGGACGAATCGTTGCCCATGTAATCCACCACACGGATGAAACCGTCGTCCAACACATGAAAGGGCTTGCCGAGGATTTCATCCATTTCGGCCACGACGGGCCGGTTTAAATGTTCAAAGGATTGCTCCATAGATTGCTTTCTATATTTAGTATGAACGGCGCTGAAAAACGTGAATTTAAGGTTTGCAAGATAATTATACAAATTAGCTGCCGAAGGGTATTATTTTTAGAACAGAATTAAAAGAGGGAGCCTTACTTATTCTTTTAAGAAAGAGAAAAATAGGGGCGTAAACGATGCGCCCCTATTCCCGATTCTTCAATTCCTCGATCATACGCGGAACCACCTCAAACAGATCGGCCACAATGCCGTAATCGGCCACTTTAAAGATCGGCGCTTCCGGATCTTTGTTAATCGCCACAATGTATTTGGAGGACGACATGCCGGCCAAGTGCTGAATGGCACCGGAAATGCCCACGGCAATATAAAGGCTGGGCGATACGGTTTTCCCGGTCTGCCCCACCTGTTCGTCGTGCGGGCGCCATCCGGCGTCAACCACGGCGCGGGATGCGCCATTCGCTGCGCCGAGCGCATCGGCCAAATCTTCAATTAAGTGCCAGTTTTCGGGGCCTTTCATACCGCGACCGCCCGACACAACAATATCGGCTTCGGTCACATCCAGTTTACCTTTGGCAGCGGCCTTGATCTCCTCTACAACGGTTCGGAAATCGGGTACATCCGCATCGACGGTTTCCACATCGGCCTGGCCGCTCACTTCTTCGGCCATATATACGTTGGGTCTTACGGTGATGATCTTTACATCCGATTGGAGTCGTACGGTCGTCAGCACCTTGCCCGCATACATGGGTCTTACGATTTTTAGATCGTCGCCCTCCGCTTCTACCTCGGTGCAGTCATTGGCAACGGCTGCGTTCAATAGAGCGCCGACCCGCGGCGCAAGGTCTTTACCGGTAGCCGTGGCGCCCATGAGTAAAACATTGGCCTCCTGTTGTTTTACGGCGTCGGCTAAAATTTTTGCGTATCCGTCAGGGCTGTAATTCTGGAGTTGATCGTCCTTATAAAAAACCACCCGTTCGGCGCCATATTTGGATAAGGATTCCGATAAACCCTCAATCTCAGAACCGATCACGGCAACTTCGAAGGGCCGGCCCAGTTTCCGGGCGAGGGCAATATTTTCATAAGTAATTTTACGGAGTTGTTGTTCGCGCTGCTCAGCATATACCAGTACTTTCATCGTTATCTATTCTCCTGCATTTCTTTTATTATCAACATTCCCATTTCTTCTTAACGAATTTAGAGAACCTTGGCTTCTTCATTTAACAAACGCAATAGTTCGGGCACGGCATCGGCGCTTTCGCCGACGATTTTACCGGGCTGTTTTTCCGGGGGATAGTTGAACTCAACGATCTGTAATTGGTTGTCGCCGAGGTCCGCTTCCTGCTCTTCCACCTGTATTTTTTTCGCTTTCATAATGCCTTTTAAGGAAGCATACCGCGGTTCATTCAGCCCGCGTTGGGCGCCGACAATGGCCGGAAGCGAACATTCGAGAATTTCATGACCGCCGTCTATTTCCCGCTCGGCCACGATTTTGCCGTCTTCAACATCGAGTTTGATGACCACATTCACTGCTGGTAATTCCATCAACTCCCCGAGAATCGAAGGGACCTGGCTGTGGTCGTCGTCGATAGCCTGTTTACCGGTCAGGATGAGATCGTATTGGCCTTGTTTTAATACGTTCGCCAGCGCGCGGGCTACAACCAGCGGATCGGTTGGATTATGATCCGCTTTGATGTGAATGGCTTTATCCGCTCCCATTGCCAGAGCGCTGCGTATGGCCGAAACGACCCGGTCCGGACCCAGTGAAATCACTGTAACCTCGCCTTCGTGTTTCTCCTTTAACCGGATTGCCTCCTCCACGGCAAATTCATCGTAAGGATTCAATATAAAATTGATGTCGTCTTCAACCACGGACGCTTTATCATCACTCAATTTGATACGGGTCTCCGTATCGGGTACCTGTTTAACACAAACCGCAATCTTCACCGTTTGCCTCCTTTGTTTGCTTTCGAATGATCAATCATATCTGAATTTAATTGGTTCAAATTCTGACGCGTTCATGTTTGAATTAACCATCTGAACGGCCCTCATGCCTGTCCCCGGGAGCAAACCATCGGCGGCTATATTGCATTCTCCCCAAGCCACAGGCATTATTCTAAACGTATTTGATTTATGCATATTCCACAACTACATGGGGCACTGCCTGAATTCTGCTTCCTACTCCCGGCATCATACCACATCAAATTCATTTGCTGACAATATTCACCACAAGAAGTCCCTTTGTAATCCCAGGAAAAACAATTCAACGATGCCCCCTTCCGTCATTCTTCGGCCGCTTTTGGTTTTGGTATTGTAAAATACAGCCGGAAAGGCGGTGAAAATGTTCTGGAAGTCTACATCCTGCACGTCCATTACCCTAAAATATCGAACGGATATTGCTCCTGCTCCGAAATATACGAGGCAATGGATTTTATGCTCTCGTCGTTATTACTGTCAATCATCAGCAGATGGCGCCGGATTCTCCGCCAGGCCTGTTCGGCGAACGTATTGCACAACCGGATCTCTTGCGCGCAAGCATCCGCGCCTTTCTTTTGAATCGCCGTATCTACCCTCGAAATAATTGCAATCATACCGTAGAGATCGATCATAGCATTGGCCAGCCGTTCCTGTATCATTTCGCGGTAGATGATCTGTTTTCCGTTATGCACAAGGGCGCGTTCCGCTGCAAAATGCGTGTTTTTGGCCCAGGTTTCGAAATGAACTTTGGCGTTACCCAACGATGGATGGACGTCGCGGATGCGCTCCGTTGTCACGCGTTCCTTAATCCACTGTCCGGCATAATCGGTAAGAACGCCAAAACCTTTGATGGGTCCTTTCAGGGCGTTTCCGATTTTTTTAAGATATTCGCCTCGTTCCTGAATGCCCGATAATGCTACAAACATACGCAGGATTTCGGAAGTTCCTTCGAAAATGGTGTTAATACGGGCATCGCGTACGGCGCGTTCAAAGTGATTCTCCCGCATAAAGCCCATCCCGCCGACCATTTGTAAACATTCGTTTACATCTTCCCATACAATCTCGGTCGTATAAATCTTACAAATAGCCGATTCGAGCGAGTAATCCACATCGCCGCGATCGGCCAGGGCTGTCGTCAAATAGATCATGCTTTCGGCGGCGAAAATATCAATCGTGATCTGCGCTACCTTTTTTTGAATCATTTCAAACTCAGCCAGTGTCTTTCGAAATTGCCGGCGCTGGTTGATATGCTTGAGGCTTTCACGAAACATGGCTTTTAAACCGCCAAGATTCCCGCCCGCCAGTCCCAATCGTCCGGAATTTAATACATGCATGGCAACTTTGAATCCTTTACCGCGCTCACCGATGAGATTTTCAATAGGCACCTTCACATTGTCAAAGAAGATTTCCGTTGTGGACGAGCCGCGGATGCCCATTTTATCCTCTTCTTTGCCAGAGGAAACGCCTTCCATATCCCGCGTTACGATAAAAGCCGATATTTTTTCTTCCACCTTGCCGTTGGGCTGCGTGATCGGCTCTTTGGCGAAGACGGTAAAAAAGTCCGCGATGCCTCCGTTGGTGATCCACAACTTGCTGCCGTTTAATACATAGTATCCGTTATCCTCGTCTCTCAACGCTTTGCTTTTAATGCCGGCGGCGTCCGAACCGGCTCCGGGCTCGGTTAAACAATAAGCTGCAATCATCTCGCCGGTTGCGAGTTTCGGCAGATATTCTTTGCGTTGTTCTTCATTACCGAACATTAAAAGCGACTTTAATCCAATGGACTGGTGCGCTCCAAGCGTAATGGCGGTCGAGGGATCGTATATGCTAACTGCCTCCAGCATTTTTACATATCCCGTGGTTGAAAGACCGAATCCATCGTACGCTTCGGGGATATTCATACCCATAAAGCCCAGTTCCTTTAAGCCGTCCAGGACCTCCTTACCAATGCCGTCTTCACGGTCAATTTTTTCCGCATCGATATGATCTTCTGCAAATTTCTTTAGCGTCTCACGCATAAGTTGGATATTTTCTTTTTCCTCTCCATCCATTTCGGGATAGGGAAAGACAAGTTCATCCAACAATACGCCGCTGAACAGGGCCTTTGAAAAACTGGGTTGCGCTTTCTTTGCCATGGCTTTATCTCCTGATACATTATTCGTCAGGTTTCAGATTCATAAAATGAACGGTTATTTTGGGCCATTGATTCCAGATACGAACACGGTTTGAATCGCTGCCCGAAGGTTTCAGTGAATGTGTTGAGTTCTTCTGCGATTTCATTTAATCCAACCGTATCGGCATAACGCAGTAGACCTCCGCGGAAAGGAGCAAATCCGGTGCCATATATCATGCCCACATCCACATCACGGGGTTGGCGCACAACGCCTTCCTCAAGGCAGCGGGCGGCTTCGTTAACCATGGGGTATACCATGCGCCGCTGCATGTCGCTTTCCGATAAATTCGTTCTGTCTTTGTCGCTTTCGATAAAAGGCTCGATCGCTTTATCGTAGGCTTTTTTGCCATTTTTATAGCGATAAAAACCGGCGCCGCTCTTTTTGCCCAGGCGGCGGGCCTTTAGCAGTTTATCTAAAATGGCTGAATCCGCCATACGGTCGCCCATCGTCTTTTGCAGAATATTGGCCACCTTATGCGCCACATCGATGCCGACTTCATCAAACAGCGCAATGGGGCCCATGGGCATACCAAAACGTTCCATAGTCCGGTCGACCTTCTTAATGCCATAGCCTTCTTCCAATAGTGAAATGGCTTCGACCATGTAGGGAACCAGCAAGCGGTTTACCAGAAAACCGGGACTATCACGGACAACGATCGGCGTTTTGCCCAACGTTTGCGCCAGCTTGAACACCGTCGCCGCCGCTTTATCCGCGGTATCTTTACCGCGAACGACTTCCACCAGCGGCATGCGGTGCACGGGATTGAAAAAGTGCATACCCAAAAAGCGTTCTTTGTTCTCCAAAACCTCCGCCATAGCATCGACTGAGAGCGATGAAGTGTTGGTCGCTATAATGGTTTCTGTGGAGATTTGGTCCTCTGCCTCCTTCAGTACCTGCCGTTTGATTTTTAAATCTTCCACTACCGCTTCGATAACCAAATCCTTGTTTTTAAAACCGCTGTACTCCACCGTACCGCTGATGCGGTGTACCATCTGCGTAAATTCCTGCCTGCTTATCTTGCGGCGTTTTAGACGATACTGCAACAAATTAGACGCCTGCTTTAACGCCTGAGAAACGGCTTGATATTCAATGTCCTTAATCCGGACATCGATGCCGCGATTAGCCATGAGCTGGGCGATGCCGCCGCCCATGACGCCGGCTCCCAAAAGACCGACCTGTTTGATCTCCGCCGGTGTTATTTCGGGATTATCGACGCCGTTTTCCTTTTTAATCGCTTCCGTCCAGAAAAATATCGAAATCAGATTTTTAGCGATGGGCGACCGAATGAGCGGCGCCACATATTGCGCTTCAATTTCCAGCCCCTTTGCAATGGGTTTTCGGTAGCCTTTGCGTATGGCCGTTATGGCTTTTAAGGGCGCCGGATAATGGCCCTGCGTCTTTTTTAAAACCGTCTTTTTGGCTTTGGAAAAAATAAGGGCGCGGCCGGCAGGGCTGCGCTCTAAAACAGTTTTGCCTTTACGCCGTTTTAAATAGCGATTGGTTTTCGTGCCGGCGATTTCATTTGCAAACGATCTCGCCGATTCGTTCACCCATTCTTTAGGAATCAGCTTATCGGCCAGTCCGTATTTCCAGGCCCGTTTGCCGTCAATCGAGCGACCGGTTAAAATCATATCCAAAGCAATTGGCAAGCCGATTAGGCGCGGTAAACGTTGAGTACCGCCCCAGCCCGGAAAGATGCCAAGGTTGACCTCCGGCAGTGCCATCTTCGTTTTAGGGTTGTCGGTTACAAGACGGTAACTGCATGCCAGGGACAGTTCGGTTCCCCCGCCCATACAGGCGCCATCGATGACGGCGATGGTCGGAAAAGGCAACTGCGACCAGCGCTCGAATATTTGCTGGCCTTCGCGTAAAACCCGGTAAGCCAACTCTTCGTCGTTAATCTGCTTGATTTCATTGACATCGGCGCCGGCTATAAAAATATTGGGTTTGCCGCTCACCAACAATAAAGCACGTACCGCGTCCTCTTTTTCCAGATCATCAATCATGGCGGAAAATGCTTCCATCGCCGGTGTGCTGAACTTGTTCACTTTTTCATCGGGCAAATCAAAAGTTAATACCCCAATACCGTCTTTATGTTTTTCAAAACGAAATGGTTCAGACATGCGTACCCTCCGTCCCTTTAATCAATATTTTCAAGTATAAATGCAGCGCCCTGTCCGCCGCCCACACAAAGGGTTGCCAGACCCAACGAAAGACTTTTTCTTTTAAGCTCCTTGAGCAGTGTGAGCAACAGGCGCGAAGCGGATGATCCCACGGGATGGCCAAGCGCAATGGCGCCTCCGTTAACATTCAGGCGTTCTTCATCGATTTTTCCGAGGGCGCCGTTTAAACCGAGGTATTGCTTACTGAGATTATCAGATTCAAATATACGAAGGTTCGCCAGTACCTGCGCCGCAAACGCCTCGTTAATCTCAATACGCTCCATATCCTGAAGCTGCATACCGACATTTTCCAAAACCATTTTCGTGCTGTAGGCGGGGCCCAATCCCATACGGCTGGGATCGAGACCTGCAAAGGCAAAATCACGAATACGTCCCAACGGTTTATAGCCCATGGACCGTGCACTTTCTTCTTCCATCACCAATAACATAGCGGCGCCGTCGGTAATCTGGCTGGCATTCCCTGCCGTAACCGTGCCGTTATGACGGTCAAAAACGGGACGAAGCTTGGCCAGCGCTTCCATGGACTGGCCGGGACGGATGCCGTTGTCTTCTTTAACCACATTGTTGTATTGCGGCCCCGCCGCAACCGGCATGATCTCATCGGCCATGATACCATTGTGTGTGGCCTTTTCGGCGCGGTTATGGCTGCGCATGGCGAATTGGTCTTGCTCTTCCCGACTTATTTTAAATTCACGGGCCAAAATTTCGGCGGTTTCGCCCATGTTCAAGCCGCAGAAACCATCGGTCAAACCCAGCTGTAATCCGATGACCGGTTTTAAAAACTGAAATTTGAATTTACTCAAAAGCGAAAGACGCTGCGTGAGTGATTTGGCTTTAAACAGTTCGCCCATCCAGTCGGCGGCTTTTTTATTCCACAAAAGCGGAATGTTGGACATACTTTCTACGCCGCCTGCGATATACATGGTGCCGTGTCCGGCCTGAATACGATACCAGGCATCTGCAACCGATTGCATGCCGCTGGAACAATTGCGTTGGACGGTAAAGGCCGGAATATGTTCGGGCACGCCGGCAAGAAGCGCGATGTTACGTGCGATATTGGTCGCCTCCGGCGGCTGCGCCACATTGCCCACAATTACCTCATTGAGTTCATTTCCTTTCAGATTAAGCCGTTCCAACAATTCCTTTAAGACGACAGCGCCCAATTCGTGGGCCGGCATATCCTTAAAAACCGTATTGAATTTAACATACGGGGTACGCAATCCATCCACGATAACCACATTTTTCATAACACGCCCTCAATATGAATTTGATTACATTTAAATTTCCGTAACATTTGCAAAACAGTATGTTCAGCAAATAAAGCATTGGGCCTTGTTAAACCAATATTGCCTACTTAATAGACCAAACCATCGATCAATGTTCGGCTCATCTGATCTGCAGCCGATTCCAGCGTATATTTTCCGCTGGCGCCAAGTATCCATTGCCGCGCCACTTCATCGACCGCGCCAAAAATCATGATTTTTAGCATATCTACATTAATATCGTTTTTAAACTGCCTGCCCTGGCGACCTTCTTCGATAATGCCGGCAATGATGTTTAAATAATCAATGAACTTCTGATTGCGGTAATCTTTCAAAAACTTGCTGGATTGGCGAAGCTCTACCTGGAACACTTCTGCCAAATCGCAATCCTCTTTAATGATTTCGAAATGCAGACGGATAAAACGGCGCAGTTTTTCAGGCGCATCCATGGGTTGATTTAATTCATGTGAAAAACGTTGTAAAATGGAATCCATTTTTTGCTCGAAGAGCGATATGAGGATGTCGTCTTTATTTTTGAAGTAAGTATAGATGGTTCCGTCGGCCACGCCGGCCGCCGCCGCCACGTCTTTAACTTTAGCATGATAAAAACCTTTACGGGCAAACACCCGAACGGCGGCTTCAATAATATTTTCACGCTTGGAACGGTTTTTTACGGTCTTTGGACGACCCGAGCCGACCTGGTCTGACATGCAGGGCTCCCGAGGAATTGAATGAACGTTCATTCAATATAATCACTGTGAAAGCGAATGCAAGTGGAAAATATAACGCGTGAACAAAGCAAATAGTTAAACTTCTGAAATGATCGGTTTGGTTCACAGCCCTATTTCAGCGCCCACTATTTAAGTTGCTTTTTTCTCAATACGTTTTATCTGTTTTCTGTTATTAGTGCGGCACCTTTTCCGCCCGCGGCTTATAGACCGATCCGTAAAACAATTCCAGATAGCGACGGGCATCGTCGCGTTCCAGATTGCTCACATAGCGCCAAAATCCGTAAACCCGGGAAAGCGTCATTAAGCGCGAGGCGTATAATCGCCATGTATAACGCTGTTCTATACGCTTGATGGCGTTTTCCGAAATCGTTTTCCAATAATCCTTCTCTTTGACGCATCGTTTAAAAAATTTGACCAGTGTATTGCTGGCGCGATCGCCGTGGTTGGGATCGATATGAAATCCGGATTTACCGTTCTCGATTATTTCCAATGGTCCGCCGTACATGGTTGCAAAGGTAGGCAACCCAGAGACCATTGCCTCCACCACCGTTAAACCGAAGGCTTCAAACAGGGCCGGTTGTACAAATACGCCTTTCAAATCCGCAATCGTGCGGTAAAGTTCACCGGTAAAATTTTTATTAAGCTGGCGGCCAACCCAGCGAATCTTGCCCTCCAACTGGTATTCATCGATCAGCTGATAAAGCCGTTCGATTTGGATTTTTTCTTCTTCATCATTGGATTGCCGGGTATCCACATACCCTGCCACCAGAAACAGATTTGCTTGTTCCTGTAGTTTTTCATTCTGACCGTACCATTCCACCAATCCTGTAATATTTTTTATCCGGTCCAGCCGGGACATGGCAAATATGAGAGGCTTTTGCCGGTCGTTGAGCTGACCGACGCTCTCTTCATCGGGGCTGCCGTAAATCAATTCCTCAATTTCGCTCTGTAAGTCGGTCAACCGCCGTTCAGTGGCTGTGTAAGGAAAATAGACGTTGGCATCCGCCCCGGGCGATACGATATTAAATTTGGGATCGAATACATCCACTCCGTTAACGACGCGCAGTATATCGGGCATCGTGAAAGATGAATAACTCTCATATTGCCCGATGGTATTTTTGTGGCCTGCGATTTCCTGATAGGTGCTCGTGATAATAAAATCGGCGGCGTTCATGGACAAAAGGTCGGCTGTAAATTGCGTCGAAAAATGGTATTGTTCTTCATTATTGCGCCAGAATAACGCTGAAAACAGATATTTCGTTTTTTCCAGTGCATGTGCGATATTGCATTGTGTAACGCCGAGCCGGTGCGAGAGCAGGTAGGCTACCAGATTACCGTCGGAATAATTGCCGATGACGAGGTCCGGTTTCCCTCCGATTTCGGCCAGAATTGCCTTTTCCGCTTCGCGTGAAAATCGTTCCAGAAACGGCCACACTTTAAAACGGGATATCCAGTACGGCACCACGTCTCCGTTTTCCTTTCGGAACGGCACGCGGATAATTTTTGCATTACGCGTTCCGATGATGTTTTCCTCCGGCAGATCGCTGGTCGTCTGCCCCGCCTCCGGAATGAGTCGGGTTAAAACCAGAATTTGCGGCTCAATATCCAGACCCTGGTCGCTGATGCGTTGTCGCATCTCTTTTTCAAGTGCGCGCACCTGATCAAGAATATATACCACCTGTCCGCCGGTATCGGGCAATCCCAATACATTGGACTGACCGAAATAACCATGGGGCGAAATAATAGCCAGACTGAAAATCATAGGGATACGCGCCAAAAACTCTTCCAGTTCTTTGGGATCGGGCGCTTCCAGAATACTTGAAAGCAAATTAAACGTGTCGATCATACGGCCTACGGTGCGGCCCCATCCCGGCTCAAAACCCAATGCATTAAGCCGTTCCCGGACTTCTTCAAGACCGGCCTTTTTCGGTTTGCTTTCGAGGAAATCCACCGCATCCCGAATCTTTTTCTGCAGCTCTTTTACACCGCCGATCTGATAGTTGATCATTAATTGTTGGCCTTTATACTGGTGAACTCTCAAAAAATCCACCAGGCGTTTATCGCCTTTTTCCAGATCGCCGAACAGTCGATTCGACAGATAGCGGTTCAAGAAGGATACGCCCTGTCCGATGGAGCGTTTATCTTTGAGCCGGGGGAATTCACGGTTAAACGGTTCGATATCGAATTCGATAACCCAATCTTCGTCTTCGGTGCGTTCGCGTTCCACCATGTGTTCTTTAAATTTCAGGAACTCGTCCACGAAGATGGTTTCATACAAAATATCTTCGATATGGAAACGTACATATTGCCAACTGGCCACATCGTTACGTACGGCCATATACATCCATGGATCCTGAATAGCTGCTTCCTGAGCATTCAAGAACAATTGTTCGAAGGAAGTGTTTTTGAATATTTTTCCGTTTTCCGTCCGTGCGAACTCTTTATATGTATCCTGAAGCTCGGAGCTTAACAGGAACGGTTTTTTCATTTCGATATAGCGTTTGAAAAGAAGGTAAATGGCGTTACGATGCGATTCAAAGAGGTGATCCAGTTCATGTGGTGGCATAATCGTCTCCTTCTTAGGTTTCAAACTCCAGAAATTTATAATGATTTATCCCTTCGATTATCCCGTTGGCATAAAAGTTTCCGGCAAAGTAGATGCGCGGTTTGGAATGGAGATGTTCCAGTTCGTTACTGTAATTACCAACAACAACGCCCAGCATATTTCCCCGCAGCATTTCTTCATCATTGCCGGAATCGCCCGCGACTAAAATGTCTTCGGGCTGCAATCCCAGTTTGAGAGCCAAAAACCGAATCGCCAGTCCCTTTGAAGCGCGGACGGGAAGAATATCCAGTAACGTTCCGTGGGAATAAATGACTTTAGCTTTGATTTTATGCTGCCTCAAATGTTTGACGATACTTTTGTAATCCGGTGCATGCTCCGGATCGAGGTCGTAGCTGATCTTAAATTCGCGTTGATCGATTTCCGGTTGCAGTTTAAGACCTGGCAACACCTGCATTACTTCCCGGATGCGTAACGGATCCCAGGCATAATCCAAATGGTGCTTCCAGGAACGATCCCTCACCAGCCCCAATCCGTAATAGATTTCACTCCCAACGGAAGTAATAAACACATCAGGAAGCTGTACCTGCCATTGATTAAGTATATCGACGGCGCTCATCAAGCGTCTGCCGGTGGCCACAGCAAATCCGACACGGTCGCCTGCCTCTTTCAGTAATTGCATGAGTTTTTGCACCCCTTCGTTGTCCCCGATCAGCGTGTTATCAATATCCACGATAATCATACGTTCCAGGGTAACAAGGCGGTTTCGTTCCGGCCTGAGCGTTTCGGCCCGGTAATCGCTGCTTGTTTGAATGGCCTGTACGAGGTTGACGTAATCATTGCGAAACGTATTCCAGTTGTTGGCATTTAAAGCGCTCGTATCACCCGTTTCGGCAACAGCTTCCTTCTGTCCGGTTTCGGTTAGAACGGATACGGCCGTTTTTAAAGCTTTCTTAAACTCCTCGGGTTCGAAGATAAAACCGTTGCCATATTGTCTGATCAATTCGGCCATCACGCCTTCTTGACGCATCGATAGCATGGGTATACCCATGGCAGCTGCCTTTAAGAGGCCGAAGTCCCAGAAGTAATCCTCGCTCCACCGAAATACCAATCCGTTCGTATGGGACGCCCAACGTAGCAGCCGGTCTTCAGACCATGTATCTGTCCGGGGAGGGTAAATGATATGACCGTGCAAGTCATATTCATCGATCGCCAACAACAATTCAGCAAAGGCGCGTCGACGCTTCTTGGAAAAATATTCCCAGTTTCGTGGCTGGCGGTCATAGAAACAAAGATTGGCGGCCTCATTTAAAGCTTGGTTTTCTTTAAAAAAACGCAGCATATCCTGTAACATTTGGATATCGGTCCAATAGTCCTGAACAATCAGCAACGGCTTTTCGGGGTTCTCCAAATAGCGGGACAAAAACGCCGGCGCTGTCGGCTTTTGTTGGCGGGGGGTAGCTGATTCCGCAAGCAATTCTTCCACACCGACAGGCAAGACGGCGATACGGTCGCCCGGATTGTTCTCATAAGAACGGTAGAAAATTTCTTTTTCGTGATGCGAAATGGCCAAAATGCGTTCGGCCGTACTCAGAGCCTCTTCTTCCGCTTCAATACGTGCGTCGATATGTTGCCGTTCGCTCTTAACGGTTTTCTTTCCGTTGATTTTGAGGCAGCGATTTTTTTCCATACGGGCAAGATTATGGTTTGAGAAGAAAAAAGGGACGCCGATAAGCCGCGCCACTTGCAAACCCACATAACCGCCGTCGCTGCCGTGTCCGTGAATAACATCCGGAGCATAACCTAATTGACGAATGTGCTGCACCAACTGATCCGAAAATACATCCAAATATTTCCAAAGATTTGATCGTTTATCCGATATCTGAGATTCCACTCCGGGAATACGCGTGATATACGCGCCATCGGCAAGGTTTTCTGTATGTGTCTCTTTACTTTTTCTTTCCGAATCTTCAATCAAAAGGCGGGTAATCAACTCCACCGTATTTACCCGCGGATCCTGCGCCAGCGTGTTAATCATCGAACTAAGATAGCGCGCGGCATAATCATCCAAAGTATTGCGCGAAGAAACATTAGGGGGGATATGGATTGCCCCTTCCACCCAAATAATCATTATATTCAATTCATGACGCGTTTGCATGAGCTCTCTTTTTTTAGACGTATCCGCGTATCATATTTAGAATTTCTTTAAACGTAATCCACCCCAACTGAACATATAACATCTTTCTTCCATTAACGCCCACTCAATTAAATGGGAACATGGCTCTTTTTCAATATTCGCAGATTCTTGTATAAAAAATCCGCCTGAAAAAAATTAAACGCCGGCATCTTCATTGGAACGATCGCGTTGGCTCGCTCTTCTATTACAGGTTTAATGCTCCTGATGCCTTTCCTTTACCACATTGATCAGGCTTCCGGTAAGGATCATCCCGATCTGTCGCTCCGTCAGATTATGGCATAACGTATATGTTTCCTTTTTTGAGGTATTTTCCAATTCAATCTGTCCGCCGTTCTTAATTGTTTGTCGCAGGTTCCGCATCTTTAATTGATCGTTCTGTTCGATCCGTTCATAGTCCTCGCTGTTTTTGAAGAGCAGCGGCAATATACCGAAATTGGCCAAATTCTGAAAATGGATGCGGGCAAAACTCTTTGCCACCACAACTTTTAACCCGAGATAGCGCGGCGCAATGGCGGCATGTTCCCGACTTGAACCCTGCCCGTAATTTTTACCTCCGACAATGACAAAGCCCTGTTTTTGATATTGCATAGCTCGTTCGTAAAAGGTTTCATCCACGGGATCATAGACAAATTTACTGATTTCTGGAATGTTACTGCGGAAAGGAAGAACCCGCGTACCGGCCGGCATAATCTCGTCGGTTGATATATCATCGCCGACCTTTAACAAGACAGGCGCTTCCAATGAATCCGGAATGGGATCAAAATCCGGCAGCGGCTGAATATTGGGTCCTTTTTCAAGCTTAACCGATTTGCTCTCACTCTCAGGTTTGACCAGCATATCGCGATTAATGGAAAACAAACGTGGCTCCTTAATGCGCGGATAAGGCTTCTCCAGAGTACGCGGATCTGTAATCACTCCGGTCAGGGCGGCAGCCGTGGCGGTTTCGGGGCTGCACAAGTAGACCTGGTCTTCTTTGGTGCCTGATCTGCCGGGAAAATTCCGCGGCACTGTTCGCAGGCTTATTTTGCCCGTAGCAGGCGCCTGCCCCATTCCGATACAACCATTACAACCGGATTGGTGGATACGCCCACCGGCGTGGATCAGTTTGGCCAGATAACCATGCTCCACGAGATTTTCCAGAATCTGTCTCGAGGTGGGATTGATATCAAAAGACACGCGGTCGTGGGTCTTCCGGCCATCAACCATTGCCGCGGAAACAGCAAAATCACGAAAGCCGGGATTGGCGGAAGAGCCGATCATAGCCTGGTAAATCTCTTTTCCGGCTACCTCGCTTACAGGCACCACATTACCGGGACTGCTCGGCAAGGCAATGAGGGGCTCCAATTGCGAGAGATCGATTTCTTCATATTCATCGTACGCTGCGCCCTCATCTGCCAGGATTTCACTCCACTCATCCTCGCGTTTCTGGGAGGCAAGAAACGCACGAAGGCGCTCATCGGAAGGAAATACCGTTGTGGTTGCGCCCAATTCGGCCCCCATGTTCGCGATCACATGGCGATCCATGGCAGAAAGTTCTTCCAGGCCGGGTCCGTAATATTCGATGATTTTTCCTACCCCGCCATCCACATCATGACGACGCAACATTTCCAGGATGACGTCTTTCGCGCTTACCCAATCGGGCAGGGCGCCGGTCAATTTAACGCCCCAAATTTTAGGCATGGTAACATGAAACGGTTCTCCCGCCATAGCCAGTGCCACCTCAAGGCCGCCCGCGCCGATCGCCAGCATACCCATCGATCCGGCGGCGCAGGTGTGGCTGTCCGAACCGAGTAACGTCTTGCCCGGTACGCCAAATTGTTCCATGTGAACGGGGTGACTAACGCCGTTACCCGCCGGGCTGAACCATACGCCGAATTTTTTACAGGCGCTTCGTAAAAACAGATGATCGTCCGCGTTCTTAAAATCGGTCTGAAGCAGGTTGTGATCTACATACTGTGCCGATAACTCCGTTTTAACTCGCGGCAGATTCATGGCTTCAAATTCCAGCATAACCATGGTGCCCGTGGCATCCTGGGTCAGGGTCTGGTCGATTTTCAAACCAATCTCTTCACCTGCTTGCATACTGCCGTCAATCAAATGATCGGCAATCAGTTTTTGCGTAACATTTTTTGCCATAGCTAATCCTCTATGCGTTTAGCGATTATTGATCTATATATTTCCCTGCATAAAAAGGAACGACCGGTTGCGTACTTTAAACGCGCTTCGCTGTTGCGCCTTCCGCTTCATTAAGGGTTCCTACCAATTTTGCCGCTGACCTTTTGTTAAAGAACGGCATTTGTTTTTGGAATTAGACGGCGCCAATTGTAATACATCGGTTTAGATATCGCGCAACAGGTTTACGCCGGTTGAAAATTCGCTTTTGCCCTTTTCGTGCATTTCAATCATACGTTGGAAAATCTCTTTGACCTCCTGGTTCTGCGCCATCTCTTCCAATTGTTTGAAAAATCCGATCAGAGTATCATTGAATTTGATCGTCAATCCTATCACATCATCGACCGATTCCATTTTGCGGCTGCGCATGCTATTTAATATTTCGCCCAGTGGCTGATCGGGGGTAAACTGAAACCAGGTATCAAGAACGGTTTTCGAAGCTTTTTCTTCAAATTCCGCTAAGCTTTGTTCGAAGTTTTGTTTCTGCTTGCTTTCATAATCCAGCAAAAGTTTAATCCGATCGTCTTTGGACTGATCGCTGAGCGATTGCAGGTATGCCCGTAATTCATCATTAAAATCACGTATTTGTTCGAGTAAATCTTTGGTTTGTTTATAAGGCATATTTCCCTCAAGGGTTTGTTCAACAATCCCGAATTAAAAACGCCTTATGCCACGGTTCTCAGAGTATTTCTTTAAGTTTCGCGATACCCTGCGCCTTCAACTGCGTTGCATCCGGCATTTTTTGTTGTTTCATCAGTGCTTCGATCACGGCCAGATGCTCGTCGCGATTATTAGCGACGGCTGCAATAATGCGCTTATTACGAACATAGAATGCCGTGAATGTTTTGGATTCCACGGTGCCGTCGAAAATAATATCATCCCAACCGGAGGCGTATCCAACCGATCGTAGTTGCAAACCGGCCTGATCCGTCCAGAAAAACGGGATATGTTCGAACGTCTCTTTTTTACCGAGCATATTTTTTGCCGCCAGTCGGCCCTGTTGCTCTGCGACCCGCCAGTGTTCGATGCGGATATGTTCACCATTATTCATGAAATAAGGAAAACGGGCGAGATCGCCCGCAGCAAATGCATCTTCGGTTATGGCCAGATAGGGATCGACTTTTAAACTGCCGTCGCGTTCCGGTGCGACGCCCTCAACAAAACCCGTTACCGGCGTAACGCCCACACCCACAATAACAAGCTGAGCTTCAAGCCGATTGCCGTCTTCCAATACTACCCGCTCAACGCTGCCATTGCCTTCGAAGGCTTTAACCGACTGATTTAGATAAAATCGGACGCCGTTCGATTCATGGGCTTCTTTAAAAAGCCTGCCGATTTTCTCGCCCAAAATCGGCGCAAAAGGCAGCGACTCCGGCGCCACAACGGCGACCGATTTATTCAGGGCGCGCAGACTATCGGCGACTTCCAAGCCGATGAATCCTGCCCCTGCGATTACCACTTGTTCAACCGATTGCAAGGCCTCTGCTAAAAGCCGGGCATCATCCAGTGTTCTCAATGTAAAGACGTTCCGAAGAGACATACCGGGTACGGGAATTGATTTGGCGTTGGCGCCCGAGGCGATTAATAATTTATCATAATTTATCGTTTGGCCGTCTTTCACCTGAACGGTATGCTCTTTTAAATTGGCGGCTTCTACAGGTGTGTTTAACTGAACTTCAATATCATAATCCTTATAAAAAGAAGGATCGCGCAACGGCAACCACTCCGGTCGGGCCTTCCCCTTAAGATATTCTTTGCTCAGCACAGGCCGGTCATAAGGCAGTTCGGCATCTTTGGAAATCATTGTGATGCGTCCGCCGAAGTTCTCTTCCCTAAGGGCCTGGGCCGCTGCATTACCGGCCGCACCGCCTCCTATGATGACAAAATGCCGGTCGTCTGCTCGAGCGCGTTTTTTGCTCATGGCCGGAATACGTGATTCCCGTGCGTCGTCCGGAATTTTCGCAATAACATCATCACCTTTGATGGTCACCTCAAATGACGTCAAACCGTCTCTTGCGGGAGGCTGACTGAGATCGCCGTTATGGATCTTGAAACAGGCATGATGCCAGGGGCATACGATTTCATCGGATGATAACACGCCCATTTCCAAAGGGGCGCCATAGTGTGGACAGTAGCCTGCCAAAGCAAAAAACTCGCCGTCTTTTTTGACAACAAGGACATCCAATTCGCCCAAATAAGCCGTTTTCATTTCACCGTCCTTCAGCTCATCCACTTTTGCTATCACTTCTTCGCTATAGCTCATGCCATAACTCCTTCAGATTGATTCGCTTTCACGGGTGTAATCCGGAAAAGCCCGTTTGAAACGATACCGCTTTTCTGATCATAAATTTAAAAGGCAGCCCGTTACAGTCGAGGCTGCCTTTTAAACGCCATATTCTTGTGCGATCTATTCAAAGTTAATATCGTGGACGCTTTTTACCAGACTGCCGTTATATAAGGTTGAAACCTGGTGCAGCGTCAGAGCCTGCTCAAATTCCGTGAGCGCAGAGATACCGTCGGCCGGGATAATCACGTTATACCAGCGGAGCCCCGCCGAAGCGGCGGTATGCAAAACGCAGATGTTGGATACGGTCCCTACAATAACAACATTTTCCACTTTCCATACGCGGCCTAAAAAGTGTCCCAGCCAGGAGTCGTAAAATCCGTCGTACCGGTTTTTTTGACAGACCAATTCGTATTTATTTGGTTTCAATTCATCGATAATTTTCCAACCGTCGCTGTGGATCAGGCAGTGTTCGGGCCAGATTTCAAATTCCTTGTCTCCCGGGAATGCGGTATCCTGCGTGTATGCGATTTTGGCGTTTGCTTTTCGAGCGTTTTGCAACAGTTGGCTGATATTATCGATCGTTTGCTCTGCGGCATCCACGCGTAGATTGCCGTCCGGCTTTACAAAATCGTTCTGCATATCGACAATGATCAAGGCAGTATTATTCGCCGATAGCGTCAATTTATCTTTAAACGCCAATTCCGGCACTTCCACTTTGCCGGTCGGGATAAATTTGAAGCTCATAGCCTTCCCCATTCATTGTGCTACATTTAAATACACAAGTTGCAACGCATCATTGCATTCTATGTTTCATGATGATTTCTCTATCGGCGTTAACAGCGGGCTGCGACTCAAGTCTTCCGAGGTGATCGTTTGCGATCGGCGGTCGTCCACCAGTTTGATATTCACGGTACGAAAAACCTGATAAATCAATTTACTGCACCAAATCTGATCATCACCTTTCATGTAAATCGGCTTCTTAAGACGTAACAACCGCGATGGAATATTGCTCAGCAAACCGGCAAAATCCAGTCGCTTGCTCTTCCACTGCATGGCTTCACTGACGATGATTTCACGCTCATCGTCGGAAAGGGAGTTTTGTCTTAACACCGTATATCGGTCATTGCGATATATTTTACGCGGCGCACGATCGACCACCACACCCCGGCGCGCCGTTGTATGTAAAATTTTTCCGTCGCCGACATATAACATGGTATGAACATGCTGAGATTTCAGGAATAAACGATAAGCCAAAGCCGAAGGTGATAGCCTGCTCACTGGCGGTTTTGCAAGAATGATATCGGCTTTCTTTAACCGGTTAATATACGATCGTCGGCGCTGTTGTCCGCTTTGTCGTTCCCACCAGTACTGTACTTTTTTTGCGTACGCGCGCGCCCGAACCCGAATTTTATAAGTATCCGGCGCTATTGATTTGATCCAACGACGCCACTGCGACTTACGTTTTAACCGAAATGCCATTGTGGTTATTCAAAATCCCGCGGGAATTTGAAATATTGAATAATTTTGTCTTCAAAATCTTTGCTGACGAACTTGGAAGAATCGTACTCCGGGCTGTGTTCAATCTTCTCTTTTGTAAGGTTTATGAACACTTCCCGGTCGGCCCACTCGATGCGCTCCAGCCAGCGCGGCGCTATTAAAACCTTTTTACTCCAGGGCAACCAGTTTTTCGTATCCACTACCAAAAAATGTAGCTGCCATGGTTGATCGTTAACGATAAAATCAGCCACATGACCAAACGTTCCGTCTTTGGCGTGAATGTGGTAACCCAATATCTCCCGTGTACTTCTTAAATGCGGATCCCCGTGTTTTTCGCGTTCTTCGGTTCCTTCAAATACGCGTTTTTCCGTCATCTCTCTGGAAATGATGAGAGCCGTTTCCGGTAAATGCATTCCCAGCCCCGGCCAAAAATCGGTCCAGTTGTAGTGTTCGATTAGGTCCAACTCTTTCTGGCGTGAAACCGGCATATGTTCTTCAATACGCGGGCTATCCTCAATTTGTTTTTTGGTCAGGTTGACCACCAGCGTTTCCTCTTCATCATTAAGGGATTCCAGGTCCTGAGGGGTTATCAACACCCGCCGATCTTCCAGCCACAGACCGGTATCAATAATAATATAACGAATTGTCCATGTTTGATCGTCAAAAAAGAATTCATGCACTTTACCGATGGTCCCGTCTTTCGCAATAATTTCATAGCCTTCTAAATTTCTGACGCTTCTGAGCATGGCGCCCCCTTCTTAAATGATAAAATGAATGGTTCGATAACAAGCGATCTTGTAAGGATATTAAGGACAAAAAACGGTTATATCAAATGATAATACCGAATCTTTTGAAGCGTTAGACCCTAAAACGGAGCCGGTTATAGGGCAGATATCATCGATGAACGGAACATGATCATTGCTAAATGATCGCATTTTTTCTAAAATGTATTTAAAATTCCGAAAAACAGGTTTAAACAGAGGATGGCGCGGAATGCCCGCTTCCATGTTTGAAAAGCACCGCAAAGCACTCGGCAGCAGCCGTAATATCCTCCTAATCTTCGTTTCTCTTGCTATTTTGATGATTACCAGCGCCTTAATCGAATTGTTCCAGAGTAAAAAAGAGCTATACAAGCTGATGGAAGACAATGCCCATTCCTTGTTCGAATCCCTTTTAATAAGCTCCGAGAACGCACTGAAAACATACAATTATCTTGAACAACTCACCCGTCAACGGGTTTTGAATCAGGCGACGATTGTAATCCGACTTTATGAGAACGGCAAAATCGATGATCCTATTCTTGACAGTTTGGTCGGGACAAGCAATATCGCGGGCATCCATATTTTTGATACCGATGGTAAAATCCGCTACAGTGCAAGCGATAGCGCTTCGGTCTTTTTTAAAGAAGGCAGTGATATCAAAACATGGTTAAATCCATTATTTTCGGGAATACAGGATACTCTTATTTTAGGTTTCCAGCCATCCCGGGTAAAAAATGTATACCATTATTTAGTGGCGCTCAAAGCCAGGGACAATGCTGCCATCCTTTTTAGCGAACGGGCCGGATTAATGTCCGCTTTTCGCAGGCAGATCGGCTTCGGTAATCTTTTAAGAAAACTGGCTGAAGATAACGATAATATCATTTACGCATCGCTTCAGGATACCTCAAACATTCTGGCAGCATCCGGAAATGTGGAGGCCCTGGATGCTATTCCACAGTCGGATTTTCTTAAAAAAGCATGGCAGGATTCGCTGTTTTTAACCCGTACAACGACCTTCGATACGCTCGATATTTTCGAAGCAGTACACCCATTTTCCTTTAAAGGCCGTAAAATAGGGTTATTTCGAATCGGCATTTCCACCGAAATTATCGATGATATCAACGCCCGTATCTATCGACGTCTGATCATTATTACCCTTATTTTAATTATCATCGGTTCCGTCATGTTAACGTTCATTTTTACGCGGCAGCAATTCCACCTGTTGCAGAAACGATATGAAGTTATCGAAAGTTACTCCAGCGGTATCATTGAAAATGTTAGCGATGCCATCATTGTATTGGATAGCGCCAGCGGGATAAAAATATTCAATTCCGCCGCAGAACAATTACTGGGCGTCGACCGGGAAAACATCAAAGGCCATACCCTGAACAATTTGTTCCGACAGAGCGATTGCCGGACGGTATTTCAAGACGATGCAACGTTGAATCAGATTGAATGTACCCTGAAAGGGCGTAAAAAATATTTATTAATCTCACGCAGTCGTTTTAAGGATCGGGACGGGATCGAAAATACGATTATGGTCATCCGCGATCTCACGGAACAGAAACAACTGGAAGCGCAAATCGAACGTGAGCAGCGCCTTTCGGCCATGGGTGAACTGGCCTCGGGCGTAGCTCATGAAATCCGCAATCCCTTGAATACAATTGCCACGATTATTCAACAATTGAATAAGGACTTTGAACCGGTCGATATGAAAGAAGAATATCACGAGCTGGCTCAACTGGTACATACCGAGGTGAAACGCATTAACAAAACTGTACAGGATTTTTTAAGTTTTGCACGACCTTCGCCGGTAGCACCCTCTACTTTTTACCTTTCCGATTTTTTAAATGATATCGAATTACAGTATCGCTCGATGATGCAACAACACAACATTTCGTTTGAAAAACATCTGGATTGGGATGGTGAAGTATACTGGGACCGGCAACAAATGAAACAGGTTTACCTGAATTTAATGCAAAATGCGATTGACGCCATCGGCTCCGACGGCCATATTTACGTATCCGTACTCAGGGAAGACGCCCGTGCAGTGAATATCGACTTTGCCGATGACGGACCGGGCATGGATGATACGACGCAAAAGCGAATTTTTAATCTTTACTACACCAGTAAACCCAATGGAACGGGGATCGGCCTGAGTCTGGTTCAGCGTATTGTTTACGAACACGGCGGTTTAATTAACGTGGAAAGCCGCAAAGGCCATGGCAGCCGTTTTATCTTGCGTATGCCTGTAACGTATGTTCGCGATTAACGCTCTGATCTCCCTTTTTCATAAAAAAGAGGAAGAAGCCGTTGCTTCTTCCTCCTGGGCTTCGGTTCGAATGATATCGTTCACTTGGTAAGAACCATTTTTTTGACAATACTGTGTCCGCTGCTGGTTTTTAATTCATAAAAATAGACGCCGGAAGGCCAGGCGCCGGCTTGGAGCGTAAGTCGGTGGTTACCGGATTGCATCTTTTTATTCAGTAATTCCGTAATTTGCTGACCCAGAACGTTGTAAACCGTCAATTGCACGGTTTCCGTTTGGTCGAGCGTAAACTCGATGGTGGTTTTGGGGTTGAAGGGATTGGGATAATTTTGATATAGTTCCATCGCTGCCGGATTAATCCTTCCCTCGTCATCAACATCTGTGGTCGCTTCAGGCGCGGTTAAGACCACCAGTCCCGGCACTTCATCGGAACTGTAAGTAACCGTGTTGGTTTCGGTATCAATTTCAGCGCTGTCAACAACTTGCCAGCGATTTTGGAGGCGATTCCATACATTGAGCTGCACTTCTCGTTCATCGCGGTTGTAACCTCTAATCTGAATATCGTTATAGTGGAAACGAAATTGTACGCGGGAAGCCAGCTCCAACATCCCGCCGACCGAATCATTATGCCTCATGAGGTTCCGCCGTTCCTTGTTAAACATACCGACTTCAAATGCCGCAAAGGTTTGATTGCCGTTTTGAAAGGGTACATTTTCAGGGAACAATTGCAGCATTTGTGCAAACATTTGCTCGGGCATTTGCCGATGGTGATGACCACGACTGTGATGCCATCCGCTATCTATCCACATGCCGCTCAGCGAATCGAACGGCGTATGGATATATCGGCGTTGGTGCATATTTTTGTGAATCCAGGCGGCGCCCATCTGCGAACGAAAACCGGTCGAGTCGATCCAAACTTCTCCGTTAAGCTCAAACACAAACAGGACCGGTAAATCCGATTTTTCTAGCAAAGCCCCGGTAATACGAACCGTGTCGCCCGGGTCCGGATGAGTGAGTCCCGACGACGGTTGATACCAAGGCGGACCAAAGTTCAGGAAATAATCGGGAAGCGTATCGTAATCCGTGTCGAGGAAATAGTGCCAAAAATGGTAGGTACTGTCTACCATCGTAACACCCTCTCTCGTAATGACTTCAACCGAATCATTCAACCAGCCGAACGCAAAGCCCCGATGGTTGCGATACGAATTCCTGTGCCGTTTATGATGGGCCGGCCGGTCGCCTGTGTTCCATTGCGGTTCATAAAAGTCACGCCAGAATGCATCATTGATTTCCAATACAATAATTACAGGAAGAGAATCCCGGAGGCTCTCATTAACATAACCGTAGATCGTAATGGCGTCGCCGCTCTCGGGTCTACTGGCATCGCTGCTGTCCGGTTCATACCAGAACGGGCCAAAATTAAGTCTATATTCGGCCGATGCGTCGCCGTTCACATCCATATAATACTTCGGATGGACAACGTTTGAATCTACAATGGCCGTGCCGCTCACCTCAATTTCCTTCAGCGAATCACCGGCATTCCAGCTCTGTGCAAACAAACCCTGCACCGTAAATAAAATGAGCGTTATCCAGAGTAACTTAACGTAAGTATTAACTCGAGACATGACAGTCTCCTTTTTTTAGTTAAACGGTTACTATTTATTTTTACAATTATTATGCCATATAGCTACGAGGCGTTCAAACCCGGCTTAGTAACGTTAGGTACCGGTTTTTAGCAACACATAATCTTAAAGAATGTTACCAGGTCGTCGTTATTTTCGACCGGTTGGTCGAACTATCCGACTACAGCCCCAATATTCACATATTCCGATGACATGCGTCTGATGTGTTTTGAGCGGTTTATCATCACTGTATAATCGTAGCTTTCCCCCGGTTTTTTTATGCTGGTTAATGGGATTAACATAAGTTTTATTTTTTCAAAAGGTTATTTATCTGTTTTTATGTTTGGCACGCCATTTGATTGTAACTTGAGCGAAACGCAATCAACCAAAACTTAAACCGAAGGAGGTTTATTATGAAGCGCAAAACCCAGTTCACTCTGACCCTGATTCTGGCAATGGCCATATTCACATTATTTACAGCACCTGGAACCGCCCAGGAATTACCAGACATCCAACACGGACCCGGTTTTGTCGATAAAGACGGCGATGGATTTAATGATAATGCGCCGGATCACGACGGCGACGGTATCCCGAACGGACAAGATGAGGATTACAACCGGACCGCCAATAGCGGCAAAAGAAGCAGCCGTGGCTTTGTTGATAATAACGGAGACGGTTTCAACGATAACGCGCCCGACCATGACGGCGACGGAATCCCCAATGGCCAGGACGAAGACTACGACGGCGCCTATAACCGTAAAGGCAACGGCGTCGGCGGTTTTGTAGACGAAAACGGGGATGGGCTAAACGACCATGCACCGGATCACGACGGCGACGGCATTCCCAACGGACGCGATGAAGACTATGAACGACCCAACGACGGTACCGGTCGCATGCAAGGTAAAGCCATGCAGAACAGTAATCGCGGCGGCGGATACGGCTCGGGTAACTGCGACGGCACCGGCCCAAAAGGAAAAGCCAAAAGCAAAGCGGGTAATCGTTAAGTCTTACTTTAAGTAAGATAGAAGGCCGGAGGGTTGTCTCCGGCCTTTTTTTAGTATATTCGATTTTATTTGCAGTCAAATTTAAATTAAACCAATTTAGAATAATGATTATGAAAACACATGTCGCCCAAACCATACTCCTTATTTTCACGGCAGTTACTCTGTTATTCGGACAATTTGAAGCCTCTTTTCAAATCGATAGCTTCCGGGATGACAATCTGTTTCGCTCGCCGGAATCCAGCGACGACTGGTATGAAGATTACGAATTTAATCTTGGTTACCGTTTTGGCGGCCAATCTTTAATAATGAATTATGCCGGAAATTTTTATCGCTTTAATCAATTTTCGGAAAGCAACTTCTGGCAGCACCGCGTTGGTTTCGATTATACCGTCAATCCTTTTTTCAATAATGAAACCTATTTTCTCTTTGCGGGTGGTCATTACACCGGAAGGTTTAACGGACCGGAATATGATTTTTATGATTATAACCAGTTGTATGGTTATGTTAACGTTCGTTTTCGGTTCAATACCATGTTCTTGAAGAGCGGATATAATTATCGCTATCGCTCCTATGGCGCCTATGAAAATCTCAGCAATCACCAGCACTATGCTTTCGCTCAAATCAATAAATCGTTCCCAAGCCGAACTTCTCTCATCGGAGAAGTGGATTACGGTTACAAAAACTTTGTCGGTCAGGAATGGTATACTTTCACTTCTATCGACACCCTGCCCAACCAACACCGGGGGCGCGGTCGCGGGCGGCATTTTGTTCCGAGCACTTATTCAGAAACGTATACCGCACCGGCGCTGAGACATATGATCTTTCTGTTTCGGGTTGCTCAATCGATACAGCCGGGGCTCGGCGTTTACGTTCAGTACCGTAAACAAATAAACTTGACGGAGGATAACGGTTATGCAAACACCGAATTATATTACCAGGACGAAGAATTGTTTGATGACCCCTTCAGTTATAGCAGCGACGGCGGAGCCGCGCAAATTACATGGCTACTCCCATGGAATCTGAATTTTCGTCTGAACAGCAGTTACGAACAAAAGGACTATGTGAGTGAACAGGCTTACATTTCGGCCTCCGATACAACAGGTCTCGGCGGACCAAGAGCTGACAATCGAACGGAAGTTTACGCCACTCTTAACCGAATCTTCAAATTACAGCGCCAATGGCTCAAATCTCTGCAACTTTCTTTAAATGTTTACTATATACAAAACGTATCCAACAGTTACTGGTATGAATACAACAATCGCATTATTAGCGCGGGTATTCGTTTTAACCTTTATTAAGCATGGATTTTAAATACAATGAGTAACTTTTCTATTTTGTTAATCGATGATGAGCCGGCGCAGATAACTTCGATTAAAGCTTTCCTGAATCGCAGAAATTACACGGTCCTCACCGCGGGCTCCGGTACGGAAGGATTACAGCAGATCCGAAAGGGTGGCATCGATCTGATATTCACCGATTTTCGTATGCCGGACATAAACGGACTCGAAGTTGTCAAAGAGGCGAAACAAATCAATCCCGATATTCCTGTAGTTGTGATAACCGCGTACAGCCAGAGTGAAGATGCCGTTGAAGTTATGAAAGCAGGCGCCTTTGATTATTTATCCAAACCCGTGGATCTCGATGAACTTGAACATTTGGTAAACAAAGCCCGGGAACACCGCTACCTGGTTTCGGAAAATAAACGGCTGAAGGAACAGCTCCGGGAAAAATACCGCTTCGATGCCATCATATCTCAAAGTAAAGCCATGGAAGAGGTGCTGAACACAGCCGGCCGGGTAGCCAAAAGTAAAGCGACTGTTCTAATCCGAGGCGAAAGCGGTACAGGCAAGGAACTTATTGCCCGCGCCATTCACCAGGCCAGCGCCCGTAACGATCGTCCTATGGTTACGGTAAACTGCGCCGCTTTGACGGAAAGTCTGCTGGAAAGCGAATTGTTCGGGCATGAAAAAGGAGCCTTCACCGGCGCAACCGCACGTCGGGTCGGACGCTTTGAACAGGCCGACGGCGGTACCTTATTCATCGACGAAGTGGGCGATATTCCCATACAAACCCAGGTCAAGCTACTTCGAGCCTTGCAATTTGGCGAATATGAACGGGTTGGTGGATCGCACTCCCTCAAAGTGGACGTTCGCGTTATAGCCGCCACCAACCGCAATCTGGATGCCTTGATTGAAGAGGGATTATTTCGCGAAGATCTGTATTATCGTATCAATGTAATTACCATTTCGCTGCCCGCCCTTCGCGAGCATAAAACGGATATTCCCATTCTCATCAAACATTTTATCGAGAAATATGCCCGCGAAAATCAGAAAAAGGTTACCGGTATCAGCAAAGAAGCACAGGACTATTTAATGCGCTACTACTTTCCCGGAAATGTGCGTGAGCTGGAAAACATCATTGAACGGGCAGTCGTACTGGCAAGGGAAGAATTGATCACCACTGCTGATCTGCCCCCTAATCTGAACGATTCCGGGCCGAAAGAAATAATCGATCCGTTTAATTTTAACGAATCATTCAGCGAGAAAGTGGCGGCTTTTGAACGGACGATGATTGAGGAGGCATTAAAACTGAATAACGGTAATCAAAGTAAGGCGGCGCGGTTGATGGGTATGTCCGAAAGACATCTGCGTTCACGGATGCAAAAATTGAATATTATCAATCCCGGTAAATGATTGCACATCGTCATTTTAGCGGATGGTCTGATTTTTTATTACAGACATATTCGTCATGATAGTCTGATGGTTCGCCCGAACGGTCGTATCTCAGATTTGCATTAAATAACGTATGGCCTACATTGCTTAGTGAATGGTACTTCGAAAACATGGCATAATTATTGTATAAATTGCTCTACAGATAGGAGCAAAATTATGAAATCAAAATTCATATTAATTATTTTAATCGTTTTTGCCGGAAGTTCGTATATCAATGCGCAGGACAGTACAGCCGAACAATCCTCAAGCCAGCAACACCAGTATCGGCAACGTTTTATCGATAAAGACGGCGACGGTTACAACGATAATGCTCCCGATCACGACGGTGACGGCATTCCAAACGGTTTGGACCCGGATTATGAGGGTACGGGCAAAATGAAACAGAAAAATCAGCCTCAGTACATAGACCTGAACGGCGACGGGATTAACGACCTCATGTTTCAGGATCAAAAAGGCAAGGGATTCCCCGGCAAACGTGGGCAGATGGAACAATCGCATCCAGACCGCGGCCAAACCATGGAAGCTGGCAAACAGAAAGGTCGGATGGGCGACAAAAAGAAGGGTAAATCGGGCAGAAAATGAATACGTCGTTTATGAATCCTGAAACGCGGCTTATCCAGCTTTTTGGATGTTATGATACGCCATTAAATTTGGCCGCTCATATCTGTAGCATACCTGTTGAATTTATTTGCAGCGAGATGCCCCGGCAACTTTCAGAGGCTTAGAATACTGCCTATTGGGTATCGAATTTAATTATTCCCTTTCTTTACTTTAAATAAAAAAGGCTTTGAGGTTTTCCCAAAGCCTTGGCGGTCCGGACGAGACTTCCCGCATAGCGGGACAACTTCCTGCCTTATCGTTTTGTTCGAATTAATGCTTCAATGTATGTTCGGCTCTTCTTTCTTTTTATAGCGCGTTCTCGCTTAAGAGCTTCTGCCCTGGTAGCATAATGTTCTTCATATACACGTTGCCAGGGTATACCACCCTTGGTGTAGCGCCCCCAGCCTTCATTATGACGCTGTAATCGCCATTCAAGGTGGTCCGTTATGCCGACATAGTATTTATCAGGTTTTTCAGAATAAAGAATATAAACATACCACATAGCCATACTTTAAATAAAAAAGGCTTTGAGGTTTTCCCAAAGCCTTGGCGGTCCGGACGAGACTTCCCGCATAGCGGGACAACTTCCTGCCTTATCGTTTTGTTCGAATTAATGCTTCAATGTATGTTCGGCTCTTCTTTCTTTTTATAGCGCGTTCTCGCTTAAGAGCTTCTGCCCTGGTAGCATAATGTTCTTCATATACACGTTGCCAGGGTATACCACCCTTGGTGTAGCGCCCCCAGCCTTCATTATGACGCTGTAATCGCCATTCAAGGTGGTCCGTTATGCCGACATAGTATTTATCAGGTTTTTCAGAATAAAGAATATAAACATACCACATAGCCATACTTTAAATAAAAAAGGCTTTGAGGTTTTCCCAAAGCCTTGGCGGTCCGGACGAGACT
>CAZIVP010000024.1:0-44387 GCA_964542915.1 uncultured Calditrichaceae bacterium | reverse complement strand
TAGGTGTTACTTATTTTAAATGCTAAAAGTCCAATTCCCGCTGAACCAAGACACCGGGCTTAACGTAATCAAAGAATTCATCCACGCCCATAAACCGTTAGTGGTAATCGAAGAAAACACAGACAAACTGGCTTACCTCAGCGAGAGCTTTCCGAATCTTCCCGTTATCGCTGGCGACGCTACAAAAGATCAATCGCTTGAGGAAGCCAATATTAAAAATGCCGGCGGCCTAATAACGGCGCTGGCGGTCGATGCTGATAACCTGTTTGTGGTGGTTTCAGCCAAATCGCTCAATCCCAATTTAACCATCATCGCCCGATCATTGGATTCGCACACGGAAGACAAACTGTACCGCGCCGGCGCCAATTATGTGATTTCTCCCAATATTGTAGAAGGTCTGCGGATGGCATCGGTGATGCTGAGGCCAACCGTCGTTAGTTTTCTCGAAGTGATGATGCGCGGCGACGAAAAGTCCTTCCGCATGGAAGAAGTGAAAGTGCCCCAGGGAAGCCGCCTTCAGGATAAATCACTGGCCGACGCTAAAATTCCGCAGCGGACGGGGCTTACCGTTATTGCAGTTAAACGCGCCGCTACATCGGAATGGATTATGAATCCCAGCTCATCAACGGTATTAAATGTCAATGATCATCTTATTGTGATGGGCAATTCGGAAAAAATCGACAAATTATGCGATCTATTAAAAGAATAAACGGTCACAGAACGGTTGATCCCGGTCATCCGGCGCCCTCGCTTCTTCCGTACGCTCCGTTGTAATTGGCTTTTAGCCCTTGAAACGCCGCCGTTTGACAGGATTCATATCCAAATTTTAATTGCCCTACCCACTCTTTTGCCTTAATTTAAATGGTTGCGACCCGACTTCGAACTAATCAAACGATTCAAATTAATAAATAGCGGGGGAGCTATGATCTCACAATCTCAGCATGAAATACATCCTGCAGAAGACCTGCAATATCTGGGACTTTACAATCTCAATAATATCTACTGGAATTTGACGACGCCATCTTTATACGAACAGATTATCCGACGGCGGGAAGGCTTACTCGCCCATCTCGGTCCCATTGTGGTGCGTACCGGCGCCATCACCGGCCGCTCCCCCAATGATAAATTCATCGTTAAGGAAGATGAAACCGGCGAAAAAATTTGGTGGGGTAAAGTAAACCGGCCTTTCGAAGAGGAAAAGTTCAACAGAATATGGCATCGGGTACAGGCCTACATGCAGGGCAACGACGTTTTCGTGCAGGATTGTTACGCGGGAACGAACGAACAGTATCGCATCCCAATACGCGTAATTACCGAATATGCCTGGCATTCCCTCTTTGCGCGCAATATGTTCATTCGGATTATGTCAAAAGAAGAATTGGAACAACACAAACCCGCTTACACCGTTATCGATTTGCCAAAATTTCACGCCTATCCCAGCGTCGACAACACCAACTCCGAAGCTTTTATTCTGATGAATCTCAAAGAACGTCTCATTTTGATCGGAGGCACCAGTTACGCCGGAGAAATAAAGAAATCCATCTTTACCCTTCTTAATTATTTGCTCCCGCAACGCGGCGTTATGCCGATGCATTGTAGCGCCAACGTAGGTAAAAAAGGCGATTCGGCCCTCTTCTTCGGATTATCGGGAACCGGTAAAACGACGCTCTCCGCTGATCCTAAGCGTGCACTAATCGGTGACGATGAACATGGCTGGAGCGATAAAGGTATTTTTAATTTCGAAGGTGGTTGTTACGCGAAGGTAATCCGCCTCTCACCCGAAGCCGAACCCGAAATTTATGAAACAACCCGCAAATTCGGAACCATTCTGGAAAATGTGAACATCGACGCCTATTGGAGGCGTCCCAATCTGGACGACGATACATTCACGGAAAACACGCGCGCTTCTTATCCCATTAGCCATCTTGATAACATCGTGGAAGAAAGCCAGGGCGATCATCCCAAAAACATTGTGTTTTTAACCGCCGATGCTTTCGGCGTTTTACCGCCCATATCGCGTTTAACAAGAGAACAGGCCATGTACCACTTCTTGCTTGGTTATACTGCTAAAGTCGCCGGTACGGAAAAAGGGATCAACGAACCCCAGGCCACGTTCAGTACCTGTTTCGGAGCACCGTTTATGCCCATGCACCCCAGCGAGTATGCCAAACTGCTTGGCAAAAAAATTGAAGATCACGATGTGAAATGTTGGCTGGTCAATACAGGCTGGACCGGAGGCCCTTACGGTGAGGGCGAACGTATATCCATCAAATATACAAGGGCTCTTTTAAACGCCGCCCTTGAGGGTGATTTGGACGATGTTTCCTTCGAGACGGATCCGATATTCGGACTGGAGATGCCCAATGAATGCCCCGGCGTACCTTCGGAGGTACTTCATCCCAAGAACACGTGGAAAGACCCGGAAGCTTATGACAAAAAAGCCGAGGATTTAGCTCGAAATTTTAAAGAGAACTTTAAAGAATATGAAACGTTTGTATCGGATGGAGTCAAAAATGCCGGACCAAACATTTAAACCAACGAACACAAACCAATTAATGAGGGGTGAATTATGGAAGACAAGAAATCATATTTACAACGTATGGCGGATCAATTGAAAGAATGGGATAAAGAGATTGATCGGCTGAAGGGCAAAATCGACAAGACCAGCTCCACAGCGAAAGAGGAATACCAGAAGCAACTCGACGAAATTAAAAGCCGGCGCGATACGACCGAAAAGAAGCTAAAGGAGTTGCGGCAGGCAAGCGACGAAGCCTGGCAGGACATTAAGAGTGGTTTCGAGAAAAGCTGGGAAGAGATGCGCAAAGCCTTTGATAAAGCTAAATCCAAATTCTAACCTATCCCTTTAAATGCAACACAAAACGGCGTCGCCGGGCGACGCCGTTTTTTTATATCACCATTCCCGAACCGCTCAGACAATTCCCTCAATCAAACAAGTTAAAATAATAACGAAACGATACCTGTGTCGCCTTGCCCTTTAACAACCTTTCCTGCATTGTATAAGGCAGGACCCTATGAGTTGTAAATTCCACCCCGCCGGATTGCTTATCAAATCATCCCGGGGGGTAAAAAACGGAACCATGCGCTGTAAAAATAATGTTCGCCCAAATTGGGTTTCTTCTCTATATTTAACACACCAGTGAGGTCAATGAACCTGTAAACAATGCAATGCATCCATGTAACAAAATGCGCAATCGTTTCGTAGTTAAGCTGTAGTTTCGGAGTGTGAATACGGAGGTTTATTATGATTTCAAGAACATTATACTATTGTTTTTTTATACTTTTGTTATTGATTCCGCTTGCCAGTTTTGCGCAACGGGAAGATAACGATAAAAACAGCAATGTAAGCGAGGATATCGAGAAGCGAGCGCATGAAAAATACATCAGCGATAAACAAAAACGCGATTTTCGTTTTGAAAACGATACCGTCATCAAATCGGACAGCCTCATGCCGGGTAATGTAATTGTAATCGACGGCGACCTGACCGTGCGGGGCGAAATAAGGGGCGACGTACTCGTTATCATGGGAAATGTATATATCAAATCCGATGCCGTTATCAACGGCAACGTTACCAGTATCAACGGAAGCATTTTTCAGAATCGCGCCAGTCTTGTCACGGGCAACCAGATTGAGACACGCGCCCGAAATTTGTTCACTCCCAAAGAGTTGCATGATGAGGACAAACTGGAACAATTATCGCATCTCGGCAACGTTCAAAGCCGCTACAATAAATCGTACAGCACGCTTAACCTGGGTAGGTACGATGAAGAAGTGGTTTTCCGTTATAACCGTGTTCAGGGCTTGTTCTTAGGCATTACATTTCCCAAAGAGATTGCCGGAAAATACAACTATTTTACCTTACACGGTTTCGGCGGATACGGATTTGAAGAAAGCGCCTGGCGTTACCAACTGGGCATCGATCGCTGGTTTTTCAATCAGAAAAAATACCGCTTTGAAATCGGCGCTAAAGCTTATGATCTAACCGATACAAAAGACAATTGGCTAATCAATCCACTGGAAAACAGCCTGGCCGCCCTCCTGATCCATGAAGATTTTCAGGATTTTTACCGACGGTACGGTTATGAATTGCATGCGAGTCAAAATATAACCATCTTTTTTAAAGGCACGTTAGGATACAGAAACGAACGATTTCGTAGTTTGGAAAAGAATACGGACTGGGCCATTTTCGGCGGCGATAAAAAGTTCGATGAGAATCCTCCGGTTACCGAGGGCAGAAATCGCAGCCTGTTTGGAGAGCTCTATCTGGATAGCCGGGATAATCGTGAAACGCCCCGCGACGGATGGTATGCCAAATTAGCCGTCGAAACATCCAACTCCGAACTTAACAGCGATTATTCGTTTAACCGATATCAGTTTGAAATACGGCGCTATCAACAAATCGGACGTTACGAGCGGTTGGATATGCGATTCAAAATCGGTTCGGCCGAAGGCGGCCTGCCGCTTCAGAAATCCTACGAAATTGGCGGTATCAGCACGTTAAGAGGCTATGATTACAAAGCGTTTTCCTATATGACTCATGAAGACGGTTCCATAACGCCGCTTGACCGAATGCTGTTGGCTAATTTCGAATACAATATCAGCCCGCGTATTCTGAATACCAGTCTTCTCTTCTTTGACGACGTTCGCTATATGATGTTTTTTGATGCCGGCGCCGCCTGGAACCGGGCCCAGGTTAGCGAAGAGGATGCCTGGAATGCGGGTTTTAATAATCTCACCTGGAACGATATCAAAACCGATTTTGGTGTGGCGTTGACCTCATGGTCCGGTAAGGCGCGTCTCAGCATCGCCAAACGCCTGGACACCGGCATCGATCCGGTACGCGTTACCTTCCGGTTGAGTAAACCATTTTAATCAAAAAGGTCCCATACTTATGAGTAAACCTTTTTTAAACTCGATTTTTATCATAACACTCGTAATAGCGATGGTCGGGCTAAATTTCGCCGGTGATAAAGAGCTGAAGCTCGATGATCTTCAATACGGTCAAATCCATATGGGCGGTTTCGCCTTAACACAACCGACCCGGGTTGCGATCGAGGCAGTCGGCGCCGGCGGCTCCAAATGGGTGCGACGCTTGCATAACCACTGGCTGGATAAACACAATCAATTTGCTTACGCCTGGATTTTGAATGTTGAAACAAGAGAAATGGTCTGGCGCATGACCATCGATAATACGAAGGCCTCGCGCTGGCATGAATGGTCGCGGACCTTCGAAGGTGATGTTCGGCTGGATAAGGGTCGTTACGAAGTCTACTTCTCGACTGTAAAACCCCATTTCAATCGCATGGACGATGGCTTCTTCAGCTTCGATAAATTATTACGAAAAATGCTGGGCAGTGAAGAAAGTTGGTGGGACCAGGTCGATCGTTGGCATGTTACCATAAGCGGAGTGGATTCCGTTTATAGCAAACAAGATGTCCTCGGAATCCATGAGAACATAAAGAATAGTGCCATTATTCACTTAACCGATATGCAGGACGGCGAGCAAAAACACAGGGGCTTTACCATCGCCGAAGGAATAAAGATCAAAATATACGGCAACGGCGAAGGTTTCGAAGGAAAAATGTATGATTATGGCTGGATCGTTGATGCTAAAACCCGCGAACGGATTTGGGAAATGCGGGAGCCGCTATCGCAATATGGCGGAGGCGCTGTAAAGAACCGGAGGTTTGAACAGACGTTTCATCTTAAACCCGGTTCTTATCTGGTATATTACCAACTGGACGGCAGCCACAGTCCCCAAAAATGGAACGCCAACCCGCCCTACGATCCATTTTTTTGGGGGATCGCCATTTCACCCGCCGAAAAATCCTTTGATTCTTCGATTGTCGAAACTTACAGTGAAGCGGAAAAGCAAGCTTTGGTGTCCATTGACGGCGTGGGCGACTATGCTTACAAAGAAGAAGCTTTCCGGCTTGAAAAGAATGCCCGGATACGCATTTATGCGCTGGGAGAAGGCGTGGACGGCGATATGTACGATTTTGGATGGATATCCAATCGCAACACCGGAGAAATCGTCTGGAAGATGCGTTATCATAAAACCAATCATGCGGGAGGCGCTGCGAAAAACCGTCTGTTCAACGATCAAATTCAACTGAAAGCAGGCGATTATCTGCTTCATTACCAGTCCGATGATTCCCATTCCTATGAAGGATGGAATGACCGTCCGCCCCAGTATCCCGAAAAGTGGGGTATCGCCGTGTTTCCGGTTGAAAACCAGAATGTGTATAAAAAACTGGACGCCGACAGAACAGATCGACTTCAAATCATCGCTCAATTGAAGCATATCGGTAACAACGAATACTTACGAAAACAATTCCGGATCGATGACCCCACACGTATTAGGGTTGTTTGCGTGGGCGAAGGCGATTGGGATGAAATGTACGATTACGGCTGGATTAAAAATATGGACAATGGCAGCAACGTCTGGAAAATGCGTTACCGAGATACGCGCCATGCCGGCGGCGCGGATAAAAACCGCAAGGTGGATACCATTTTCACCTTAACGGAAGGCGTCTATCAGGTGCGCTATCGTTCCGATGACAGTCACGCCTTCAATCGTTGGAATGATGATCCACCTTTTAATCCGGAAGACTACGGCATCACGATATACCGTTTACCATAAAAATAGAAAGGTTGTTATGCGAACGTTTTGGTCCCTTTGCCTATTGGCGATCGCCGCTTTTTTGTTATCCGAACCACTCCCGGCGACCACATTAAATGAAACGTGGAAAAAGCAATTACAGGCTGAAGATAAAAAAGGCCTGTCCGTAAAAAATGCCAACGGTTCGATTCAGGTCGAAAGTTGGAACGAGCCGCTTGTTGAAATCGTTGCCTTTTTGGAAGTCAAAGGATCGACTTCGGAAGAAGCGCGAAACATGCTTGATGCCATTGAAATTGATGTGGATGATAGCGGCGAAGTTATCCGGGTCGAAACCCGCCTGCCCCATAAAGAAGACGGCAATGAAAGTTTTCTTTCGCGCTTATTCGACTTCTTTGATAATCAGGGCTCGGTGCGGTATGAAATTCGTGTACCTGAAACATTCGACCTTGATTTGCATTCCACCAACGGTAAAATTGAAGCCGTAGGTTGCGAGGGCCAAATCCGGCTTGAAACAACCAACGGAAAAATTCTGGCAAAGCAAATGGCAGGTGCGGTTAACGCACATTCCACCAACGGCTCCGTGCGAATCGAGTTAGATAAAGTGTATAATCAACAAGACATGGACATCCGAACCACGAACGGTTCGGTATATGTGTATCTGCCTCCGGATGCAAACGCCGAACTCGAAGCTCATACCACCAATGGTCGTGTCAATGTCGATATTCCGGGCGCCCGCGTTTCTTCGGGCGATTCGGGACATGTCAAAACGCAAATCAATAAAGGCGGAACGCGTATTTATATAAAAACCACCAACGGAAGCATCCACATTCGAGAATAATCGATTACTTGCATAAAACTAATTAGCAATGTTCCCTTCAAAGGAACCGTTTTCTGCGGTTCCTTTTTTGTTTGCTTAGGTACCAACAACCCTTAAGTTCAATAAAAATAAACAATTTCTTATATAAATTCATCCTGTCTTCGGTTGCCAATTGAATTACAAAATGTTAAATTGAATGGATTGATAATCCAATTCAGGTTGTTCCTGAAAAGAGCTGTTTTTGAATAAAACCGAGGGTAAAAATATGTCGAGTAAAGATTTAATCGCCATGGAAGACCAATACGGCGCACATAACTATCATCCTCTGGATGTTGTCATAGAACAGGCCGAAGGCGTTTGGGTATACGACGTGGAAGGAAACCGATACATGGATTTTTTAGCGGCTTATTCCGCCGTCAACCAGGGGCATTGCCATCCCCGCATTTACAATGCCATGTTACAACAAGCTCAAAAGGTCACACTAACATCCCGGGCGTTTCGTAACGATCAGTTAGGCGCCTACTACCGGAAATTGACGCACTTAACAGAAATGGATTTGGTTCTCCCGATGAATTCCGGAGCCGAAGCCGTGGAGACGGCTATTAAAGCGAGCCGTAAATGGGGCTATAATGTGAAAGGCGTGGAGGACAACAAAGCCGAAATCATTGTATGTAAAAATAATTTTCACGGTCGCACCACCACTATTATCAGCTTTGCAACCGAAAATCAATACCGCCACGGCTTCGGACCGTTTACCCCGGGGTTTGTTACGGTAGAGCTTGGCAATATTGATGCTCTAAAAAAAGCAATCAATAAAAATACGGTTGCATTTATGTTTGAACCTATCCAGGGAGAAGGCGGAATTATCATACCGCCGGATGGTTACCTAAAAGAAGCGCAGGATATCTGCAGGGACAATAACGTACTCTTCATCGCCGATGAAATTCAATCCGGATTGGGTCGTACCGGAAAGTTATTTGCTTACCAACATGAAGCGGGCGTTAAACCGGATATGCTAATTCTCGGCAAGGCGTTGTCGGGCGGTTTTTATCCCGTATCGGCCGTCGCCGGTCGCAAGGATTTACTCGGAGTTTTCAACCCCGGCGACCACGGAAGCACCTTTGGCGGTAATCCTCTGGCTTGTGCCATTGCAAGCGAAGCACTGGATGTATTGATCGAAGAAAAACTGCCCGAACGTTCCAGAGAACTGGGCGCGTATTTTATGGAGCGTCTGAAAAGCATCGATAGCCCGCATGTTAAAGAAATACGAGGCCGGGGATTGTGGTACGGAATCGAACTTAAACCGGAGGCGGGGGGCGCACGTCGGTTTACGGAAAGGCTCAAACAAGAAGGCCTTCTTTGCAAGGAAACCCACGAACATATAATCCGTTTGGCGCCGCCGCTGGTGATTACAAAAGACGAACTGGATTGGGCCTACGAACGCATTCGGAAGGTATTAGAGGCCCAATAAATGCAAACCGTATCGTATCGTTTAAGCCGGAGGTCACTCGGTCGTGGATGGATCTCCGGTTTTTTTATTTTTCCGGATCACTGTTAAGCCGGTTTCGCCTTCGCTTCGTGCAATCAACACTGTTCCGCAACTGTCGCTCCACACATTTGTGGTGGTACGCAGCATATCCAGGATACGATCGACCGCAAGTACAAGCCCCACGCCTTCGAGCGGCAATCCAACAGCCCGTAAAATGATGGTCATCATTACCAGGCCCGCCATTGGAATACCGGCCGCCCCGATACTTGCCAAAAGCGCCGTTAAAACGACCACAAACTGTTGGGCAAAACCTAATTCGATGCCGTACGCCTGAGCGATGAACATGGCAGCAACACACTCATACAGAGCGGTCCCGTCCATATTAATGGTCGCTCCAAGCGGTAAAACAAATGAACTTACGCGATTCGAAGTACCGGCGTTTTCTTCAACGGATTTCAGGGTCAAAGGCAACGTCGCCGAGGAAGAAGACGTCGAAAATGCCGTCAATAAAGCCGCCGACATAGCTCTGGCATGAGCCAAAGGAGATATGCCGCCCAAAAAATAAAGGAGTCCCGGTAGCGTAATAAAGGCATGGAAAAATAACGCCGCTATAACAGTCGTCATGTATTGCGCCAGCGGAATAAATACGTCAACCCCCGTTTCAGCAACGATTTTAGCGATCAAGGCGAAAACACCGAACGGCGCAAAACGAATGATCAAATGTGTTAATTTCATCATTACTTCAAATACGCTTTGGAAAAAATCAGTGAGTAGCTTTCCATACGGTTCGGAAACCCGTGTGATAAAAAATCCGAATAGCAATGAAAAAAATATGACCGGTAAAATGTCGCCTTCCACCATTGAGGCAATGGGGTTGGTTGGAATAATGCCCAACAGTGTATCGCCTAATTTATCCACGTTCGCCTCCAGATCTTCCGGCACGCGCTCCAATCCCAGTTTTGAACCGACACCGGGTTGGATGAGGTTAACCAGAATCAAACCCGTTATAATCGCAAAAAAGCTTGTCATGAGGTAATAAGCGATGGTTTTAATACTCAGCCTTCCGAAACTTTCCGCCCCGCCAATACTTGTAACGCCGGAAATAATGGAAGATACGATAAGCGGGATGATAACCATTCGTAATGCCCGTAAAAAAATATCGCCGAGAACAGCTACATAGTCGATAATAAAACTTTCGAAATGCGCCAGTCGTGAAATAAACGCCAGAATAACGCCTGCAATCAATGCAAGAATAATTTGCCAATGGAGTTGTAACTTCATAGTAGCCCCGTCTCATGTTTTCACATTAAAAGAGCACAATATAGACATGCCTTTAATATCAAGCAATCGACAAAAAATATGAAAATTTCAGCCAAGACTGATATCATGTAAAGGGTTTAGCATTTGCAAAAGCAGCGTTTAAATCAAATTCGGGCAATCACTATTAAAAATAATTTACTGAGGCAGGGTTTAATTTGACAATTCGTCGGATTTGGGCTCTCTGTACAAATTTTGGCTTTGTAAATTGCGCAGATAATCCAGCGCCGAGATCGGATTATACTCATGTTGCTTACCGAACGGTAAAAACTGGACGCCTACCCGATAACATTTTTCTCCGTCGGCGGGCAACATCCATCGTATTTGACCCTTTAGCTGCAATACATTTCCATCTTCAAAATGTAACTTCATTACAATCATTTCACCGCTCGAAAGAGCCGTGGGCGATAAAAATCCTACCCCGCTTTTAGATATATCCTTGACCTGCAATGCCTTGTAAGATGCATTAAGCAGGCGGCGTTGCCTTCCTTTTTTAAACTGCATATCAATATGATCAGCGTTTATACGCACAGAGGCACGATTATTCATCGTCTTAAATACATTTCTTTCATTTTTGTGATTTTAGCCGTTCATTGAATAAATATGAACAAGATAGACGCTGCTTTTTAATTAATTCAGTGATTCCCATCAAATCGGATTTTTTTTCGTAAAGATAGTTCCGATCTAAAAAAATGTCAATTTAGAGTTTTTTTCAAAAAAAGACAGCGGCGCTTCTTGTTTGATCTATATCATAACTACCATATTTATTTATCCCGCTCGGAATTCACATTTAATCTGATGCGTTCTGCTAAATTTTTTATAAATTGACAAGAAACAGGCGCAAACTTATTTTGAGTTTAAACAATTAATCGAAAAATATTAAAACAATGAATTAGGATTTGGAAGAAAACAATTACGTAAACGCGTATGCACGTTTTTCAATTTAACACGCTCATATTAAATTGCAACAGGAAAGGAGGATTCATGGATCGAATAACAAACGTTCCAGGGATACGTAAAAACATTTTATTTTGGTTGGTCGCATTCATGTTAGTGGTCTCTTTAACTTCATGCGAAGACTTATTAACCAATCAGGAAGAAGAGGATGAAGAATCAAACGGCGGTCAGAACACGGAATTAAGCAGCAGTATCGACAGCGACACACGATTGGAAAATGTATTCGATGATCCGACAAAGGCCGACTATGTCATTAATGGAACCGTGAACGTTCATGCTAAATTGACCATTGATCCCGGCGTTCGCATCGAAACGGAAGCCGGATCGCGCCTGGATGTGGAAAGCGAAGGCGCGCTCGTCGCCTCGGGAACGGCAAGCAATCCGATTGTTATTACCGGTAAAGTCCAAACGGCCGGTCACTGGGAAGGTTTGAACATCGTATCCAATAACACGGTGAACGAGTTGAATTATGTTCATATCGGATATGGCGGGCAAGACGGCTGGTCCAACGTTTATGTTCAATCCAGTGGTCAAATACAGGTAAAGAACAGCCGTTTGCACAACAGCAAAACCTACGGGTTGCATGCCGAAGCGAACGCGGGATTGCCGCAGTTTACGTCAAACACGTTTTCGCAAAACATATCGGCAGCGCTAAGAATCCCTTCCCACCTGGTGGGCGCCCTGGACGCTGCTTCGGACTATGCCGATAATAATACCAACAATTACATTGAGGTTAGTTCATATAATGTCGAGAACGACCAATCATGGCCGGCAACCAACGCCCCGTACCTTTTCAACGGGACAACCAATATTTTGGCCGAGGTTACCATACAGGCAGGTGCGGAATTCCATTTTGCCTCGGAAGCACGTGTGGATATCGAAACAGACGGCGTTCTGAGAGCGATGGGCACCGCAACCGACTCTGTTATAATCCGCGGCGAAGTGGCAACGCCCGGATATTGGGAAGGAATCGTGTTCCGGTCCAATAATCCGCTCAATGAACTTAATTATACGTCGGTAGCACATGGCGGTTTAGACGGCTATTCCAACGTTTATGTGGATGGTAATGGTCAGGCAAAATTCGCGCACTGCACGTTCAAAGAAAGCGCAACTCACGGCATGATCGCCGAAACCAATACGAATTTTGCCGCATTCACCGAAAATACGTTTTTACGCAATCAGCAATCGGCGTTGCGCATTCCGGCGCGGCTCATAGCTGCCGTTGACGGGGCATCCACGTATATGGGCGGCAATAACGATAATTATATTTCGGTGAACAGATCGGGCATTAATCAATCCGGGACGTGGCCAGCCACCGATGCGCCTTTTCGCTTCGGAGGTACCACTGACATTCACAGCGACATCACCGTCGAAGCCGGGGCTCAATTCCTGTTTGCACAGGGCGCGCGTATTGACGTTGAATCGGATGGTTCGTTTAAAGCTGTCGGTACAACAACCGATAAAATTACGTTTCTCGGAGAAGTTGCAACCAAAGGCTACTGGGAAGGTATCAACTTTATCTCCAACAATCCCCTCAATGAGCTTACCCATACCGAAGTCGCTCATGGCGGCTCAGATGGTTGGGCAAATGTCTGGGTACAATCCAGTGGTCAACTTACCCTTACCGAAAGCTATATCCACCACAGTTCGGGATGGGGCGTCTACGTTGAAAACAATGCCACCACAACCATTAACAATAACACTTTTAGCGAGAATGATTCCGGCGATGTGGGCCCCTAAGTTGCCGGATATTCTGAATACCTATAGGCGTTCGTTCGCGCGAACGCCTTTTTTTATTTCTTCCAAAATATAGAGAGAATCACCAGCATGATTAAAGCCGTAGCCGATCCTGCGAAGAACGCGGCGTTTAATCCTTTCCAGGTATAAAATAAACCGATGACTAAAGGGCCCATGGTTTGTCCGATTCTAAGAACCATACCATTAATAGACATAAAGGCGCCGCGGTGTTCGAATGAGGCAAAACCGGCGAGCATGGATTGGATCGTAGGCATATTCATGCCCATCGCCGTACCGAATAACACCATAGGAAAGACCAAAAAAATCAGGTTGTTTGTAATCAGCGGTAAGACGATCAAGGCGAGGAGATACAAAAGGAAGGCAATTCGTATCATCGTAATTTGACTTAAATATTTATTTATGCGTCTGACATTGGCGGAAGTCAGAGCGGTTGTTAATGATTGGCTGAATAATAATAAACCGATAACAAACGAATTGGCTCCGAATCGAATATCCATCAACAAAGGGAAATAGGTAAGCAATGCGCCATACAATATGATGAAGGTGAGCATGGTTATCAAAAATATCAGCAATACATTGCGTTTGATTAATCCATGCGCCATATTTTTTAGATATGTTTTCCAGACATATGCCCCCTCCGGCTCGGGGTTATCCAGGTTAAATAAAACCAAAGCGGAAAGCGGCAAGGCTAACACCGGCATGAGGAACGGATAATTCCATCCCAGTAACGCCAATGCCCCTCCGATAACAGGGTAACTGGCCGTACCCACACTTAATATACTCGCATTATATCCCATTGCTGCAATCCGATCACGACCGCTGAACAAGTCGCCGATCAAGGTCATGTTCAGAGAACCCAGTGCTGCGGCGCCCGTCCCCTGCAAAAATCGCAAAATCAATAAACCCGTAAACCCTTCCGCAAAAAAACAGGCTGGTCCCGCCAATCCAAACAGCAATAGCGAAGGAACAAGGATCCGTTTCCTCCCCCAACGATCGGCCATGATTCCTAAAAAAGGCGTTAAAGCAATGCCGGGTAATGTGAAGACCGTAATTAACAATCCAACTTGTTCTTCGGAAATGCCAAAATATTTAATAATTTCCGGAAAGGCCGGTGTAATGCTCGAAACGCCGAGAACGGCCATCAAAGTGATTCCAAATATCATTTGCAAATTGGGGCTTTTGTACAGGGGGCGCATGGATGGATGGTCTGATGCCGTTGTCATCTTATGCTCCGGTAAACGTCATCTCTTTTACCTCAGGAATTGAATCCATGTCTGAATACCGTTCATAATCATTTCCACCGCAAACGTTCCGACAATGAGAGCGGCAAGCTTACCGGTAATTTCGACATAGCGTTCGATCAAGCGTTCGTTTCTCGGTTTAACAAAATCGTGTACCTGTTTCAATATTAAAATAACCAACACAAAAATGACAATGGCAAGAAAAATCGCTATAATCTGAAATGGAAACGGCAAATGATTGCCCGCAAATATACTGGCGCTAACGGTACCCGGCCCGATCATGATCGGCATGGCAATGGAGCCGGCCACATGCTCTGGCTTGCCGCGCAGATTTCGCATCACATCGTTTCCCGTAAAGACGAACCGAACGCCGATAATCAAAAAGATAATGCCTCCAAAAATTTGAAAGGACGCAAAACTGGACTGGAACAGATAACGAAATACGGCATTGCCCAGAAAAGCAAACATCACAAACACTACAAAACTAATCCATGATGCACGGATTAACACACGCCTGAAATCGGGGGCGGTTAAATCCTGTACCAAATCCATCATATACAGAATGATCAGAAACGGATTAAGCAGCATCAGCAATAGTAAAAATGAATTTAGAAACTGCAGGCCGATCGTCTGAAAATCAGCCACTGGCGCCTCCTGATAAAACGTTATTATTCGGCTTTTACTCCTGTTTGATGAATCTAATGACAACTGTATAAAATCACAAGATGTAAACCGCCGAAAACCCAGATGTTGCTTTACGGAATGGATCATTGAATTTAGCTACTGCACGCTTGAAGACTATACATAAATGGCCGTCTCACCGTCTACATTTTAAATGGCCGGCGGCAATGTATAAGCGAATTCATTCTTCGCCATTAATTTTGTTTTTCATTTACATTCGTCTAAAAAAATTTTTAATTTGGACGAAGATAAATATTTCATTTTTGGGTTAGGGAAATGGCGAAATTAGTCAAAATTACAGCCTTAAATGTAGACGTAAATCTATTTGATAAAATCATGGATAAGCTTGGCCCTGCCGGTTTTGAATTCAACGCCTGCGAGCATCCCGATGCTATCTTAGCAACCAATCCGTCGATCGTTTTATTGGATGAACGTGCATTATCCTCAGAACTGCCATCGGTCTGTAATCAAATCAAATCGGGCTCTAATAACAATCTGCCATTTATCCTCTTGATAACGGCAAACCGTACACCCGATCAACATTTACAGTATATCAAACAGGGCGTGGATCAATGCATCGAGAAACAATATTGTCCCGAGGCCTTACTTCCCGCTGTTCACTCTTTCAGCCGTATCGCAACATCCCATACAATAAACAAAAGCGAGGAGAAGTATCGCGGTTTATTCGAAAATACGGGCACCGCGACGATTTTTTTTAACGAACAGCGCATTATTACGGATTGTAACAAAAATTTCGAACGTCTGAGCGGCTACAGCCGTGAAAAAATTATCGGCAAGAAAAAATGGAGCGATTTCGTTGACCGGCAGGATCTTCAGCGAATGGCACGATACCACCAACAGCGATTAAGTGGTAAAGAAGCGCCGAATGAATACGAATTCCGTTTTGTGGACCGACACAAAAACATACGCTATATCTTCGTGCGCGTTGGTGTGATTAACCGTAAAAGCGGACAACGCGTGGCATCGCTGATGGACATTACCGGGTTTAAACGCTCCTATAAGCAACTTGAATACATTCAGGATATATACCGCCAGACTATTGAAAATGCGGACGGCCTACCATATCGATTAACGTACAGGGACAATAAATATGAATTCATCGGTAAAGAATGCGAAGCGCTTTTAGGCGTTACAGCCGAAGCGTTAACCTTTCAAAAAATGCGCGATATCACCCGCGAAATCGTGGTTCGCGATCCCGACATAACCAATGATCCTTATGAATATAACCGGCTTTTCAAAGAGGGAAAACTCGAACGTTACCGGGTCGATTTGCGCTTAATATTACCAAACAACGAAGAGAAATGGTTGAGCGACAGCAGTGTACCTTTGTGGGACGACGAGCACAAAAGCGTCATTGGCTCTCTCGGGATTTTGCAGGATATTACCGATCGCGTTTATGCCCAAAAAAAACTGGAAGAAAACGAACGATTTATCTCCACGCTTCTCAGCAATCTGCCCGGTATGGTATTTCGCTTCAGAAACGATGAGCGTTTGACAGCGGAGTTTGTTAGCGAAGGTTGTAAAGAGGTAACAGGTTATAAGCACGCCGATTTTACAACCGGCGATAACATAAATTATAATAATTTAATCATATCGGAAGATCGCGATTCCGTCTTTCAGGACCGGCAAAATGCCTTAAAGAGTAAACATACGTATCGAATTTCATACCGCATCCGTAACGCCCGAAATCAAATTCGATATGTGATGGAGACGGGGCGCGGCGTCTATACCCAAACACATCGTGAGAGCCCGGTATCGATCGAGGGGTTCATCACCGATATTACCGAACGGCGAAAAGCGGAAGAAGCGCTAAAAAGAAGCGAAGCGCGCTGGCGCTACGCCCTTGAAGGAAACGGCGAAGGCGTGTGGGAATATGATCTCGAAAATGACCGCATTTTCCGATCCAAGCGGTTTAAGGAGATCCTTGGATTTGAAGAAGACGAATTGCCCGATAGCATCGATGATCTGGTAGACCTCATCCACCCGAATGACCGCGACTCATTCCTGAAGGCGCGTCAGGAAAATATCGAGGGCGTTCACATCAATTTTTCACACGAATACCGGGCGCGATGCAAAAACGGTTATTACAAATGGATACTGGATCGCGGAAAAGTTATGGACTGGAAAGCGGACGGCAGTCCGGCACGTATTATTGGCACGCAGGCCGATATCACCTCCCGGAAAAAAGCGGAAATGGCTCTTAAGGAGAGTGAACGCCGTTACCGCGCCCTGGTGGAATCGTCGCCGGTTTCGATTCTGATCCATACCGGCGGAACCATCACCTTTCTGAATACGAAGGCCATCAAAACTTTAGCAGGTCAGTCTTCCCTCGATTTTCTGGGTAAACAATTAAGCCAGATCATCCATCCCAACTACATCCATGAATGGCAACATCGTGAAAACCGTTCCGACAAATCCGAGACAACCTACCACAGCAAAGAGATCAAATTCGTAAGGATGGACGGACACGTCATCAATGTGGAAGTCATGGAAACCCGAATCAACTACCGCGGCCAGAGTGCAGCGCAAATGGTATTTAATGACATTAGTGAACGAAAACATGCGGAAGACGCATTAGCGCGCCTGGCATCGGTGGTGGACCAGGCCAGCGAAGCGGTTATCATTACCGATTTGAAAGGAGTTATCGAATACGTCAATCCTGCCTTTGAAATGACGACCGGCTATTCCAAAGAAGAGGTTGTTGGTCAAAAACCCTCCATACTCAAAAGCGGCAGACACCCCAAGGAATACTACCAACAACTATGGAAGACCGTGCGTGCGGGACATTCATGGAGCGGACAATTCATTAATCAAAAGAAAGACGGCACTCTTTTTTACGAAGACGCCGCCATATTTCCGATAAAGGACAGCCGTGGTTCATTCATCAATTTTGCGGCGGTTAAGCGCGACGTCACCAACGAACGCAAACTGCAGGAACAGCTTAATCAAGCCCAAAAACTCGAATCAATCGGACAGTTGGCAGGCGGTATCGCACACGACTTTAATAATATTTTGACCGTCATAAACGGTTACGCCGAATTACTCGTAAATAAAATTGATGAGACAGACGCCCGTTTTAAGCATATCCATCAGATACAGCAGGCCGGTCATCGCGCCAGCAAGCTGGTCTCGCAATTACTTGCCTTCAGTCGCAAACAGGTCAATGATCCAAAGCTGCTTAATTTAAACCATCTCATCACCGACTTGGACGGTATGCTCAGCCGTATTATCGGCGAGGATATCGATCTCAACTACAGCCTGCAGGAGGATATTAATGAGATCATGGCAGATCCGGCACAAATGGAACAAATTCTGATAAACTTGATCATCAATGCCCGCGATGCCATCAATCAGAAATCGCAGAAAGCCGCCAACAAAAAAATTACCATCGAAACCGATCAAATTTTTATTGATGAAAACAAATCAAAGAATATTATCGGATTGCGCAAAAACGATTACGTGTGCCTTTCGATAACGGATACGGGCATCGGCATGGATGAAGCAACGCGCCGGAAAATATTCGAGCCTTTTTTTACAACCAAAGGCAAAGAGGAAGGGACCGGCTTGGGTCTCGCGACGGTTTACGGTATCGTTAAGCAAAACGGCGGTCATATCGAAGTTTACAGCGAACCCAGGCAGGGCACCCGCTTCAAGATTTACTGGCCATCCGTTGTAAATATTCAAGAAGAGAAAAAAGACCGACCATCGCTGAATGAGATTGTAGGTGGTTCAGAGCCTATTTTAGTGGTGGAGGATGAAGACTCCGTCCGCGATTTTATTTGCAGCGCCCTCGAACAGATGGGCTATCAAATTATTTCAAGCAATAACGGGAAAGAAGCCTTGAAAATTATTAAAAAATCAAAAGAAAAACCCGCTCTGATTATCACCGATATTGTTATGCCGGAAATGGATGGATTCGAATTAGCCAAACAAGTCAAAAAGCTGAAGATCGATACCCCTATTTTATTCAGTTCCGGATATTCCGACAAACATATGCGCCACAAAGGTAATCTTAGCAAAGAGCAGAACAATTTTATCAACAAACCATATTCGCTGCAGCAATTATCACAAAAAGTCCGGCAAATTCTGGATACGACGCGTGTGTCGGATTAACGAATCCGAATTGTAATAGGCGAAGGCTTTTATTTCGATGCGGCATGGCCTGAAATGGAGTCGACGCGCCGGCGAATGATCTCATAAGCCCTTCGAGGATCCAATTCATCAATCAACAATTGCTCTGTTTTGCAATTGATGCTTTCCACCACTTGTTCATAATCATAACGGACGCGATGATGATCGAGCGCCTCCCGGGCGGGTTCGCTCAATACCACAGCGTATATTTGTTTGATGCCAAAGTAAACCGTAATAAGCGCAGCGGCCCTGCCCACAATTTTATCACGCAGCTCTAACGCCTGTAATGTAATATCTTCCCTTTTAAGATAACGTTCCAATTTAAACATGGGATGCAGCCAGGCGCCGTCATCATAAAAAATGAGCTTTCCGGATTGGTATAATTCAAGGCTGTGTTCCATTATGAATCTTCTTCGTTGTGGACATAATTTGATTTTTTACGGTATCCTGTTCAAATTATCTTAGTTTTTGTTTGATTCCAAAAACAATCGGATAGGCATGTAAACACGAACCCGTCTTAAACCAAAAGGAATGATTGAATTGGATTGTATCGGTGCGCTGTATGCAATTCTTCTCAATTCGTATGCAGGAACCGGAATTCATGCCGCGGCGTTTGCAAAACCTTCACATCATGATGTATAAATGTTTACTAAACAGTTCAAATTCCGGATGTTTCGATTTTTTGGGACAATACAAATTAAAAACATTATTTCGTTACAACCAGAATGCAACCATTAACAATAAATGGGATGTGATTATTATGCAAATGCGTCCTGCGTCTTTTCGCGTTTTTACCGTTATTGCATTTACGATCAGTATTTTTTTTCACATACTCAGCGTTCTAAGGGTTTACTTGATTCCCATGACGATTGTAATGATTTTAACGGCCGGCATGCTCATTAGCTGGCTTCAGACGAGTCATTATCTAAAAGGCATCCTTCAGCTCGACCACAAAACCAATCCCTGGAAACATGCCTTTAATAATTTACCGGAATGGTTTAAATATCTCACCTATTTTATATTGGTTTATGCCCTGGTCAATTTCTTATTCATTATGGATTTTAAAGGCAAAGCAGGGTATTTCGACCTGAGCTTGTCTTTTAACAAGCTCCGCGGTCTGTCGGGATTCTGGATGGCATTTTACCTTTTGGGACTCGCGTTCGTAACAGCATTTGAAAATATCGATAAAAAACAGAATCGAAAGGACTCCGTATAAGCGATGCAAACCACACCGACGTTCCGATCCAAACATCCGAAGTTGCAGACATCAATCTTCGCCGTGATGACGCAACTGGCAAACAAACACCAGGCATTGAATCTCTCTCAGGGATTCCCCGACTTTAACAGCCATCCCAGGCTGATCGAACGTGTTGCTCATTATATGCAGCGTGGTGATAACCAGTATGCGCCCATGGCGGGCGTATATGCATTACGGGAAAAATTGGCTGGAAAAATGGAAAAGCAGTATGGGCGTAAATACGATCCGGAAAATGAAATAACGATTACCGCAGGAGCAACCGAAGCGCTTTACGCCGCTATAACAGCCTTCACCCATCCCGCAGACGAAGCCATTGTGCTTGAACCCGCCTACGATGCCTATGCACCCGTAGTGGAATACAGCGGCGGTCGTCCGGTCTTTATACCGTTACGCCCTTCCGATTTCAGCGTAAATTGGTCGGCTGTGAAAGCGGCTATTTCGGACAAAACGCGCCTCATCATATTAAATACGCCCCATAATCCGACGGGTAATATATGGAAGCCAAGCGACATGCAACAACTCGTCGACATTACCGAAGGAACGGATATCATCGTTATAAGCGACGAAGTATACGAGCATATCCTGTTCGACGGACGCCGTCATGAGAGCGTATGTCGTTATCCCGGGTTGGCCGGACGGAGCCTGGTTATCAGTTCTTTCGGAAAAACTTACCATACAACCGGTTGGAAGATAGGTTATTGTGCAGCGCCGCGATCATTAACGTCAGAATTCCGTAAGATACACCAATTTATCACATACGCCGTTAATACGCCGATACAACATGCTTACGCCGATATTCTAGAGGATGAATCACTTTACCTGCAACTTAAGGATTTTTATCAACAAAAACGCGATCATTTCAGATCCGTCTTGCAGAATTCTTCTTTCAGACTTCTGGATTGCCAGGGCGCTTATTTTCAATTGGCCGATTACTCCGATATTTCCGATCTGGATGATATGTCGTTTGTAAAAAAACTGATAACCGATCACAAAGTCGCAGCCGTACCGCTCTCTCCTTTTTACAGAGAAGCGCCGAACCAACGGTTCATACGATTTTGTTTTGCTAAAAAAGATCAAACCATACAGGAAGCCGGAGAACGTCTATGCAAGATTTAACGATCACACTCATTCAGGCCGATCTGGCCTGGGAAAATATTGAAAAAAACCGCTCGCAACTGGAAGCGCGCCTTGCCAACATGGATGACTCCAGTCGTTTGATTATTCTGCCGGAAATGTTTAGTACAGGTTTCAGTATGTCGGCGGAAGCTTTAGCAGAACCGCCGGATGGGCCCACAATGCAGTGGATGAAAAGTCAGGCGCAAAGAACTAACGCCGATATTACCGGGAGTATTATTGTACGCGATAGAAACCGGTTTTTCAATCGCCTGTACTGGGTTAAACCTGACGGCCGTTTTTGGCAGTATGATAAGGCCCATTTGTTCCGGATGGCCCAGGAAAACGAGATATATCAAGCCGGAGAAGAACGCGTATCAACAGAGGTTCATGGATGGCGGGTAAGACCATTCATCTGTTATGATCTGCGTTTCCCGGTTTGGACTCGTAATTATAATCTGGAATTCGACCTGGCAATTTTTATTGCCAACTGGCCGGAAAGACGTATCCATCACTGGAAAACACTATTAACCGCCCGGGCTATTGAAAATCAATGTTATGTTGCAGGCGTCAATCGCATTGGAACCGATGGGCAGGGCATTCAATATACGGGCGATTCCATGGTCATTGATCCCATTGGACACACCGTTTGTGATTTACGTAGCCGCGAAGGTATCGAATCCTGTCGGTTATCGGCCCACACATTAGAAACGTATCGCGAAAAATTTCCGGCCTGGAAAGATGCGGACCGTTTCACTATTGAGCGTTGATAAAAACGTGATCAGGCCGATTCTTTTACTTTATTTCTTATTCAACCCGGCTTGGATTTTATCTCAGGTCGCCATTGATCGTTCTAACCCGGTCGCCACCGTTAAAGAACGCTTCAAGCCGCCGGAAGGATACTACCGCGTCCCGGTAAAGGAAGGAAGCTTCGCAGAATATTTACGCGGTCTTCCGCTTCGTCCGAAAGGCGATGCGGTTAAAGATTATCGCGGTCGCGTTCATGTATCCCCAAAAGACTCGGCTTTGGCTGCAGTCATTGCAATGGAAATAAACGGCGAAAAAATGCTGCAATGCATGGATATTCTAATATTTTTATATTCGGATTATTTAAGCGCCCATAACAATTATGCTTCAATCCGGTTTCCCCTGCCAGACGGTTTGATGTTCTCTCTGCAACAATGGCAAAGCGGTTTACGCCCTTCGTTTTCTGGCTTGCACTTTCGCCTTAAAAAAGAAGCGACGCCCTCAGCAGACACATCCGACGCCATCAACCGTTTCTTAAGAACGATTTACTACTATTCCAATACGCAAACATTCTATCACTATTACAAGAACGTGGAGCTTAAAAATCTTCGTATCGGGGATTTTATCGTTAAGAAAGGGAAAAACGGGCATGCCGTAATGATTGTGGATTTAATCGAAAACAACAATGGGCATCGCCGCGCCCTGTTTGCTCAGGGCGATACCCCGGCCTGTGCTTTACATATATTAAGCTACCGTGACAAGCAGCCATGGGCGCCTATAGAGCATTCGCAAAAAGCGCCGCCGTTACCGATTTCCCAAAAAATGGTCTGGGAAGGATTGCGACGGTTTGCGTTGCCTGTCAAACAAGATTGACACAAGAGATGATTCCCGGTTATTGTATTTTCTGAAAATAAAAAGGCTACACACTAATGCATGTAGCCTTTGATGCCAGCGCAAAAAATGAGTGTTGGACATGATTCCTTATTTCACCAACATCATTTTAATGGCCTGAGAATATTCCGATGTTTTCATGACGGCAAAATAAACGCCGGTTGGCATGCGTTCCCCCTGCCGGTTGCGGCCATTCCACTGATATTCATAGGTTCCCGCCTCTATACTGCCTTCGTAGAGCGTACGTACGTTACGGCCCAGAACATCATAAATGGTTAACTCCAAATTGGCGGTTTGATGGGGGACGTCAAAACGCAACGTGGTTACAGGATTAAAGGGGTTGGGATAGTTCGGCTTCAATGCGAAATGGTCGGGTATACCGGAATTATCCTTGCTTACAAGGGCACTCGGTTCAGGATTCAAGGGGTTATCATCTGTGTCGGTTGCAACAACCGGACTATAACTCTGAGTATTATCGGATTGGAACTGTTGCCCGTCCATAAGCGCCTCATCAAATGAGAGTCCGGCGGTTTCGTTCGTATCCGCAATCTCGATTGTAATGTGGAGCAGTTGTTGCGGCGTCGATGTCAACTCGTTGCCATATTCAGGATAATCGGGATAGTTATATTCGGTAGTAATGGCTATTTTAGAAGCAGTATTATCCACCACATTGATAATCTCATAGTAAAATGACGGTGCGCTTCCACCCTCTAATAACGTTCCCTTTTCAACGGTAACCTTGCCGTTATTGGCGATGGCCTCCCCAAAGCCGGCTGTGTTGTAATTAATATAAACCTGGTTATCACCGAGTCGGGTGGAATCTTCATTCGTTGCCTGAGCCATAACATCGAACTCATAATATTTAGTCTCGGAGCCCGAGACCAATCCATTGGCAAATGTGAATTCGATGCCTGTGGCCAACAGCCCCTTGCTCAACAGCAAGATAAACAGTAGCATCAATAACTTTTTCATTATATGTTCTCCTTGATAGGTTTTACTTTATTTTCATTTTTATTTAGGGTACCTGTGTACCTTTACCTACATTTACCTTCCAAAGATTGTTTTTATCATCGGTTTGAACCTGACCGTTCAAATTAAAATCGGAATCTTTATAACCGGCCAAACCGACCTCATTGCTCCAGATTTCATTCTTATCATCGGTTTGAACCTGGCCGTTGCCGTTGGCGTCTCCGGCATACAAACCATACACAGAGCCATTTAGTTCCTTCATAGGTTCAAAACCGTAAGCCTGGTCTGCGGAGGTACTGAAGTCATAAAGCGTTGTGGACATAGATAACGTTTGTGGTTGGGCGCTCATCACAGCCAAATGGTTGCGGTGCTGTATGACGATGTAATAGTCGCCGCTGTCAACCGGTGCAAACGATACGGGATTGGCGCCATCCAGATCGACGATACGGCCGTCTTTACGTAAAAATCCGGCGCGTCTTGCCACACGGCTTGTCGAATCACTGCCGTTTCTCAGTTCCAGAAGCACCCAATCAACAACCTCTTTCGGAATAGTGGAAGTTTTTTCTAAACCGGTATACGTCCATGGCTCGGCGTTATACGGTTGAGACGACGGTATTACGCCATCCTGATTCAAATGCGTGTACATGCTATCCGCCTCAAACGGACCTTCGAGAAACAGTTTGGTGTCGACAATGACTTCACTGTTTTGTTGAACCAGTAGATCATCCATCCAGAATGCGCCTGCTTCCGCCGTTTTGAAATAGTATGATAAACCAAAATAATTGGCCTGCTTGTAATCCGAATTTATCGCGCTTCCTGCAGAGGTCAGATTATCAAAATTACCCGTCGTATCGTAATGAAGTTGCCATAAACCAAGACTGTTACGCGTAACTTGCAAGCCGACCAACTCACTCGCATCCCAGTTGAACGTACTTTGAATCACAATGCCGTCGGCCGAACTGCCGGTCATTTTCCAGAGGGTGAGCGTGTCCGATTGGCCGGATAGATTAACGCCGAGCGCATAACCGTCCACATCCGTCGTATCGTGCACCATTAAATACGCCCAGAATTTTCGAACGTTATCGGGATCGTAGCTGCCGGTTTTAATATTGAAACGCCAAACGGTCTCGCCGGAATCCACATCCAATCCGTTCAATGAAGAATAGAGATAGCTGTGGCCGCTCGTATCGACCATATTATGTCGCATTGAATAGTTTCCGTTAATGGGCAAAGAATCGGAAGCAGCCCAGGCGCCGGGTTCGTTCTGACTCCACCCATCCAAATTTCCGTCCTCAAAATCATCCTGAAGATACGTCGTCTGAGCATACAACATGCCGGAAATCATCATCGTAATTAACAAAATCCATTTTATTTTCATCGTTCACTCCTTTTAATAAATTTTATTCTTTGTTCTAATTTAGTGTTCAACATGAAATTATTGTAATTCTCTCTGATTTCCATTTTGTTTTGCCCCATGCCCCTGAAGCATGCCTCATTATTACATTCGCCAAGGTTTCCTGAAAACCACAGGCTGATCTGCCACATTAATGATACGGCTTGTGCTGCCAAGGGTTCTCCTGAATTGATACGTTATTTAAACGCCGGTTGTTAATAATTTCACCCTAGATACTAACCGTTATCGACCGAAATGTATTGACATTAATCAAAAGAATCAGATTTAAAACAATATGATCAATAAAAAGTGAAATATGAAAGATATAAAAAATGCCCTTTCGGCGATTCGAAAGGGCTGGATGGTTTACCACACGCAAAATTATTTGATGAACATCATTTTAATGGTCGATCGAAAGGCGCCCGCCTCCAGGATGGCATAATATACACCGCTGGCAAGTAGGGTACCATTTGCATCCCGTCCGTCCCATTGATGTTTATGGAGGCCGGCATTAAGTGCGCCTGCGAACAGCGTACGAACCCGTTTTCCCTCAACATTATAGATACTCAGTTGCACATCCTGGCTGAATTGAGGCACACTAAAGCGGATGGTCGTGCGTGGATTGAACGGATTCGGATAATTTGGATATAAGTGATAATCCCGGATAAGCACACCCGTCTTACGATCCACCGTGCTTACAATCGTACTATTGACGGAACCGGGCGTTCCGAAATCTCCGTCGCCGTATGCAACGGTTGCCGAGGCCCAATTTACGCCGTCGTTATTATCGCTATCGGGATTGGTAAGCTCCATCGATTTACCGCTTTCATCGGGGAAATCACTTTCATTATATACCACGCGATCCACTTCGCTGGCGCCATCCGAATAAACCATAACCACCTCATCATCGCTGTTGGCCAAAAGAATGCCGTCATACACATAATCCACCTCAACGCCGCCGTTGGCTAAAGAATCGCTGTTACGGCCGAGCACCAAATAGCCGTCCGAAGCAATTATCAAGGGTCCGCCGTTATCAATTACATGGGAGTCAAAGTCGTCGTCTTTGATCGTCCAGCCGTTGATATCCACTTCGGAGTCACCCGGATTGTATAATTCAAACCATTCGCCAGCCGTATCAACGACGGCAACGGGATCTTTCATGATTTCATTGATAACGATAGTGGGAAGATCGTTATCCTCGATCGTCAAATCAAATTGAGAGGGCGTCCCCGCAGCCGCGTTATTACCGCCGGACACATTCTGGAGCTCAAATGTCAACGCTTCATCGCCCTCAACTTCGTTGTCATCGGTAATGTCAACGGTTACGGTTTGGTCCTGCGAACTGCCTGCCGGAAACGTAACGCTTTGCGCTGTATAATTGCCCACATCGGAAGGGTCGCCGCTAATAAGCACCACATCGGCTGTTGTGGCATTGTTGTCGTCGGGATTGGAAATGGATACAACCAGATCATACGTCCCGTCGCCCTCGTTAACCGTCGCCTCCGACTCCGCAAAAAAGACCACCGTATTATTACCGGCGACGCCTTCCACCGTAAAATTATCAAATCCCGAATAACCGGTAGCGCCGTTATCTCGAACCATGATATGTAACGCCAGGGTATTAACAGTATCGGGAATATTAATGGTTTCCGTGCCCTCGCCATCTTCAGGATCGACGCCCCCGTCTAACAAAAACACTTCTCCCTGACTCACACCGTTATAGAAGAGTTCATATTTGGCATCGTCGTCGCTTGCATTATAACCCTCCACATCCCAGTCGAACGAAAGTGAAACATTGCTGTAAGCGCTGATATCCACTTCTTCAAATTGCGTGGTTGCGAAATCTGTCGTCCCGTTGTCCCCTTCGTCGTCCAGGTCGTTTTCACCAAGGATACTGTCCGCAAGGCTGGCATAGTCAATGGGCGCGGCCTCTTCGATATGGATAATGCCGTAATAACCGTCGTCCCCCCAACCATTATCGAAAAATGCAACATCATTGCTATAATTCCAATCATCATTGGCTGTGCCTTCAAATCCCTGAAATTTGATGGTATCGGCAAACAAAAATGTGGATGATACAAGTAAAAGAATCATACAAATACGCATGGCAGGCCTCCCCTCTCAATAGAGATTATGTTATATTGAAGAAATGTATGAAAGAAAAACTAGCAAAAATATACGATCTCTGATATCAATTGCAAACCCAAAATGGTATTTAATCAATTTCTAATAAAGCCGTTCGGAATTAACTCTGGATCGTTACACTGACATCCTCAATGGGAAACCGTAAAATTAAATTGCAACGTATTTGCCTTAAATATTCGATAGGAAAGTGAGCGCTTTGCACTCCCGGCTCACCGTTTTACTTCGTATGATGCATTCCTTTTTCAGAACAACAGCGCTCCGATGCTATCCGATAGGCCCCTCCTGCGCTTCATCAAACAATCGGCAATGGAATACTACAATTAACATTTGGCTCGATTACGTTAAACTATTAAATTTTGTACAATGTACATTAAAACAGGGAAGAGACTATGAAGAAATTTATTTATTTTTTTATAATAGTATGCATCTCAATTTCATTCGCCGACGCCCAAAAGAATAAGGAAAGCAAGCCATTTTTCGAACTGTCCAAAAAAGAAATTCACACCCTCCTTAAAGAAACGGTACAAAAACCACTGACTATTACCGAACGCATGCAATATTACGCCCAACGTTTTTTAAATACGCCCTACAATCTGACCTGTGTGGGCGACGGTCCTTACGCCCTTTATGAAACCATGCCTCTGGTCACCTTTGATGATACCAATTGCATGGCTTATTGTGAGCATATCCTGGCGTTGGCGATCTCGGATAGCTGGGAGCATTTTTTTAATAATTTGCAGCATATCCGATATAAAGACGGCATCATCGGTATGAAGACCCGCAACCATTATACCATGGGAGATTGGTTGCCGGAAAACGACTGGTTATTAGTGGATGCAACGAAAAGGATTGGCGGACAGAAGGCCGAACCACTTACCCGCACCATTTCGCACAAACAGTTTTTTGCCCGGAAAGGCATCGAAGATAAACGCTTTATCAAACCGGATCGCTCCATGACCATTCATTACATCCCGACGGGCGAGCTTGCTTCCGTTAAAGAAAACATCGCAAGCGGCGATATTGCCTGCCTGATATTCGCGGATAAAGATAACATTTTTTCCGCACACATGATTATGTTCTTTCGCGAAAATGAGCGGCTGGTGATTCGCGAATCATCAAACCGAAAAATGACAACCTTTGAAACACCCTTCAATAAATGGCTTGAAGAGATAAAAAACAGCAATCGCTATCTGGGTTTATCGTTTATGCGCGTGAGAGACGAGCTGAACAAGCCCTTCAACGTGATCTATCCCTGGGAAATCAAAGATTTAAAAGCTTTATTCAGGGCAAACGAATCTTCGTAAAAGCAGACCTTAACGTTGAATATCAGTCGGTCTTGATTTAGGTGTTGATGAGCGATTTGTTCTGAATTGCGCGATCGTTTTTTTGAATGATCTATGGATTAAGCATTTCAAGGCGTTCGTTTACGATAATGCTTTTAGAAAACCGCAATCCAAACAACAGGTATGTTTATGGCACGCAACCTCGAAACGGTAAAACGTCATGCTCTCAAAGGGATATTGTCCCTGATCTTCATTTTTTGCCTGAGCGCTTATGCCCAAGATCAACCGTTTACTTACAGCAAAGTCCGGATTACCATTCAAAGCGACCGGACATTTCAACGGCTGGCACAAAACGGCTTGATTTTCGATCATGTTTCCGTTGAAAAACAACGCGACGGCTCCCGACTCCTAACTGCTGTAATCAACGAGCGGGAGTTAAAGGCTTTGCAAAACAGCGGGCTCTCCTATCAGGTTTTGGTCCCCGATGTCGTCAAAGCTTATCAAAAACGTGCAACGTTGAGTTCGGTGCAGCGGGCAAAAATCACAGCTTCGCAAGATGTCCCGGAGGGATTTGAACTGGGCAGCATGGGCGGCTATTACACCTTCGATGAAGTCAAGGCGGAACTGGATTCCATGCACCTCATGTATCCCGATCTGACGACGGCCAAACAATCGATCGGACAAAGCCACGAGAATCGTCATCTCTGGATGGTTAAAATTTCCGATAATCCGGAATCCGACGAATCGGAGCCGGAGTTGTTTTACAATGGCTTGCATCATGCCCGGGAACCGCAAAGCATGATGACCGTGGTGTATTTTATGTACTATTTGCTCGAAAATTACGGCGTGGATCCGGAAGTAACCTATCTGGTCGATAACCGTGAATTCTACTTCGTTCCGGTTCTCAATCCCGACGGTTATGTCTATAACGAACAAACCAATCCCGACGGCGGCGGCCAGTGGCGTAAAAACCGGCGAATAAATGAAGGCGATTGGTACGGCGTCGATCTCAATCGCAATTACGGCTACAAGTGGGGCTACGACGACGAAGGCTCCAGCCCCTATCCATGGAGCGACACCTATCGCGGTCCGGATCCTTTCTCGGAGCCGGAAACGCAAGCCGTACGCGATTTCAGCAAAGACCGGCATTTTGTATTATCGCTCAGTTACCATTCGTATTCCAATTTGCTCATCCACCCCTGGGGCTACGAAGAATCATTGTTAACTAAAGATTCGCTGACGTTTTTCGATTACGCTTCCGAAATGACCCGTCATAATCAATACACCTACGGCACCGGCGACGAAACCGTCGGTTATATCACCAACGGCGATTCCGACGACTGGTTTTACGGCGAAGAATCCCAGAAAAATAAGATTTTAGCGATGACGCCCGAAGTGGGAAGCGACGAAGATGGATTTTGGCCCGAAGAGAATCGTATCATTCCACTGGCTAAGGAGAATATTCATCCCAATATGCGTTTGGCCTGGTACGGCGGCGGATTTGCCCGCTACCGAAACTACGACCTAAGTGAAACCGCGGGAGATCAGGATGGCTACATTGGTCCGGGCGAGCAGGCATCCATTACGTTTAATATCGGTAATATGGGACAGGATGTGGCCCGGCAGGTATCGCTCAGTCTGAGCACCGATGACCCTTATATAACTCTCGATAAAGACAACAGCAATCAAACCGTCGATATTTTATCGCAAACACAGGTTCGCTTCGACAGTTTACTATTTACCGTCGCAGACGAAACGCCGGCCGGCCATCGACCGAAGTTTACGCTTACCATCAATCAGGAAGGCGTTGAACGGCGCGATACCATCCAAACCGTCATATTAGGTAAACCGACCGTTGCGTTTTCCGATGATGCGGAGTCGGGCAGCGCCCAATGGGATACCGGAAATTCCTGGGCCGTGGATGATGCCAAAAGCTACGAAGGCGATCACGCCTTTACGGACAGTCCGGACCGCAATTACGCCGCTGATAGCCACAACATTTTAACATTGGCCCAAGCGATGGAGCTGGAAAATGCCGAAAAAACGTATCTGGAATTTTTCAGCCGCTGGCAGATCGAACGTGATTACGATTTCGCCCGCGTCCAGGTTTCCACGGACGGCAATAGCTGGCAAACGGTTTCCGGTTTACGTTCCGTTTCCGGCAGCGGCAAGGGTGAACAATCCACTTCGGAATCCGGTTACGACGACATGCAGCTTTATTGGGTCAAAGAGGTGATTGATATTAGCGCGTTTGCACCGGCCGCCTCCTTTTATGTGAGGTTCCGCATGGACGCCGACGGCGGCGTCGAGCGTAATGGCTGGTTTATCGATCAAATCCGGATACTCTCTTATAAAGAAACCGTATCGCCGATTACGGATGCCAGCCCGGCGCCTGCCTCGTTCCGATTACTCGGTAATTATCCCAATCCGTTCAACGCCGGCACTCGAATCGCCTTTGTTCTTCCAGACAAAGGAAAGGTACGTCTGGACATATACGACATACAAGGTAACCTTGTCCAAACCCTACTCGACGGACGATTGAATGCCGGTAAACATGAACACTATTGGAACGGCCTAATTGAAGAAAAATTACCGGCGGCTTCCGGTATTTATTATTACCGCCTGAAGTACGGACAACGGATTAAAACGGGTAAAATGTTGCATGTGAAATGACGGCAAATCAGAGTAAGACATCGATGACGTCCCCATAATCTATGGAAAAACAAAAGCAAGCCTACTTGTATGCCATTGCAGCGGTGTTGATATGGTCAACCGTCGCCTCGGCCTTTAAAATTTCACTGCGTTATATTGATGTTTTGCAATTGCTGTTTCACGCCTGTCTCGTATCGATTTTTATTCTATTCGCTTTGCTCGTCGTTCAGAATAAATTACATCTATTGAAAACGCTACCAATGCGCGCGTTTCTACAATCCGCGTTCCTCGGCTTGCTGAATCCTTTCCTGTATTATACGGTTCTATTTAAAGCCTACACCTTACTGCCCGCACAGGAGGCACAGGCGCTCAATTACACGTGGCCCGTTATGCTGGTTCTGCTATCCATTCCATTGCTTAAACAGAAGATCACAATTAAAAACCTTGTTGCCATTCTGATCAGTTTTACGGGCGTGCTGGTTATTTCGACGCGCGGTCAGTTATGGCGTTTGCAATTCGATAATGCAACAGGCGTTGCACTTGCTTTGGGCAGCGCCATAATCTGGGCCGTATTCTGGATCTACAATATCCGCGATCGAAGGGATGCTATCCTCAAACTGTTTTTGAACTTTTCATTCGGAATGATTTTCATTCTGATGGCGACAGTCGTTTATTCCGAAATCAGGTTGCCTCCATGGCGCGGAATCTTTGGCGTGATATATATTGGTTTATTCGAAATGGGCATTACCTTCGTTATCTGGTCGCAGGCGTTAAGGCTTGCCAAAACGACCGCTTCCGTTAGTAACTTCATCTATCTCGTACCGTTCTTGTCTCTCGCGGTTATTCATCTACTTGTGGGCGAAACCATACTACTTTCGACCGTTGTGGGACTCGTTTTCATCGTTGCGGGCATTATACTCCAGCATTTCAACCGGCGTGTTCGTTACCGCAGTGCTTCGGAAGCGCCCATATCCTGAACCCGTTTATCCTGATTTACCATGCGCCGATCCCGACGTATTTTACGTAATGAACTTTGAATCAGCGCCTGCTCAAAAGCGTCGTTATCCGGAAAGACCCAACCAAAGCTTTTTTCCCAGATGGATCGTTTTTCCATACACAGATAAAAAAAGACTTTATCCCGCCAAGGAGCGAATGCATGGTACATGGTTCGGAATTTTTCGATTTTGATTGTATCGGGATAGGTCAGCTTGCCGTGCGGATCGCTTACCAGCGGCATCTGAGTGATTTTACTTGGATAACCCAGTTTGCGAATTTTTTTTAGCACCGGTTTAATAAACGTGACCGATCCGAATGAAATAAATAAAACTTCCGCGGGATCGAACATCTCCTGTACGCGCCGGGCGATGGCCGGATACGTCGTTGCCCAGTACCTGTAGTAAACGATCGGATGGAAATGAAACGATACCTTCAGCCCTCGGTCGGCGACTCTTCGGGCGGCTTTTAGGCGATCCTCCAACCCGGCGCTGAAATGTTCTTCATTCTCTATGACCTCTTGTGGATTCAATGACCAGGAACAAAACATGTTGTTCGGAACATCGTTTTCGAGAAAATAACGAATATTATTGGATTTGGTTTTCAACTCCAGTATGACATTGGGATGCACGCGTGCGAACGCGGCCAGATCATCCAAAATGCCGTTGCGGTTGCCAAAGGCCAGGGAATCGGAAGATTGTCCCGTGCCGATGTGGTAATAACGGTTTTCATCCAGTTGCAGCTGACGTAATTTTTCACCCAATCGATCATCGATCGTAATTTTATCGCGGTAAAAGGTCTGAATGGTGCAATAGCTACATCCGAATACACAACTTTCCACAGCATCGATGGTTTTCAGATTACAGCAAACCGTCTTCTCCGACGCCACCGGACAGTCGCCGAACACGTTCTTTTCCGAATGTTCGCTTACAATTTTACTTTTTTCACGTTTTTTGGGTCTCTTAAGGCCCGCCTCGGGGTACGTTTTAGGGATTTCTTTTAAAGAGTGCATGTAGGCATGTAATGCCGCAAGCAGTTGCTCTTTTGTTCTGAACTGCGCGTCCCTGTTCTTTCCGTGCTTTTGCTGCCATTCGCTTAAGCCCTCTTCCTGCCACATCATTAGATCGCGGCCGTATTCCGCGACCTGCCGAATTTCCTGAAAGGTAAACCGGTAACGCGCAGCCCAGGCACGGAGCACATCCTGATCCTCTTGCGGAAGTTGATTAAAAAAGGTTTGCACGATAAAGCGTTGAAATTTTTCGCTATATTCGTTACGATCCGACATTGCATCCCCCTTGTTCAAAGGGCAACAATATAGCAGGGATAGGGTATGGTTGGCAAGACGATTGTTCAAGTTGTATTCATATTCAAACGATCATTTTGATTGAATGGGAGCGGCCTTATTCTTAATGATTACTCATACCGCAACGCATCGATCGGATTGAGCTCCGCCGCCTTCCGCGCCGGGTAGTAGCCGAATACAATGCCCACGCCGCTGCTGACGCCAAAGGCAAGAATGACGGACCACCATGTTACACTTGTCTTCCAGTCCGAGAAAAGCGTGATACCGAAGGACAAACCGTAGCCAAGGACCACGCCGATAACGCCACCGAGCAGACTCAGTAAAACCGCTTCAATCAGAAACTGGCTTAATACGTCGCGTTTTTTGGCGCCCAGCGACCGCCGCACGCCGATCTCCCGGGTGCGCTCTAAAATAGAGGCCAGCATAATATTCATGATGCCGATGCCGCCGACCAAAAGGGAAATGCCGGCGATCGCTCCCATGACGATATTGAACATGCGTTGCGTCTCCTCGCTTTGTTGCAGGAGGCGCTCGGGTACGATCAGGCTGTAATCGCGGTTCTGACGGTGCCTCCGAAACAGAATACGATCTACCATATTAGCCGTATTGACGACCTGGTGTTGATCCTCTACCCGGATAATGATTTGTTGTAAAGGACTCTCATCCGGCGCCCGCCCGAACCGGACATTGACCATTTTAATCGGAGCAAAAATATGTGTGTTTAGATCGACCTGTTCGGCGCCCGCCGTGCTGACGGGCTGGCGTTGCAATACGCCAACCACCCGCAACCAGATTTTTTCCACGCGAATCATGCTGCCCAGCGCTTCACTTCCGGGAAACAGCCGTTTAGCCGCTTCGCTGCCTAACACGCAAACCCGTTGGTAACGATCGTTATCATATCCCGAAAAGAAGCCGCCCTTCTGCAGCGACAGACTCATGACGCTAAAATAATCCGGACTCGAACCGGTTAACGTGGTTGTATATTTGTGCTTTTCATGGACGGCTTCGTATGAAGTTTCTACGACGGGCACGACCCGGTTTACAGTGGCGAGAATGTGATCGATGGCATCCACATCCTGGAAATTTAAGAACCGGCGTTTCTGCTCTTCCTTCTCGTCGGCCTGTTCTTCTTCAGCTTTTTTCTGCAGTACGATAATATTATTCAATCCCAGCGCCCGAATCTGAGCCAGCGTTTTCTGTCGCGCCCCTTCGCCGATGGCCAACATGGAAATGACCGCAGCAACGCCAAAAATGATGCCCAGCATGGTTAAAAAAGAACGGAGTTTGTGGGCAAAAATGCCTTCAAGTCCGATACGCAACGGTTCTTCTTCAATAATTACAAAATGGCGCCAGAGCGGTCGGGTTTGGGTGACGAAGCTTCGTACAATAGATTTAAAAATCGTTGACATCATTAATACCGGGAAATTACGCGTATAGGATTCTGTTCGGATGATGTTTGTGGCGATTTTACGCCGTCTTTTTCATGCAATGCATCGACAGGCTGTTCCGACGGCAACAAGACGATTTGCCCTTCCTTTAGCCCCTCCTTCACCACGATAAAATCGGAATCCGACAGGCCGGTTTCCACGCGCGTGGTGTCGCCGTGTTCGTCGATAATGTAGGATTTGCCCTTGATGGTATGCAGCGCGTCAACCGGAACGGTCAATACATTGCGTAGTTTGTGGATGATAATGCGACAGTGTGCGGTCATGCCCGGTTTCAGCCGCTCATCGTTCTCGTTCATATGGATTTCCACATCAAACACATTTTTCTTGGTACGGCGATCTTTGTGGGCCAAGGCGGCTACTTCGGTCACTTTCCCTGTGAAAGTCGTATCCGGCAGCGCATCCAGCTCGATGCGTACTTCCTGATCTTTCTCAATTTGAGAAATATCGATTTCATCGATTTCGACGCTCACTTTCATACGGTTTTTGGTGGGTATTTCCATGAGCGGCTGGCCGCGCCACGGGCTATAGCCGACTTTCAGCTTATCCATTTTATCGCCTTCCCACACCTCTTTATACACAACCATTCCTTCCGCCGGCGAAGTGAGGGTTAAGCGATCCAGATCATCCTTTGCACGTTCCACTTTTATGCGAGCCTGTTCCACCTCCAATTGCGCCTGCCGCAATTTAGATTCATTGATCTTTTTTATGTTTTCTTTTTTTTCCAACAATTGTTTATAGGAGATTTCCGCTTTTTTAAGATTCAGCTCAATCTCTTTTCTTCGATTTTCAGCTTCATAAACAGCACGTTTGGCCTGCAACCGGCTCTGCTCCAGGGAATACTTCTCCAGGGCGATGTTGGCTTCCAGTTCGGCCATCTGACTTTCGATGTTGGCTTTGGTATTCGCCAGATTGGCGCGGGCCGTCTCCAGTTTATTCTGAGCTTCCATAAGTTTTTGTTGAAATTCGGACGTATCAAACTGAATCAGAAAATCCCCTTTTGTAACATGGTTACCTTCCGGCACCAATTTAACGATTCGGGCATTGCCCCACAGGTTCGAAGGCGCTTTGATAACATACGATTCCAGAGCTTCTACTTCACCGTCCACTTCAATATCGACTGTAAACTCCCCTTTTGTAACCCGATATTTGACCAGAGCTTCGTCCGATCCCATCCACTGCCCCAGGATCAGGTACAGCGCCAAAATTGAGATTCCAAACAAGGTTACATTACGGCGGTTTACATGATTTTTGATCTTCGGATTCATTGCACATTTCCAACGTTAAAAGTTTGGTATAAAGCGATTGGCCACAACAGATAAGCCTGCTTTAACATCACCCTGAATAAAGGCGTATCCCTGGTTCAGCGCCCGTATGCTGACCGAATGTCTTCTGCCGTGAACATCCCGCACAAAAAAACCATCTCCGGCATGAAACAAACACCAGGAAGGCACGCGCAGGGCATTGTTCAGTGTGTCGTTTTGTATAAGCACTTTAACGGATAGGCCCGGGATTAAACGATAATCACCATTTCCGTATATGGCCACATCCATACTGTACGTTTTCAGGTTACTGTTGTCTTCCGGCCGTTGTACGATTCTGGATACATAGCTAACCTTGCCCGTAAAGACCGAATCCGGGTAGGCTTCCACAACTATGTTTGCCTTCATGCCTTCTTCAATAAAGGGTCGATCCACTTCATTCAGTTGCACTTTTGCCTTCATTTGTGTTAAATCTGGGATGGTTAATATGGTTGTATGGGGCCGGACCGTATCACCGGGTTTGACCTTATCCCAGTTGTTGCGTCTGAGTTTGGCATAAATAATCATACCGTCGCGCGGTGCTGTAATAAACATATCGTCCATCATTTGTCTTGCGCGGTTAATTTCAACCTTTGCCTGCCGCATCTCTAACTTTACAAGGTCCAAGCGGTGTTGATTAAGTGTTCTCTGCACTTCTAGATTTTTGCGGGCTTCTTCCAGCCGCAGCTCGGTTTTTTTTAGTTCCAGCTCAAGTTCTTTTTGTTTAATATCCGCTTCATACCGGGCATTGGCTGCTTTATTTTTCATTAAAGATAATTGATACTGTAATTCTTCAACCCGGTTTTCCCTCTGTTTAAGATCGTTTTCATTGCTTACTTCGATTTCCATGCGTTTCGCCTGTTGTATTTCATAGCGGGAACGGGCTTCATCCAAAAGCGATTGGACTTCACGCGTGTCGAATTTAACGACGGTATCGCCGGCCTGGACAACCTTACCCTCCGGCGCCAGTTCTCTGATACGATATTCCATACGCCAATTACTGGGCGTTTGAATAGAAGCTTCGTGCACGGATTGTAACTCACCGGATTCCGCCATCGTTACAACCGAATCCCGTGTTATCGTGAATTGCTGCTCTAATTTCTGAACGGCGGATTGCCGGCAGCCAAACAGGATGAATGTGATTACTAAAACACTTGTGAAGGAATACACTTGTATTTATCCACTATAACTTGTATCATTATGTGCGATTTTTGGTTAAAAGCTAAATATAGTCATATAAAAATAAAGATAACAGTAAAAATAATTGAACACAAGCGAAGGGGGAATCGTCATGGCTTCTTCACAAATGCCGACCCAATCCGTTTACGAGCCTGCTCCGGAAATTGTAAAGGAAGCGAATATTAAAGAATATGATAAGCTTTATAAACGTTCCATTGAAGATCGGGAAGGCTTCTGGGCCGAACAGGCCGAACAGCTGGATTGGTATGAAAAATGGGACAAAGTGCTGGACGACTCGGAAAAGCCGTTCTATAAATGGTTTACAGGCGGAAAAATCAATGTAGTACAAAACGCCATAGACCGGCATTTGAACACATGGCGACGTAACAAACTGGCCCTCATCTGGGAGGGTGAACCAGGCGATTTAAGAACCTTCTCTTACCACGCCCTCAATCGCGAGGTCTCGAAATTTTCCAATATATTGCGCAGTATGGGCGTACAAAAAGGCGATATCGTTACTATTTATATGCCGCAAATCCCCGAGATGGTTTTTGCAATGCTGGCCTGCGCCAAAATCGGCGCCGCCCATAGTGTCGTTTACGGAGGTTTTAGTGTGGAGGCGCTGGCAGAGCGTATCGCCGACGCCAAAAGCAAGGTACTGGTTACCGCCGACGGCGGATGGCGTCGAGGTAAAATCAACGATTTAAAAAGCATCGCCGACGAGGCCATTAAACGCTCGCCCACCATCGAATCCTGTATCGTGGTCAAACGCACCGGCCAGGACGTTTACATGGAAAGCGGGCGCGATTTCTGGTATCACAGCCTCACCGAACTTCCCATCGCCTGCAACGGCAACTGTGAAACAGAGCAGACCGACGCGGAAGACCCCTTATTCATTCTTTATACTTCCGGCACGACCGGCAAACCGAAAGGACTGGTCCACACCCACGGCGGATATTCCGTTTATACTTCCACGACCCACCGTTATGTGTTTGATATAAAAGAAGAAGACCGCTGGTGGTGCGCCGCCGATCCGGGCTGGATAACGGGCCATAGTTACATTGTATACGGGCCGTTGATCAACGGCGCCACCGTGATGATGTACGAGGGCGCGCCCAATTACCCCTATCCCAACCGCTGGTGGAAAATGATTGAAAAATATGGCATCACCATTTTATATACATCGCCAACGGCGGTGCGTGGTCTTATGCGTTTCGGAGACGAATGGCCAAAACGTTATGACCTGAGCAGCCTGCGTTTACTCGGTTCGGTCGGCGAACCGATCAATCCCGAAGCATGGCGCTGGTATTATGAGGTAATCGGACAGAAACGATGCCCCATCATGGATACATGGTGGCAAACGGAAACCGGCGGCTTTATGATTACGCCCCTGCCCATCACGCCTTTAAAACCGGGTTCGGCAACCAAACCCTTCTTTGGCAATGAAATGGCGGTTGTGGACGACGAAGGCAAAGAGGTGAAGCCCGGCGATGAAGGTAAGCTGGTGATTAAAGCGCCCTGGCCGGGTATGGCACGCACTATTCACGGCGATCCCGATCGATTTGTTGAAACCTACTGGAAGGATTATGAAAAACAGGGCTGGTACAAAGCAGGCGATTCTGCCCGTATCGATGAAGACGGCTATTTCTGGATTATCGGACGTATCGACGACGTAATCAAAGTAAGCGGATATCGTCTCGGAACCGCCGAAATCGAGAGCGCTCTTGTCAGCCATCCTGCGGTGTCGGAAGCGGCCACTATCGGCTTACCGCATGAACTGAAGGGCAACGCCATCCACGCGTTTGTGATCCTTAAAACCGGCATCGAAAAGACAAAACCACTTCAGGAAGAACTGCGCGAACATGTGGGTAAAGAGGTCGGTGCCATCGCCAAACCGGAAGACATCACCTTTGTGGATACCCTGCCGAAAACCCGCAGCGGTAAAATTATGCGCCGCGTATTAAAGGCGCGCGCTTTAGGCGAAGAAGTAGGCGACCTGTCCACGCTTGAGCAATAATTTGTTAACCCGGCTCTGGATATTCGGACTGTTTTTTATACAAATACGACACAGTGGGTTTTTATTGCCAAGCTATTATTTATTATAGCCAATTATCCTGATTTTAGACTCTTTTAGGAATATTCAGACAAAGCTGTAAAACTTACCCATCCCTGCCGAAGTTCTAAAAGGACGCTCGGGCGGGATAAATCCCTTCCCTAATCCAAACAGGGAAGCAACTTTGACATTCGATACGCCAATGATGCATCTAAAGCTGCATCTTTATTCCACTTTTAAAGGCACCTAAAATATTCCATTTCGCATTGAACAATAACCAACCTATTGAATTTATAAATGGTTGTCATTACAATTGAAAAAAAAGATGCATTGAATTTGGATAAGAGAAAGGGAGCGAATATGCATTCATTGGAAGGTAAACGGATCCTGCTGTTCGTGGAACATTTATATGAAGACCTGGAGTTGTGGTACCCGAAATTACGTCTGATCGAAGCCGGCGCCCATGTGGTAGTAGCGGGTCCGCAGGCCGGTAAAATCTACCAGGGCAAGAACGGCTACCCATGTAAAGCGGAAGCGGCCATCGCCGATATGGACGAAGCGGATTTCGACGGACTCGTCATCTCCGGCGGCTTTGCACCCGATAAACTGAGGCGGGATGAAAAAGTGAAACATCTGGTTCGGGCCTTTCACGCCTCGGGTAAACTGGTGGCGCATATTTGTCACGGCGGCTGGATTCCCATTTCCGCCGGTATTATGGAAGGCTTCACTTGTACTTCGACGCCGGGCATCAAGGACGATTTGATCAACGCTAAAGCCAAGTGGGTGGACGAGCCGGTGGTGATTGACCGCAACATGGTATCCAGCCGAACGCCGGATGATTTGCCGCTGTTTTGCCGGGCCATTATCGAGGTATTGCAAAAATAAAAAACCCGCCCGGTCAGCAATCGGCCGGGCGGGATGGTGGGGCAGGTTTTTGCCGTCTTTACTTAAGATACACAATTTTACGCACCTGTTTCATCCTTCCCTTTTGCAAAACCGCAAAATATACGCCGGTTGACAATTGATTTGCCGACCACGTTTTATTTATTTCTCCGGCATTGCAAATTTTGTCCATCACGGTTGCTACTTTTTTACCCAGTAAATTATAAATGGAAATATTGATATGCGCTCTTTTGGGCAATGCGAAATAAAACGTCGTTTGCGGATTGAACGGATTCGGATAGACCGAGATAAACCGAAACCCCTTTGGCATAACCGGAATTTTAGTTGATAAATCTGTTGTTTCTATATACCACAATCGAAACGTATCTTTACCGGCAGTAGAAAATTCATGGTCATGAGCAATAACATTCCATTCATAAGTGTTATACTCTCTGAAATATGAAGAGCCGTCAAATGTGTATGATGTATCCGTAATGCCCGTTACCAATGTATCTTGCCAAAAATTACTTAAATACAAATCATAAGAAACAATATTATCTTCTGCGTCCAGCGGTTTTTTCCAGATAAAATCCGTTATATGGGAACGGATGGTGTCCGAATCTGAGGGGCTTACAAGAGAAAATGGCTGAGGCGCAGTATTTCTCAAAATTATGGGCTCAAATATCACCTCGCCTTTACCGGAATTATCGTTTTTATCATATATTACTTGGGGTACATCGCCGGGATTATCCGTACCCCAGTAGTTGTATTTGGCATAAATATCGTTGGTAGAATTATTGTAAACGGCGTATTTACCGGATTCAAAAAATCCGTAAAACTTATTGTTGCCGGCGCTGCCGCGGGTGCCGCCGCCCAAGTCGGGGCTACCTGTATCATGGTTAAATATTCCGTGCGTTTTTGAATGCTCTATTTTCAAAAATTGTATTTTGGGTTCGGAGCTTATAATCACTAAAGGATAGCCAACAGTTGCATTAAAACTATCATCACCGCCGTAATACAATTCACAGTAACTCAATGCACAATGATTGTCTAAAGCAGTTGACTCAAACCGAATGCCGCCCCAGTTTCCGGGCAGCGGGGCGCTGGAACCGTCACCGTTGCTGTCTCCACCGCGCGCATCGTCTTTGTATGAGGTGAATATGATCGGATCATTGGCATGACCAACGGCTTTTAATCCACCCCGCACATAAATATCCCGGTTATCATTCATTTTGAATAAGCAACCCGGCGCTATCGTCAAAACCGCACCTTCGCCTATGGCTAAATCACCGGTTAACCACAACGGCAAATCCGGATTGTCAACAGTGATATCAGAAGAGTAGGTTCCGCCTAGTAGTGCCACGGCATTGATGCGGCTATTCTTTATCTGCGTATTTTTTATAAAAGGATTGGCGTTTAGATTTACCACAATTGGGTATTCTACCGTGGCATTGAATGTGTTATCCCCGGCATAATAAAATTCGCAGTAACTCAATTCACACTGATTATCTAAAACAGTTGACTCAAATCGAATGCCGCCCCAGTTTCCGGGCAGCGGGGCGCTGGAACCGTCGCCGTTGCTGTCTCCACCGCGCGCATCGTCTTTGTATGAGGTGAATATGATCGGATCATTGGCATGACCAACGGCTTTTAATCCACCCCGCACATAAATATCCCGGTTATCATTCATTTTGAATAAGCAACCCGGCGCTATCGTCAAAACCGCACCTTCGCCTATGGCTAAATCACCGGTTAACCACAACGGCAAATCCGGATTGTCAACAGTGATATCAGAAGAGTAGGTTCCGCCTAGTAGTGCCACGGCATTGATGCGGCTATTCTTTATCTGCGTATTTTTTATAAAAGGATTGGCGTTTAGATTTACCACAATTGGGTATTCTACCGTGGCATTGAATGTGTTATCCCCGGCATAATAAAATTCGCAGTAACTCAATTCACACTGATTATCTAAAACAGTTGACTCAAATCGAATGCCGCCCCAGTTTCCGGGCAGCGGGGCGCTGGAACCGTCGCCGTTGCTGTCTCCACCGCGCGCATCGTCTTTGTATGAGGTGAATATGATCGGATCATTGGCATGACCAACGGCTTTTAATCCACCCCGCACATAAATATCCCGGTTATCATTCATTTTGAATAAGCAACCCGGCGCTATCGTCAAAACCGCACCTTCGCCTATGGCTAAATCACCGGTTAACCACAACGGCAAATCCGGATTGTCAACAGTGATATCAGAAGAGTAGGTTCCGCCTAGTAGTGCCACGGCATTGATGCGGCTATTCTTTATCTGCGTATTTTTTATAAAAGGATTGGCGTTTAGATTTACCACAATTGGGTATTCTACCGTGGCATTGAATGTGTTATCCCCGGCATAATAAAATTCGCAGTAATTCAATTCACAGTAATCGTCTAAAGCGCTCGATTCAAAACGAATACCTCCCCAGGAGCCGGGTAAATTTTTATCCGTGGAAGTAAATATAATTGGATTATATGATGTACCCTTAGAAATGAATCCTCCTTTAACATATATATCTGTATTATTTCTAAACTTCACAACAACTCCCGGTTTAATCGTCAAAACGGAACCTTCGTTAATGACAACATCTCCGGTAACCTCATAAGGACTGTTAGCCAATGACCAGGTTGTGTTTTGATTTATATGACCACTGACTTCGGTGGTCGCGCCGGTTTCATAGGTATAGACAGTAACGGTATCGGATATTAATTCCGGCGAGGAACATTCGATCGTTACCTGCCCGGGTTGATTGGTTGCCCTGACCTGGATCGTAGCAATCCCCCCTTCGGCTTGCGCCGGATTATCGCCGACCAGCGTTCCCGAATCTCCGCCCGAAAGAATGGTATAAGTTGCTTCATCCGTGGCCGTGCCCACGAGATTGCCATAAGGATCCTGGATTTCTGTATGCAGGGTGCTGAGTGAAACATTATCCGCTTCGATTGAAGGCGGGATGGTATAGGTAAATAATTTGCTTACCACCCCGAGATAATCGATTTCTAATGTAAACGGATGCTTCCAGGACTCTGAACCGCTGGAGGGTAATGTTGATGTGATTTGCAGGTAATAATCCGAATCAGTCAGACTATCAGAATAAAATTCAAGACTTTTTTGTCCAGAATTTAAATAATGTTCGCTGATCAGTTTGTGATCCATTTTGCGATATAGACGGGCGGACATTTGATCGATTTGTTCGGTAATCTCATCCAGTCTGAAGCGGACGATATTGCTTTGATTAATTGAAAAATGGAACCAGTCTTCATCGACATATCCGCGGTTCATTTGATATGTTGCAAAAACATGGTATTTTTCATTGAACTGAATGCCATAAGATAACTCTTTGGTATCCGGTTCATCCAGGCCGCGGACGATTGACTCATAATGTTCCGGTTCGTTCCAATGTGCTTTATGAATCAATATTTTCTCGGTTATATCCAAGGGGAAAGGTTTTTCTTGAAAATATAACCATTGTCTTTTTAGGTCTACAACATGGTCACCTCCTAAAGAAGTTAATTCATCTGATATTATCCATGAGTAACCTAAATTTTCCGGTAAAGGTTGTTCTAACGAAGATATTGTATCATCAGGTCCTTTATTAATCCCTTTTATTTCATTAATTTCTCCGTCACAATTCACATCCTTATGTTCTGCTTCAGATGGAATTGGACTTCCCAGGGTAAATGTTTAACATAACCT
>CAZIVP010000023.1:0-46829 GCA_964542915.1 uncultured Calditrichaceae bacterium | reverse complement strand
TAGGTTATGTTAAACATTTACCCTGGGAAGTCCAATTCCATCTGAAGCAGAACAACATTGGTATCGTCATTGAACTCCGTACATGAAGATCGCGTTGAGGGAAGGGAATTTCAACCCCGTTTTTACGAAATTTGCGCACGATCTCACAATTGAGTTCCGAACGGATAACGTAGTGATTTTTGGGATGATCGATCCAGGCGCGCAGTTTCATATTCCATGAAGAATCCCCGAAGCCGGCGAGCAGAACATCCGGTTTGGGATCATCCAATACGGCAGGATTCTCTTCCGCCACTTCATGCAAACAGCGCAATACCGTATCCAGATCGGACTGGTAAGAAACGCCCACATCAATGATCAATCGCACGCTCGTATCGCCATGAGACCAGTTCACCACATTAGTGGAGACAAACTCCGAGTTCGGTACAATAATGGAGATGTTATTCAGCGAACGTATGGTCGTGGAGCGAATATTGATTTCGGTTACGTCGCCTTCGGTTTCGCCCACAAGGACACGATCGCCGATTTTTATGGGGCGCTCCAGCAGCAGGATCAAGCCGGCTACAAAGTTGGAGGTTACATTCTGCAGACCGAAACCGATACCCACCGATAGTAATCCGAAAATCACGGCGAGGCCGCTTAAACTGATGCCGATAAACTGAAACGAAATTATGGCGCCTATGATCATGATAATATAATGGGTTATGCGCACAAGCATATAACTTGTGCCGCGATCCACCTGAAAACGCGCGAGCAGACGTTGCAATAAAAAACGCGTTAATATGCGGGAAAGAATATAAAATAAAAGCATCCCGATGATGAACATCATAATGGACGTGATGGTCACGGGGGTCTGGTTCAATTCAAAAAGTGTAAAATTCAGTACGTCGCCGACGGTTCCTTCAAATGTTTTCCAGTTCATATCAGGAGCCCTTTAAGGATAAACGATAAGCGATTTTGCAGGCTTTATAAGATGGTTCGAACGTAATGTTTTCACAACGGGATTGCCATGGCCTGAGGAGAAGAAGCGGATCGACGATCCTCAATATCCGGTTTGTTGCCTGTACCGGTCCGTTTTGCAATACGGCTAATGGCATTGTTTCATTCTCCTCTGTCCGGTGTGTTGAAAAAGACCGCTACAGGTCATAATTCTTATCCGCTTCTTGCCAGCGTTGGATTAAGTATGGTTTCATTTTCTCGAATACCTTGGCCTGTTCTTCCACAATACCTTCTGCTTCTTCGTTGGATAACTCCAATGTGTAATTCACAAAAGAAGCAACCCGGGCGTAATAAAGCGGTGTCATCAAACTTACCAGCAGATTACGATTGCCGCGCCAGTGGTGGTAAGCCGCCGCCAGATCGTATAAAATTTTGGCCCAGTGTTCCGTCTCGATGATGAAGCGGTCTTCTTCCTTGGTGGTCAGGTCTTCGATGATCGCCCAGGTATCCTGATGCACAATTTTTTTCCAGATTTCTTTCCAGTTGCTGTAACCGATTTTAAAATCGGTGATAAGTTTACTGACATTGATGGTAAACGGTTTGGGTTCAATATCCAGCTTCGGACCGATAACAGGTACGGGCTGGCTGTCTTTTACGGACATCCAGGCCTGCTCGTGTTCTTCCATCAGGCTCAGAAGGGTTGTTACAACCTGCTTAAACATGGGCCCGAGGGCTTCTGCCGGATCTTTGACGTCATGGATTTTTACGCCGAGGTTGACCTGGGCAATGCGGGCTTTATTAACCATGGCGTGGGTGGTCAGCCAGATATCGATGCCAAAGCGGGCCACATCGCTTTCCCAGGCCTTCTTGGGCAGATAGGTTCGGATCATTTTATTCGAAAAGGCAAAATCGCCGCCAATGGGTTGACGTACCCGGTAACCGTAAAGGGCGCGTGTTAAATTGTAAACGATGTTATTTGTAATCGTGCCGTCATACTTGTAACGGGTGTAATAAGGCGCCACAAAATCGTAGCCCTCCCGAATGATGGCATCCGTCATATGTTTGATCCAGTCGGGCGTAATGGATTGCAGGTCGGAATCGAAAAGCAAACAGGCTTTCACATTAAGCAGCTCGGCGGCTTCGAATATGGCGCGTACCGCGCTGCCTTTACCCGGTACGCCGCGATAAATGGAGATGATGCGTTCGATCCACGGACTTTTCTCGAGCTCTTCACCTTCTTCACGTGAATCATCCACGGAACCGCCGTCCGCTACAAATACCACACAACGGTGGCCATTATAGTAAAGATGTAAACCTTCTTCAATGGTATGGATAACATGCGCTAACGTGCTATCATTATTGAAACAGGGGATGCCAATCAAAATATCCGCCGATTCCATCCGTTCGAATCTACGGCGGGTTTGTTGACGTAGAGCGGTACTGAACTTCATATTCATATCCCGGGATCAATTTTAGTTAAACCTTCCCTGAAACATTAACTCCCGTTAAGATTTACATATTTCGGATAATGTAATCGACCGATAATAATACTTTTTTCTCGGAATATACTGAAAGACGCTGAACTCCCTACCGAACACAGATATACAAATTTAAGGTATGGTCATTCGATTGCAATCTTTTTTAAACGCAGGCTGTTGGTTACAACGGAAAAGGAACTGAGCGCCATAGCCAGCGCAGCGGCGGCTGGCTGGAAGACGACGCCCGCCACGATTTCCAGTAAGCCGGCGGCTGCCGGTATCATCAGCACGTTGTAACCAAACGCCCAGAAAAGATTTTCTTTGATGATACGCAGTGTTCTCCGCGAGAGTCGATGACTGCGCACCAGGCTTTTTAAATCCTCGCTCATTAATACGATATCGGCGGATTGTACGGCCACATCGGCGCCCTCACCCATGGCGATACCCACATCCGCCTGAGTCAGGGCGACGGCGTCGTTAATGCCGTCGCCGACCATGGCCGCCTTACGGCCTTCCGTTTGCAGTTGACGAATGATGTCGGCTTTTTTATCCGGCGCGTGTTCTGCGTAAACCAGATTGATGCCCACTTCGCGGGCGACGGCATTGGCGGTTTTTTCCTGGTCCCCCGTAACCATGATGACGCGGATGCCTTGGTCCCGGAAGTATTTGATTACCTCACCCGCCGAAGGCTTCACACGGTCGGCAACGGCAATAATACCCGCCAACTCGCCGTCAACCGCAACCAAAACCGTGGTGTGGGCAGCTTCTGCATATCGGTTAACGGTTTTCAGGGCGTCATCGCTTAGGACGGTTTCGCGCTTGTTTAAAAAAGAAAGACTACCGGCTAATACTTCCCGGTTATTCAGACGCCCGATCATACCCTGACCTTTTTTCGTACGTACGCTTTTAGCCGACGCCCACTGCAGTTTCCGATTTTTCGCCTCTTCGACGATCGCCCTGGCGATGGGATGGTTGGACTGGTCTTCCAGCGCAGCTGCGTTGCTCAGGAGTGTTTCCTGGCTGTAACCATTGACGGGATAGACTTCCGCAACCGCCATTTTGCCGGTAGTAATGGTGCCGGTTTTATCCAAAATTAAATCGTTGATGCGGCTCCAGATTTCCTGGCTGGCGGCGTCTTTTACCATGATGCCTTCGGTGGCTCCGCGGCCGCCCGCCACCATCACAGCCGTGGGTGTGGCCAGCCCCATCGCACAGGGACAGGCGATCACGACGACTGCGATAAAGCGTATGAGAGCGGCGGTAAAGGAAACGCCTGCGCTCAGCCAGATCAGCAGGGTTATGGCGGCGACAAGAAGCACCACCGGTACAAAAATAGCGGCGATTTTATCAGCCAGCTTTTGTATTTGCGGTTTGCTGCCCTGGGCTTCCCTTACCAGGCGAATGATCTTACCCAGGGTCGTTTCCATACCCGTCTTGATTACCTTGATGCGCACCGGCGCTTCGATATTGGTTGTGCCTCCCAGAACCAGATCGCCTTTGCGCTTCCCAACCGGTAAACTTTCACCGGTCAACATGGACTCATCAATGCTGGCGTCGTCGTCCAGCAAAACACCGTCGGCGGGGATGTGTTCGCCGGTTTTAACCAGGCACGCCTGATCGGCTTGCAGTTTGTGATAGGGTATATGCTCTATGCCCCGATCGGTTATGATATGAGCCTGATGGGGTTGAAGCGAAGCCAGAGAACGCAGGGCGGATGTGGTTTTACTTTTTGCCCTTGCCTCCAGATAACGGCCGATCAGGATGAAAGTTACAATCATGGCTGCTGTATCGTAATAAACATGAAGGTCGGTTGTAATGCCACTCAAATAGGAGGCGAAAAACGTTACCACTGCACTGTAAAGATAGGCCGTGCCGCTCCCGATCGCTACCAGCGTGTTCATGTCGGCCGTACGCGCTTTGATCGCCTTGATAAATCCGGCGAAAAACGGCTTGCCCGTAAAGATCAAAACAACGGTCGTCAGGGCAAAAGTAATATACCACCGCACCATCTGAGGAATAGCGGTAATAAACGGAAAGAGCATCGGCATGCTCAAAATAAATATGATTACGGAGAAAGAGACCCCGACAATGAGCCGGCTCAATAAACCTCTGGCGTAGCGGGCGTGCGGCTCATCCAGAATTTGTTCCAGTTCTCCATCCTGTTTTCCCAACGATACCGAAAAATTGTATTTATCGTTCAGAAGACGTTCGATGGTTTCGAGTTTGGCGACGCCGGGTATGTAGCGTATATGCAGGTTTTCGGCGCCCGTATTTACGGATGCTTTCAAAACGCCGAAATGTGTGCCCATATCTTCCTCGATGCGGGCTGCGAGGGAAGCGTCGTTCATACCGGGCAGCTGTATTGTCATGGATTCCGTTTTAACATCATAACCGGAGCGATTCACCCGGTCGATGAGGGCGTCGAGATTCAAACCGTCCGTTTCGTAACCGACCGCGGCCTGTTCCGTGGCAAGATTAACGGAGACCGATTGGGCAGCATTGAGTTCCTTCAATCCTTTTTCGACGCGGGCCACACAGGAAGCGCAGGTCATGCCTTTAATCGGTATAAAGGTGTATGAAAGTTGGTCGTTTTTTTGTTCTTGTGCCATTGTTCAGAGCTTTGTTTGAATTTCACTCAATGTTTCCATGCATCCAAACTATGTTTATCGGTGGATAATTCCAACCGCGGGTAACCCTACAACGGATAGAATAAGGCTTGGTTCCGCAATCGATGACGGGCAATTAATCATTTGACGCGTACGAAAATGCGCATTACCGGACTGACCCAACACGCTTGCGGATATTGTATATAGATACTGAAATACACCGTGAACTTTGTTCGACGGATTCATTACCGACCTCATAATCATAACCGTGATCCCGAAGGAGATTAAAAAAGATGCGGGCAATTTGACGGTTCGGCTCCGCAAGCAGAATACGTCCCTGCGGCGCCAGAGCCTCCCGAAACACATTCAGCAGAGGCATAAAAAAGCGCTCCTCGTAAACCACGTCCGAGGCAATGATGGCGTCGAATCGTTGCCTGAATCGTGCTTCCCGCCAATCGATCTGTTCGAGATGGGGCATATTGAGACGGTTTCGGTTAAAATTACGTGCGGTTATTTTTAATGCTTCGCTTTCATAATCCGTTAAAAGAAGATAGGCAGGCTTTTGCAGCGCCGTGATGAGTGAGGTTAAGCCCAGTCCACATCCCAGCTCCAGTACGGATTTTGCCTGAACATATTCGGGATGTTTTGCGATGAACCGGCTCAGAGCAATGGCGGAAGGCCACAATTCCGCCCAGTAGGGCAAGCGTTCGTCGTCCTGAAACCACTCCTGCGGTATCTGGTCCACCAACGCATCCAAATTTTTAATGCGTTCGATCTCGACCTTATGATTGCCGAACCGCCATTCTTCAAACATAAATTCAAATTGAAATGGGGGCATAGAGCGCTACCATCGGTTCAATCGGCTGACTTTATTTAGCTTGAATCGCTCTCCGCTTGTTCATGATTTTCGAATAGCGTATTGGATACTTCAAACGCCGCGCGCTTGGCTGCTCCCGGTTCCCCCAGTTTATCACGGATGATTCGAAGTTCTTCGCGTATGGCCTGATTCCTGGCCGGTTCGAGCATATCGCTCAGCATAACGGCCGCCTTCCGCGGTTTAAATTGATTTTGGATAAGCTCCGGCGCCACTTCCTTTTCGGCGACGATATTAACCAAACCGATAGAATCCAGACGCACCAGCATACGCCCCAACCAGTAGGTGAGTGGATTTACATGATAGACAATGAGCATAGGCGTCCGGAAAAAGCCGCATTCCAGCGTGGCCGTTCCCGAGGCAACCATCACGGCGTCAAAGTTTGGCAGACGTTCAGCGAGCGACGTTTGTTTGATCTGGATAAAATCGTCCGTCGATTGGAGGTGGCGTTTGTAAAGCGCCTTTGAAATGTGCTTCACGGCGATTACTTCGGCCCGATCGATCTTGTTATTTTCCCGTAGCAGGCGCGCCGTTTGCAGCATTTTAGGCAGTAAGCTATTAATCTCCTGGGTGCGGCTGCCCGGCAGCAGACCGATGAAACGATTGGGTTTATGGCCGGATGATGTTGCTGCGGGGGGCTGGAATCCGTCATAACGATCTACCATGGGATGGCCCACATAGTGGACATCGATGCCGAATTGTTCGTAGAATTTTTTTTCGAACGGAAAAAGCACCAGCATTTTGTGGACGTATTTGCGGATTTTTTCCACGCGATGGCGGCCCCAGGCCCATAACTGCGGACTTATGTAATAGATAACTTTGATGCCCTGTTCGTGCAGGCTGCGTGCAAGCCGAAGATTAAAGCCCGGGTAGTCAATCAGCAAAGCCGCGTTCGGACGCTGGCGTTTGCAGCGTTCTAAAATGTCCCGCTGTACGCCCAAAATAAAAGGCAGATGTTTAATTACTTCGCCGACACCGAGGAACGCCATATCCCTGAGATGGTACATCAACTCCATGCCTTCATCCTGTAGCGCATCCCCGCCGATGCCAAATATACGGATAGAGCTGTGCTGTTGCCTCAATGCATGTACGAGGGCGGCTCCATGATTATCGCCGGATACTTCGCCTGCGATTAGTAGCAAATTTTTCGTTTTGTTGTCCATTATTTTTCCGTAGGTAGAAGACGCGGGCGCCGTTCCCTCAATTGTTGTGTTGTGATTATTCGCCTTCGGAAATTTCGTTGGGGAGCTCATTGATATCGTCGTCGCGGTAAGGGAAGTATTCCTTCAACTTTTGGCCGATCATATCGACGCCGTTAATCACGCCTTCGGCGAAGGCCCCCTTTTTAAAATGCTCCTGCATCGCTTCCTTTACATCCTCCCAGAAATGTTCGGGAGCGATTTCATTGATGCCCTGATCTCCGTAAATGGCGAATTTGTGGTCATCGACAGCCAGGTAGATGATCGTACCGTTACGACGTTCGGTGTTGTACATTTTTAACTTTTTAAAAACGTTCATTGCCCGTTCCAGGGCGTTCCCTTTGCAGCGCGATTCGATGTGCAAGCGAATTTCGCCGGAGGTTTCTTCTTCGGCTTTTTCAATGGCTTGCAGTATTTGTTGTTTTTGTTGTTTCGTAAAAAATTTGCTGGCCTTCATGTTAACCCTCCTTTACCGTTACCAACCACCACTGGCGCCGCCGCCGCCGGACATACCGCCAAAACCGCCGCCGAAGCCGCCCCCGGAAAATCCGCCGCCGCCGGACGCACCTCCGCCGAAACCGCCGAAAAAGATCGGTAATGCCCAAATACCGCCGCGACGACGCGTTCCGTAAGAAGCGCGGCGTCCGCCTCCCAGCAGCCGCATAATGAAACTCAGAAAAATAAAGGCGATAAAGAGATGGGCAAACGAAAAGCCGTTGTTTTTATCCGATTTTTTTTTGACCGGTATGGTGTATTTACCTTCAGCGGCCGGAATAAAAACATCCACGGCCTTATCGAGTCCGGCAAAATAATTGCCTTGCCGGAATGCGGGGGCGATCACTTCTTCGATCACCGTTCCGGCCTGGGCGTCCGTGATTACGTCTTCCAGACCATAGCCCACTTCAATGCGGATTTTACGGTCTGCCTCGAAGACGGCGATGAGGAGGCCGTTGTCTTTATCGGGCAAGCCGGGTTTCCATTTTTCAAACAACCGTACCGTAAAGTCTTCCAGATAATGACCGTCGGGCAGGCGCTCGAACAAGGCGACAAAGATTTGGTTGGAGGTTCGTTTTTCCAGGGCTTGTAATTTTTGATTGATCACCTGTTCTTCCTGTGCTGTCAGTATATCGGCGTAGTCGTTGACCCAGGACGTTGGTTTTTCAGGAAGATCCTGTGCCCATACCATTATCGGAATAAAGAGTAAAAGACGTAGAAATTTGAATGGAATCATGGTTTGCCTCAATATTTAAAAACTTTAAAATTCAACTTTGGGCGCCTCTTCTGCGCCGCTTTGCGCTTCAAAATAGACTTTCTGTTCGAATCCGAACAGATTCGCCATCAAATTGGCCGGAAATTGCCGAATTTTGGTGTTGTATTGTTGAACGGCCTGATTAAAACGCCGGCGTTCCACACTGATGCGATTTTCCGTCCCTTCCAGCTGGCTTTGCAACTGGCCGAAACGTTTGTCCGCTTTTAAATCGGGGTAGCGCTCCACCACAACCATTAAGCGCTGCAATGCCGAGGTCAATGCACTCTGGTTTTGTTGAAACTTTTGAAACGCCTGGGGATTATTAAGCACTTCGGGGCCTACATTGATTTGGCCGCCCATCTTCGCGCGCGCCTCTACGACGGCCTGCAGGGTTTCACGCTCATGGCTGGCGTAACCTTTGACCACTTCAACCAGATTCGGGATGAGGTCGGCGCGCCGCTGATAAACATTTTCCACCTGTGACCAGGCCTGATTCACGTTTTCTTCGAGGGAGATAAATTGATTGTACGTGCCTTTGAACGAGCTGTAAAGGATCAGAATCACGACAACCAGTACAATCCATGGAATCCATTTTTTCATAACGCCTCCGCACGTTTACGCGTTTAAGCTGATTTCTATTTTATTCATCAATGGTGACACATTTAAGTTAAGGTTGCGACAATTTTAATGGATAACCGCACTTATTGCAACGTTTAATAATAGCTGAACGCCTTTTGAGTTCCATTTTTTGTGGAATCCGTATCTGGAATCCGCTGTTGAATCGTAGCATATCATTTTTGGGGTGTTGATGGGAGCGAAAACATTCTGGCCGCCATGGAGAATATGAAACAAGACCATTCCATTAATGGGTATGCTTACAAAAAATGTGATTCAGGTGTTGAAACCTCCTGGCGGTAACAAAATGATCGGCGTTGTTAATTGGATGAATTGGATAGGATATCAATGAAACGGCGTGGTTTGTAGCAGACGCAGTGTTAAGTCGTTGTATTTCAATCAGACATAAAAGACGGCTGAAAGATAACCCACCACCTGGCTGCGGTCTCCGGTAACATCGCCGGAGTTACGGTAAAGAAGCACTTTGGCTTTATCTGCGCCGAGTTGTTCACAGGCTTTCATTGTTGCGACCACCGGTCCGCCGCCGCACATTTCACAAACGTTTTTCTGAAGATCGCTGGAAAGTCCCTCATAATCAAAATGATTGATATGTTCCACCACGACATTGTCGATTGCCATCGCTTTGTCATAGGAGTAAAAATGAGATAAATCCGAGCTGGCTACGATGAGGGCGTTCTTATCCTTTAAAACCGCCGCAAGAGCCTTCGCTAATACATTTACATTGTCGGCATCCTGATCGCCCATGACGATAGGCACCAGTTTAAAGTCGGATAAGACGTGCTGTAAAAAAGGCAGCTGTACTTCCAGGGCGTGCTCGTCTACTTCGTGTCCTATAGTAGAACGAATGATCTTATCGTTTTGGCGTGTTAATCCGTCCGAAATATCCTGATCCACCGGTATTTCTCCCAGGGGCGTGGCGTAAGCGTCGCCCGCATAAATGGATATCTCCTCGAAGTAGACGCGGTGGCTCGGTGAAATAACGACCACCACATCGAACGACTTGTCGAGAATCTGGCGATAGGCCCGCGCGGCTACGCCGCCGGAATACATATAGCCGGCATGGGGCGCTACCAGTCCGTACAACCGTTTACCCGTATCCACTGCCCTGGAATTTTCAAGAAATACCGCAACCTCGCGTTCGAGCGTGGTTTTTTGTCCTGAGTAAAACATACCGGCGACGGCGGGTGTTCTTACTTGTGATGAAGCCATAGGTTTGCTCCGTTTTATAGCCATGCATCCAATTAAATTGGCAAATTTTAAATCAAAAATCAATCGTTCGCAAGTGAAACATGAAAGGCTCTTGGTACCTTAACGTTTCGTTTCCGCTATTTGAGACGGGGCTTTGCAATCCTATCATGTCCTGCCACGAAGAAACGCGTGTGGATACGTCTATTGCTTTTAATAGGCATTATACGATAACTTAAGCCCCGGTTACCGTAAGCTAACAAAGAGACGAAACGTTCGGGTTATGGCGGATATTAAAAAATCGGAAGCGATCATATTACAGGCCATCCGCTGGCAGGAATCGAGTAAAATTTTAAGTTTATTTGCCCGCGATTGGGGATTGATAAAAGTGATAGCACGCGGCGTTCTTCGTAAAAAGAGTCCGCTGGGTGGTAAAACCGAATCGTTAACCTACGGTCAGTTTTTTATATCCCATAAACAAAGCCGTACCCTGCAAATTCTAACCGACGCGGATGTAATCGATTCGTTCGGCAAACTGCGTTCGGATATGGATCGTTTGCCGTATGCCCTTGCCGTTCTCGAAATCATCAAGCAGGTGTTTGCAGAAAACCATTCCGAACCGGTCTTTTTCGATTTTACCATCCGCATGATCAAACAACTTGCCGAATGCGAGCGGGCCGCGCCCATCCTCGAATATTTTATTTTAAAACTGGCTTCGTTTCTGGGATTTAAACCGGATTTTAGTGCCTGCCGGCGATGCGGGACCAACCGATTTGAACATTCGGAGCACTTTTTCATAGAAAACGGATCGGTGTACTGCCATTCCTGTTCAAGCGGTGGCGTCTCTTCCCACAGGCTTTCACCGGGGGCATTAACTTACTTGGATCGCCTGCAAAACCATAACCACAGGGTTGTTAAAGATTTTAACCTGCCTGAGCCAGAAGATACTGATTTGCTGGCGCTGCTGCTCGATTATCTCAATTACCATCTGGAACAAAAAATTTCGTTAAAGGCCATTTCTATGTTATATTAATTGATTTACATTTATGGACAATTCTTAATGGTTTATTGAACCGATAATCGACAATAGGGAGGCAAGGCTTGGCTTCGCAATCCGATAAAACGATGGAAAAACTGGTATCTCTGGCAAAACGACGTGGGTTCATATTTCAAAGCAGCGAAATTTATGGCGGCATCAATTCCTGTTATGATTACGGGCCGCTTGGCATCGAACTGAAAAAGAATATCAAAGAACTCTGGTGGCAGAGTCTGGTTTACGAACGCGAAGATATCGAAGGTGTGGACGCCAGTATTCTCATGCATCCCAGGGTATGGGAAGCATCCGGCCATGTGGAGGGATTCACCGATCCGTTGATCGATTGTCGTCAGTGCAAATCGCGTTTCCGAGCCGATCAAATCGACACGAACAAACCCTGTCCCGTCTGCGGCACCAGGGATTCCTTTACCGAAGTTCGCCATTTCAACTTGATGTTTAAAACACACATGGGGCCGATTGAAGATTCCAGCCATGTGGTGTTTCTGCGGCCCGAAACGGCCCAGGGCATTTATGTCAATTTTCATAACGTACGGGAAGCGGCGCGACAAAAATTGCCATTCGGCATCGCCCAGATCGGTAAAGCCTTCCGCAACGAAATTACCCCCGGCAATTTTATTTTCCGGACGCGCGAATTCGAGCAGATGGAAATGCAGTATTTTGTTAAGCCCGGCGAAGACGAAGGCTGGTTTGATTATTGGAAAAACGAACGTATGAAATGGTATCGCCGGCTGGGACTCCGTGAAGAAAAATTACGATTCCATGAGCATAAAGACGATGAACTGGCCCATTATGCCAAACGCGCTTACGATATAGAATATGAATTTCCTTTTGGCTGGCAGGAAATCGAGGGCATTCACAACCGTACCGATTTTGATTTAGGCCGCCACAAAGAGTTTTCCGGTCGGGACCTTCGTTATTACGACGATCAGTCCAAAGAGCGTTTTATTCCCTATATCATTGAAACCTCAATTGGTTGCGACCGGACGTTGTTGACCTGTTTGATCGATGCCTATACCGAAGAGAGCGAGCGCGTGGTATTGAAGCTGGCGCCGGTAATTGCACCGATCAAAGTTGCGGTGTTTCCGCTGGTCAAACGCGACGGGATGCCGGAGATCGCCCGGGACATTGCAAAACAACTGCGCGGGAAATATCGCGTCTTTTACGATGAAGGCGGATCCATCGGACGCCGTTACCGGCGGCAGGACGAGGCAGGTACGCCCTACTGTGTTACCGTGGATACCCAGACCCTGGAAGATCAGTCGGTTACCGTGCGTGAGCGCGATTCTATGGAACAAGAACGTATAAAAATTGATAAACTAAATGAATTTCTTGACGATAGATTAAAAATATAAGTAACCGACGGCGATGGAAACGTGCCTTAAAATGAAGTTCCCATTGCATGAAAAAGAGGCAAAAACAGGCATTTAAATGTTGTTTTTCAAACAAACGATACTAAGACAAGCCTATTGAACAAGAGGGACGTTTACAATTGAGGAACGATAAGCAACCAAAAACGATCCTTTTTATTGATGATGAGGCGTTCATCAGGGAAATGGCTGAAGACCTGATGCCTATATTGGGCTACGACGTTCTGCTTGCCGAGAGCTGTGAACAGGCCCAGGAGCATTTAAGCAGAAACGACGGGCAAATCCATCTGGCGATGATCGATTTGCTAATGCCCAAAATCAACGGCATCCAGTGTTGTGAGATTTTACGCGAATATTTACCCGATATACCTGTTATTTTCATGAGCGGTATGGAGCGCGACTATATCCGTAAAGAAAAACTGGAATCGTTCCGGGATGTTTATTACCTGAATAAGCCTTTCAGCGCCGAGACGCTTAAAGGATTGCTTGAAAAGTTGCTTTCCGGTTGAAGCCGGTGTAAGTCATTCCGGGTAACATTTGCCCGAATGACGGCCTGATATTTTCTCAACCGAGCCCTCTCTCTATTTCATTCAGGGATATATTAAGAGCTTATAACGGTTTCACTTCCGTAATAAACACACGGCAGTATATTTAGTAGATTCTGAACATTAATGAGTCACAATCTCAACGGACCGTTATCGCTTTTCTCATATTACCCTTGTTGAGCACACAGAATAAAGCCTTTGTCTTAACCCGAATAAAATGATGCAATGGTATCCATTACGTATTCTTGCTGTTCTAAACTCAGTTCCGGATAGATGGGTAGTGCCAGGGTTTCGTTTGCCGCCTTTTCAGCCTGCGGGAAGGCGTCCTGGCTATATCCCAAATAGGCAAAGCATTCCTGATGATGGAAGGCAAGGGGGTAATAGATTTCGCATCCGATATTGTGTTCTTTGAGATAGTGCATCAGTTCGTCCCGGTGCGGCGCCCGGATAATGTATTGATTAAAAATATGGCGATAGCCCTTCATACGTTGCGGGCGATTAATGATTTTGGTCAATCCGCGCGATTCAAATCCCTGGTCGTAAATATCGGCGTTTTTCTGGCGTCCCTCGGTCCAGCGATCCAGATGATTAAGTTTCACATCCAGTACGGCCGCCTGCAGGGCATCCAGGCGGAAATTACCGCCGATCATTTTATGATAGTATTTGGGGTGTGCACCGTGATTGCGTAAATAAACCATTTTGTTATAAAGGGCTTCGTCGTTTGTCGTAACGAGCCCGCCGTCGCCAAAACCGCCCAGATTTTTACTCGGAAAAAACGAAAAGCAGCCCATATCGCCAATGGAACCTGCGCGGCGTCCGTCATAATAATCGCTGCCGATCGCCTGTGCCGCATCTTCGATAACATACAAATGATGTTTGCGGGCTATTTCCATTATAGGATCCATGTCCGCCATTTGTCCGTAAAGGTGCACCGGCAATATAGCTTTTGTTTTTTTGCTGATTGCGGCTTGCAGCTGGCCGGGGTCCATGTTATAAGTATTCGGATCGATATCGACCAAAACCGGTCGGGCGTTTAACCTGGCAATGGATCCCGCCGTGGCGAAGAAGGAATAGGCCGTTGTGATGACTTCGTCTCCGGGCTGAATGTCGAGCGCCATCAGGGCGATCAATAAGGCGTCCGATCCGGAAGATACGCCCACGGCGTAATTGGCACGGCAGTATTCAGCGATATGTTCTTCGAAAACTTTAACCTTCGGTCCCAGTATGAAATACTGGGATTCCATTACTTCTTTGACGACCGGCTCGATTACGTCGCGAATGGTTTTATATTGTGCTTTTAAATCCAACAAGGGAACTTCTTTTACGGCCATATCAACTCCATAGCTTTCATGTTCAACATCTTTATCAGAGAAGTCAGGCAATTTAGCCAGGCGGCGTTGAAATTCCAATTTAAAATCCAACTGATTTTTTATATATTACGGGCATGTTAAGTTGAGCTATGTATAAACTATAGACGACATGCCAGGCGTAAAGGGATAATTGAACGCATGCCGGGAAGCAGAGGTATTTTAACCGAACCTGAAAACAAGATTTCAATGATCGCATGGGGCGATTTTGTGCTGGTTGAGCATTTTTTCTTAAAAAGTAATAAGTTATGCCGAATATGCCTAAAAATATACAATCGAAAAATAATGGATTAAAATGCATTTCGAACAAAACAGGTCCAATAATATACTGTTGATTGAAGATCACCAGGACTTGATGAAACTAGTGAAGCGCTATCTGGAAGATCGCCAGTTTAACGTAACCGCCGTTGGTAATGCAGAAGAGGGTCTGGAATCCATAAAAGAACAGAAACCGGATCTCATTTTATTGGATTTGATGTTGCCCGGCATGTCCGGTAAAGATTTTATGGACCGGTTAACTGAGCGCCGAACCGTGGAAAATTATCTCCCCATCATCATCATCACGGCCAAAAAGAAGATCGATGACATTGTAGAGGGATTAAACGAGGGCGCCGACGATTATATCATCAAACCTTTTAACATGGATGAATTATACGCCCGTATTAAAACAACCTTACGGATGAAGACGATGAATGAGCTTTTAGTGCATCAATCCCATGAACTTGAAAACGCCAATGAACGAATCAATCAGCTTAACCAATCCCTGATCGAAAAAAACGCAGATCTGCGAAAAACGGTAATCAATCTGCACGACTTGTTCGATGTTTCCATGGAGCTGACTTCCATCCTCGATTTACAACGTTTGATCAATTCCATATTGCTGATGTTCGCCGGGCGCTTCGGATGTAAGAAGTTGATTTTTTTCTATCCCGGACGTCCTATGGAAAACCGCCTGAAGGTCATGAACAGCAAGGGATTTTACCAGGATCAATTGGCAAACCTTAGCATCGAAAAAAGCGATCCTATTTTTTCCAGGTTCAGAACCGAGGCCAAACCGGTACTGATCGAATCGTTAACCGAAAGCGGGCTGGAATCGTCGGCATTACGCATGTTTCAGCAACTGGATGTCCATATCATTTCTCCGATCATTTATCGCGGTCAGACGGAAGGAATAATCTGTTTCGGCCCCAGAGTTAACAATAAACCTTATGAACGACAGGATATGGAGCAAATCGTTATTTTGAGTAATATGATCTCCATAGCCGTTACCAACGCCGCTTTGTATCAGGAGGTTAAACAACTCTCCTATACGGACGGCATGACGGAATTACACAATTTTCGTTATTTTGAATTGCGTTTGAGAGAAGAGATTGTCCGTCACAAGCGTACCGAGAATGATTTGTCATTACTGATACTGGATGTGGATCACTTTAAAAATTATAATGATACTATGGGCCATCCGGCAGGCGATGAGGTCTTACGAAAACTGGGGCAAATTCTGAAACACACGGTTCGTGAAAATGATATTGTCGCCCGCTACGGCGGCGAAGAGTTCGCCATTATTTTACCGGAAGTAAAAAACGAAGGCGCGCGCATCCTGGCCGAACGTATCCGTTCCAATGTGGAGACGGCGCGATTCGAGCATCAGCAAATTCAACCGGACGGCAAAATTACAGTCAGCATCGGTGTTGCATCTCTTCCCGAAGATGCGGATGACTACCGCGACCTAATCAGCAAATCCGATACGGCGCTCTATGTGGCCAAACGGAACGGGCGCAACCAGGTACAAATTTTTAATCCCAAAATGGTTCAATAAATACATGAAAATTGGTATCACCTGTTATCCTACCTACGGCGGAAGCGGCGTCGTCGCAACGGAGCTCGGTAAAAAACTGGCACAGATGGGCCACGAAGTGCACTTTATATCGTACGCTCTGCCATATCGGCTTAATCGTTTTCAGGCCAATTTGTTTTATCATGAAGTCGAGGTCATTAAATATCCTCTGTTCGAATATCCGCCCTATTCACTGTCGCTGGCATCCAAAATGGTTGAGGTAATCGAGTTTGCCAATCTGGATTTACTGCATGTGCATTACGCCATACCGCACGCCGCCAGCGCCTATCTTGCCAGTCAAATGGTGGAAAACCGCAAAATTAAATTCATAACCACCCTGCACGGCACGGATATCACGCTCATAGGGCCGAATCCTTCGTTCATCAAAATTGCCAAATTTTCAATCGAAGAGAGCAGCGGCGTCACGGCGGTATCCGAGTATCTGCGTAAAGAAACCGTCGATATCTTCAATATCCGCAATCCTATCAAGGTGATCCATAATTTTATTCCCGATGATTTTATGAATATCAGCGCCAACCAGAACCTCCGAAGCCAGTGTTGCGGCCCGGATGAATTCATTTTAACGCATGTGTCCAATTTTCGGCCATTAAAGCGGGTACACGATCTTATACCCATGGTGGAACGCTTAAAAGGAAAGTTCAAATTCAAACTGCTTATGGTGGGTGACGGCCCCGAGCGCTCAACCGTGGAGCGTCTCTGTAACGAGAAAGACCTGTGCGATTCGATCCTGTTTTTAGGCAAGCAGGAGAATGTGGCCGATATTCTCTCCATTACCGATGTGTTTATTCTGCCGAGCGAAAATGAAAGTTTCGGTCTCGCCGCTCTGGAAGCCATGGCGTGCGGCGTACCCTGCGTTACCTCCAACGCCGGCGGCTTGAAAGAAGTGAACCGCCACGGCCAAACCGGCTTTGTTTGTGAAGTGGGCGATAACGAAGCCTTCGCGAACTCCATTGCACTGCTCCTGGAAGACAAAAGCCTGCGACAGAAGTTTTCAAAAAAGGCACGGGAAATATCATCACAGGAGTATCGGGCGGATAAGATTGTACCCCAGTACGTCGATTATTACCAGTCGATTCTGGACGGAGCTTAATCGACGTTTTCCATCGTTTTCAGGGTATCGCTAAAAATCGTATACGTTTTCTCATCGAACAAACACAGATAAATATCTTTAACGCTGCCGCCTTTTTCCAGGTAATTCAAACATTCCCTGAGCATAATCCGGGCGCAACGATCGACGGGAAAACCGAAGATGCCCGTGCTAATCGCCGGAAACGCGATGCTTTCAAGTTGATTCTCGGCCGCCACCTTCAAGCTGTTTCGGGCGGCGTCGGCCAGTTTCCGTTCCTCCTCGCCCTCGCCCATACGTGGTCCAACGGCGTGGATGACGTATTTAGCAGGCAGATTTCCACCCGTGGTGATTACCGCGCCGCCCACATAGGTACCACCGATGCGATTGCATTCTTCCTGAATGGACGGACCGCCCTTACGCGCGATGGCGCCCGCCACACCGCCGCCGAGAATCAGCCGGTCATTGGCGGCATTGACAACGGCGTCCACCTGCATCTCTGTGATGTCTCCGGTTTGCAGGTGCAGCCGTCCGTTCTGTTTGTTAACGGATACTTGCATGATTTTACCTCCCATTGGTTAATGTGAGGATTGATAAACCATTTTACCCTTTTTAATCGTCATAAACGTATGATTCATCCCGTAATGGTAGGGTAAGTAGTTTAGATTAGGAATATCCAGTATAACAAGATCGGCCTGTTTACCGGCATCGATGGAGCCGATGCGCTCCGCCAGGCCAATGGATTTTGCCGCCGTTATGGTGGTGGCCCAAAGAAGCTCTTCCGGCAGCATGCCCAGTTTAAGCGCGGCGATGGTCCACATGAGTTGAATATTGTGGGTGGTGGAACTGCCGGGATTGAAATCGGTCGCGATCGCAACCTCACAACCGGCTTCGATCATCTCGCGCGCAGGTGCAAAGCGGTCTTTACCCAGGAAGAAGGTCGTGCCCGGCAGAACGATGGGAATGACGCCGGCCTCGGCCATTTGGCGAATGCCCTGCTCGGAAATGTTAACGAGATGATCGGCGGAAAGGGCGTGTAGCTCAGCAGCCAGCTCCGCCCCGCCCAGTGGATACAGTTCATCGGCGTGCAGACGCGGTTCCAAACCGTATGTACGGGCGGCCTCAAGAATTGCGCGGCTCTCTTCCACGCTGAAGACGCCTTTTTCACAGAAAATGTCGCAGTAGCGCGCCAGTTTTTGTTCCGCCACGCGTGGGATCATTTCTTTGATGACCAGATCGATGAAAGCCTTTCGATCATGTTGATATTCATCGGGCACCTCATGGGCGCCGAGAAAAGTGGGAATCATTTCCAGAGGACCCTCTTCGTTCAAATCCCGTATGATTTCCAGCGATTTGATTTCATCATCGGTGGACAGGCCGTAACCGCTTTTGGCCTCGATGGTGGTAGTGCCGTAACGCGGGAAATAGAGCAGCCGCTGGCGTGTAACCGACCGAATGTTTTCTTTATCGGCTTCGCGGAAACGGCGCACGCTGTTGCGGATGCCGCCGCCTGCCTGTGCGATCTCTTCGTAGCTTTTGCCCTGAACCCGCATGATGAATTCATCTTCCCGTGTTTTCCAGAAAACCGGGTGGGTGTGAGCGTCCACAAAACCGGGCAATATGGTTCGGCCGCCGGCGTCGATGGTTGTATAGCCGGTTATACGTGGGACGGGATCGGATTCGATTTTTTCAATCATGCCGTCTTTTAGAAGGAGCGAAACATTACACTGTTCACGTATATGTCCGTACCCTTGGGTGGTGTCCGGGCTGTATAACCGCCCGATGTTGGTAATCAGCGTTGGCATGGATGGCTCCGAGTGTTTAATGTAACTCGATGTTCATATTGAGGTGAAATCAAGGCATCGAAGCCTCGAAACGAACATTCAGCGGTTCATGGCTTCGTTCAATTTTGCCCAGGTTTTGTTCAGGGCTTCGGAAATGACTTTCGTTCCGCCCAGCACCGGCATGAAATTGGTGTCGCCGTTCCAGCGCGGTACGATATGGTAGTGCACGTGGTCTTCGATGCCGGCGCCGGCGACCCGTCCTAAATTCATACCGATATTCATGGCATGGGGATTCATGGTCTCGCGCAGGGCCTGTACCGTTTTTTTGATCGTCTGTTGAATATCCAGCAGTTGTTCGTCGTTCAGTTCAAGGATATCGCGGGTGTGTTGGTAGGGCACGACCATCACGTGGCCGTTGTTATAGGGAAACCGGTTCAGAATGACGAAACACTGTTCGCCGCGGTAGGCGATCAGATTTTTTTTGTCGTTTTGTTCCTTGGGCAGTTCGCAAAATATACAACCTTCGGTCTGTTCGGCGTTGCTCAAAATGTATTCCATGCGCCAGGGCGCCCACAAATTTTCCATAGATTTCATCCTTTATACATTACAACATAGCCCAACACCGGATCGATATTGGGCTATGCATAACGATTTTGAAGCATCAAATGTCAAACGAGGGTTTATTCTTCTTCCTCTTTTTCCTTTTTGGCTTTTTCGATAATCTTGTCCACCTGGTCGGACGGCACCTCTTCATAGTGTGAAAAGGCGCGCTTATGAATGCCTTTGCCGGCGGTTATGGAACGGAGCGTAGTGGAATAACGGTACAGCTCGGCCAGCGGAACTTTGGCTTTAATGACCTGGAAACGTCCTTCGGAATCCATGCCCATGATTTTCCCGCGGCGACCGCTGATATCGCCCATTACGTCTCCCATATATTCGTCGGGCACCCGCACTTCGATGTCGTATATCGGTTCCAGCAACACGGGTTTGGCGCTTTGAAATGCGTTCTTAAACGCCATGGACGCTGCGACTTTGAACGCCATTTCCGAGGAATCCACACTGTGATAGCTGCCGTCGTAAACCGTCACGCGCACGTCGACCACCGGATAGCCCGCCAGTACGCCTTTGTTCATGGTTTCAACCACGCCTTTTTCCACGGCGGGGATGAATTTATTCGGAATCACGCCGCCGACAATGGCGTCGACAAATTCGAATTTTTCACCGCGTTCCATCGGCTCCAGCCGCAGAAAGCAGTCCCCGTATTGACCGCGGCCGCCGGATTGTTTCTTGAATTTACCCTGGGCTTCCGCTTGTTTTTTAATGGTTTCGCGATAGGGTATTTTGGGTTCTTCCTCTTCCACTTCCACGCCGAATCGCTGATTGAGACGGCGCATAATGATGGTCAGGTGCAGTTCGCCCTGGCCGGAAACGATGGTCTGGCGCAGTTCCGGGTCTTGTGTATAAACAAAAGTGGGGTCTTCTTCGTGCAGTACGTGCAGGCCGTTACTGATCTTTTCTTCATCCCCCTTGGCTTTGGGGCGGATAGCGGTACGGATGAGCGGATCGGGAAAATCGATTTTGGGGTAGACGATTTCTTTACCTTTGGCTGCCAATGTGTCGCTGGTGTGCGTACCTTTCAGTTTAACGAGCGCGCCGATATCGCCGGCATGGAGGCTTTCCACGTTTTTCTTGTTTTTGCCGTTCAAAACAAAGATTTGCCCGATGCGTTCACTGTGGCCGTCGGTGGCGTTACTTACATCTTCGCCGCTTTTTAGCATACCGGACAAGACCTTAAAATAAGAGAGTTCGCCCACATGCTGTTCGGAATGGGTTTTGAAGACAAAAGCGGACATAGGTTCGTTATCATCCACTTTGCGGCTTTCCTCATTTTCGCCTTGCTTCTCGCCCAGTTCGTTGGGCGCCGGGCAGAAATTGACGATTACATCCAGCAAGCGTTTCACGCCGACATTTTCAACCGCGGCTGTGCAAAAAACAGGAAACACCACATGCTGTGCGAACGCCTTACGGAAACCCTGACGGAATTCCTCTTCCGTTAGTTCACCTGCTTCGAAATATTTTTCCATCAACGATTCATCGCTTTCGGCGACCGCTTCGATAAGTTTCAGATGATATTCGTCGGCTTTATCCCGTAAACCGGCCGGAATTTCCTCTTCCGTGAACGCGCCGCTGTTGTCTTTTTTAAAGTTCAATAATTTCATGCGGAATAGATCCACGACCGAATCAAAATTCTGCCCCGTTTCCACCGGCATCTGAGCCAGGACCACCTGGTGCCCGAAGCTTTCCCGCAGGCCTTCAACGACGTTGTCGAAATTAATATTATCGCGGTCCAGTTTATTGATGATCAGGATACGCGGCACACCGTTTTTTTGCGCTTCGTTCCAAACCAGTTCCGTTCCGACTTCAACCCCCGATGCGGCCGAAACCAAAATCATAACGGTATCCGCAACGCGCATGGCGCCGGTCACTTCGCCGAAGAAATCCGAATAACCGGGCGTATCGAGCATGTTGATTTTATGGTTGCGCCATTCGCCGTGACTCAGGGAGGTGTTAATGGAGATTTGGCGATTGATTTCATCAGCGTTGTAGTCGGAAACAGTGGACCCTTGTTCGATGGCGCCGATGCGGTTGATCTCTTTCATGTTATATAGCAAAGCTTCCGTAAGCATGGTTTTGCCGGTGCTTCCGTGTCCGCCGAGAACTATATTGCGAATTTGATCAGTCTGGAATTCCTTCACAGTCGCCTCCTTTTCGTGGTATCTCTTACATCAAATTGTAAGTGGAGTTAATGTTTTTCGATGTTTTGAACGCCGGCTTGCGATCCGTAATGAACCAACGTTTTTACTTTGTTTTTAATCTCAAAAAGTACTAAATAAGCGGCGCTAATTCAAGATGATTTGCGGGTCAATGCAACGGCCTTGGTAAAAGAGAGGAAGTAAATAGAAAAGCGAAAAGAAAAAACAGGAACGAAGTGGGTAATGCCCCCAGAACGTTCTTTACCATCGACGCCGTGCTTTAGCGCGATGGAACTGAGGCTGCAAAAGTTAAAAGTGAAAAATTGTCAGCGACGTGAAGCCCTTCCCTGCGGCCTGTCCGCTAACCGGCGGAAAGCGGGAATACATTGTTCAAATCAGCGCTACTAACACCGAAGCTCGGCCTCAAACCAATGATCCGGCGGACTCTTCCCGTCAGAAAGGAACTTCACGACCGGCGTGTCGGCTATATAAACTTGATTTTACCTGCCGCGTCTTTTATTATTGCTGCTTGTTCGGCCAATAAAGTTAGGGCATCCAACAGGACGATAAAACGAATATGTATGTATATAAAAAACATTTTACCATAGAAGAAGCGCGGGCGCTCATCCCGGAATTACAGGAAAAACTGGAGCGCATCCGGCGCCTGGCGGATGAACTGAAAGAGGCGGGCTTCGATATCTATAAAGGGCGCTATCGCGTCGGTTTTCATCCCGACACGTATCAAGATTACCCGCCCGGGTACAACCGGTTGTTGAAACTGCTGAGCAAGATCAACAGCAAGGGCATCGAAATCAAAGGCGTGGAGCAGGGGCTGGTGGATTTTCCTGCTGTGCGGCCCAACGGCGAAGAAGTGTTTTTGTGCTGGAAAATCGATGAATACGACATCGAATTCTGGCATACGCTCAACGGCGGTTATCGCGGCCGCCAGCATATTGATGAATTTTAACGGATAAAGCGAACATGATTATCGAATACGGTCCATATAAAGTACAAAAGGGTATCTTTCTGGCGCCTATGGAAAACGTCAGCGATTACCCCTTCCGCATGATCTGCAAAAAACTCGGCGCCGACGTGGTCTATTCGGAGTTCATCAGTTCCGAAGCGCTGGTGCGCGACGCCGAAAAAGCCTTCCGTAAGATGACCATTCTACCCGAGGAACATCCTATCGGCGTCCAGATTTACGGCAACCGTGTGGAAGCCATGGTGGACGCCGCCTTGCGCGCCGAAGAGAAGGGACCGGATTTTATCGATATCAATTTCGGCTGCCCGGTTAAAAAGGTGGCTTTAAAAGGCGCCGGCTCCGGGCTGTTACGCGATGTCCCCAAAATGGTCGAAATCAGCAGGGCCGTCGCCCGCGCCGTGGCGTTACCGGTTACCGCCAAAACCCGTCTGGGTTGGGATGCGGATTCAATTAATATTATTGATATTGCCCGAAGGCTGGAAGATGTAGGCATCGAGGCGCTGGCCATTCACGGGCGTACCCGCGCCCAGGGCTATAAAGGGAAGGCCGATTGGGAGTGGATCCGCAAAACCAAGGAAGCGGTAACGATGCCGGTGATTGGCAACGGCGATGTAACCACGCCGCAGCATGTGCAGCAGATGTTCGGGCAGACCGGTTGCGATGCGGTCATGATCGGGCGCGGCGCCATTAGCAATCCCTGGATTTTCCGCGACGCCAAAAGTTATCTGACCGGCTGCGTTTTACCGGCGCCGCCTTCTCTGCAGGAAAAAGTGGACCTGCTGCAGGAACACTATCGCTACAACGTAGCCTACAAAGGCGAACGAAAAGGCGTTATTGAAATGCGCAAATATCTGAGCGGCTATCTGCACGGACTGCCCCATATCGCCAAATTTCGCTCGGAGCTCATGCGATACGCCGCCCTCGAGCCGGTTCTGGAAAAACTGGACAACCTCAAAAAAGCCGTGAACTACAGGGATCTGGTCGATCACTATCAGGAAGCGTCGCGCGAAGCGGCCGCCCTTTCCTGCGATAACGATTGTTTGTAATCCCGGTCCATATACGATTTGAAACCCGAGCTGAAAAATTCCTCATATGCGCCGTCGCGACGTACAATCATATAAGCCTCGACGTTTTTCCGGGACTCCGCCAGCGCCATCCCTTGTTTGACCCCCATAACCATGAAGGCGGTGGCGAACGCATCGGCCAGCATGCAATTCGGCGCCAGCACCGTAACCGAGGTTACACCGTTTTGAACCGGCCGGCCCGTCCGCGGATCGATGGCGTGTGAATAAAGCGTATCTCCATACCGGAAAAAATTGCGGTAATCACCGCTGCTGGCCACGGCGATATCTTTTAATTGCAGCAGGGCTTTAATATCCTTGCCGTGCCGCGCGTCGGGTGCCGGCTGATCAATGGCGATGATCCAGGGATCGCCGTTTTTTGAACCACGCACGACCACTTCACCGCCGATTTCCACCATAAATTGTTCATAACCCAATCGATCCAGCAGGGCGGCCACGGCGTCCACGCCGTAACCCTTGGCGATGGCGCTTAAATCCAGCCGCACGTTCGGTTCGGTTTTAATAATGGTGGAATCGTCGATGATCTTGATATGGTGGGCGCCCACGCGGGTTTTGATTCGATTGATCGTATCGGCGTCCGGTGGAGCGCTGCGGGCTTCACCCCTCCCGAAACCCCATAAATCCACAAGCGGCGCGACTGTAACATCGAAGGCGCCGTCGGATTGGGCATAGATATTCAGCGCCGTATCCAGCACTTCCACAAAGGAGGGGGAAACCACAAAAGCGTTGCTGTTGGAATGGTCGTTAAAGCGCGATATTTCGCTGCTATCGATGTAGGTGGACATACGGAGATTCACCTCCCGCAACAAACTATCCACCTTTGTCTGTAATGTTTCGGCCGTTAGCTCCGAACGCTGTACATCGATGATTTTGACCAAGTAGGTGGTGCCCATGGTGGCGCCGGCAAACTGCACGGGTTCGCGGCGACCGCAGGATATTAGAATCACAAATGCCAGTAGAAAGAAAATTGTATAACGCATCGGGATTACCTGAATTGTTTTCATTATGGTTGTTTAGGCTTGAATGTAAGCATTTGTCGGGCACGTTCAAAAACGCGTGTTCGGCTCAACGGCGTATTCCAGCGTTTGCCCGAACGCCAGTAAGGATAGAAGTCGTCGAAATGCGGACTCACAGGATTGCCGGAATTGCCCGCCGGAAGCACCATAGTTGCGGCGTCGGTATCGGCAAAATCGATGATGAACCGCCAGCTCGGCCCGACTACGCTCTCGAAACGGCCGGCGCTGCTTTCATCCTCGAAATAGAAAGAGGCGTTTAAGCTGCCGGGCGTTCCGCCGTAAGGGACGGGGCCGATGGTCAGCGGCAAAAACCAATCCAGGCCGGGAACGACCGCCAGGGGATGTTTCATGGTCAGGTGATGGATATCGCCCCAAACGGTTTTATCGCCCAGTTCCCGCAGGGAATCCATGGTGCGCCGCAAGATGTCGCGCCGTGTTTCCACCGGGGAAGCGCTGTTCACGTCGTCGTACCAGTCAGATTGCGGTTGTTCCAATACGTGCGCCAGAACACGGACATCCATTTTTTGTACGGCGTCGCCCAGTTCATCTTCGAAGGTATGGGTTTTAAAGGCGTGCAGAAAACGGTTTACCAGCGCCGTCGCCCGGGAATCGGGCGAGGTGTCGCCGTCCCAGGCCTGTATAACGGCGGCTTCCCGTTTTAATCCGAATTCATTGAAAAGCGCTATCAGGCGCTGTTTCCAGCGCAGTAAATACACATCGTTTCGGTCCATCTGGAAACGCTCCATATCCGCTGCACTAAAGCGGTTTTTGGATTGCAGGAGCTGACGGATGCGCAGAATCCGATCATAGGCAAAATGGCCGGGCAGGGGCGCGCCGCCTACGGTGCGTTGCGGTTGATTGTTACAGGTCGCCAGCCAGCCGCGCTCGGGATTGAACGCGTGCGGCGTTTCATCGAGCTCATAAAATCCGCGCCAGACGTTTTCCTGTTTCCATCCGGGCAGGGGGTATTCGCGAACGCTGTCCGGGCGGATTGGAATGGGCGTACCCAACTGGTAACCGATGTTGCCGTTTCGGTCGGCGTACATCCATCCGGCGTCCAGCGCGCCGAGTCGGGTAACGGTACGTCTGAAATCCCCGAAGGTTTCCACTACCATCAAATGGAAACCGGCGTTCAGGGCCACGTTCAGATCCGTATCGTAGCCCGCCCAGTGCATACTGTAGGAATGCTTGAGCGAGTCGTTAACAAACATGAGCGGTCCGTGGCGACTGCGCCGGATCGTCAATTCATAGGGTTTATTGCGTCCGCGCACGGGGATGGATTGGCGTTTAATCTCCAGACGTTGCCAACCTTTTTCCGTCCGGTAACGGCTGCTGTCTGCAGGATGCATTTTTTCACGGTAAAATTCCAGCACATCAACGCCGCCGACGGTGAAAGCCCAGGCCGCTTTACCGTTGTGGCCCATAATAATTACCGGCATGCCGGGCACGGTGATGCCGAGGGCGTGCAGTGCATCGTTTTCCACATGGACCCCGACTGCATACCAGAATTGCGGCAAGCGCCGGATTTCAAGATGCGGATCGCCGGCCAGCATGGCGCTTCCGCCGGCGCTGCGCTGGGGCGCGATTGCCCAGGCGTTGGAGGCGTTGGACATGCGGAACGGCAGGCGACCGCCGCGAAAATAAGCGTCGAACAACGCGCTTTCGACGCCGCCTTGATCGGGCGCTGTCGGAGGCGCCCAGGACGGGTAGGGCAATGCAAAGGTGCGGGCGCTGTCTACGCCGAAACGGTCGGCCAGTTTGGTAAAGAAAGCGTCGCGGCTCATCAGAAAGTTGGAGAACCAGGTCTGAAAGCTGAGGATGGTCAGCGCATCACGGACGGTCCAAGGTTCAAAGTCCGTGCGAAGTAACTGATATTCCAGCGGCAGGGCGGTCGTTCCTTCCACATATCCGTTCACGCCGGCGCTGTATGCTTGCAGGCGTCGCCGGTTTTCTGCCGACAGTTCCGGCAGCGCTTTACGCGCCAGACGGTCGTGGCCGACCAGCCGTTGTTGTATATCGTATTCGAGCGCTTCCTTTCCAAGCAGGGCGGACAGCCGGCCCTGCGCCAGACGCCGCGTCATGTCCAGTTGGAACAGGCGGTCGGCGGCGTGCAGGTAGCCCAGGACGGCGATGGCGTCGTTCTCATTCTGCGCCCAGATCTGCGGGAGGCCCATACTGTCGAACGTAACGCTGACCGGCGCCTGTACAAACGAAACGTTGACCGTCCCTTCTTTTTGGGGAAGCGATTGGTACAGAAGCACGTAACCGGCGGCGGCAAGAATGGAAAGCAGCAGAATGAGGACGCCGGTGATCGTAAGGAGAATCCGTATTTTTGAACGGGCCATGGCATTTTCCGTTTTTTTAGGCCGACGATCGGACGGCCTGCGTCCGGTTTATGTGATGCATAATGATGCCGGCGGCTGTTAGTGCTCCGTTTGCTTCCCTGCGTTGTATGATCGGCTGATCCAGCAGGGCCTCAACGGAGGCTATCCAGCGGCCGCTGAGGAACGCATCGGCGTCCAACGCCAGACCGTTCATACGATGCTTCACAAAGCGCGCCAGCGGAGCGGATTCCGGAAAACGGTCGCGCGGTATGTAACCGTAAGGGATACCCGCGTGGTAAATTTCGGAAAGCGTGCTGTAACCCAACTTGCCCACGACGGCGTCTGCGGCCTGCACCAGATCGGGATGATAAAATTCGGAATGGTGCGGCAGCAGCACCAGATTATCCTCGCGCCGTACCTGCTCGACGTCGTTCGGCAACACAAACCGGATATGCGGATACCGTTTCAGCTTGTCCAGAAAGCGATGGCGCGTCGGCACGCCGCCCATGGAGACCAGCACCGTTTTTTTACCGTCCGGGATTTGCAGGGCCCGGCGGATTTCCGCCGCTTTCCGGCGCGGCGTACGGCTGACGGGCGCAGTGTGCTCGGCCGATGGCTGCGATTGGCAGACCGGCTCGGTCTGTATGCGTACATCAGCCTGCCGGTACAGGTCGGCGAGATATTCGATGAACGGTTGGAGTTCAGGCGCTTCATTCAGGTAGGCTTTGTAAATCCAGTCCCAGGTAAAATTTTCGATCAGCACGACGGGGACGCCGGCGCGCCGGGCTACGGCCACACCCAGCGGTGCAATATCGGCCAGCAGCAATCGTACGTTTTGTCGGCGCAGCGACACGGCCAGTTGATTGAGGCTTTGGTTTCGAAAGGGTATGAAGGACCGAAGGGCCTGTGTGGTGGCCGCAATATCTTCATGCAACGGCGAGCGCTGTTTCAGCCCGATGTCGGTCTGGCAATCGTGATAGCGGAACGGAATATCGCCGAGCGATTGCCGGAAAAACCACTGGGGGACGCGGGTGTAGATGTGAAATAAAAGGTTCGGCGCTCGCCGGTGCAAGGCTTCGATGACCGCAGCGGAGCGAGCGGCGTGGCCGTAGCCGTGCGGACTGATAAAGCAGGCGATGCTCAGGTTCAAGGCGTCTGTTTACTCCCGTTGCATGTGCATTTCGCAGGCAATATAGCCGCATTGGCGAAATGATGCAATAAATGTGATCGTTGATTCATTCATTCCGGTACGCCTGTATTCAAAAATTCGGATATTTAAATCAGCAAAGAATCTTAATATAGTTAAATGTGGATCGTTTTAATGATTACCGGCAGGTGTGCTTAATGAATCCATTATCGTTAAGGGATTCCCGCTGCTCTTTTCGTTCCGCAATCTACCGGTTAACGGATGCCCCCACCCCCTACGCTTCCCATACCGAAGTTTGGGACGGGCTAGAGTTTGGGATGAGGCGGTAAAGAAAGCATAACCGCCGAGGACGCCGGGAACGCAGAGGAAAAAAAAATAAACCACAGATGGCCAGGGATAAAGAAAATAGAAAAGCGTAAAGAGAAAACAGAAAAGAGAAAATAGTTCAAATAAAATTCAGCGTAGAGCCTGGGCCTCTCTAAGTAGCAATCAACACAACAATGGGTCATTCCCGCGTACGCGGGAATCCATTGATATCAGAACGATCTCAATTTTACTTATGTGGAGCATGCCAGACCCGTCCGGGATATAAGATTTCCAACAACCACATGAAGATAGCTCAATCATTTGTCAATCCGTTTCCTATGCGACCTCTGTGGTTTTTGACGCCCGTGCCAAATTTTCTTTCATCCCGTTACATTCCGTTTTACTTTTAGCCCCTTAATAAATCTATCGAATGCATTTACGAAGAAGAGGCGACATGAGCCAGGACGTATTACAGCAATTGGCGTTTCATGCCCACATCCGGCGCTGGTTTAAGGAACGCTTCGAATCGCCCACCGATCCGCAGGTGCAGGGTTGGCCGTCCATCGCTGCCGACCGCCATACCCTGATCATGGCGTCCACCGGCTCCGGCAAAACCCTGGCCGCCTTTTTGTGGAGCATCAACGATCTGTTCCAAAGGGCCGAAACAAGCGAGACCGCGGCTTTCGAACAAAACCGCGCCGGCCTGCACACGCTTTATATCTCGCCGCTCAAAGCGCTTAACAACGATATCGAACGCAACCTGCGCCACCCCCTGCGCGAGATACGGCAATATTTCGAACAGGCGGGCCAGAACGTACCAGAGATCCGCACCGCCGTGCGCTCGGGCGATACGCCGCAACATCTGCGGCGGCAAATGCTGGAGCAACCGCCGCATATCCTGATCACCACACCGGAATCCCTCTATCTGCTGCTCACGTCCGAAAAGGGGCGTCATCTTTTCTGCGATGTCAAATACGTTATCGTTGATGAACTGCACGCGTTGTGCGACAACAAGCGCGGCGTGCATCTGAGCCTCAGCCTGGAACGTCTTTGCCGGCTGACCCGGAACGAACCCACGCGCATCGGCTTGTCGGCCACGCAAAAACCGCTGGAGCGTATCGCCGCCTATCTGGGCGGCTACACCGTTACAGGTCCTGCGCCCGGCCGGCGAAATGCGCGGCCCGTCAACATCGTGGATTGCGGCGTCGGACGCCCCATGGATCTGCAGGTGATTGCGCCGGCCGAGTCTTACGAGGACCTGCCGGATGACAGCATCTGGCAGAGTGTGTACGAGACGTTGTACGACCTGATTCGACAACATACGACGACCCTGGTGTTTACCAACATGCGCGCCCAAACGGAAAAGATCGCCCGCCGTCTCAACGAATTGCACCGCTGGCGCAGCAAAGATACGCATGGCGAGCTGGCGCTGGCCCATCACGGCAGCATTTCGCGGGAACGGCGTTACGCCATCGAAGAACGTTTGAAATCCGGCGCAATCGCCGCCGTTATCACCACCGCTTCACTGGAGCTGGGCATCGACATCGGCGCCATTGATCTGGTGGTGCATCTGGAGGCGCCGCGCAGCGTGGCCGCCGGTTTACAGCGCATCGGTCGCAGCGGGCACACCGTGGAAGCGGTGAGCAAAGGGCGCATCATCCCGCTGTTCCGCAGCGATCTGGACGATGCCCTGACCATCGCCAGGGCCATGACGGAGCATGCTATCGAGGAGACCGTCATTCCCGAAAACGCCCTCGATGTGCTGGCACAGCAAATACTGGCCGAAACGGCCATGGAAGAGCAAAGTGTGGACGCCCTCTATGATTGGGTGCGTTGCAGCTACTGTTACCGCGATCTGGAAAAGGCGCAATTCACGACCGTCATCGAAATGGTGGCCGGGCGTTTCGGTGACGGACCGCTGCCGTATTTAAAAGCGCGCCTGAGTTATGATCGCGTTAATCAGCGCCTGATCGCCCGTCGCGGTGCCCGCCTCACGGCGGTGATGAACGGGGGAACCATCCCCGACCGCGGATACTACGGCGTCTATCTCAAGGATCAAAACATACGCCTGGGCGAGATGGAAGAAGAGTTCGTGCACGAAGCGCGTGTGGGCGAAACCTTCTATCTGGGCAACAGCGAATGGCGCATTGACAGCATCACTCATGACCGCATCATCGTTACGCCTGTGGCGGCGATCCGGCCCAAAGAACCGTTCTGGAAAGGCGATGTGCTCTATCGCGCCTTTTCAACGAGTCTGCGCATAGCCGGCTTTCGCGACGAACTGTACCGGCAAATGGAACGACAAAGCGCCGAGAGATGGCTGCGTGAGCGCTTTCCGGCGGATGAGGCGATTATTGCCGGCACCGTTTCCTTTTTCAGGCGTCAGAAGGAAGCGACCGGCGCTTCGCACACGGAGGACGTCCTTCTCGCCGAGTGGACGGTTGATCACGGCCAAATACCGCTGCTCATCATCCATGCGCCCTTCGGCGCGCGCGTTACCGGCTTATGGGCCATTCTGCTGGGCGCCTTCATTGAAGAACGCTATCGTCTGAGCGTGCATTACGCCTTTGATGACGACGGCATTATGTTGCGTCTGCCGGACGGTTTTGATGAATCGATGCTGCAGGCCCTTTTTGAACAATCGCCGGAAGAAGCGCAAACGCTGATTGCACGTTCGCTGATCGAATCGCCTATGTTCGCCCTGCATTTCCGCTACAATGCGGCGCGTGCGCTGCTCTTACCGCGGTCACAGGCGGAGCGGCGTATTCCGCTCTGGCTGCAGCGTATCCACGCCGCCGATCTCTTGCAGAATGTGCGTTCCCATCAAGAATTTCCCCTCATTGTTGAAACCTACCGCAATCTGTTATACGATATTTTGGACTGGCCTCATTTGCAATACATATTACAGGAGTTGAAGGACGGGCAAAGACGTGTCGTCTCCATACGTACGAATGCCCCCTCGCCGTTCAGCGCGCCGCTGCGCTTCAAAATGGAGGCCGGCGCCATCTACGAAACCGACCGTACCCGTTCGGCGGCCGGCGGCGATCGTGCGCACGAAGGTTGGATCCAAGAGGTTATGGAGGCGGGGACGATTCCGGATATCATCGCCCGGGAGACGGTCGATCAGATGGAACGGCGCTGGCAATTTTTAACACCGGAACACAAAGCACGCTCGGCGGAAGATGTTTATTCAATAGTCGAGGCGTTAGGTCCAATCCGGACCGAGGCGTTACAAAAACGGGTTCAGGTTAACGTAAAACCGTTACTGGATCGGCTACAGGAAGCGAAGCGCATTGTCCGTCTTGCGGATCCGGATTATCAATGGCTAACGATGGAGGATTATCTACATTGGCAGGAGCTATCGGCCGGGCAACAAAAGCGCCGGCGGGTGCATCGTTTTCTGCAGAACCGGGGACCGGTAACCGGTGCATACCTCGCACAGGCCCTGCAAATCGGAAAAGAGGAGACGCAGGCGATTCTAAAACAGTTACGGGAAGCCGGCGAAGTGGTGAGTGGCAAACTGACCGAAGACGCCGAAGACACGGAGTGGTGCGCCCGCGCATCCTTTCGGCAGCTTTATCGCGCCTCCATCGCCCAAAGAAGACGTGTGGGGCAACCGGCCGATATACAGACGTTTTTGAGATTCTGCGGAGAGTGGCACGGCATCGGTCGGCCGGAACAGCCGCTGCAAGCGGTGCTGGAGCGCTTTCAGGGTCTGGCGATGCCGCCGTATTTTCTGGAGCGCGAAATCCTGCGCAGCCGTTTTAGCCGTGGCGCCCTGGATACCGCCGCTTTTGGAGAAGTGCTGCGCCAATTCTACGATTGTTTACAGGATGAATTGTATTTTATGATCGTGGGCGGCGATGAGCATCAGACGAAGCCGCTGGTTAAATTAGCGCCGCACGGCGGAGGGCATTTGTTCAAAGAAACAATGGAAGAGAGCGGTAATGGTGTTGAAAACGACTCTGAACGCGCGGCGCTGGATTTTTTAAGGCTTCATGGCGCCAGCCGCGGGAGCGATATTATGAGCGGCGCCGGCCTACGGTCTTCCGATCTGGAAAAAGCACTGCATGGTCTGGCGATCAAAGGTCGGGTTACAACCAACGACTACCGGGCCCTGAAGCTGGCATTGCAGCCTCCGGAGGCAATCGGCGCTGGCGGAAGTGGGAAATGGAACGGTACCATTCCGGGCGGTATGGGAATTGGCCGCGTGCAACGCAGAAGTCGATACCGGACCGAAGCGGCGGCCGGTCAACGCACGGTACTGCAAAAGGCGCGCTGGATGACAACCTCGGCTTTTGCAATCATGGGAAACGATTCGGATACGGATGCGCGAATCGAAACGCAGGCGCGGCTGTTGCTCAATCGTTACGGCGTGCTGGTCAAGGAGTGGTATCGCCGTGAAGACGGTCTGTCGCCCTATTTTCCGTTGTTTCAAACCCTGAAGCGGCTGGAGTGGCAGGGCGAAATCCGGCGCGGTTATTTCGTGCACGGACTCTCCGGTTTGCAGTTTGCGTCGCCGGAGGCGCTGGAACGCTTACTGGTGATAATGGAATCAGATGATCCGGCCAACGGGCAGGTGAATATGCTGAGTACGCTCGATCCGGCGCTGCCGTTAGGCAGGGGTCGTTTCTGGAATTTCAGCGATTCCGGCGGTGCGACCCTTCAATTGACGCGCGCTGCAAGCAATCATGTATACATCGTTAACGGGCGATTGATCGCCTACAGCGAGAATTACGGCCGGCGCTTGTGGTTCATGCAAGGGTTTGGCATCGATTGGCTGCCGGCGATGATCGAACAACTGAAAAACTGGCTGCGCTTGCCTGCGGATTTACGTCCGCGGCAGAAGCTGACCATCGCGAGCATCGATGGACAACCGGCGGCGCATCATACGTTACATCAGACATTTTTACAGGCGGGATTTGAACTGTCCGGCCGGCAACTCGTATTGTGGCCATCGGCGGTCCTGGTATAGGAAAGGGATCATGAAGTAGAAGATTATTTAAATTAAAAAGAAAAAGGAGATCCTTGATTTGGGCAATTGCACTTATTCTCATTCGTTTATATTTTTTCTGATGCCATAAACAAGATTTGTCGGATCAGGGTAGACAGCTTTGAATTAATTTGTCTGATGGAATCCATATATGGCGAGGTACCAGAAGGCATCATAACCCGAACAAACTGGTTGATGAGAGGAGCATATTTAAAACATGAACAATCGATGGTTAGAACAAGCTATTTTTAATCCCCACTACGAAGACTTGGCCTGGCGTTGGGAAACGAGAGAGAAGAGCCAACCGAAGCAAAACATTAACCAACCTTTTTATTTTCTTTGTCCCTTATGGGCGCCCTATTTACATTTAAATAGAAAGTATAAAAAACTATTAATTTTGAGTTAATTATGAAACGAGTTGAAAAAGGCGCCATCATTAAAGGCCCCAAATGGCCGGAACCGGTAGAGATCAAGTCTGTGGAAGAGGCCGGTGACTATGTTCATATTATCGGTTCGACTAAAAACACCCGCCAGCATATAGACCAATTAATTTCAAAAGAAGAATTCGAACAATTTAAGCTTGATCATTATCAAGCAACGTTCAACGAAGAACCCTGGAAGGTTTTTCTGTCTCTGGAAACCATACGGTACCGCTTCGCTTCCATGTATGATCCGCTTGTGGCCATGAATACGTCAAAGGTGGATCCACTGCCGCATCAGATCGATGCGGTCTATGGTTATATTTTGAGCAAGCCGCGCATCCGCTTCATGATAGCCGACGATCCGGGCGCAGGTAAAACCATTATGGCGGGATTGCTCGTTAAAGAACTCAAAATACGTAATCTGGTTAACCGTATTCTGATTGTCGCGCCGGGGCATTTAAAAGACCAATGGCGGCGTGAATTGAAAGACCGATTCGAGGAGTTATTCGTACCCATTGGAAGGGAATATATCGACGCCCTGTACGGACAGAACGTCTGGCTGCGGGAAAATCAAGTGATCACGTCTATCGATTTTGCCAAACGGGAAGATGTACTACCCTCGATTGCTGCTGCCCACTTTGATTTGATCATTGTAGATGAAGCCCATAAAATGAGCGCCTATCGTTACGGCGAAAAGATCGATAAAACCAGTCGTTATAAGCTGGGAGAAACATTATCGCAGAATTGTGAACACCTTCTTTTCCTGACCGCAACGCCGCATAAAGGCGATCCGGAAAATTTCAGGCTTTTTCTGGATTTGATTGAACCGGGCTTTTTTGCCACCAATGAAATGGTGGAGGAATCCGTTAAGCAGAAGGATAATCCACTATTTATCCGAAGGGTAAAGGAAGATTTACAAAATTTTGAGGGCGAGCCTCTCTTTTTACCGCGACACGTGCATACGGCCGCTTTTCAGTGGAAGACGCGCTCGCCCAATGAGGTCGAATTATATAATCAGTTATCGAAATATGTCAATACACAATACAATAAAGCTCTGGTAAAAGATAAGCGGCGCAACATCGCTTTTGCACTTGTCATTCTTCAGCGAAGATTGGCTTCCAGCACGTATGCACTATTGAAGTCTCTACAACGGCGTAAGAAGCGTCTGGAAGAATATTTGCAAGGCGCCAACCAAAATCAACGACTTCGCCAGCAGGAAGACGATTATTTTGAGTCTATTGACGAGATGAGCGAAGAAGAACGGTGGAGGGAAGAAGATATATGGGAAACCCTGAGCGTGGCCGAGAATAGAGAAGAACTGCAAAAAGAAATTGCTACCATCGAAACTCTTATTGAACAAGCCAAGGCTATTATTAATAATGAGGAAGAAATTAAGCTCAAAGAACTCAAAAAGGCGTTGAGGGAATTATCCGAAAAATATAAAGATACTAAAGATAAAAAGATTTTGGTTTTTACCGAGTCCCGCGATACTCTGGAATACCTGGAGAAGAAAATACGCACCTGGGGCTATCGGACGAACACCATTCATGGTGGGATGAAGTTGGAAGAACGCATCAAAGCTGAACGAATTTTTAAGAACGAAACCGATGTGATGGTAGCAACCGAAGCCGCCGGGGAAGGCATCAATTTACAGTTTTGCCATTTGATGGTGAACTATGATATTCCGTGGAATCCCAATCGTCTGGAACAGCGCATGGGACGTATCCACCGATATGGTCAACAGAAAGAAGTGTTTGTTTTTAATCTTGTAGCGATTGATACCCGTGAAGGACGCGTCCTGCACAAACTGTTTGAGAAATTAGATGAAATTCGCAATGCCATGGGCAACGATAAGGTTTTTGATGTGCTCAATGAAGTTTTATATAACCAGAATCTGTCTCACTTAATGATGGATGCGGCTGCCAATGCACGGAGTATAAAAGAAATCGTACAAGAACTTGATATTAAAGTCGATGAAGATTATATACAGCAAATTAAAGATAAATTAGGGGAAAGTTTAGCGACACGATACATCGATTATACCCGGATTAAAGAGATGGAACAAATGGCCCGCGAACAACGGCTCATTCCCGAATACACCGAGAGCTTTTTTAAAAAGGCCATTCAAAAGGCCAATGGCAAGATCCGGGAACGAAAGGACGGTTTTATTGCGGTTGATAGCATCCCGTTTGAAATGCGTTCGTTAGCCGAAAATGATCTTTTCAAAAAACAATACGGAGACCTTTTAAAACGCTATCCAAGGATAACGTTTGATAAAGCTTTGGCATTCGAGAATCCCGATGTAGAATTTGTGTCTTTTGGTCATCCTTTATTTGAGGCCATGATGACTTATGTGGATAATAAATTTTCAGATTCATTGCTGACCGGAGCGACGTTTATCGATCCCGAAGGTTTTTTGGACGGCTATATTATGTTTTACGAAGGCGAGATTAAAGACGGAACCGGCGCTGCCGCCGGAAAACGCTTGTTTTGTTTTTATGTACAAGATCAAAAAGTGATTTCCTTTCCCGCATCTATTATATGGGATTTGGCTGAAGGCAATCCAAAGGATCAACAATTCGTTGACATTGAACAAATTAAACAAGTTTCCAGAGATCATGCCATCAAAGCGTTAGAAGCGTACAAAAAAGAATTATTCGAGGAACGAGAACGACAGGCTAACATCAAACAAAAGTACGGATTTAAGTCGCTGGAGCATCTTATATGGAAATTGGACGGCGATTTGATAGGCCTGTATGATCGCAAAAATGCCGGCGAAAATGTGGATTTGGTAATCCGTAATAAGGAAGAACGTAAGACGCACTATGAACAGGCATTAGACAACCTGAAAACACAGATCGAGAAAGAGAAAAGCCTGACCATGAGTATGCCGCAGTTTAAAGGTATTATTCGCGTGCATCCCGAAACAACATTAGAACCGGAAATGCGCAACGACCCCGAAGTGGAACGCATTGGTATGGAAAAGGCCATGGAATATGAACGGGAACAGCACCGTGAACCTGAAGGTGTGGCCGATCAGAATTTGGGATTTGACATTCGCTCGGTCGATCCCAAAACGAAGGAAATACGCTATATTGAAGTTAAGGCGCGGGCAAAAACAGCAGCCGTATCGTTAACCCAAAACGAATGGTTTAAAGCGCAACGGTTTAATGAGGATTACTATCTGTACGCCGTGATGAATGCAATTACCGAACCGCAACTTTATATCATACGCAATCCGGCCGAAAATTTGAGTGCACAGGAAAAAATCAAACTGGTGCGTTATATTATTAATGCCGAAGAAGTTATGCATAAAGGATCCATAAGATGATTAAAAGTGTTGAGGTATTATATTTCAAAGGCTTCAAGTATAATTCTATCGATTTAAATAATTACAATATATTAGTGGGTCCGAATGCCAGCGGTAAAAGCTCGCTATTGGATCTATTTACCTTTGTTAAAGATGTTTTAAATGACGGGCCAATTGCAGCCGTTCAAAAGAGATGTTCACATTTTAAAGAATTGGTATGGAACCAAAACCACGATTTTTTTGAAATCGTCATTGAATTTAAAATACCCGCGACTAAGAATCGTGAATATAAATTTGCACGTTACGAGTTAGCCCTTGAACAACATGAAATGGATGGAATCATTATTCAGAGCGAGCAATTATGGCTGCTGAAGGATTTAACCGCCAAAAAAAGCAAACACGTTAAAAAAACGAAACAATTGCATTTATTTCCTTATGAACAAGAAGCGCCTGAACATATCATAACCAAAGGGAAAAAAAATCCACCGGGGTGGAGAAAAGTTGTTTCCAAGAGCGCTAAGGGCAATGATTATTTTAAGTCCGAGAACACGGATTGGAATATTACCTATCGCTTCGGACCACACAAAGCATCACTGGCCCGTATTCCGGAAGATGCAAACAGGTTCCCGATTTCGCTGTGGATCAAATCCATACTCATGGAACGAATTGAATTCATTCAACTCAATAGTAAAGACATGCGCTGGGCGTGCAGACCGGATGCACCCGCCTATTTTTTGCCAGACGGTAGCAATCTGCCTAAAGTGATCCATTATTTAAAACAAAACCATAAGGAGGCTTTCGACCGTTGGAATGAGCATGTTAAAACCGCATTAACTGAAATTTCACATATTACGGTTAAGGAGCGACCTGAAGATCGCTTCCTCTACCTATGCATTGATTATCAAAGCGGCGTTCAGATTCCTTCCTGGCTTTTATCGGACGGTACATTGCGCCTTTTGGCTCAGACCTTGATTGCTTATCTGCCCGAGAGAGATAAAATTTATATGATTGAAGAACCCGAAAATGGGTTACACCCGCAAGCAATAGAAACCGTAATTCAATCCTTATCATCGGTTTATAACAATTTGGTGATTCTTGCAACCCATTCGCCGGTTGTTTTAAGACTTTCAGAGCCCAGGAACATTATTTGCTTTTCGAAAACGGAATCCGGGGCGTTCGATGTTGTACGAGGCGAAAAGCATCCGCGTTTGAGGGATTGGAAAAAAGATGTTGATTTGGCGACGCTGCATGCTGCGGGAGTACTGCAATAATGAAAGACTTAGTCATTCTGGTTGCGGATAAGAACACGCAGTTTGTATTAGAAGGATTGTTGCAAAGGCCTTTTGCTCTGAATATCAGGCAGATCAACTATGATATTTTTATTCATCCAATGCGGGATCCCGGCGTTTATAATAACGCCGCTCAATTTTTGCGCCCATTCATAAATCAATACCGATATGCATTGGTAAGCTTAGACCGGGAAGGGAGCGGTCAGGAAGATAAAGAGGCAGCGCAAATCAGTGCGGAAATTCAAAAGGATTTAAACAGAAATGGTTGGCAAGATCGATGTGAAGTGATTGTATTCGATCCGGAGTTAGAAATATGGGCCTGGGTTAACTCTGAACATTTAGCACAAAACCTTGGTTGGCCAAACGTCAGAGACCTGAAAGAATTTATTCAGGGAAAGGGAATTTGGACTACAGGCCGTTCAAAACCAGAGCGACCCAAAGAAGCCATTGAACATGGTTTGCGCGAAAAAGGTATCCAACGTTCGTCCGCCATTTATAAAAAAATTGCTGAGAGGGTAAGTTTTAGAGGTTGTGAAGATCGTTCATTCTTAAGGTTTACATCCGTTTTAAGACGATGGTTTCCCAAAGGAGATGAAGATGGAACAGCACGATAGACGCTTTATTGAGGAATCGTTTCCGGTTAAAGAAGTGAGCAAAGAATCGGCGCGGGAAAAGAATATCCGGCACGGCCATATTTCCACGCTGCATATCTGGTGGGCGCGGCGGCCGCTGGCCGCCTCACGGGCCACCGCTTACGCCGCTTTGATCCCGGCGCCCAAAGACGCCCGCGAGTGGCAGCGGGAACGGGATTTCATTATCGAATTGAGCAAATGGGAAAATTCCAATAATGAGCAATTGTTAGAACGGGCCCGCAGGAAAATCCTGGAAGCCAACGGCGGCCAGGCGCCCAAAGTTTTGGATCCCTTCGCCGGCGGGGGCGCCATTCCGCTGGAAGCCCTGCGACTGGGCTGTGAAACCTATTCCAATGACCTGAATCCGGTGGCGGTGCTCATCCAAAAATGTACCCTGGAATATCCGCAGAAATACGGCAAACCCATACCCAAAAAACAGTATCTGGCCGAGCGGCCCTGGCTTGCTGAAGAAAAAGGTCAAAAGAAAAAAGAAAAAGGATTGTTTGACGACGATAACGCCGAGATGGTGAATCCGCTGGTGGAAGATGTAAAGTATTGGGGCAATTGGGTGTTGCGGGAAGCTAAAAAAGAGATTGGTCCATTCTATCCCGAAGAAGCCGATGGCAGCATACCGGTGGGTTATATCTGGGCGCGCACCATACCCTGCCAGAATCCGTCCTGCGGCGCTGAAATTCCGCTGATGCGCCAGTTCTGGCTGGCCAAAAAGAAAAACAAAAAAGTAGCGCTCTATCCGTATAGCGCTGAAAAGGCCCGCGCCAATGACGCTGTACCGCAGCCCTCAAAGACCGTGCAGTTTACGATTGTGGGCGACGGTTACGAATCCTGGCCGGAAGGGTTTAAGCCGGAGAACGGAACCGTATCCCGCGCCGTGGCAACCTGTCCCGTGTGTGCTTCCACGGTGGAGGCCAATACCACGCGCCGGCTTTTTAAAGAAGGGAAGTCCGGCCAACGCATGGTAGCCGTGGTCACCCATAAGCCGGGAACCAAAGGTAAAAAATACCGGGTGGCCACCGACCGGGATATGGATATGTACAAAGAAGCCCAACAATACCTGGAGCAAAAGCGCGAAACCTTGATGACAGAATGGGGCATGGATCCGGTACCGGATGAACCAACACCCGAAGGTAAAGGAAGCGGCGCCGAACGAGCATTTTCGGTGAGAAATTACGGTTTGAATAAATGGGGCGATTTATTTAATGCCCGGCAGAAATTGGCTTTGATTGCTTTTGTTGACAAGGTAAAGAAAGTTTATAGCAAACTTTTAAATTTTTCTTTAAATAATAATTTTTGTATAGCTAATATTAGTTATTTGGTGCTGGGAATAAGCAGAATGAGTGATTATTATAATAGCTTATCTGTTTGGGACAATGGGCAAGAAAGAACCGTGCATGTTTTTGGAAGGCAAGCCTTGCCCATGGTTTGGGATTATTCTGAACTAAATCCGCTTTCATCCACTGTTGGGAGTTGGGAAAGCATGGCCTTCAGAAGAATTTGGAAAGTATTAGACTTTATTAAAGCGAATAATAATTGTTCAAAAGTTTCTCAACTATCAGCAACTAATTTAAATTTTTATGAAAATTTTTTTGATTCTATTTTTACCGATCCACCTTATTATGATAATGTACCCTATTCTTATCTATCTGATTTTTTTTATGTTTGGATTAAGAGATCTATGTTTACTGGTAACCCTGAATTGTTTTCAACGCCCTTGACGCCCAAAACAAATGAAATTGTGGCTTATTCCAACGGGCCGGAGGGTTGGGAAGGCGGAAAAGCCTTTTTTGAATCGATGCTTAAAAAATCCTTTCAGGAGATTAACCGGGTACTCAAACCGAACGGTTTAGCCGTCATCGTCTATGCCCACAAATCCACCGAAGGCTGGGAGACGCTGATTAATTCCTTACTCGATTCCGGCTTAATCATGACCGGGGCCTGGCCTTTGAATACCGAGATGGCCGCCCGCTTACGAGCCAGTGAATCGGCCGCTCTGGCTTCATCGATTTATATTGTGGCTCGCAAAATGGAACGGCAGGGCACCGGTTTCTACAATCAGGTTAAAGAAGAGCTGAATAACTACCTGGCTGAAAAACTTAATCGTTTGTGGCAGGAAGGCATCGGCGGCTCGGACTTTTTTATCGCCGCCATCGGTTCGGCCATCGAGGTGTTCGGCAAATATGAAAAGGTAATGGATTACGAAGGCAACATTATCCGCGCCAACCGTCTGCTGATGGATGTGCGCAAGATCGTCACTGATTTTGCCGTTAAGCGGATTTTACATAACGGCTTCGCCGAAGAGATTTCCGATTTGACGCGTTTTTATGTGCTGTGGCGCTGGGAGTTCGGCGCCGCCAAAGTACCTTTTGACGCGGCCCGCAAACTGGCACAAAGCTGCGGTTTGGATATGGCTACCCTGTGGAACCGGCCCGGCTTCATCAAAAAAGAGAAAGAATTTATCCGCGTTCTGGGTCCGCATGAACGGCGCAACACATCCTTGATGGATCATAAAAACCATCATGAACTCATCGATATCTTACATATTGTACTGTTGCACTGGGAAAAGAGTAAGAGAGAAGAAATGCTAAGCGTATTACAGGAGTCGGGCTTTGGTAAAAGCGAATCGTTTTATCGCGTGGGCCAGGCCGTATCGGAATGTTTGCCCAATGAGAATAAAGAGAAGAAATTGCTGGATGGGTTTCTGTCCGGGAGGGAACGGTTGCAATCGGATATCAAGACCGCATCCGGGCAAAGGAATATATTCGATTAATTTTAAAAGTGAGCGTCAATGGAATGCAAGCAATACATATTTAGCAGCCACGCCATTCAACGCATGTTTGAACGGCGTATCGAAAAAACAGCGGTCATGTAACGGTTAAGCACAGCGAGTTTATTGCCGAGTATTAAGGAGAACAACGTGAAGTGCGTTATTTGCAAAAACGGCACAATCCGGCCGGGCCATGTTTCGGTTACCTTACAGAGAGGGCAAACCACCGTCATTTTTAAGGAAGCGCCCGCTGATATTTGCGAGAATTGCGGTGAATATTACTTGAGCGACAAGATCACAGACCAATTACTGCAGCGCGCCGAAGAGGCTGTTCAAAAAGGCGCTGAAGTGGAAATTATCAAATACGCCGCGTAAATCAGAGCAGACAGAATAGGGAAACGAAACCAACCATGGAAGCTTAAATTGGTCTTGTTATTCTCGTTCGTTTTGCGGATGAGTACATAAACGGATAAAAGGAGATTTATTTTCAATGAAACCATTTAACACCGTTGCCATCCCTCACGATGACATCTTACAGGGTCGTCTAACCATGGACGTGTTTGCGGCTGATCTTTGGGAAGTGACGCAAGATCGCGGTGCGGATGAATATAGGGATGCGGAAACATTTTTTAAAAAAACCTATGTGACGCAGGGGCTTGACAATCTGTTTTCTGTGGTCAAAAAACGATTAAACGGCAAAGGCGGCGATTCTTTTATTCAACTACAGACGCCGTTTGGCGGCGGTAAAACTCATGCCCTGATTGCCCTGTACCATAAAGCGAATGAATGGGGCTCAAACCGCATCGTCATCGATGGCGCCGCTCTGAGCGCCAGGCAAACCATTTGGGGACAATTTGAACAGTCCCTCGCCGGAAGAATCGAATTATGCGAGGGACAGGTGGCGCCCGGTAAGGAAACCATCCGCAAATTGCTATCCGCCCACCAGCCGCTGATCATTCTTATCGATGAATTACTGGAATATCAAACCAAAGCGGCCGGGGTTACGGTAGGGGGCAACAATTTAGCCGCCCAAACGCTGGCCTTCATGCAGGAATTGTCCGAAACCGTCGGCGCGCTGGAAAAGGTGTGTCTGCTGGTCACGCTTCCGGCCAGCCTGATGGAGCATTACGATGAAGACGCCGAACAATTGTACCAGAAACTGCAAAAGGTATCCGGCAGACGGGAGCGCATTTATACGCCGGTAGAAGAGAGCGAAATTGCCAGCATCATCCGACAACGGCTTTTTACGAGCGTCAAAACAGAAAGCGCTAAAGAGGTTGTCAATACATTTGTGGAATACGCCGATCAGGAAAATATCTTACCGGTGGATAGCCAACCCAGCGATTATCGTAATCGTTTTTTAAAATCGTATCCGTTCATGCCGGAAGTCATTGACATACTCTACCATCGCTGGGGCAGTTATCACACCTTTCAGCGCACCCGCGGGGTTTTACGTCTTCTTTCGTTGGTTATCCATTACCTTCAGGACAGCGGTAAAGCGTACATCAGCCTGGCCGATTTTGATTTAGGCAAGCAGGAACTGCGGCAGGAGTTATTAAAGCATATCGGTTCGGAGTTTAACAGTATTATCGGCAATGACATCACCAGCGCGGATTCGGGATCGGAACGCGTCAACGCATCGCTTGGCAACGCCTATCGCGGATTATCCATCGGGACGCGAACGGCCACGACCATATTCATGTATTCCTTTTCAGGCGGGCAGGAGCACGGCGCCAACCTGCGCGAAATCAAACGATCCGCCACCACCATTCAGAATCCATCACCGCTGGTGGCCGAAGCCTTGGAGCAGTTGAAAACAAAGCTTTTTTATTTGCAAACCCGTAACGAACGCTACTCTTTTAGCAATCAGGCCAATTTGAACCGCATATTGCTGAATAATATGGAAAACTTAAAAGAGGCCGATTTAATGGAGCTGGAAAAGGAATTGTTGCGTTCCTCGTTAAAAGGCCAACACTTTAAAACGTATATCTGGGAAGATGAGTCGGTCAATATTGTGGACTCGGAAGAAATCAAACTGGTTATTTTACCTAAAGATGATAAAGACCGCGTGTCCGAAATCCTGCGTTTAAAAGGGCAAACACCGCGGGTGTACAAAAACACGGTTCTTTTTTTGTTACCATTGGATAGTGAACGCAATAGCTTCATCAATACGCTTAAACGAAAAATTGCCCTTGAAAACATCACAAAGGATACGCATTTAAAACTTTCCGAAGAGCAGCAAAAAGAAGTGAAAGATGAGCTTAAAAAAATCGAGTCGCCGGTTAAAGAAGCGATCCGCCGTCTATATCGCAAGATCACTCTGCCGGCGCGCGATGGCTTTACGGAACGGGATTTGGGAATACCCACCTATGGATTAACCAAACATATCGATGAAGAATTATTCGACCAACTCAAGATAGACAATGAGATTCTGGAATCCATTGCGCCGCTGGTTTTAAAGGAAAAGTATCTGGGAGATAAGGCGTATGTTTTAACCGAACAACTCTTTCAATCCACGCTCAAGACGCCGGGGGAAGCCCGGCCAACCAGCAGGGCAGCCCTGGAACAGGGCATTTTAGAAGGCGTTCGCCGGGGCGTTTTCGGTTTAGGGGAATTAGATGAGGAGCGGCCGAAGTGTGTTTATTACAATGAAGACGGGGTCGTATCGTTTTCGGGTAAAGAAGTCATCATCAAAGATTCTGTTTGTGTTCAACAGAAAAAGGAGGGAAGCCCGCAAGCAGCGCAAACGGAAGGTACGGTGATCGGTACGCCTGAAGGCGAACCATCGATGGACAAAGAAGAGCCAAAAACGCAATCGGAAACAGAAATTTCTGCAGGTAAAACCGTAGGAAGGTTGAGTTTAACGTTTGAGATTCCGAAGGGAAAAGTTGCGGGCATAATGGGAGTGATGAATTTGCTGCAAAGTAAATTTGATTCGCTGGAGATAAACCTGAAAGCAAAGAACGGCGCCATCTCGGAGCAGGATATTGAGGATAAAATCGAAGAGGCTTTCCGGCAGTTGAACATTGATGTCAAGATATCTAATGATTAGTTTAATGAAGTATTATTAAGCTTATAACATAATACAATTTATGAACGACTCTAAATTAAAACACATTACGCGGACTGAATTGCGTTATGATTTCAATGGCTGGTCTCTTAAATCGGTTTTTCTTGGACAGCTTTACTATGCAACAGCAAAGAAACAAGTTTGGCACAATTTTTCATCAGTATATGCAGGATCAAATGCGTTCCATTTAAATTTTGTTGATGCAGTCGAATTTGTGGAAGATAGAAGAAAAAAAGGCTGGTATTGGGAAATAAAAACGATTCCCGTTGTAGTGATTACAGAGTTTGAAAAAGCCCTTCTGGTCGCAGAAATTAATTCAAATGAGCCTTTTAAAGAGTATTGTAATTTTTCTATAGAAAATCCTGATTTTGAGAAAGTCTGTAGATTTTTTGAAGATATAGTAACGAAGAATAATTATTTCTTTACTGCTAAAACTGAAGCTATATTTCACCTGCGATTTCCGTTGATAGGTAGAAAATCAATAAGCGAGGGTGGCCATATTCCCTTGGAGTGGGAACCCACCTATAATTTTATAATGCCCAAGTATGCAGTTGAACTCGCTTACAACATGTCACTAAAACTTGCCGATTATATAAAAATAAATTGAGTGTCGTAAAATGGCGAGATTAACCAAGATTACAATCGAGAATTACAGGTCGATTGGTGAACAAGTAAGTATTTCATTACCTCAAAACAAACCGGTGATCTTTATTGGGGAGAATAATTCGGGTAAGACCAATATAATTCGAGCCATCGATCTGATATTCGGTGAATACCATCCAAAGTATAAAACATTAGAAGATCATGATTATTTTGGTAGAAATCAAAATCAGGATATGGAAATTATTATCAATTCTACTGTAACCGGAATGCAAAACAGACTTGGTCGTTTTGACGAATTTACATGTAGAGGATTTGAATTTCGGTCTTCTAAAGAACAAGGCAATAGTCTTAATGCTATCCAAAGTGAAGATGGTGAACTAAATCCTTATGTATATAATGCACATAGAGATGAATTGTGTAGTGTATTTGTCTCTTCAGAACAAAATTTATCGTATCAATTAAGTTACAGTAGTAAATTTACACTTCTTTCTAAAGTAATGAAGGCTTTTCATCATCAATTAACCTCTGATGAAGAGCGCGTTTTAAGATTAAAAGAATTATTTAAAGATATCAAAGAAACGTTTAATGCTGTTGAGGACTTCAGAGCTTTTAAGGATAATATGTCCTATATAGCCGGTGATATGATCACGAATATGACCCATGGATTGCAACTTGATTTTTCAGCATACGATCCGAGCAATTATTTTAAAACGTTAAGAGTGTTCCCTACTGAAAATAATGAAGTGCGTTCTTTTGAAGAGCTTGGAACCGGACAACAACAAGTTTTAGCTTTATCGTTTGCTCATGCGTATGCAAAATCGTTCAGAGGTCAAAATTTAATATTATTAGTAGATGAGCCTGTGTCTTGGTTCAGCGGGAATTGGACTTTTAGCATTTAAAATAAGTAACACCTA
>CAZIVP010000022.1:0-53581 GCA_964542915.1 uncultured Calditrichaceae bacterium | reverse complement strand
AGGTGTTACTTATTTTAAATGCTAAAAGTCCAATTCCCGCTGAACCAAGACATTAACCTTTTGCGTATGATGGGCAAACAGGTTCTAAAGAAAGGTAAAGCGCCGGGCAGTCGTCGTGGAAATCGTCTCCGTATCCGTAGCGTATTACAAAATCTGATGTACATGGGAGCGCTGTTTTTAAACTGGGCAAAGCACAAAATACTGAGGCTCTATTATAAAAACAGATGGAGCGAAGCCATGATGCATATATAGTTAAAATTTTAATGAAAAAATAGAATCAAGGGCTAAGTCTGTCCAAAACCAAAAAAATGGGACAAAAAAAAACATTATTAACCGATAAATTATGAAATAAAATTAAAGATGTGCTCAATCCTGAGCACATTTTCAAAAAAATAGGCTAAATTTTTGTAGGAAACCCTCATTTCAATGAAATTTCACTGATTCAGGTAATATTATGAAAGGAATAATAATAGGCGACTGGCAATGGGAAATTTATGAGAAAGCTTTATATAATGGTTTTGTTAAAAATGGGATTAATATGGATTCTTTTAAAATTCCAATTGAAAAAAACAGATTAGTAAATATATTGCAATATAAATTAAGAAGTGGCCAATTAATTGATAATATAAATAATAAAATTCAAAACAAAATTATATTAAATAATTATGACTTTGTTTTCTTTCAAAGACCAGTTCTTATTAAAAGAAAAACCTTAAAAAATATTAAAGACAATTGTAAAGCAAAAATAATATGTTTTCATAATGATAATCCTTTTCAACATACCTATAAATATTTTAAATATAGAAGATATTTCAACATATTACCATTATGTGACATAGTTTATGTTTATAGACCATCTAATATAATAGAAGCAAAAAATCATGGTGCAAATAATACAAAAATATTAATGCCTTATTATATAAAAGATTTTCATGATAAACAAATTGATACCAAAAAAAAATATGATGTTACATTCATAGGGCATTATGAGAATGATGGTCGTTCTGATTATTGTGAATTCTTAATTAAAAATAATATTAACTTAAGAATTATTGGTCATTCTTGGGATAAAATAAAAAATAATAAAATATTAAAAAATTTTAAAATAAAAAAATCAGCGTTTGGTGATGAATATATCAAAGAAATAAAATCATCAAAAATTGCACTTGTTTTTCTATCGAAATTAAATAGGGACGTATATACTAGAAGAAACTTTGAAATTCCAGCTATTGGTACTTTTATGCTAACTCAAAAATCTAACGAATTAAAAAAACTTTTTATAGAAAATGAACAATGTGCTTATTTTGAAAGTAAGGAAAGTTTATTATCTAAAGTTAATTACTTTTTAGAGAACGAAACTTTACGAGAAAATATTGCGATTAATGGCCATATTAAAAATAATAAACTTGGATTTAATAATATAAATTGTGCAAAAAAGATTTTAAAAGATATAAATTATTAAATTTTCTGGGATTTTTATAAATGAAGACGAGTGATATATTGAAGATAGTTGTTTGGGAGATTATAAATTCTTTTATCCTAAATTTTAAAAAAAATAAAATATATCATTTTAATGAGAATTATACTGGATTGAATTTAGGTTGTGGAATTGACAATCCACCAACATGGCTGGGTATTGATGGAGGAGCAAGCCACTATTTTTTTAGGATATTACCAAAAACAATTGTTAAAATGTTTTTTTCTCTATTTAATATGTCAAATAAGTATGAATTTAATGATTACTTTAACAAAATATATTCCTTTAAATTTATTCATTTTGAATTAAGAAATGGAATACCATTTAATGACAACACAATTCCTAATATCTATTCTTCACACTTTTTTGAACATATTTTCAAAGAGGAGGCAGAAAAATTACTTTTAGAATGTAACAGAGTTTTAAAAAAAAATGGATTAATTAGAATCTGTGTTCCTTCGTTAGATGATGAAGTTAGTAAAATTAAAGAAGCAATAAAAGAATACGAAAATAAAAATATTAATAATATACAAAAGTACGTAACAACAAGTATAGTTGGATATAATAGTTATTATAGTAATCATCGTTATATGTACAATTACTTAGAGCTAAAAAAACTATTAAAAAAGTGTGGCTTTAGAGATGTTAATGAGAGGGAAATTAGTAAAGGTAAAATAAAAGATGTTGAAATTCTTGATACTAGAGAAGGAATTTTCGTGGAGGCAAGAAAATAAAGAATGGTTCAAGCAAATAAAAAAAAGAAAATAATTTGGTTTGCCGTAGCAAGATCACCCTATAATGATTTTTTATTTAACCAATTGCATTATCATTATAATTTATATGTTTATTATAAAATAAAAAAATTATCTTCACATCCCTGGCAATTATCTAATGTTAAATATTATTATTATTTTATTACAGATAATTTTATTTCAGTTTTAAGGTTAATAAATCATGCAGATTTAGTAGTGGTTTCTGGCTGGGGATATTGGCGATACGCTTTAATAATATTGCTTTTGAAAAAAAAGGTTAAGAAAGTCTACTGGACTGATTCCCTGAATCCTAAAGGTAATTACTGGAAAGGTTACAAAGGAGTTTTAAGAAAAGCAATATCAAAATACGTTTTTAAATATTTTGATCAGATTTGGAGCACTGGCAAAATGGGATTGCAAGCACTAGTAGACCTAGGTTGTAATATAAATAAAATCCGTTCTTTTCCTTTCTTTTATGATCTATCACGTTTTAATAATATAAGCAACGAAAAAATAATAAAAGCTAAAGAAGTCAGAACTAAATATATTAAAAATAAAGATACAATTATTTTTTTATGCATGGGGCAAATTATTAAAAAGAAAAGATTCGCGGATATTATCAAGGCAATCTCAAGAATAAATAGTAAAAAATGTGTATTATTGATTGCAGGAAAGGGCAATAAAGAATATGAATTAAAATTTTTAACCGATAATCTTAAATTAAATGATTCTGTTTATTTCTTAGGTTGGTTGCAGCCGAATGAAGTAGAAATTCTATTCTTATCTGCGGATGTTTTTATACATCCTTCTGAAAGAGATCCTTTTCCTACTGTAGTTTTAGATGCCATGACATGGGGTAAGCCTATTATAGGAACGAATGTATCAGGCTCTGTAGTGGATAGAGTTGAAAATGGAAAAAATGGTTTTGTATATGAAGTAGGCAATATTAAAAAATTAGCTGAATATATGACATACTTTATCAATAATAAATATAAGATACATGAATTCGGAGAAGAAGCAAGAAAAAAAGCATGTGAATATCCAGTCTCATATGGTATAGAAATTATTAATTCTATAATAAAAAGCTAAGATGCTGTGTAAAGCACTAAAAAAGCAATAATTACTAAATACAAAAATAATAGTGATAATTATACGATTTTTATTGACACAATTATAAAAAATGAAAATTACTTTAAATGAACATAAAAGAATTGTATTTATAGGGAAAATACCTCCACCGTATTATGGTGTTTCAATATGGTTTTATACTTTAAAAAATGCAGATTGGCCTGACAGTTTAGATATTAAATATTTAAATAATAATATTAATAAAGAATTAAAATCATTAGGTAAAATTAATTTAAGTAAAATATATAAGAACTTTTTATTATATTTAAGATATCTTATACTATTAATTAGATTTAAACCTGAGATTGTTGTGGTTCCTGTTAGCCAAACAACTATTGGCTATTTAAAGGATTCCATCTATTTGATATTAAATAAAATAGTAAACTCAAAAACCATTATCATACTTCATGGCAGTAAAATAGATATCTGGCAAAAAGAATCAAATATTATAATCAAAAAATATTTTACTTATACATTAAATTATGCTTATGGATCAATTGTTCTTGGTAACAAACTTAAATATCTTTTTAAACCTTACTTTTCTCATAGTAGAATTTATGTGATACCAAATGGAATAGATGTGAATGTAATACCCGCAAAAAATAAAAATAAAAAATTAGAGCTATGTTATCTCGGAAATTTATTACCTTCCAAAGGTATCATTAAACTAATCGACGCTTTAAAATTTCTAGATGAAATTAAAGAAAAAATAGTATTAAAGGTTGTTGGAATATGGAACGATAAAAAAACAAAAAAATATTGTATTGAAACCGTGAAAAATAGTAGATTACCTGTTACATTTTTGGGAGAAAAGACAGGTAAGGAAAAATATGAAATTCTGTCAAATTGTGATATATTTATATTTACTCCTATTATGCCTGAAGGTCTTCCTTTAGTACTCATTGAGGCAATGGCGGCTGGTTTACCCATTATTACAAGTAATCAAGGGGCTATTTCTGAAATTGTTATAGATGGTGAAAATGGTTATATTATTGATCCGGTAACTCCGCAAAAAATTGCAGAAAAAATACGATATTTAATAAATAATCCTGAAATAAGACTTAAAATGGGGGATAAGAGCAGGAGTTTGTATGAAGACCATTACACGGCAAAAACGATGGTAAAAAATTATTCCGATCTTTTTCTAAGTATAAACTGATATATTACAACTCTTAAGAAATTTATAATAAATTACTTACGTTATGTCATTGGAAGATAAATTATATAAATATTTATCAATCTATAAAAAAATGCCTGACTGGTTAAAAATTATTTTGGCTAGTCCTTCATATTTTATACCTAGAAAATATCTTCTAGGTTATAAGTATTCAGCATTCTTTAATTTAGCTGAAAATTACGATTATGCCGAACTTGAATCAATAGAAGAATTTCAATTTTTAAAATTAATACAAACAATTAAGGATGCTTATAATTATGTGGACTTTTATAAGGAAACATTCGATAAGTATGGAATAAATGTGAATTCTATAAAGGATTTCGATGATTTTAAAAAAAGAATACCCTTTACCCATAAAGAAGATATTCAAAATAATCCTCATAAATTCATTTCAAACAAATTTCCTGTAAAAAAAAGGCTATACGCAAATACTGGTGGTTCAACGGGTAATCCACTCCCTATTTATATGTTAAAGGGGCACTCCAGAGCAGCTGAACATGCCCATATGGATTTACTATGGTCGAGGGTAGGTTATAAAATGGGCGACCGATTTGCAAGGTTGAGAGGAGATTTTTTAGGCAAATACAAAGAATACTCTTTTGATCCTTGGAGAAATGCACTGATTTTAAGCAGCTATGCAATTAATAATAATAATGCAAATGAATATCTCCATCTATTAAAAAAGTATAGAGTACAATTTATAAATGCTTACCCAGCATCTTTGTATAATCTAATCCAGTTATCTTCTTATAAGAGTTACCAATTCAATTCATTAAAAGCTATTTTTCTGGGCTCAGAAAATATATATCCCTGGCAACTTGAAAAATTCAAGAATTTTTTTCAGATTAATGAAATTTATTACTGGTACGGACACGGAGAGTTGTGTGCATTGGGCGGCAATTGTGAACTTACAAATGACTACCACTTTTTACCTACGTACTCTTATGTAGAGTTTATAATCGAAGATAAAATTGAAAAAGAGGATCAAAAAGATAAATCATTGTTTGAAATCGTAGGAACAACATTTATCAATCCTATGATGCCGTTGATACGTTATAGAACGAAAGATTTTGGAAAGGGTGAAAAATCAAAGTGTACTAACTGTGGGCGTAACCATAAAATTTTAAACGATATTATCGGTAGAAAACAAGAAATTGCAATTGGATTAAATGGTGAGAAAATTACTTTAACTGCTCTAATATTTGGAAGACATGCGACGTATTTTAATCATGTAAAAAAGATGCAAGTGGTAAACAAGAAGCCTGGTTATTTGATTATACGGGTTGTACCTTCGGAATCCTTTTCACTGCAGCATGAGAAGGAGATTGTAAAAACGCTTTCCCAAAAAGAGGGCATGCCCTTTAAAGTTGAAGTAGAAAAGGTTAATGAAATTAAAACGACAAACAGAGGAAAACATAGGTTTTTAATAAAAGAATTTTAAAGTAATAGATATGAGACAATTAACGCAACAATTAAAATCAGGGAATATGGAGCTTTCCGAAGTATCGTTACCCGTTATTAATGAAAACCAGGTTTTAGTTAAAAACCACTATTCCATCATCAGCACGGGTACCGAAGGAAAAACTGTTAAAGACGCCCGCATGAGCTATGTGGGCAAAGCGAAAGCCCGGCAAAAAGAAGTAAAACAAGTTATCGATATGGCCAAAAGCCAGGGCCTTAAAGAGACCTACCGCATGGTAATGAATAAGCTGGAAGCTTTGGCGCCGCTGGGCTACAGTTGCGCTGGTGAAGTTATCGATGTCGGCGATGACATTGTTGATTTTAAACCTGGTGATTTGGTGGCCTGCGGGGGAGCGGGCGCTTATCACGCCGAGATTGTGGCCGTACATAAACATTTGTGTGCTAAAGTGCCTTCGGGCGTAGATATGAGGCATGCAGCGTTTACCACTGTTGCGGCTATTGCCATGCAGGGTATTCGGCAGGCAGAGTTAAAATTGGGAGAAAACGCCGCGGTAATCGGCCTGGGGCTGGTGGGTCAATTGACCGTGCAAATGCTTAACGCTGCAGGAGTGCAAACATATGCCATAGATATCGATTCCAATCCTGTAAAGCTGGCAAAAGATTGCGGTGCAACGCTGGCGATAGAGCGCAACCGCGATGATCTTACGGATATCATCATTCGGCAAACACATGGTTACGGGACAGATGCGGTCATTATTACCGCTGGTACATCTTCGCTGGATCCGGTTGAATTAGCGGGCGTATTGTGCCGAAAGAAGGGCAAAATTGTTATTGTGGGCGCCGTTCCCACCGGTTTCAGCCGTCCCAATTATTATAAAAAAGAGTTAGATTTGCGTATGTCCAGTTCTTACGGTCCGGGACGATACGATCCGGTCTATGAAGAAAAAGGCATCGATTATCCTTACGGTTATGTGCGTTGGACCGAGAATCGTAACATGCAGGCTTATTTACAATTGTTACAAGATAAAAAACTGCAAATCGACAAACTTATTACCCATGAGTTTAAATTTGAAGAGGCACCACAAGCTTATCAGATGATTGTTGATAAGAGCGAACCGTTTACCGGTATTATGATTAAATATGGTACGTCCAATACCGATTTGACCAGGAAAATTTCTTTTTCAGAAAATAGTGCTAATCAAACAAACAAAGGCAATGTTGGTTTTATCGGAGCTGGTTCTTTTGCTCAAAATATGTTACTTCCGCATATTAAACATATGGGAAATTTAGTGGGAGTCGCTACGGCTAATGGCCATACATCGCGTTATGTTGCTGAGAAATACGGATTTCATTATGCCACTACCGAAGCCGATGAAATTTTTGAGGATAAAAATATAGATACAGTATTCATTGCTACCCGCCATAATTTGCACGCGCCTTTTGTGGTTAAAGCGCTGCAGTCCGGCAAAAATGTGTTCGTCGAAAAGCCGCTGGCCATGGATGAAACGTCACTGGAAGAAATTAAAACCGTATATGAAGCCATGACGCCGGAAAAGCGGCCGCGGCTGATGGTCGGCTTTAACCGCCGCTTTGCGCCCCACATCGAAACCATCCGGAACGTCTTTGGCAATGAGCTTCCGAAAGCCGTCCAGTACCGCATCAACGCCGGTATGGTGGCCGCCGATCACTGGATACACGATCCAGAAATCGGCGGCGGACGCATTATCGGCGAAGTCTGTCATTTTATCGATCTCGCCATGTATCTAGCCGGTTCCGATATCGCCTCGCTTTCGGCCAAAAACCTGGACGACGACAAAAACTTGATGGATACGCTTGTGGTGAGCCTGGCCTTTGTTAACGGAAGCGTCGCCGGTATTTCCTATTTTTCCAACGGCTCCAAATGCATGCCCAAAGAGTATCTGGAAGTGTTTGCGGGATCGCAGGCGGCGGTGCTGAACGATTTCAGGGAATTGGTGCTGTATGCACACAAAGAGAAGCAATCCAAACAGAAACAGGATAAAGGCCATCGCCAAGGGGTAACGGCGTTTCTGGACAGCGTCAAAGAAGGCAAACCGGCACCCATTTCGTTCGATGCGCTGTACCATTCTACGCTGGCAACGCTAAAGGTAATTGAATCCATTAAAACGGGCGCTACCCTGTCGCTGAATGGATAAGATCGAACGCTCGTTAAAACGTCTGCAAAATTATATCGAACGGCAAGCGTATAAAGGTTACGATCCTTACGATGCCTTGCTTTCTCCTGTGTTTCAATTCCCTCTTTTTAAGAACAGTAAATGGTTCAAGTTTGCTTTCCAGCAGTTCATTAAAAGAGCGCCGCTCAATCTTCGTCCCCTCTTTAACATTCCCAAAGGACATAATCCCGTTACGCTGGGTCTGGCGATCCAGGGCTACACTTACTTGTGGAAGGCAGCTCCGGATCAACGATCTCGCTGCAAAGAAAAAATTGAGAATCTTACCAGGGCCCTTGAGAACGTTATCCCTGGCGGTTATTCAGGCGCCAGTTGGGGGTATGATTTTCCCTGGGAAGCGCGCTATGCACAGATTCCCGCCTACCAGCCCACCGTCGTGGCGACTGGTATCGTAACCAACGGATTGTTTGAAGCCTATCGAATCACGGGCCCACGGAAAGCGCTGGATTTGTGCGAGCGGGCCGTTCCTTTTGTACTGGAGGATTTAGAACGCACCTATGACGGCAATGCATTCTGTTTTTCCTATTCGCCGTTTGACCAGCAGACGGTGTACAACGCTTCCATGAAGGGCGCGCGTTTATTGAGTCAGGTGTATTCGATACAAAAAGATCCGCTTTTGAAAGAGACGGCGGAAGCAGCCGTTCGTTACGTGGCGGACCGCCAGAACGCGGACGGCTCCTGGTATTACGGCGACCGGACAACAGCGCGCTGGATCGACAACTACCATACCGGTTATATTCTGGATTGTCTGGATGCTTATTTAAAGAATACCGGCGATCAACGGTATGCCGGGCATTTGCGAAAGGGCTACGCTTTCTATAAAAACCGTTTTTTCGAAGAATCGGTTTTGCCGAAATTTTACCATGACCGCGCCTATCCCGTGGATTGTACGGCGGGCGGGCAGGCGCTTTTGACGTTAAGCCGCTTCGGCGATCTCGAATTGGCGATAAAAGTTGCTCACTATTTGATCGATCACATGCAGGATGTGGACGGTTATTTCTATTTCAGAAAGTATCGCTACAATACGAATAAGACGCCGTTCATGCGCTGGTCCCAGGCGTGGATGTTTGCGGGTTTGGCATATCTTCTTTACAAACTGAATGAGGCTGAGTGAAGATTCTTTTTTATCTGGGCCATCCTGCGCACTTTCATTTGTTTAAAAACATCATAAAGAAATTAAATGATCACGGCCATGAAGCGATCATAACCATTAAAAGCAAAGACGTGCTGGCTTCATTGCTGCAAGAAAGCGGAATACCGTTTATCAATTTAACGCCTCAGGCCCGTAAAGATCGCTCTCTCAATATTTTGGCGAGTCTGATTAAACGCGACTTTAAACTCATCAATCTGTGCATCAAACATAAACCGCAGCTCCTTTTGGGCTCCGCCACAGAAATTGCCCACGTAGGACGTTTGCTCAAAATCCCTTCCCTGGTGTTCTTCGAAGACGACCTGGAAGCGGTACCGCAATTCGCAAAACTGGCGGGCCCGTTTGCCGAACACATGATCTGTCCCGAATCGTGCAGTCCGGGTAGATGGTCGAAAAAAGCGGTGCGTTATAACAGCTATCACGAGTTAGCCTATCTGACGCCGGGTTCGTTCCAACCTGATCTGAAAAAAGTGGAAAATCTGTACGACGGGCACGAACGTTATTTTCTGATCCGTTTCGCCAAATTAACGGCCTATCACGACGACGGCAAAAAAGGCATTACCCGTACCATTGCAAGAAACCTCGTAAATAAGCTTAAACCCCAAGGTAGGATTTATATTACTTCAGAACGCCCGCTTGAACCCGAATTTGAGGAATACCGGTTGCGTATCAATCCGTTGATGATGCATGATGTTTTACATTTTGCACACATGTACATTGGCGACAGCCAAACCATGACAGCCGAGGCTGCAGTATTGGGCACGCCTGCGATACGTTTTAATGATTTCGTGGGGCAACTGGGTTATCTGCAAGAATTGGAAGATAAATACCAATTGACGTACGGCATTCAAACGTCGCAACAAGATAAGCTCTACGAAACAATCGATGCGTTACTGGAAATGCCCGATTTAAAAGAAGAATGGCGCAATCGTAAGAACAGGATGTTATCCGACAAAATCGATTTGACTGAATTTTTAACTTGGTATATCGAAAACTATCCCGAAAGTAGCGTGCAGTATAAAAATGATTCGAGCATTCAGTATCGTTTCAAAATAAACGCGTGTTAAACATGCTTATTAAAAAGGAACGCATCCCGCTGTTCACAATAATAACCGTAGGCCTTCTGCCCGGCTTTATTAAAAAAAGAATCTACCGGCTTAAAGGATACCGCATCGGCAACAACGTAAAATTCGGGCTGGGCTCGGTGCTGATCGCTAAGCAGGTCCGTATCGGCGACCATGTCCACATCGGTTTCCTGACGATTCTCCGGGCGCGGGACATCCGTATCGAACGCCATGTATTTATCGGTTCCATGACATTTCTGGATACGGAGCGCATCGAAATCGGCGAAGACACGCGCATCCGCGAGCAGGTGTACGCCGGCGGACTGGTCGATCCCGATTCGCTGTTAAAAGTGGGCAAGCGTTGTCTCATCATGCAGATGACCTATATCAATCCCACCAAACCGGTCGTTATAGGCGATGATTCCGCGCTGGGCGGGCATTGCCTTCTGTTTACGCACAGCTCCTGGCTTTCGGCGCTGGAGGGCTATCCCGTACGGTTCGGACCGATTACCATCGGCAATAAAGTCTGGATCGCCTGGCGGGTGTTCATTACTTCCGATGTGACAATCGGCGAACATGTGGTTGTGGGGCCGGAGTCGCTGGTATCCAACAACATCCCGGCGGATTCCATCGCAGGCGGCAATCCCTTGAACATAAAGCCCAATATCTTCCACCGCGACCTGCCGGAGAAAAAGAGACGCAAAATCGTTATGGATATCGTGAAGGCCTTCCGGGATTATCTGGAGCATAACGGTTATCGCTGCGATGAAACGGAACACAAAGGTCGTTTACAGCTGCAGATACGGAAGGACAAACAGAGCCGCAGCGTAATATTCCTGAACGAATCGCCGGATGAAAAAGCGCTGTCGACTAACCATTCGTTGATGGTTCTGATGAACGACGCATTGGCGCCGATTGAAAACCGGATGCACAAATCGACCATGATGCTGTCGCTTGAGGACCTGAAACGCCATGGAACGAACGACGTGGGCGAAGAGTTTGTGCGCTACCTTTCGCGCTACGGCATACGCTTTGAACGCATGGATGAATAACGGTCCGCCCCTTCCATTTGCCGTCCTGCCCAGAAGGGATCCCTTTGGAACAGGCAGGGGAGGGGGCTGTGGGTAAAACGATGTTCGATTGTCAATCTATGATTGCTACAGGAAAATTTTGAAGTGTAAGGAATACTTAATATGACCAAGCTGCTGCACATTGTGAATCAAATACGTGAGAACAAACAACGCGATCCGCTCGATTCGATAAATCCCGACATGAAACTGCGAAATGATGTCGGTTTTGATTCCCTCGATCTGGCGGAACTAACGGTGCGTATCGAAAGCGAATACGGCGTGGATGTCTTCGAGGAGGGCATTGTCGAAACCGTCGGCGAAATTTTAAGCAAGATTGATCAACATGAGTGATCTCTTCTTCTACGATTCCCTGAACGATGTCGCCTATACCTGGTCGCGCCTGATCGACGATCTGAACCGCGCGGATCGTTATAATCCTTACTGTTACAGTAGCGATTATTACGATATATTCAAAACGGTTTTGCTCTCCCTTCTTGCGAACAGCGATTTGACGCTTCTGGATTACGATTTTTCGAACAAAGAACTACAGGAACTGGGCGTTAGCGAAGCGATGCGCATACAAACCAGTCCTCTTCCCGCTTTGGAAATAGAAAATGTATCGGATTTGATCGAACGAACGTTGCAGTCCGGAAAGTGGCGTTTAACGCTCTATACCTCGGGAACCACCGGCCTGCCCAAACAGGTACGCCACAATATTAAAAGCATGACCCGCGCGGTGAAACGGGGCGCCGACAGGAAAGACGACGTCTGGGGATTCGCTTACAATCCCACCCACATTGCGGGATTGCAGGTCTTCTTCCAGGCCCTCCTGAACGGAAACGCCATGGTAAATCTCTTCCGCCTGTCGCGGGAACGTATTTTCGAACGATTGCTGCGTTACCGCATTACCAACCTGTCCGCCACGCCCACCTTTTTCCGATTGTTGCTGCCGGCGGACCGGGTGTTTCCCTCATTAAAGCGTATTACAACCGGCGGCGAACGTCTGGACAACGAACTGCTGGCGCCGCTGCAACAAATGTTTCCCAATGCCCGCGTGCTCAATGTCTATGCCTCTACCGAGGCGGGTACTCTGTTTGCATCGGACGGCGACGCCTTCACCATTAAAGAGGATAACCGGCGTCATATTAAAATCGATAACGGCGAATTGCTGGTGCACAGGGACCTGCTGGGCGAATCCGACGGATTTAAACTGGATGGGGGCTGGTACCGCACCGGCGATTTGGTGGAGGTGCTTTCGGATGAGCCGCTGCGCTTCCGGTTTATCAGCCGTAAGAATGAAATGATCAATGTGGGCGGTTACAAGGTCAATCCGCTTGAAGTGGAAGCCACCGTCCATACCCATCCCAAAGTTAAAAATGCGCACGTCTACGGCAAGCCCAGCAAGGTTATCGGAACTATTCTGTTATGCGATGTGGAAACCATCGGCGCCGGCGTCAGCGAAAAAGAGCTGCGCGGCTTTCTGCAGGGTAAGCTTCAGGACTTCAAGATTCCGCGCATGTTCCGGTTTGTGGACCGTATCGAAACCACCCGCACCGGAAAATTGAAGCGCAGCTCATAGGGAAATTTTCCTTTAGTGGTTTGCTTCTTTGTCGTACCCGTTTTTATATTGATCTATGGATTTAATATGGAAAAATTCAAACGCCATAATAAAGCGTTTAAGAGAACTTTTAAAACAATAGGAATTTTGTTTACATGGAGGCAATGCAGCAGGACACCTTAAAAAAATCAGATGCTTGTAATACTTAATCATACCCGTTACATTTGAACAAATAAATGAATCAAACGTAATTTAATGAGAAAATTTAAAAAAAACCGGATAGAGGAATCGATGATAAAAAGAAAGAATATTTATTTAGAAAATAATAAGAATTCTTCGATATTTAGAGACGAACATGTCCGCAAAAATTTGTTTTCCAACTTAAATCAAAAATCTTTTAAAAATATGCTTAAATATTTAAGCACACTCAAACAGCACAATGTTATTAATGATAAGGAATTTGTTAAACTTGTGAATTATTCTTGTGGTATTTTTATTGAAAACGAACTTGAGAAACGTTTTACCAATATTTTGGAAGAAAAAGTTAAAAACCGGTTAAACAGAATCAGTTATTAATTTTTTGGGAGAACGGGAATGGACAAAAGTAAAGAAACTTCAAGAGATGAAAGTACGGAAGATGTAAAAATCACGAATAATGACAAACAGGATAAATCAGAAGAGCAAAGTGAGGAAGAAGTTTTAGAAGGACTTCCTGAAGAGGTTAAGCGTGTAGTACAAATTGGATGGTCTATGCAACGTTCTTCTGGGCCCCTGCCTCCGCAATTCTTGTCAAAACTTAATGAAAAACATATAGATAAAATTTTAGATCTTTCCGAAAAGGATGATGATAGAACCTTTAAAGATATTCAGTCTTCAAAAAAGTATATGTTAACATATGTTTTAATTTTTTCTGCTCTGTTTGTTTTTTTGACGCTGTTTCTCGTTAATGAAAATATTGATTTATATAAAGAAATTTTGAAATTATTAGTCGTATTTGCGGGCGGATTAGGAAGCGGTTACGGTCTTAAAACATACATGGAAAGAAGGAAATAGCTTCCAATTTTTAATTTTAGTTCCAACCATGACCGGGAGTACCTATCTAATTTCTATATGATTTTGCTAAACAATTTTATCCCTGTGAGGTGCTCAAAAGGAAACACCCCGGTTATAATGATTGTAAATTAAGACTAATAAATCCCCGAAGGCGGTCATATTTGTCATCGACAACTAGGTCATTGCCACCATAATGCCCCGTCCGGGACGAAACCAAAAATCCATCGGCCAATGTTGCGTCCCCACGGGACGCCCATTTTCCGTTAATTACCCCGGCTCTGCAAATCGATTGTCCCCACGGGACAAGACGTCAATTCTGATAGCGACATCATCGAACCATTCAATCGTGCGGATGGCGTTTTGATCATTGGTAATTTGTTATCTGTGGCTTGTGGTTTTTCTTGATGTTGTCCAATAAAGATTATCCCTGCAGGAAGGATAAATTACGAATACGAACAGCATGTTAAATTAACATACCACATTATGAAAAACATATTAATTACCGGCGTTTCACGAGGCTTGGGATTCAAAATCGCTGAAACCCTCTTGCAAGAGGGGTATCGCCTCTACGGCGTTAACCGCACCATCTCCGATGAACTGCAAAGCCTGCAAAAAAACTTTCCGCAGCAATTACACCTCAAATCGTTCGATCTTTCCAATACCGGCGATGTAAAGGTCTTGCTGTTAAACGACTTTTTGACCCTGGATACGCCGCTGCACGGCTTTGTCAATAACGCCGCCATGGCATACGATGACATCGTTACCAACATCAACGCCGATACCCTGGAACACATGTACCGCATCAATGTTTTCACGCCCATGATCTTGACAAAATATGTTATACGCAACATGCTGTTGCATCAAATCCGGGGCAGCATTGTGCATATCTCTTCGATCAGCGTGCACACCGGTTATAAGGGATTGGCGATGTACGCTTCGACCAAAGGCGCGCTGGAGGCTTTTTCGAAGAACACGGCCCGCGAATGGGGCGAGCGCAAGATACGCTCCAATTGCATTGTGGCCGGATTCATGGAGACCGCCATGAACGCCGCGTTATCAAAGGAACAAAAGGACCGTATCTACCGGCGCACCAGTTTAAAGGAAGCGACCGAAGCCGCATCGGTTGCGGATATGGCCGCCCATTTGCTGTCCGATAAAGCGCGTTCCATCACAGGCCAGAACATTTTTGTGGACGCCGGCACGATATGAAAATCTTATTTCGATTCCATTAGGTAGGTGAATGAATGGTGTATGTTATCTGATTAAAAAGTATAAATCCGTGTCAATGCATCATGTTGGCGCGGATTTTTTATTTTTAGGATGTAAGGATGCTTGATTTCACGATCCAAACATACAAAGAACTGCTGAACGCATTGCTCCGTGCGGGCTACCGTTTACAAACCCTTGAACGGTATATGGAAACGCCGGCGGAGCGGGCGGTGGTGCTGCGTCATGATGTGGACCAATTGCCATCCAATGCGTTGCGATTTGCGCGAATTCAGGCGGAACACGGTATAGCGGGCAGCTATTACTTTCGCGTCGCGCCGGAAAGTTACGATGTGAGCATTATGGAACAGATTGCCGAGCTCGGCCACGAGATCGGCTACCATTATGAAGACGTTGATCTGGTGGTTAAACGAAAAAAGAAAACGTTAACCCGGGAAGAGCTGATTGATTTGGCGTATGAATCGTTTTGCGACCACCTGGAGCAAATGCGCGCCCATTTTGATGTTAAGACCGTCTGCATGCACGGTTCGCCGCGTTCTCTTTATGATAACCGTATTATCTGGACCAGGTACGACTACCGCGAACGGGGCGTCATCGGCGAGCCCTATTTTGATGTGGATTTTAATAAAGTCGCCTATTACACCGATACCGGCCGGCGCTGGGATGGTCAGGCCGTGAGCGTACGCGATAAGGTACAGCGTGAGGAAAGCGAGCATGATTCGGCGCAAACGGCGTCGCCTTCTAATCATTTTCCTGAGTTTAATACAACGAAAGATATGATTTGGGCTATTGAAAACGATAACTTTCCGCAACAGGCGATGTTGACATTCCATCCCCAGCGCTGGAGCGACGCGCCGTTGCCCTGGCTGCGGGAGCTGCTGTGGCAGAATGTGAAGAACGGGGTGAAGTATTTGTTGATAAGGTCCAAGCGTTGAATGGTTTAAGTGTTGATTTGGTTCATTATAAAATTATGATATTGCTTCCATCGTTTTAAAGACCGTGCTTTTAAATTCATAAAGCCGCGTATTCGTTACAGATGCGCGGCTTTTTTTATGGCAGTCCTTTGGAGCGATGATGCATTATGGTGTGGCATATTATCAGGGCGTTGCCCCTCGTTGTTTTATTCCGCCTGCTCCTTCATGCAACGTTGCGTCCCCACGGGACGCCGATGCTTCAGGCGATCACATTAAATCTACAAATATATGGTCCCTCCGGGACCCATCATTAAATCCGATGACGGCATCACAAACCATTCAATCCTATGGATTGCGTTTCGAACATTCGAATTTGGGATTTGTGATTTCTCCCGGCGTAATCTCTTGAATGTCCCGTTAGGGACATAATGTTTGTAGAAACGAAAAACGCCGCCAATGCAATCGACGTCCCGTCCGGGACGAAACATCAGACAAAAATAAGAAATTGAAACGCAATTTGCCCCAACGGGCCATAATATGATAGATCTTTTTGAAGCATTCATTGTTGTGTTTATTTCCGGGATTGAATCTTGAAAATTTTGTCGCCAATAAATTATTTAGTAATTTGATCACGCAAAACAAATCGGAGAGCCTTATTATGAAGAAAACAAACGCCTTAAAGAGAATAGAAAAGGAAATTAAACGTTTATCTGCGCAAGATCAGCTAAGACTGGTCGAAAAGCTGGCGATTTTATTGCGACAATCCGGGATAGATGCAAAAAAGGAAAAAGATTGGCGCGCACTCTATGGTCTGGGAAAAGGGTTATGGGAGGAACAGGAAGTTCAAGACTACGTCAGTGGTTTACGAGACGAACGTATATGAAACTTTCTGAAAGGTTGACACAGCATGAATATATCTTTATTGATACCGCACCCATCATATATTATATAGAAGCTAATACTAAATTTGGCGCCCTTGTTAAAATAGTCGTGGATTCCTTTCAGAAGGGCGATCTACTAGCCTGTACATCCGTTTTAACGTTAACGGAAGTACTGATTAAACCGGTTCAGAAAGGCAATCAAAAATTAGTAAGTGCATTTTCAGATTTCCTAAGATATGGTAAAAATTTTAATCTTTTGGATATTAATCCGAGAACGGCTGAACAAGCCGCTATATTACGAGGACGCTATTCTTTTTTAAAAACGATGGATGCCATTCAAATTTCTTCTGCTGTAGAAGCAGGGGCAGACGCCTTTATTACGAATGATAAAAATTTGAAGAATATTGATGATATTGAGATCATTTTATTGTTGGATTATTTGTAAACACGATATCTTCTTTGAGACAAGAATTTCCTTCAGAATGCTACATAAGTCAAAAGCATGAAACTGTAAACAATGTGCCCCAATGGTGCACAATATGATAGCCCGGGCAACGCCCCGGGTAATAAGGATCATACAACCAATTAAATGGAGCCTTTCGGGACGTACATCGTTGTCGCCATAAGGTCCCGTCAGGGACGAAACCACAAATCCGGCGTGCAACGTTGCGTCCCCACGGGACGCCGATGATTCCGGCGATCACCCCGGATCTACAAATATATGGTCCCTCCGGGACCCATCATTAAATCCGATGACGGCATCACAAACCATTCAATCCTATGGATTGCGTTTCGAACATTCGAATTTGGGATTTGTGATTTCTCCCGGCGTAATCTCTTGAATGTCCCGTTAGGGACATAATGTTTGTAGAAACGAAAAACGCCGCCAATGCAATCGACGTCCCGTCAGGGACGAAACATAATGTGCCCCAACGGGGCACAATGGGATAGCCCGGGGCAATGCACCGGGCATAATGGAATTAAAACACATAAACCGCCAAGCCGGTGCAAAGAGTTGCATTCGCTTTATTATGGCGATAATTTTAAAATCAAAAAAGGCTTATTTTATGCAGACGAGGGAATTAATCCAAAACATTGCTCAGGATTTAAATTTATCTTATGATGCTTTCTTAAATGAAAGCGTCAAAGTTTTTTTAGAAAAGCGATTAAAGGATATTCGGCTTCAGATTTATAATATTGGCCTCAAGTATAACATTACGTCCGTGGAGGAACTTGATAATCTGTACAAAGAAGGCAAAGTCGAAGAATTGGAGAGTTTTTCAGATTATACGGAGTTAGACCGCCTTGAATATCAAAAAGATAAGATTGAACGCTTGATGGAACAGCTATCTGAATGACCGATCTTCTAAAGCTTAAACATGACATTGAGCCTACGTATAATGAGATCATTGATGAAGTTATTATAAAAGAAATCAATGAAATGCGTATTATATTGAAAGATAATTCTTTTATTGATGTTTGGTTCTCCCTTAAATTGCCGGATCGTTACAGTTATCATTGGGAACGAAGATTTATCGACGGCGCCTTATACCGGCATGACAATATACCGCATAGAAAATGGCGGAGCGTTAAAACGTTCCCTAAGCATTATCATAACGGCTCTGCCGGTAATGTTACGGAAAGCACGATCAATAGTAATATCGAAATTGGATTACATGAGTTTTTAGAATTTGTTAAAAGAAAATTAGGATGAATTCCATTAAGGTTGAAAGACAGCTTCCTGATAAATTTTCCTTCCTGAACGCACGGGCCGAAGATAGAACCTTATGCATAGAACTATCCAATGGCAGGGTATTTAAAATCCCCATTATCAAAATTCAAAAATCAAACAATAATCAATAACCAAAAATGAAATCACAAATCCGTCGATTATATGATGGACGTTTCGAACATTCGAATTTGTGATTTCTCACGGCGTAATCCCTTGAATGTCCCGTTAGGGACATAATGTTTGTAGAAACGAAAAACGCCGCCAATGCAATCAACGTCCCGTCCTGGACGAAACCAAAAATCCATCGGCCTATGTTGCGTCACTGACGGGACGCCGATGATTCCGGCGATCACATTAAATCTACAAATATATGGTCCCTCCGGGATCCATCATTAAATCCGATGACGAGATCATAAACCATTCAATCGTGCGGACGGCGTTTTGGTCATTTGTTGATTGTGAATCTCTCCTTGTTCATACGTGCGCCAATCATATCCGCTCTCGAATCCCTCACGCGATTTTATTAATCATTTCTCAGCCCTCAATAATGCATTATTTTATTGCTTGAACTTTTCAGATTGTAATGGGTGTAATTTATGTTTACATTGTAAGCATATTATGGAGGTAAGCTATGAGTAAAGTCTTGTCAATACGCATAAACGACGATATTGCGAAACGGTTGGAAGAAATTTCCCGCGAAACGGAACGCGCCAAATCATTTCACATTCAAAAAGCGCTTGTGAGTTACATAGAGCACTATGCGGATTTACAAGTTGCTTTGGACCGGTTGAATGACCAGACGGATGAGGTGGTTTCTGCAAAAACCATGAGGGATTTACTTGAGCTATAATATTGTGTTCAAAAAGTCGGTCTATAAAGATCTTTCGCAAATATCCAAAGAAGACGCCCGCCGCATTATCGATAAGATTGAAGAAAACCTTCCGAATGATGCCGATACCTATCCGGTTTTAAAAGGGAAATTTAAAGGTTTGCGCAGGATGCGCATCGGCGATTACCGCATTATCTTTTCGATCATTGAAAATTCAGTGTTGGTGCTGCGTATCCATCACCGTCGCGATGTACATCGATAATACCGTAGCAAGAGTTAAAAAGAGTCCAATGGATGGGTAAATACGAAGTGCGTCAGGGACGCCATATTTATAGAAGGATAAACGCCGCCAATTCAATCGAGGTCCCGTCAGGGACGAAACAACGAATCCGGCGCGTGCAATGTTGCGTCCTTACAGGACATAAACTTCTAACCTGATGACGACATCATAAACCATTCAATCGGGTGGATTGTGTTTCAAACATTCGACTTTGTGGTTTGGGAATGCTCACCACCTTGGCTGCGATTTATGTGTTAACCGGCATCTCTATCAATTCGGACACCTCAAGAGAACCGCCCACACCAAGAAACGGGCAGGTTCCGGCCATCGCGAGCGCATCATCTATGGAAGCCGCTTCGAGAATCGTGTAGCCGGACATGGTCGTCGTACCGCCTGCGGTAACCGAGCCGTCGGAATGAACGGTGTTCGTGTTTTTGAGCGGATTGGCGGGGCTAACAACCGCATCCCCAAGCGAGGTTAACCAATCCATGTATTGCGAAAAATGCTTCATCCCTTCATCCGGACTCGACCGCTGATCGCCGCCCAAATAAACTATCACGTATTGGGGCATAGGTGTATCTCCTGTGTTAAATGTTTACGCATGTGTTGGTATTAAAGCGAGCCGATTACCGCCCATGTTTATCACAATCAGGATTCGCCATCGATCAACGCCTCTTTGGCCGCCGTCAAAAGCACTTCGGGATTGACCCGCACCTTGTAATTGGGATTGATGTAAGAGAAACGGACGGTGCCGTCGGTCGAAACCACAAAGGCGGCAGGCACCGGCAGCCAGTGGTGATCATGGCCGGAAGCCTCTTCCAGATCGATGCCGAATTCATCATATTTATTCAAGGTGGCCTGGCTCACCCTGAATGCCAGCCCAAAGGCCCGGGCGGCGGCCAGATCGTTATCCGATAAAAGCGTGTAGGCCATCTCGTGTTTGTTCATGCTTGCCCTTAATTTATCGGGACGATCAGCGCTGACGGCCAGGATCTGGTAACCGAGATTGATAAATTTCTGTTCGTATTCCATTAGCTGTGCCAGATGTTTGTTACAATACGGACACCAGCCGCCGCGATAAAATATGAGAATTGTGGGTTTTTCCTTGATGCGGTCTTTCAATGCGACCTTTTCGCCGTTCAGGTTTTTAACCAACACATCCGGAACCGCTTCACCAACCATGATAGGACAGATATTTTCGGCGCTTTCCGCGACGCCCTTTTTATTTTCGGGATTCGCTGTTTGGGCGCCAAGGCCTGTCGTTAAGCCGTTTAATATCGTCATAATTGCAGCCAGCAGGATAATCGATCTCATAACATACCTCCGGGTTTTCATATTTCGCCTTTCGTTTGAGCAAGTAATATAAGGCGTTAAATATAACAATTATTTCAAAAAAGTTTTACAATTGATGATCGCTAAGGCCGGTCAAAGCGGATTGTTTCGCTTTTGAAATGCGGCAATACAATGGAATTGAAACAATACGGTCCGCCGGAAAAACGCAACCAATCCGGGGTTTGAATTGCGTTCTGCTATATAAGGCTCACGGTGTTTTAAAACGGGCAAAGTCGGGGCGTTATCCACCATGGATAATGGTCCCATTTTTTGTTTTTTGACAGAAAAAGTGCCGTTCAAGGTTTCACGGAGGTGCGACGGGGAAGGCGCCGTACCCTTAGGTTTTTTCGGCAACGCGGTTCAGAAACAGATAGAGGCCGGCGATCAACAGGCCGCCGAACAGGAAGCCTTCAATACCGACCACAAAAAGGCGCGACATCGTTCCGTAATGGACCTCGCCGAAAAGCCGGGCCAGCGTTTCCATGCGGATTTGTGATTGGCTGAAGGAACGCGCGATCACTTCGATACTGCCGCTGAATAAATTGCCCTTTAGAAGCGTCAAAATAACGGCGGCGACCGCGCCGCCAAACGCGCCGCCGAGCGCGCGCTGCCACACCCGCATTCCGGATAATAAATCGCCCACAAAAACGGAGCCCAGCGCAATACAGGCGCCCATCAACGCCCCTTCGGGAGCGCCTGCGATTTCACTCAGATTTTGACCGAACAAGGCGCGCATTGTATCCACGCCCAGAATGTGGACCGCGCCGCCCACAAGCGTACCGCCCGCCATACCGCCGAAAACCGACCACCAATGGCTGTGGCGATAGGTGATCTCGGCTATGGAAATCATACCGAGACTGATGCCAAATCCGCCCACCACACCGGTCAGGAGACCGAGATGAATCATAACCAGTATGACCGGTCCGGATTCGAAAAAGGTGGAACTGTGCGACCAGGCCAGGGCGCCGCCGAGCAGACCGCCTACCATCACCCCGGAGAAGCCCCCTCCCAGAACAGCCCCGAAAACGCCGTTTAAGATTTGACGCTTCGAGCGCCGCAGCCGCACCCAGCCCAGCCCGGATACCACCAGAGCAACGATCAAAACCGGAAGTTTTGCCAGATGGATCAGGGTTTTGTCGTGATCCCGTACAAAGGCCAGACTGATGGCGCGCCGGATGATGCCCGGCTTTTTGACATCTTTCGGCGCCGCAAGCAGGCGTTCGGTTTCAGAGGGATACGTATAAGCAATAGCGATACTGGCCGCCTTACGCACGAGCAAATCACGGTCCCGGAACGCGAGATGAAGCATTTCGGGCAGGCGCTGGTCGTCCAGAAGGGGTTGCATGGATGCGGCCGCCGCTTCGCGTTTGCGCGGATCGCTGTCTTTTAATGCAACTTCCAGTATATTACGGGCGGTCGGACAGCGATTGACGAGCCACGTCGGCGCAGACAACGAGCAATTTAACAAACTTTTGATGAGCACTTCGCTTTCTTCCACAGTCAGGTTAAGGCGGTCGCCGTAAGACAAAATAAGATCGAGGGTATCGGAATCGATCAGGAGTTCGTGTGTACGGTAATTTTCCACGGCGCGCTCAATAACGGCCCGGGCGCGTTTGAGCGCAAATTCTTCGGCGGATTGCCAGCGCACCACCTCGTTGATGAGAAAATCGTGGGCCAACTCCACCCAGCGGTCGCCGTCCTGGCGACGGAAACGAATAATACGCGCCGAACTCAGTTCTTCCAGCAGCCGTTCGATATGGTCCTCGCCGATGGGTTGGCCGTTGACGATACGCTCCTTTATTTCCGAAGTACGCACCACAATGCGTTGTTTATCGCCTGAAATTAAAGTGCTTAAAATCTGCTTTGCCCGCTTAAAATCTTCCGCCCCGAAACGATGAAGCACGCGTTCCAGATATTCGGCCAGGATGCGCGAAGCGCCGCCTAACTGGTGATACTCTTCAAGCGTCAAACCGCGTTCGGCGTCTCGGGCGTCGAAAAGCGCATCGCATACGATTTGCAGCTGCGGCGGATCCACATAACCGTTGTCGTTCAGATCTTCCAGTACCCGGGCCACCAGGCCCTGTTCCATCGGGCACCGGAAACGACGGGCCGGTTCGCAAATGGCACGGGTTGCCTGTTCGGTGGTTAATCGTTTTAACCGGAATTCATTATGGAATATCTCCGGGATCACCTCTTTGAATACGCTCATTTCCGCCAGTAAATCTTCGCGTAAAATGAAAACGCATTTTACAGGGCGCTCTTCATTATCGAAAAGACCTTTTAAAAAATGGATAAACGCGCGTCGTTTATGTTCCTGCAGCAAAATAAAGAAATCCTCAAATTGATCGAAGAAATAAATGCACGGCGAAGCGCTTTGCGTACCGTAACTTTTGGGAAAAATCGTCCCGTTGGATTCCGATTCCATCCCATTGTTGTCGTATTTCAGCTTGCAGGCTTCCACCATCTCCGCAACGGGGTCGCTGTAACTGCGAATAACGGCAATGTTGCGGTGTTTCCCTTCTTTCAGCCGGGGAATGATGCCGGCGCGGATGATGGAACTTTTACCCACGCCGGAGCGCCCGTGGATAATAAAACTGCGATGGGCCAGAATTTTTGAAATAATTTGCTGGACTTCCCATTCGCGACCGAAAAAGAGATTGCTGTCGTTTTCCGTGAAATAATCCAAAAATTTGTAAGGACGGTTTGACGTTTGGAAGACCCGCTCTTGCGCTTCAGTTGCGATGTGTTCCATCTCGGCGCCGGTAGCCGTTTGCGGTTCGGGGATAAACATATAACCGTGTTTCGGTACGGTTTTTATGTAGCGCGGTTGTGCAGCGTTATCGCCCAATTGGCGCCGTATTTCTTTAATGCCCTGGCTCAGGGTGGAATCGGATACAATTACGTCGCCCCAAACCGCTTCAAAGATTTCATTTTTAGTGGTTAATTGCCCGTGGCGCTTGACAAGATAAGCGAGGACGTCAAAATACTTGGAGCTTAGTGTAATCAACCGGCCTTCGCGCCATATTTGCCGGTTTTCCAGGTCGAGGACGATATCATCGAATTTAAGCGTTTTTATATGATTGGAACCAGCGGTCATTTCAGATTAATCTTAAATTTTTCTCACTTTTTTTAAATCGTAGTTGTTAACTTATCCAAAATCAATAGGAAATCAAACCCTATCTGGTAACCATGCTTCTTAAATTATTGTTAGAACGCAGCCGAACCAAACAAATCAATTGAGGAGTGGATCGTTATGGCATCCAAGGAATCCGCCGGTTTACATGTGGCATTTATAATGGACGGCAACGGCCGCTGGGCTGCGGCCCGTAAGAAGCCGCGTTATTTTGGGCACCGCGCCGGTGCCGAAACCCTTCGCCGCATGGTGGAAGCCGCGCCGGAACACGGCATCAGCACTCTGACTGCTTACGCTTTTTCATCGGACAACTGGCAACGTCCGTCGCGGGAAGTATCCGCTCTGATGCGATTGTTTGCATCGTATCTGCAATCCGAGAAAGAACGCCTGCGCCATAACAACGTTAAGCTCACCTTTATCGGGCGGCGCGACCGCTTTTCCGACCCCATACTGAAATCCATGGAAGAAGCCGAGAACTATACCGCCAAAGGGCACCTTCTTAACCTGCGCCTTGCGGTGGATTATTCCGCCAGGGATGCCATCCTGCAAACGGCGCAGCAACTGGTCGATCAGGGCCAATTTAACCGCGAACAGTTCAATAAAGTACTGACCCGCGCTAACGGTAGGAAAATACCGGATGTGGATCTATTGATTCGCACCGGAGGCGAACAACGTCTCAGCGATTTTCTTTTATGGGAATGCGCATACGCCGAACTTTACTTCTCCGATATCATGTGGCCGGACTTCCGTGTGGATGACTTAAAAAATGCGCTGGATGAGTACTATTCGCGCGAGCGACGTTTCGGTAGAGTATCGGCGCGCGTCGCAGGGTGATAAAACCGACGGCGTTCAAGAAAAAGAAAGCACGTACATCGTTCAGCTCTTTCAATTTATGTGAAAACAGAAAAGAGAATATAAAAAAAAGTAGCAATTTTTCCTGCGCCCCTTCTTTCTTCTATTCTATCTCAGTGTTCTCGGCGGTTCCCTCTTTCTCATGACGGAACGGGCAGGGGCCTGGATAAGAGCTTCTTTTAGCTCACCGCGCTAAAGCACGGTGTTAATACAAAAAGCCAATAACACACAACGCTTTACGCTTTTCTATTTCCATTATCCGTGCTTATCTGTGTCCATCCGTGGTTAAATATTTTCTTTCTCAGCGTTCCCGGCGTCCTCGGCGGTTCCCTCTTTTTCATGGCGGAACGGGCAGGGGCCGGGAGAAGAGTTTCTTTTAACTCACCGCGCTAAAGGCCGGTGTTAATGCAAAAAACCAATAACGCACAACGCTTTACGCTTTTCTATTTCCATTATCCGTGCTTATCTGTGTCCATCCGTGGTTAAATATTTTCTTTCTCAGCGTTCCCGGCGTCCTCGGCGGTTCCCTCTTTTTCATGGCGGAACGGGCAGGGGCCGGGAGAAGAGTTTCTTTTAACTCACCGCGCTAAAGCCCGGTGTTAATGCAAAAAACCAATAACGCACAACGCTTTACGCTTTCTTTACTTTTTCCTTTTACCTTCCTTGAAGAATATTAAAATAGATCGTATCGGCAAGTGCTGAGCCGAACAGGCCGATGCCGTCGCCCTCAATGTGAAACCTCGGTTCACGCAGATTGCCGTCGATATCCTGCACCCGTTCATGCGTAATAAAGAAGTCAAAAAAGTTGCGGTCGCCGGCATACATAACGCCCCGGTAACGCCCGTAAAACCAAACGTCCAGCCACGGGATTTCCATGGTTGCAAAGCCCTCGCTGCGGTCGTCGGGCGGCGCCCAGACCTCTTCGTTCTTCAACTGTTGTAAATTATCGTTCAAAAATTCGGCGTCCAGCTCCAAACCGTAGGGATTATTCGTTACAAAGGTCGATGAGTCCGCATCCAGCGCCACCAACGAAAGCACATAAAATTCGGCGCTGGGCGAACGTCGGTAAACCACGCACAATTGTTCCAGGTTGCCTTCTGCATCGCGCTGCCGGTAATAGATATCGCCGCTGCAGGATTGTTGTTCATTGATTTCAAATCCTGTTTCCGGAACGGTTGTTTCGGAAGTCGCTTCGAGTAATTGCCCTTCGATCTCCGCCCGTACATTTAAACGATAGTTACCGCCGGCCCGAATGACCATGCTGTCGCCCTGATAACACCACAACTGCGGGTTATAGTGCAGTTGTTCGCTTCCGTTTCGATCCAAATCCGTTATCTGCACATCGGCGTCTTCGATAAGGGCATCGACGGGATCAATCTCGGCGTTCACGGGATAGTTGCGGCTAATCTTAATGCGGCGTGGATGTTGATCAGGATATAATAAACCGTTTATGACAATCTTGGGTTCATAGGTATATTCGCCCACGTCCACCGATGTTTTACCGCAGTAAAACAGGGCGTTGCAGACGATCAAAATGACGCTTATTCGCTTGATTGCTTTCATTCGGAATTCGGCTCTCATATTAAAATGTGACGGTCAGCCCCACCGTGGGTATCAACGGAAACATATTAAAGGTATCCAACGACTGTTCGATCCGGTCTTCTTTTTGTTCGTTCTCATATTGGATAAACCAGATGTTTTCGCGGTTACCGACATTGAAAATTTGCAGATAGGGCTCGATATAACCGCTTTTAAAGCCTTTACGGTATTTTATACTCACATCCAATCGGGCATAGTAAGGAAGACGGAATGCGTTTATTCCCGAAGGATAGAGCAAAATCTTTTCAATGGTCTGATCGGGCAGGGAACGCAGGGTATAGGTGGAACTGGTGAGGGTAATGGGTTGCCCGGTGGCGTAAACAAAATTCATTCCGACATGCCACTGATGGCGGTCGCTTTTATAAGATTGACCGTGCCATTCCCGTATGGCGTTTCGCACATCCGTATTGACGACTATATTCAACACCGCTGTGCGGTCATGTCGTGGCGGGAATCCTTCGTTTTGATTGATGTTGTCAATGGTGTAGCGTGTGCGTGAAAGGGCGTACGAAATCCAGCCGCTCAGGGAGCCGTATCGCTTGCGAAGCAAAAACTCAATGCCGGTGGCCTGGCCGTCGCCGCGATCAAACAACCCTTTTGTTTCCGTGTACACCGGTTGGCCCCTGGCATCGTATCGTTGCGGTTTGATATCGGTCAGAAAATTTTTTATGGAATAAATATCGCGAAAGGTTTTATGGTAGCCTTCGATCTCCAGTTGTAAATTATCGGCCACTTCCCTTTGCAGACCCACGATGTAGTGCGCGGACCGTGAATCATCGTAATATTGATCGGCGGTGCTCCAGATATCGGATATGAACGGTCGCGAAATGCGGTGCAGGTATTGATGGTACACGCCCGTGGACGCCTTCAGGGTCGTGGTTTCGTTGATGCGATATTTAGCGGACAATCGCGGCGCCACATCGTTGAAATTACGGTCGCTTTCGAAACGGCCTTTGGTCGATGCATCGGTAATACGGTTTTGTTCCTGAACCGCTTCAAAATCAAACTCCGATTCAAAACGGCTGCCGGTGAACCAGAAATTGGCAAACAAACGCGGCGTAAAGATATGCGTCCAACGAAAACTGAGCGTCTGATTGCCCCATATATAGTCGATGGATTCGCTGTCTTCGGCGTCTTCGTTGAATGTATAATGCAGGTCATCGTTACTGAAATAGGCGCTGACGGTCAGATTGTTGCGATCATTGAGATCCAGAAACGTTTTTATATGGCCGTCATAAAAATAATAATCGGGCACGTCGTCCACCAGATGCGCGATGGTTTTATCGAAATAGGTGCGGCGCAATGAAGCCGATACCGATCCCCACTCCCCCAACGGAGCCTGAAGGGTGCTTTTTGCCGAAAGCAGACTGAGGGCAAAGACGCCCTCCCAGTGTTTGCGGTTGCCGTCCAGATTGGTCACATCGAGTATCGATGAAAGACGACCGCCGTAATCGGCGCCGAAACCGCCTTTATAAATATCCACATCTTTAATGGCGTCGGTATTGAAGGTGGAAAAAAGACCGAAAAAATGTTCGGGATTGTAAACATCGGCGCCGTCGATCAAATACAGGTTTTGATCCGGCGTGCCGCCGCGAACATAGAGCTGGGAGGAAAAGTCCGATATCGGCAGGATACCGGGCAGGGTTTGCAGGGTACGCAGCAGATCGGCTTCCGCCACCTGCGGCATCTGACGCACTTCCTGCGGCGAAACCGAAAGGCCGGATATGGGTTTGCGGTATAATTTCTCGCCCGTACGCACAGAATCGGCGACGATTTCGATGGTTTCGGTCTGCAGGGCTTCCGGATTGAGGGTCAGGTTGATGCGGCGATCGGAGCCGGCTTCGATTTGTACTTCGCGTGTCTCGAGACGGTAGCCTACGTATTGACATACGAGTTGGTATGATCCCGCTTCAATATCGGGTATTATATAATAACCGCTGGTATTGGTGGTCGTTCCGAATGAGGCGCCTTTGAGAAAGACATTGGCGCCTATAAGGGATTCGCCGCTTTCGGCGTCGAACACGAAACCGCTGAGGGTTGCGGAATTCTGAGCAATGCCGGTTTGGAGCAGACAGAAAAACAGGCTTATTACAATCCACGCCCGGACCGGAAAGATGTTTGTCATGAATCGCCTCGTTTCCTAACTTTCGCTTTCGGAATAACCATGCCGTTATGTTTCCGGGAGATTCAGAATGTTACGCCGATATCCGCAACAGGTTTCAATATAACGGCATAACGGTAAAATCGTAAATTGAAATTACGGAACGTGTAAACCAAATTGATACGCCGGCTCCGTTGCCTTTTATTAATGCTTACACGGCGTTCAATCATTCCCGGCTTGCGGTATTGAATAAAACGTAACACGTTGACGGTCAATGCGCTCGCGAAAAAAACGGGCGGCAGTAAAGTTCCATTTTTTACCGATATTTCCGCCGGGCAATGAAAAAACTGATTTTAATGAAAGGAATCCCATTATGACTGAGCTCCGTATCCGCAAAGCAACATTCTCCGATGCCAATACCATTGCGGACTTCAACCGGGCCATGGCGTTCGAAACCGAACAATTATCCTTGAATCTTGAAACCGTACTCAGCGGCGTCCGTAATTTGATGCAACAACCGGACTATGGTTTTTATCTGCTTGCGGAAACAAGCGATGCCGTTGTTGGATCGCTGATGATCACCCATGAATGGAGCGACTGGCGTAACGGTCTTTTCTGGTGGATCCAGAGTGTTTATGTGCGTCCCGACTATCGTCGTCATGGGATTTATCGCCGCCTTTATGAACACGTTAAAAAACAGGCTGCCGGAGAAGAAGCGGTTCGCGGCTTCCGTCTGTATGTGGACCGGCATAATACGACGGCGCAAAAAGTGTACCGGGCCTTGGGTATGGAAGAAACCAATTACCGGCTGTTCGAAACGTTGCGATAGTTGTGTTCAGCCGGAGCATGCGATTTAATGTTCAAACCCTTCGAACGTTGGTTCGCACGTCGTTTCTTTTCGGGCAGAGCTACATTACCGCATGATTTTTTGTAAATTGACGTCCAATTATGAAAAAAAGATTTTCCGTCGGTGGGGATATTGGAAACAAATGGACCAATTGCCGGAAAGCGGATGGAAGAAGCGCGCGAGGAAAAAGCTCTGAAAAATGATTCCGAACCCAATTTCGAAAGTCTGGTGACGCGCTATCAACAATCGGTGTTGAATACCTGTTTCGGTTTTTTACACAATCGCGAAGAAGCCGAAGATGTAACGCAGGAGGTCTTTATGGAAGTGTATCGTTCCATGGACGCTTTCCGGGGCGAGGCAAAAATTTCAACCTGGCTTTACCGCATTGCCGTTAGCAAGTCGCTGGACGCCATCCGGCGCAAGAAGCGACAAAAACGCTTTGGTTCGTTAACGCGCGTATTCGGTTTTAATCCCGACCATGAAACCGTGAATTTGACGCCGGAAGAGAATCCGCATAATACCCTCGAGGAAGCTGAACGCGCCCGGATTCTGAAGAATGCGGTTGACGCGCTCAAGCAAAATCAGAAAATTGCCATAACGCTCAGTAAATATGAGGGCTTTAGCAATAAAGAGATCGCCGCCATTATGGAAATATCCGTCCCGGCGGTGGAGGCGCTGATACATCGCGCCAAGAAAAATTTACGGAAGATATTGAGCGCCTATTACGAACGCCGTTTATAGAAATACAAGATTTTAGCGCATACGGCGTCAAATTAATAAAAGCCGCGAGGTATAAGCAATGGATCGAAAGAAACAGATAAAAGCGGAGGTTGATCGAACCCTTGCATCGTTTGATCGATTACATCATCCCGGGACGAATCCCTATCTGCTCACACGCATACGCGCCCGTATAGGGGCGGAAGAGCGTCGTAAGCAGGAAAAATCGATTACAGCGGTTGTACCGTATTCCATTCGTCTGGCCGTATTGATCTTCTTTACGGTGATCAACCTGATTTCGATTCTCGTTTTTACGCAAATGGACCATGCTACGGATACGATCCGTCAACGGTGGGTATCTCAATTTGCGGAAGAGTATGCCCTAACTGCGGATGAGAACCAGTGGTTCTATTTTGAGGAACAGGAATAATCATGATGGATTTCTTTTCAAAGCAAAAAAACCTGGCCTGGCTGATCGTTATTTTAATCGTCCTCAATCTGATCAGTCTGGGAACTCTGTGGTACCAGCATATTCACAAACCCGAAATACCGCCTCCGCCTGAACTGCAAAACCATCGTCCGGGCCATGCGCGCATGTTTCTTAAAAAAGAACTGCAGCTAAGCGATACGCAGGCAGAAAAAATCGCTCAATTGCGTACAAAACATCTTGACAGCGTCGGCGACGTACGCGCGCGTTTGCACCGCCATAAGCGTGCACTATTGCGCGAAATGTTAGCATCGACTCCGGATACACTGAAGATAGAAGAGCTCAGCCGCGCCATCGGGAATGAACATGTACAGCTCGAACGCTTGAATGCACGGCACTTCACAGAAGTTAAAAGCATGCTCTCCGAAGAGCAACAAACACGCTTCAAACAATTTCTAAGGGATATGATGTACCGCGGCTTCCGGGAGGATGCACCGGGCCATAACCGCCGCGGGCGCCGCGACCACAGGTAACCGACCCGCTCGTTCATCTTCAGGTTTACCTGCTCACATTGTGAAGAACGACCCATCGCTTTGCAGTTCATAGTTATTTTATAATGTAACCCGCCTTCATAAATGCAACGATTGCTTAACACGGATGCATCATCCATTAGCTATTATTATCAATTGCGTAATCGATCGTTAATTCTCAATAAGATGACATGCCAGTCAGATTACGTCATATATAGCTTGTCCAAAGGCATTTATGAAAATATAAGAAACAATCGGCCGTATTTTACATAAAAAGGTTGAAGTAATCCAAAACGAGGAGGAGGAACGATGCCCATTTATGAGTATAAGTGCATGGATTGTAAGAAGACGTTTGCCGTCCGGCAAACCCTGAAAGAATTTGAAAACGCATCCGGTCCCAAATGCGAGCATTGCGGGAGTTCAAACGTGGAACGGCGCTTTTCCGGGCTGTCGGTAATTACATCAAAGAAGAGTTAGCGGAACTTTCTTAAAATAAAAGGGATTCGGAAGCACTTGTACGCTTTTCTAAGTTGCCGTTGCGAAATGCCGGTTGAGATGGTAACCCACACCGTAAAAAGGAGAGAGGTCTTCAAGGATTGAAAAGCAATTTAACCAATCAGACATCATTACTCTCTGAAAGGAGGCATTATGGCTCTTAAGATAACCAGTCCGGCTTTCGAACATGAAGGTCCGATTCCGAAAAAATTTAGTTGCGACGGGGAGGATGTTTCTCCTGCTCTATCCTGGGAAGACGTTCCTGCCAACGCCAAAAGCCTGGCATTGATATGCGACGATCCGGATGCGCCCGGCGGCACTTTTGTACACTGGCTTGTTTTTAATCTGCCGGCTGATGAAAAAGGCCTGCCGGAAGCCGTTGTAAACGATAAACAACTGGAAAACGGCGCCTTGCAGGGCGAGAATCATTTCAGAAAAATCGGTTACGGCGGTCCCTGTCCCCCGGGCGGAACCCATCGCTACTATTTCAAACTGTATGCTCTGGATACGGTTCTGGTTGCCGACGCCGCCGTCAACAAGCAAGAATTGGTGAAAGCCATGGAGGGACATATTCTGGAGGAAGCGCAACTTATGGGCACATACAGCCGCTCTTGAACCCCCTAAATCATGGAAGCCGTGTATATGGTGTTACTTTGCTTGTCGAAGCATATTCAAGCTATGGTGAAACAAAAGATCTCTTGTTCCGTAATGTAAAATGACGCATAACCTTTCCCCTCCTAAAGGCTGGTCAATGACCAGCCTTTTTATTTTACAAGTGTTTTGTAAGGCATTTATATGGGATTAGTATGATAAAGCCAATGTAAATTCATTCGGATACGGCCGACGCTGATGTTTTCGATTGCGGTCCATTATTGGTAGACAGAGGGTCTTTGATTTCTTAAATTGCATTTAAAGCGTAAATATATAGTTTGTGAAACGGGCGGGGATTTATATGAAACGTCGGACGTTTATTAAAGCGACAGCAGCCGGAACCATTGGTGCGGGTGTGATACCCGGTTTATTTCCGGTCAACCATCTTTTGGCATCCGAAGATTATCCACAGGCCGTGTGGGTGGAAAACGGCGAACCGGAAGCTTTACTCAACGCTGCCATGCAAGAGCTCGGCGGCATTAAGCGATTTATTAAAAAAGGCGATGTGGTAGTTATCAAACCCAATATCGGTTGGGACCGTCAACCGGAGCTTGCAGCTACAACCAATCCCGATCTGGTTGCCGCCCTGGTTAAACAGTGTAAACAGGCCGGCGCCGATGAAGTGAAGATATTCGATCGTACCTGTAATAATCCGCGTCGCTGTTATAATAGTTCGCAAATTCAGGAGAAAGCTTCCGCAGCGGGAGCGGATATTGCGCAAGTGCGCCGCAACCGTTATAAAACCATTCCCATCGACGGAGAATTGATCGATGAATGGCCGATTTACGAAGATTACCTGAATGCCGACAAGGTGATCAATGTGCCTATCGCCAAACACCACTCACTCAGCCGTGTAACGCTGGGATTGAAAAATCTGATGGGCGTTATGGGCGGGAATCGCGGCGCGATCCACAATCAGTTCGACGTCAAACTTGCGGATATTAACCGTAACATTTTACCCACTCTGACCATCATAGACGCCTATCGTATTCTTACCGATAACGGTCCGGTGGGCGGCAATCCCAATGATGTGGAATTGCGTAAAACCCTGATCGCCAGCCCCTGTACGGTTTCGGCCGATTTTCTGGCGCTGGACTTATTCGGGCATCGATTACAGGAAGTCGGACATATCCGAACCGCACAGCAACGCGGTCTTGCCAAATACGATCTCAATAAACTGAATGTGAAACGCATTAAACTCGGTTAATCCGTTTTGAAATACAAAACAATCGTTTGTATCCGGGGGAGGCAATTTGGCTTGAATAACGTACGACGGATCGTACAGATTCTCTTTTTATTACTGTTCATCTTTTTGTTTATCATCGCACGATATCCCTACGATCACGGACTTGCGGCTGATATTTTTTTGCGCTTCAGCCCTCTGATTCCATTATTTGATTTCATTCAAAACCTGCATATATCCTGGATATTCTGGCCGGCGCTTGTGATATTGTTATTGACCGTTTTTTTGGGGCGGTTTTTCTGCGGTTGGATCTGTCCACTCGGCACGACTCTGGATGCGGGCAGTAAAATACTCGGATCGCCTTCCAATCGGATTTCCGGTAAATGGCAGCGTTTGCGTTTTGTGAAATTTGGCCTTCTGACGGCGTTAATCATACTGGCCGTCTTTTCCGTCCATTTTTGGGGATATCTCGATCCGCTCTCCATTTTTAACCGCGTGCTAACCGTCGTTTTTTACCCGCTGGCGACGCTGGCGGCTGAAACCTCGTTGCTGGCCCTCTCCGATATCGGTTTTCTGGAAGAGCCCGCTTACGCCGCCTACGATTTTTTCAAATGGCACCTCATGCCTGAGAGTCAGGCCGGTTACCAACAACTCTTCTGGATCGCTTTATTTGTGGGTATGATTATCGGACTCGAACGCCTGTCACGCCGCTTTTGGTGCCGCTATGTATGTCCCGCCGGCGCTTTACTGGGCTTTTTATCGCAGTTTCGTTTCTACGAACGCATCGTTGGCGAGGAGTGTCCCGTTTGCAATAACTGCCAAACCGAGTGTAAAATGAACGCTATCCCAGCCGGTAATGTCTTTCGCACCAATAAAGTGGAATGTATCGAGTGTTTCAATTGCGGCGCGGCTTGTCCTTCCAGGATTAAGGCCATAAGTTATCGCTGGCGCTGGAAACCCTATCATACACCCATCGATTACGACCGGCGCCAATTTTTATATACAACCGGCGGAAGTGTTGTTGCGCTGGGTTTACTCAACCTTGGATTAAGCAATCGCGAAGCCCGCGATCGCCTGATCCGGCCGCCGGGTTCGGTGCGGGAAGATCTGTTTCTGGATCGTTGCATCCGGTGCCTGGAGTGTGTACGTATGTGCGAATCCAACGGCGGCTGCCTGCAACCGGATCATATCCGCGATCATGTTGCCCAATTATGGGCGCCGGTGGCGGTGATGCGCGAGGGTTATTGCGAGTATAACTGCAACCTATGCGGCGAAGTGTGTCCCACGAACGCCATTCTTGCGCTGAAGCTCGAGGAAAAGCAAAAGCTGCCCATCGGTCTGGCTATTTTCGATAAGAATCTCTGTATTCCCTTTGCCCGCAACGAAGATTGCATTGTCTGTGAGGAGCATTGTCCAACGCCGGACAAAGCCATCAAATTTGAGGTGAAGGATTTTGTTGATCCCGAAACGGGAGAACGACGGCCGGTTAAGTATCCTTATGTTGTTAAAGAATTATGCATCGGATGCGGCATTTGCGAAACCAAATGTCCGCTGGAAGGCGCACCCGGCGTTTATGTGACAAGAGAAAACGAACAACGTGTGGCAACGGAGGCCTGAAGCGTTTGGGACAAAGCGGCGCGTTTTTTAATAGCGATTTTTAGCAGTCTTTTATACACGCTCGAAATAAAGTGTATCCGGCTTGTTCTAAGCGCTTCTCTTTATCTGCATTTGACAATGTAACGCGCCGCTCAATAAAACGAGAGATTATAGCCCTTCCGGGGGCAGTTTGGATGGTTGAGGACATTTGGCATCGGCCGGTTCGAATACCGGGTTTTCCGATGGCGGCGGTGTTACCGCTCTCTTGGTTCCATTATCACTGAGCGGAACCGAAATGAATAGAATAGCAATAAGCGGAAGAAGCCAGAAAAACTTCATACAAGACCTCCATTAATTAGTGTTAGATGATTTGGAGTTTGTTAAGCGATAGGTAAGCATTAGAATTACTAAATTAATCATAAAATCTTGGTAGTAACTGAGGTTCGGGGATTTAAATCGCTTTTTGATGGTCGTGCAAAGCCTGACTTTTTCAGAAATAAATAAAGCTACACTCACGCTCGCGGGTATGGCAATCATGGTTCGGCCTTGTGGAATGATTGATTTTGTCCGTATCAGGTTAACAGACTTGTATAACGTTTGGATTATACGTAACGGATGGAACGCTTGTCAAGAAATATTTTATTTTTTTTCATTGTAATTGATTTTAATGCAGTGCAAACTATTAAAAAGAAAAATGATGTCTGTATTAGCCATACATTTGAGGGCTGTTTGCAGGGCAGAATGAACGCGATTTTGAATTTAGATGCAACGGTTCAATCGTTCTTAAAGCCCTTCCGGTGGCACTTTCGAAGGGAAAGGGATTTGGGTATTGTTCTCTTCAAATGTCGGCGCAAAAGAAGCCTGTGGAATTTTAATTTTTTCGGAAGAGCGATTGGATTTTCGTGTGATAACAACACCAACCGTTACAATCAGTAAAATCAACCCAAATATGTTAATGATTTTTCTTGCTTGTCGGGCCATGAAGCCTTCCTTTAACGTCTTGAAGCATGGTTTACATGCTCGACTTAAATGCGCAGAACTTTATTCATTCTCGTGCCCGAATGGTCTGATTTGGGCCACTGCTTATCACAAATGTCACATTAGTGCGATGTTCTTTTGCATTCTTTTGGTGATATACTTGAGATTTAAAGGTTTTCCGGAGGCAACGGACTTGGGTTTGGGATTTTGATATGTTTTTTATGTATTTCTTTTCCCTGAATGGGATCACTTTGAAATACGAACCAGCTCAGGACTAAAAACGACGCAATTAACAAAATTAGGACCGCTAATCGGTTGTATCGCTTAGACATTCAATACTCCTTCCTCGATTTTCATTCTTAGAAACAAACTTTTAAACTTGGATTAGAACCGGGCGGATTAATTGTAGTAAAGGCTTCATCAATATTTCTCCAAACGCGGCGGACTTCAGTGCAGCTCCTTTCTTGCAAGCCGTTTTTAACCTCGAATGCATAGATCCAGGCTTTAATATAGTACAAAACATTAATGACATCGAAATCATTAAAATAGTTCCAACAACCCGAATAGTTATATTCCGTATTTTCAATGTGTCTTCGAATGTCCACCGTATCAATGATACTGAAAGCATTTTCCAGATATTGTTTGCTGGAGTCTACATAAGTATTGCGTTTTTCTTCATTAAAAATGACTTCACACAATATAGCGCTTGTAAATGCCAAATATTGATATTTCAAAGCCTTGAAGGCAGGCGTCAAGGCATGATCATTAACTTCCTGCAATGCGCGTATAAATTGCGGTCCGGACTCTTTCAGGCTGTAAATATAGATCACTTCCGCTTCGGAAAAGTTGAACGTTTCATGATGTTCAAGTTCAATATCTTTAAATCGGGTGGTAATGCGGAGCATCAGACTCTCGAATGTTTTGAACGTTTCTCTGACACCGGTAACATCGTGGGATTCGGAAATGATCAATGTATCCGCCTTGACGAGCGAATCTCCCTTTGCCACTGCTTCAGCAGTTAAGGTGAAGATTTCTTCATCTTCAAAGAGATTGTTTTTTATAATCGTAACGATATTAAATATAGCAATAAAAACAATGAGTACAGAAACGATGATCAAACTAGTATTAAGGACGTTTTTCCATATTTGTTTACCGTTTATTCTGAAAAGATTAATCAGTTTGTCTGGATTTTTTTTGAGGTATCGCTGAATGAGTAATACTATAATTGCTGTCATGACGCCGCTAATAATTTCAGTAATGAAACTACCTAGCCAATCCAGCATTGCTAATCTCCCGGTGTGTCGAACACAAGACTTAATCGAAACGAATATATATCTTTAAATAGTAAAAGTAAAACAATTTAAGAAACCTGTTAAATGAAATCCCTTCCGATCCTGTGTTAGTTTATATACAAGAATACATCGACAATAAGGAAGTTATGCTTGGGCTATCAATCCCAACGCAGCATGAATTCCCGATTCTCATTCATCTCCACGTAAGTACCCAGCACTTTTCCCTCCCGGTTCAGCATATCGCGTAGCCATCGGGCGTCGCTATGCGATGCCCGGTTCAGTCGCAAGTTTTCAATTTGCATGGGGACGATCCGGAGCGCCTGCAAATCGCCGTTCAGATCATCCACAGTCGGGAAATACATGAGGGTCAGGTCGCCGCGGTATTGTTCGTGCCCCCCGATTCCTTCATAATCGTTGATAAAATCGCCGCAACCATAGAGGATCAGCTTGTTCTTATAAACCTCGATTCCTTTGGGATGGTGGGAAGAATGGCCGAATACGATATCAACGCCCGCCTGATCGATAAGCCGGTGGGCGAATGTACGTTGTCGATCCGGAATATCGTAGCCCCAGTTATCGCCCCAATGAATGGAAAACACAACGATGTCGTGCGGGCGACGGTAATCGTTCACCCGTTCTTTTAGGCGCCGGATCGTTGTTTCACCCATTCCGTTAAGCATGTGTATGCCGGCGTTTCCGGAATTGGAGGCCCATTGTGGCGGTATGCCGCTGGTCATCGCACCGGCGGCGAAAACAAGCAGGCGCTGCCGGCCGATTTCTACGATGGCGGGCTTTTGGGCTGCTTTTAGAATCGGACCGGCGCCGGCATGGGCGATATGCGCTTTTTCTAAAGATTGCAAGGTTTCAGCGAGACCCATGTAACCCCAGTCCAGAATATGATTGTTCGCCAGCGTACAAACATCGATGCCGGCGGCCGTGAACACATTTATGTTGCCGGGATGCATGCGATAATGGATGCCTTTGCCCGGCCAGGGTTCCGTGGAAGTTGTTACGGCTGTTTCGAGATTGATTATCTTAACGGCGGGATTCAACCTATGCCACACGTTAAGGGCGTCGCCCCAGATGTACGATGCGGAGACCGGCTGTTCGATAGGGCCGTTTTTTGTTTCGGCTAATCGGACATAGGCATACGCATCCTGCACATACGGTTCATATAAAACGGGATCAACGGAGTGCTGCATAATCTGGTCTATACCCCGTCCGGTCATGACATCACCGCAAAGAAACATTGTGATTTTAGAATCGTCCGTGTTCTTTCGAACGATCATTGGCGCCTCGCTTCCGGTTTGAGTTACCATAAAAATTATTAATATTATGGGAGAACCTATTTTTTTAAATGTCTGCATTTCCATACCAAATAATTTGTGGACCGGCACTACGGCCCTATGGATTGGTCTCATCACAATCTATCACCCTTCTATCCGATATACAACAAATACAGGTATACATCGTTCCGTAAAGATGGATTAAGCGAGAACTGCAAGTATCAAATATCAAATTGCAATGTTAAAATCGCCTTCCCTACGATTGAAGATTTGTGATGTCGCCACAGGATTTAATGATTGGCCCCGTAGGGACCATATATTTGTAAATCCAGGGGGTGATCGCAGGAATAATCGGTGTCCCGGAAGGGACGCAACATTGCACGCCGGATTCGTTGTTTCGTCCCTGACGGGACGTCGATTGCGTTGGCGGCGTTTTTCGTTTCTACAAATGTTTTGTCCCTAACGGGACATTATTGTGACAACGAGGTACGCCCCGAAGGGGCTCAAAAGGAGCAGGCGGAATAAAACAACGGAGGGCAGCCCCCCGGAAACATTTAAAATGCAATTTGAAAAGAACGAAACATCATGCCCTGAAATGGGAAGGTCTATAATTTAACCACCCGCAGCATTAAAATACCACGACGAGACGAAAAAGTGGATTTGTCCTTCTGTCCGCCGTATAATTAATTATCAATTTTTCCAAAAATGCGTCGATATTCACATTTAAAGGTTGCTTTCGCTAAATCAAACGCCGCGTTTAACGGCAAAACGTTAGCGCATTTGTTGGAGAAAACGTATATCGGTAGGGAGGACAGTGAAAGTGAACCATGACGAATTGTTTCCAAACACTTGCCCAACTGGTTTGACTAAGCTGGTCCATAATCTCTTTTTTCCGAATTTGAAATCATTTAATCGTATTCCTTAATGTATAAATGTGATAATATGAATGACCACAGAAAAACCAAAAAGCAGCTCATCGATGAACTGCAATCCCTGAGAAAACAATTGGAGAACAGCAATACGACGGGTGCGGGAACTGTGGAGCACAACAAACCATCCCCGGCGGCAGCGAAACGTATTGAACCGATTGTCATGAACTATTCGGAACAACAACAATTCCTTGAGAGCATTTATCTGGGCACAGACGAAGCCATTTTTGTGGTGGATGTGACCGAGGACGAAGACTTTATATTCAGCGGCCTTAATCCCGCTCATGAAAAAATATCGGGATTATCCTCTAAATGGATCAAAGGGCGCAGACCGGAGCAACTGTCGCCCAAAATACCCGAGTCGGCTACCAAAGAAATACGACGCAATTATGAGCGATGCCTCCAAAAAGGTCGGACTATCGAATATGAAGAAATGATCCCGATCAAGGGTAAAAATATCTGGTGGCTCACGCGCTTAACGCCCATTAAGGATAAAATCGGGCGTATTTACCGCATCCTCGGATCTGCAACCGACATCACCAAGCTTAAACGCATCCAGAAGGAACTGGAGGAGACGCGGGCTTCGCTCGAGGAAAAAGTGCGGGCGCGTACCTTCGAATTAAATGAGCGCCTCAAAGAAATCAATTGTTTATATCAAATCGACCGTATCCTGTTTCACACAAAACGGCCTATTCCCCAATTGATGCACGATATTTTGCAAGAAATACCGCCGGGCTGGAAAGAACCTGAGCATACCGGCGCTTGCATCACATTCCTGGGAAAGACCTACCGAACCGCCAGATTTAAACAAAGCCGTTGGATACTACAGCGGGATATTGACTGGCGCGGCGACTCTCTGGGCCAAATCGAGGTCGCTTATCTCAGGGATGTTCCTGAAAATCCGTTTTTAGCCGAAGAAGAACCGTTGCTCGAAACGATTGCAAACCGAATCGCCGAACGGTACGGACAAATTCAAACGCAAACGGCGCTGAAACAAAACGAGCGACGCTTAACCCTGGTCATTAAAGCAACCGGCGTGGCCGTTTGGGACTGGAATCTGAATGAAGACAAAATCCGCTGGAATGAAACCATTTGCACGGTTTTCAAACACAAAAGGCAAATCTGGAACAAGGGAAAATCAAAACGCTATGAAAACATACATCCGGAGGATCGTGAACGGATACGACGTTATATCAAAGAAAAATCGGATGAGGGCGCCGATACCTGGAAGATTGAATACCGCTTTAAAAAGGGCGACGGGACGTTTGCCGATGTGATCGAATGGGGGCAAATCATAAGAGATGAAAACAATCACATTGAACAAATGATCGGCGCTGTGTTGGACATAACCGACCGCAAAAATTTCGAGCGCGAGCTTGAGCTTAAAAACGACGAGCTGGAGCAGGTATTGTACGCCACATCTCATGATCTGCGTTCACCGCTGATCAATGTACAGGGCTTTAATAAGGAGCTCGAAGCGGCCATGAGCGAACTGGAAGCCATTCTCATAAAAGCCGATATTCCGGCAGAGGTATGGGATCAATGCCAACCAATCATCGAAAAAGACGTGCCTGAAGCGCTTATGTTTATTTTGTCGAGCACCGCTAAAATGGATCAGTTGTTGAAGGGCTTATTAAACCTTTCGCGTATCGGCCGCCAAACGTTGAACCTGGTCGATCTCGACATGGACAACCTTATTAAAGAAATTATCAATACACTTACGATGACCATACGTGAGCGTAATATCGAAGTTCGTATATCGGAACTACCGCCTTGTAGTGGGGACGCTATGATGATCAACCAGGTGTTCACCAACCTCATTGAAAACGCCGTCAAATATTTGCGCCCGGACCACCCCGGTATTATTCAGATTTCAGGTAAGTCTTATAACGGGTATTGCAAATACACCGTACGGGACAACGGTCTTGGCATCCACGCCAACCATATCAATAAAATTTTTGATCTGTTTCATCAACTGAATCCCAGTAAAGCGGAAAAGGGCCTGGGCGTGGGGCTTGCGATTGTACGGCGTGTGCTTGACCGCCATAACGGCGCGATTGATGTGGAATCAGCACCGGGAGAAGGAAGTGCCTTCATTGTAACCCTGCCCACATCGGTATCCGGTTAATTTAAAACATGGTTTAAATTTGGAGAACTATGATGAGAAGCGAGGTGAAAATCGTTTTGGCTGAAGACGATGAGGGCCATGCCACCCTCATCAAAAAGAATTTAAAGCGCGCAGGTATTTACAATGAAATCATTCATTTTAAAGACGGGCAAGCGGCCCTGGATTATCTGTTAGGAGAAGACCCGGAAATAAGCAGGAAAAAGGGGACGCCGCTACTCCTGTTATTGGATATCCGTATGCCCAAAGTGGATGGCGTGGAAGTACTGCGCCAGGTTAAACAGGATAACGAATTGAAAAAAATGCCGGTCATTATGATCACCACAACCGACGACCCGCGCGAGGTGGAACGGTGCCATGCTCTGGGATGCAGCAATTACATCACCAAACCCATTGTATATGAAAAGTTCGTGAAAGCTATCCGTCAGTTGGGCCTTTTTTTACTGGTGGTGGAAGTACCGCTCATTAATGGAAATAACAATTAGGTGATTTTATGAATCACGTTAAGCAGCTGGCGCCTGACATCCAAAAAATTCTCATTGTTGAAGATGATGAAGGTTTGAATCGGCTCATCGCCAAACATCTGCACCGGGCCGGATTTACGTGTAGTCAGGTATACAGCGGAAAAGAAGCATTAGAGGCATCCGTAAAAGAGGAGCATTGCCTTGCCCTGATCGATTATCTGCTTTCCGATATGACGGCCGACTTATTAATCGAACAACTGCAGAAAAAGCAAACGATAGCGCCTTTTATAGTGATGACCGGACACGGCGACGAACAAACGGCCGTGAAGATGATGAAGCTGGGCGCCATCGACTATATCATTAAAGACCACAATTTATTGAACATATTGCCACAAAAGATCCGAAACGCTTGTGATATTATCGAGCAAAAACGCAAACTGCAGGAATCCCAGCAGGCGTTAGAAGAAAGTGAACGACGCCTGCATACCCTGATGGATAATCTGCCCGGCATGGCTTATCGCTGTAAAAACCATCCGAACTGGCCGATGGAGTTCGTAAGCGACGGAGCTTACCGCCTGACCGGCTACCCCGTTACCGAATTGCAGGGCGCAGGGGGTATCCATTATGGTCATATCATCCATCCGGATGACCGTCAAACCGTCTGGAAACAAGTGCAAAGCGCCGTAAAAAAACAAAGTCGATTCGAGCTGGAATATCGCATTATCAATAAAACGGGCGAAACGAGCTGGGTATGGGAGCGCGGCGCCCTGGTGAAGCGCGGCAACGGCGACGCTGTGTTAGAGGGCTTTATTACGGATATAACCGACCGTAAAAAGTCCGAAGAGAGGGAAAAACATCTCAATACGGTATTACGCAGTATTCGCGACATAAACCAGTTGATCACCTATGAAACAGATACAAACCAGCTGGCGCAAAAAGCCTGCGATATTCTAACCAAAAACCGCGGCTACAATAATGTGCTTATAATCCTGTTGGATGACAATAGACAAATAATCCGCCACTTTGAATCCAAAATTCGAAGGAAAACAAAAGAGTTTAAGCAATACCTAAAGAGCGGCGCCCTTTTATATTGCATCGAACGTGCCATGCAAATAGACGAAGGCGTTGCCATCATCGAGGAAACCATGCGGCTTTGCGGCGAATGTCCGCGTAAGGGGATATACAGAGACGGCAGTACAATGGCCGTTCGTATGCAGCACGATAAAAAAACATACGGCATTCTCGTGGCGTCGGTTGATCCGCAGTACATCGATAGCGAGGAAGAGCACGCATTATTGTATGAGATGGGTTGCGATCTGGCGTTTGCGCTTCACGCCATGGAAACGAATTTCAAAAAGAAAGAAGCAATAAAACAATTGCAGGAACGGGAGCGACAGTACCGTTTGATTGCGGATAATTCCATCGACGTCATCTGGCAGATGGACTTGAAACTGCGTTTCACCTATGTGAGTCCTTCGATTGAGAAATTGGCGGGATACACGGTCAAGCAATTTTTGGGAACAAAGCTCTCCGAGCACGCTTCTACGACGCAATTTTTCCACATGGGACGCAAAGTTGTGCATGCTTTGAAGAATTACCGCACCTTCAACTATATCATTTTTGAGGCGATGATGAAGCACAAAGACGGATCGGACATTCCGGTTGAAATATCGGGCAACCTGATTTTAAACGATCAGGGTAAACCCGAAGGATTGCAGGGCACGACCCGCGACATCAGCGAACGCAAAAAGGCGGAATCCGCCATCAATGAGAAAAACCGCGAGCTGGAGGAGATATTTCAGACTATCCCCGACGCGCTTGTTAAAGCCGACCGGAATCGTAAAATTCTAAAAGTAAATCCCGGATTTCGAAAAATATTCGGTTTTTCGGAAGAAGACGTGCTTGGTAAGCCGACCTCTGTATTTTACGCCCGGCGGCAAGATTTCGATCAGCAGGGTAATATACGCTATAATACGAATCGACCGGGAAAATACGAACCTTACGAGATTCTTTACAGAAAAAAGAACGGCGAAACCTTTGTAGGCGAAACGGTGGGCGTTCCGGTCAAAGATACTTCCGGTAATGTTCTCGGCTTTTTGGGCATAATAAGAGATGTAACAGAACGTAAAAAGGCAGAGGAAGAGCTTAGGGAGCACCAGGCGTTAGTGCAAAAAGCTCAGGAATTAGCGCATCTCGGAAGCTGGGAGTTGGAAGTTAATAGCGGCGTGGCCAAATGGTCGGACGAATTTTTCAGAATTTGCGGATACGAGCCACAGGCTTTCCAACCGACGGCAGAAATCGGGCTTAAGATCATACATAAAGAAGATCGTGAACAGGCAAAAAAGGCGCTTTCAAGGGCGATCGAGGAAAACGGTCATTATGAGATGGAGAAGCGTATCGTACGGCCTTCCGGTGAAGTACGCTGGGTATTATCGCAGGGAGCAGTACACACGGAGCCCGACGGCTCTCAGAAGTTAACCGGCTCATTTCTCGATATTACCGATCGTAAGAAGGCGGAAAATGCCATGCGCGCAAGCGAGGAACGTTTTCGTACCTATATCAATCAGAGCCCGCTTGTCATTATCATTAGCGACGGCGAAGGGTATATCATATTTGCAAATCCCTCGGCCGAACGTCTGTTAGACTGCGAATTGAAAGAACTAAAGGATAAACAAATTGTTGAATACCATCCATCGCAAAGCCGGCAGGCTGCCCTTGAAAAATTTCAGGAGCTGAAAAAAAGCGGATTCGTTCATTTTGAATCGATCATTCAACAGCCGGGTGGGCGTCAATTGAATGTCGAAATCAGGGCAACCTTGCTTTCCAGCGGGTATGTGATGGCGTTTATCACCGATATCACAGACCGTATGAATCTTGAGGAACAACTCCGCCAATCCCAGAAATTAGAGGCTGTCGGGCAGCTGGCAGGCGGCGTGGCGCACGATTTTAACAATCTGCTTACGGTTATCAACGGTTACAGTGATTTGATTCTTTCTACCATGGAAAAGGAAAATCCGTTGTTTTCACGTCTTAATCAAATCAAAAAGGCCGGATTGCGCGCCGAATCCCTTACGCGTCAGTTACTTGCCTTTAGTCGCAAGCAGATTTTAAAGCCGGAAGTCGTCAATATGAACCAGTTGATCGCCAATATGGAAAAAATGCTTCAGCGATTGATCGAAGAAAATATCCAGCTTGTTACGCTGTACGATCAGGAACTGCCGCCCGTCATGGCCGACCCGGGCCAATTGGAACAGGTGATCATGAACCTGGTGGTGAACGCCCGCGACGCCATGCCAAACGGCGGTAAATTAACGATTGAAACGGAAAGAGCCGAACTCGACGAACATTATTCGGAGCAACATCAGGATGTTACGCCGGGCGAATATGTTAGCGTCTCTGTTAGCGATAACGGTTGCGGCATGAAAAAAGCTGTATTGGATCGTATCTTCGAGCCTTTTTATACAACCAAGGAACAGGGCAAAGGAACCGGCCTGGGCCTTTCCACTGTGTACGGTATTGTAAAGCAGAGCGGCGGCAATATTAATGTTTACAGCGAACCGGACAAGGGAACCATTTTTAAAATTTACTTACCATCGATCCCCCAAGAAAATCGGACGCAGGATGTCAAAGAGGAGGCAGAGGCGATTAAGGGCGGCAGCGAGACCATTATTGTTGCCGAAGATGAGGAAGCGGTACGCTCCTTTGTTGAAGCGTCGTTAAAACAGTTGGGTTATCGTGTGCTCGCCTTCAGCGACGAACAGGCAATGATGGAGTATATAAAAAAATCGAACGAGACGGTCCACCTTATGTTAACCGATGTGGTCATGCCGAGAATGAGTGGTAAGGACTTGGCCGAATACGTTAAAGCAAATTCGCCCGATACAAAAATATTGTTCATGTCCGGTTATACGGGCCGTTCCATTGTGAATCAGGGTATGTTGCTGAAAGGCATCAACTTTATTCAAAAACCCTTTACCCTGCAATCCCTGGCCGCCAAAGTAAGACAAGTACTGGATGCGTAGCAAAGGGTATAACCGGGGCTTTTTAAATATCCATCCGTTAAGGTGCGCTGAATAATGGCAGTCCCGGATTTTCCGAATGTATTTTATAAACCGCATTATTTTCATCTTCAGTGATATAGAGAGTTTTTAAATCCTGTCCTCCAAATTCGAGATTACTCGGTTTGTTGCCCGGTGTGGGTATGGAATCTTTTATGGCGCCGTCAGGATCGATGATAAAAAGCGTGCCGCTTCCAAAATGTGCAACATATAAATTGCCCCCCTGGTCAAACGCCAGGCCGTCGGGATCGCCGCCGGGCAAGTTGATGAAGACCCTATCCAACGCGAGCATTCCATCGGGCTGAACGGCGAAACGTATAATACGGCTGCGCGCCGATTCGCTTACAAAAAGAAAGCGTCCGTCAGCTGAAAAGGCCAGACCATTAGGAAACGCCAAACCGTCATATACGACGCGTAGCGTATCCTGAGCACGAACGTATGCATACACTTTACCGTCGGGTTTGTCGGCGTCGTACGATTTGGTGTCGGTAAAGTAGAGATTGCCTTGTTGGTCGAAGGCAAGGTCGTTGGGGCGGTTGAACCCGCTTAGAAAGGTGCGGCAATTTCCGCTGGGTTCGATGTTAAGAATGGCGCCGCGTCCAAAGTCGCAGGCGTAAATCGATCCATCTTTGTAAACGGTCAGTCCATTGCTTTGTTGTAAACAGCCTTTAGAGGCGGTGGAACCGATCAGTGTATCCACCCGTCCGTTTTGTATTCGGGTTATCCATCCGCCGTAGCAGTTGGAAACATATAACGTGTTTCGACCATCCCATGCCGGTCCTTCTGGAAATTGCAGGTTTTCGGTGACCGGTTCAAAGGCGTAATCCTGTTGTTGCTGGCCGATCAGGCACATCGGTAACAGCAAGCATAATAGCGTTAATGTTCGTTGTTTTTTCATCACAATACCTCGCAGGATAAATGGGATTGTTTGTTATGTATGCGTGCACATTTTCATCACGTCAAGAAAGTATGTATTTTATGTTCCGGTTGCTAACAAAACGGAAGGAGCTAAAATGAATTACATTCCGGGAGATAATCGCTATGAGAACATGAAGTACAACCGCAGCGGCCGAAGCGGCCTGAAATTGCCGGCCATATCGTTGGGTTTGTGGCAAAATTTCGGCGGAATGGATGTGTTCGAAAACAGCCGCGCCATGATCCGGCGCGCCTTCGATTTGGGCATAACCCATTTTGATCTGGCGAATAATTACGGACCGCCGCCCGGCGCCGCCGAAGCAAATTTCGGTCGTATCCTTCAACAGGATTTGGGCGCCTATCGCGATGAACTCCTCATCTCAACCAAAGCGGGCTGGGACATGTGGCCCGGGCCTTACGGCGACTGGGGTTCGCGTAAGTATTTGATTGCCAGCCTGGATCAAAGCCTCAAAAGGATGGGCCTGGATTATGTGGATATTTTCTACCACCATCGTCCTGATTCCGAAACGCCGCTTGAGGAGACGATGGGCGCACTGGATCATATTGTCCGCAGCGGCCGGGCTTTGTATGTTGGCATTTCATCTTACGACGCCGGGCAAACCCAACAGGCGGCCCGTATGATGAAGGCGCTGGGCACGCCATTGTTAATCCATCAGCCCAGGTATAATCTATTTGAACGCTGGATTGAGGAGGGTCTGACGCAGGTACTGCGCGAAGAGGGCATAGGCTGTATCGTATTTTCGCCGTTGGCTCAGGGTTTGTTAACGGACAGATATTTGCGCGGCATCCCTTCGGATTCACGGGCAGGCAAGTCGCACGGTTTGTTGCGCAAGGAGCAGTTGACGGGGGCGCGTCTCAAGCAGGTCGGGAAGTTACATCAACTGGCGGAAGAGCGCGGACAGACGCTGGCGCAGATGGCGCTGGCCTGGGTATTGCGGCTGCCGGAGGTTACGTCGGCTTTGATCGGCGCCAGTAAGGTGGAGCAGATTGAAGACAGCGTGGCGGCGCTGGAGAAATTGGAATTTTCGTCAGATGAGCTAAACCGGATTGAAGAGATTGTGGCGTAAAGCCTGTTCTTGCTATTACGATTTATAATACGCCATACGCAAACTTTAAAGAAGTTATAAACCTTGAAAATTTGACTTGAGTCTATCGAATTTAATGATTACTTTTTTGTGTTAATTTGCATTATTTATATTATAAAGCCCATTGTTTTTAAAATATATGTTTCATTTAGGATATTCATAGCAAATTATGGCATTTTGAATGTCTAATATTTTATTTAAAATTCTATATAGCTTATGGTTTATTTTGGCATTGATTACCGTTGGATACGGTAATACGGACTCTACAGTTGCATCCTCCCAGTTCCATTACCGGTATTTCCCTGAATTAGAAAATTACCGGATTGAACAGTTATCTAAAATCGATTCCAGGCGCGTAATTGCTTTAACCAGCAAAGGAAAATTACTGGAATGGAAAGGAAACGAGTGGCAACTATTTCATTCGCAGCCTCCGGTATTGACAGGGAAACAGCTATTCGCATTTTCTGAGGATAACATTTGGCTTTTTTATCTGGAAAAAAACAGTTTTGTATCCAATGCCTTACATTTTGATGGGAAAAAATGGAGACCAATAACTCTGTCACAACCCTATAATTTAACCACATTCAGTTTTCTCGATTCAAAAACATTTTGGGCCGGCGGATTGTGGGGTTCGCTTATCTATTTTGACGGCCACCGGTCCTATAATGTTAGATGCCCTGTCTCTGAAAATGTTGGTAAAATTAAGGGGCTTTCGGAAAAAACGGCTTTGTGCATTGTACAGGTCGGTTTTAGGGGAGATAAACGTCATGAGTTATATCGAATAGATCGGGGGAAGAATCCAGAATTTTTATTAAAGGCGAATCACCTATCTTTTCTAAAAACGAGTCATCCGGATTCATTTCTCTTCTTAAAAAATAAAAGATACATTGCTTTGTACAACCGTGGTAACATTACCATATTAGACACTTTACAAAATAGCTATCCCTTTAATTTTGCAAACAACCATTTTGATCAAAATGCATTGAATGATGATAAGCGGCTTTTTAATTTTATTAAAAAACAACGTTCGAATCGTTGGGGCTTGCTTTATTTGTCGGAGAATAGCTTTTTAACGCTTGACAGCGATGGAAAATTAAAATATTACGGCAACCAGGATATAGGTTCGGGCAAATCTCCGTATGCTTCCAAATTTAAAAAAGAACTTTTATTAAATAATGAAATCTCGCTTCATATCGGCCTTTCTGCTTATCGCAATAAAGAACAGAAAATCGAATTATATTTTACGAGTCCTGAGTTAGCGAATCGACAAATTCAAGTTGACAGCACTATGGGATCGTTTATAAAGAATGTTGTCGATCAGCGTAATTTAAAAGGATATGCCCACAACCAAAAATCAAAACGGATTTTATGGGATGGAACCATGCATTTTGTGGACATGGATAATGACGGGGATAAAGACGGCATTTTATCAGCGCTTCGTGGTAATACCCGCCTCTATGAAAATAAGGGAAATGATCGATTTGAAGATGTTACCGAAGATTATAATTTTAAATTAACGGGCCGTATTCAAGAAATTTCCATCGGCGATTTAAACAATGATGGCTGGCTGGATATAATCGCCGGTGAAGAGATTGGCCCGCTGCATGTGTTGAAAAATCGCGGTCACTGGCGTTTTGAGGATATAACCGAAAAAATTGGCTTTGATACACTCAGAGGTTATAAATCCGCATTAGCCGACATGAACAATGACGGGTTTCTGGACCTGTTTCTTTTCGGCAATTATGATCATGTCCGTTATTTTCAAAATTCAGGAAAGCGTTCTCTGCCGGCCTTTGTTGAACGAAGTGAACGATCCCCCGATTTAACGTCAAAATCAGAGTTTTACACACGATCGTTTGGCTTTGCCGATTTTGATTTGGACGGCGACCTGGATTTTATTCTGGTTAATCGTAAATCGCCGACTAAGCTGTTTGAGAACAGAAACGGGAATGAATTTATCGATGTAAGTTCAAGTAAAGGCTTTGATCAGACTTTTTTAGGGTATGGCGCAGCCTGGGGCGATTACAACATGGACGGCTGGCAGGATGTCTTTGTTACAACACTCGGCAAAAATTATATCTATTGGAATCATCAGGGCGACTTCTTTACCATAGACTCAACATCCATACCCGATAACAGGAATGAATATTCAACGGCCTGCCTGGCCCAGGATTGCAATTATGACGGCGTTACGGATATTGTTATAGCCAATTACATGGATGGCGCCAGCCATATTTTATACAATACCCGCAAAAACCGGGGGCAAATTACCGTAAAGGTTAAAGATGGAATGAATTCAGTGGGAATAGGCGCCCATGTTGAACTATACAAAGCCGGCCATTCAGGCGATAAAGAATTTTTAAGAGGATTTCAGGAAATTCGCCATCAAAACGGCTATTGCACAGGCGTTCTTCCTCAGGCTGTTTTTTATGCTCCTCAGGGAGGCCGGTACGATTTACGGGTGCGTTTGCCGTCGGGGAAGACCGTTGAACGTCGGGGTTTAACGATTCATCATTCCTATTTGATTGAAGCCCCCATCAATAATGTCCAACGATTAAAACACCAGTGGACCAATTTATCGTCCATCTTTTTAAACCATGATAAACGTACTAAAGCTGCAAGCATTCTTTTATTCATTTTGTTGCTTGGATTTGTGAGTTTATTGATTCGTAAATATACGATCTGGCAGAAACATCATTTATTTTTCTATATTACATTGTTGAGTGTGGGATTTATTGCCTTAAAGCTTTATTTTAATTTCCTTGCCTATTGGGCGTCAGCTTATATGCCTTTATACATTATTTTGATTACAGGTATTTTATTGTTTTTAATGATCAATCATTATTTAAAATTACAATACCGGGAAGATCGACAATTGGAATTATTCGATCTTATCCGTCAGTTTACCCACAGCTATTCCGGTATGAACGCCATTGATCATCTGATCTTTTATACCAACAATTTAGCCTTTCCCCAGTTTAAAAATGATTTTCGACAGGAAGTCCGGTATTTTCAGGAGAACACACTACCGTTGTTAGACAAAATTGCCAAACTTGAACAAAAATTAATACATAACCGAAAGATTGCCAACCGTTATTCAAAACGGTTGTCTCGCTTGAAAAAAGAATTAAATAATAATGTATTAAAGCGCAAACCCAAACAATTGGAAGGCGGTTTAAAACAATTAAAACACTCCATTCATGCGTTAAGAGATCATATCCATAATCTATTCTCTGCAAATCTATTGTTTTGTATTAATCAAACCCTAAAGCATTTTCCGGGATTTTCCAAAGTAACTATAAATAATAAAACCGGCATTTCTGAAATACATGTCTTAATCAAACAAGAACACTTATTGCAAGTGCTGGGCAATCTCTTTCAAAATGCATTAGACGCCATGCATAATCAAAACGATAAACGCATAACCATAACCGTTCATTTGGCAGAGAATAACTTTGTCATTTTACATCTACACGACTTTGGCATTGGTATCCAGGAGAACCAACCGGAACTTCTTTTTAATGAGCACTATACCACCAAGAATTCTACCGGCCTCGGTTTATATCATGCCAAAAAATTATTAAATCGTTATGGGGCGAAAATTAAAGTCCCTGAGAAGCAACCCGCTCACGGGGCTTTATTCGAAATCCAATTAAAAAGGATCAACCAAAATGCAACCTAAAATTTTGATGATTGACGACGATCTGTTTTTTTGGGAAAACTATCAAAAAATATTGTCTAAGCGCTATGAAATTTATACATCGTCTAACAGCGCCAAGGGACTGGAGTTACTCGACAAGCATCATCCCGATTTACTTTTACTAGATATCAACATGCATACCGAAACCGAAGGCATACAGATTTTACCGATCATTAAAAATAAGTATCCTAACATGCCCGTATTGATCGTAACCAATTACGACTCGCATACCATTTTTAGTAAAGCGATTAATAATGGGGCGGATGATTTTTTTGTTAAATCGGACGATCTCAAATCGTTAACCGGTATCATCCAAAACTTACTCGAACCCAGGCAGGAAATCCCGGAAACCCCTTTTATTGTCCGGTCGCCTCAAATGCAATCCATCATAAAACGGGCGCATAAAGCAGCTTCCGCATTAGCGCCGGTCATCATAACCGGAGAAACCGGCAGCGGCAAGGAGGTTATTGCCCGCTTCATTCACCAATCCAGTCCAAGGCAAAATAAGCCGTTTATTGCCCTGAATTGCGGAGCGTTGACCGATACGCTTTTGCAAGATACTTTCTTCGGACATGAAAAGGGCTCTTTTACCGGTGCGATTACAAAAAGCAAAGGCAGTTTTGAACAAGCCAACGGGGGAACCATATTTTTAGATGAGCTGGAAGATTTATCGCATAAGGGACAAACAATGCTCTTACGGCTACTTCAAGACAAACAACTACAACGGATCGGTGGAAAAGGTACAGTATCGACTGATGTACGAGTGATCGCGGCGCTTAAACATAATTTAAAGAGCCTGGTCTCAAAAGGTGTATTTAGAGAAGACTTGTATTACCGCCTGGCGGTTTTTGAAATTTATATACCGCCCTTGCGTGAGCGGCTGGAGGATATAATACCGTTAATACACTACTATTTACAGCATTCTGCTGCAAAAAACAAACAACTGACGCAAGGCGCTATACGGTTGTTGCAGAGTTATAGCTGGCCGGGTAATGTCCGGGAACTCAAAAATGCCATCGAACGCGCGGTCGCTATGACAGAATGGGATAAGCTACGCCAGAGTGATTTTGCTTTTCTATTGACTGATGATAATGAAAAGATGTTACCCTACGATGTGGCCAAACATTCGGCGTTTCTTAAATTCCGGAGTCAATATATTAAAGAAGCGTTGTTACGCAATGAAGGAAATATTACACGCGCTTCAGAGGAAACCGGACTTTCGCGGCAAACCATCCAGAATTTTCTTAAGGAAAATAAGATAAAATAATCGAACAATTGTGATAATGTAATTGTCTTGGTTCAGCGGGAATTGGACTTTTAGCATTTAAAATAAGTAACACC
>CAZIVP010000021.1:0-53684 GCA_964542915.1 uncultured Calditrichaceae bacterium | reverse complement strand
AGGTGTTACTTATTTTAAATGCTAAAAGTCCAATTCCCGCTGAACCAAGACAGGGATTGGGATAGTTTTGTGCCAGTTTAAATTCATTGGGAACAATGGATAGACTGTAATTACCTGGTTTATCCAATATGGTAGTGTCTTCCTCGGCTAATACCCAATAATTGTGTGGCTCCATATTCACGAAACTGAACTTTAAATACCCTTCTCTATAATGCAAGTTATTTGCAGTTGTGGATTTTGTAAAAATAATATTTGTATCCGGTATTTCATGATATTTAAAATCGGTCAGCGGTATGGTCTGATTACCGTCAATAAAATCTACTTTAAAAAGAATTTCTTGATCATTCGGAGGTGTGATCAAATTGTGAAAACTAATCTCCATTTTCAAGTCCAGAGGTATCATGTCAACTGGGGCGATAACCGTGTCCGAATTTAACGGGTTGTTAAAATTGATGAGTTCATTATTAAATCGAATTTCCTCAAACTTTATACCAATGTAACCTGTGTCAGGAGAACTTTCCGTCTGATTAATAGTATACGTGTATTTAATTTGTGGATTTAATATGATTTTAGATGGTAGTGGAGTCGGATTTTGATTTGGGGGGGGTACATAGTCGGTTTTGATAATATAGGGGGTGTTGTGATACTTTGACCATACGGCTCCTTCTCCTGCAGAAGCACAAACGTTTGGATAGTCACCTTCTAAAAATCCCTGTGAGCTCCAGGATTCATCCGATTTCTGTCTGTAGCGGACAATGTTGCCGTACTGGGTGGAAAATATGGTAGGACTATTTGTGCTATAATTCAGTGAAATAACGGGATCCTGAGGGCCTCCTTCATCTATAACTTTTGTTTCAGATATGGTTGGATTTTCCACAATCACATCATATATTCCATACCAAACTTCTTGATATCCATTATAGTTTAGGTTTTCAGCCACCCAGGTCACATAAGCATTATGTCCATAGTGTAACGAAAACGAAGGGTCCGAATAACTATTTAAAAAACTGTAATTATTTAGGATTTTCTTTGGTTGCCATGTCCACGCAGAACCTGAGTATGTGCCACATCTGGATTACAATTTATATCCTGCAAAATTCCATATAATCACAAGATCCGGGTAACCACCATCTTTATCAATCTCTATTACCGGAAAGCCATAACACTCAGGAATCTCAACCGGTTTGTTGTCATCAACGTAAAAATTACCATCAAGATCCCCGCGAATAACGTAACCGCAATAGCCGGATGATGATTCCGGGGGGAAAGCCCGCCATGCAACAAATAATCCTTCTTTTTGACTGGCACATACGACAGGCTTTGCTATATCCGGACCGATAAACCATAAATCACCTGGTTCCGTATTATATCCTGCTTGTTTTATCTCATTTGCCCATACGGTTGTTGAACCGGAAGCATCGCCTTTACGAAAAAAGATTTCATGTAAAGGTTCGTTATAGAACTGATCTGTAACGCCCTCCCAAACAACATATAAAGTATTGTTAAGAAAATTGATTGAAGGGTTAAGATGGTTTAGGTATCCTGTTATGGCATTGCTGATGCATACTTCCGGTAGCCAGGTTTCACCCTCGCTGGTTGATTTGGTATACCATATTTTGCCGTCGTCCTCATAAACAAAATGTAAAACACCATCACTCGTACGGCAGATGCGCCGGCCGTTGTTGTGGCCGGTGGCGCGGGCTTTGCTGGAGGCCAGGTGGCCTTTGTAATTGGCTATTAATTCATCACCTTCAGGACGAAAGACCACATCCGTTTGTAATGCCGATTCATTATCAATATCTGCGCCGCCATCCGGGCTGGACCAGTTCTGAAAATACCACTTAATTTCTTCCGAACTGTGTTCCTGTGAGGTAAACGTTTCATCGGCTTTTACCGAATAATGTGGTGTTCCTTGATATAGATTCTGATTCTGGAATATTTCATGTTGACCATCCGGCGCCACTTCGCTCAGAGGACGGAAGTCGTCGGGTTGGTTGCCGGAGGCATCCTGATACCAGGGATCGTGGATATGGATGCCAGCAGTTGTGTTCAGACTGTTTTGAATAGTTACAGAGTTTGCTTCTTTAAATAGCGCTTCTTCTAAGCCATTGTTTTCATATCCCGTAAAAAAATGAGAGGCAAAATACTCATTGAACTCGTCATTCCATCTATGATGTATCAAATCTAAACCAGAATTATTAAAATTTAAACGAGTTAACTCCAGTGTTTTGACTGTATGCGTTTCATTAGCCAAAAGCCTCGCACTTTCACCTGATGATAATGTGACAGTGGAACCTGTGTTCTCTGTAAGTTTAAGCTGCCCTCCGACATCATTGCCATCTTCAGCAATGTTGTTAAAAGTGATTTCAATCTCTGAATCAGGCGACAGGTATAAAAGGTCCATTAACGGCTGAATCACATCGTCTGGAAAATTATCATGATAATTAAAAGTTGAAGACGCTAACGTTGTGTCAAATTTTGGTACACCGTCAACAATGTCATGTGCGCTTTCATACTGGATAAAAGTTGGGTCCAAATATCGTGTAAATTCCCATGTAATCAAACCTCCGGCAGCGGATCCAAATTTTAATGTAGTGCTGAATGGAAGGTAGGAGCCAGCGTTATGCCAAGGATTTTCTTCATAAATGTAGAAATGTTTATCTTCCGTTAGAAAGGGTACGTCAGTGACCCAGAACGACAACCATCTCCCAATATTCGGATTAGGACTATTTGGTGCAAATGAAACAGAGATATTTTCAATTTGTTTAGGATAACCATCACCATTTAAATTGTCAAGCTCATAATAGAAGTCGTCATGTTCATTGTTTGTGGCATAGGGATTATATTTTAGTAATTGCTTCGCAGCCATACTCATTAGTTCAAAATTGTCTTGATTGTTCTTAATAAAATTCAAAAAATCTGTATCCATTATTGCCCCATTCTGTGGAGCGTCAATTGATACAAAATGAGAAACATTAAGATTAATTTCGTCCTGTTCAGCTTTGGCTAATGCGTACCGCGTAACAGGTCCGCCCATACTTATGCCGGTAACTATTTGATCTTGGCTGCTGCTTTTTATAGAATTGACAAACTCAATCGCTGAATGAACAACCTGGGCGTTATCCCGCATATCAGCACCTCCATTAGCGAAATTCAAAATAAAAACATCAGCGTCTACATTGCGTAATTCCGTCATAAAATTTTCTGATAAACTATAATATAGTGATTGATAGTTTGAATTTCCCGGATCAAATCCCTCTATGAATAATAGTGGGCGATTTAAAGGCTCTGTTCCTCCAAACCATAAATCAATCGTATTACCATTATTATCATAGTATCTTTTTGAAACTTGTGGTACTACTGAAACAGGAATACTATACTCGTGGCTTTCATTGCCATTATTCACGTATTTTACATGAATTGTATGCTCTCCCTCTGTTGTAAAAGGCACTTCAAGCAAACCTGAATCTTCACTTGGTTCATCTCTAACTACGATCCAGTCTCCATCATCCCATTTTACTTCGAAACGCCAATACTCTTGTCCATAAAAAATTACATTTGTTTGCCCTAAGGGAAAATAAAGTTTATTAAGGTAATATTCTCCTGCTCCAAGATATACCCAGTAATTTATGCTTAAATTCTGTTTTTCCTCCCAAATAGGTTCACTCCCCGAGGAAGGTTTTTGTAGACCATACGATCCATCGTCTCCATCATATTTTATAACACGATCATCAGGAAAAGTGGCATTTTGTGAATATAACAATTGCAGGTTTAGTATAAATAGTATACTAAAAACCAAATATTTTAATTTCTTCATTTTACAACTCCTTAAATTAACGTCGGCCGATACATATTGCTGTTTGCTGATAACCATTCAATGTGCCAACAGCTACAATTATATTTTTTCCCACATCTAAAGATTTCCATATTCCATCGGCTAGTATTTCGTTATATTGAAACCAACTCTTACCGTTATAATGCCTTATAAAATTCCGATACCCAGCTACAAATAAATCATTCTTTGATAAACCACGAAAAGCCCAGGTTTCATTTGGGTAGCCCGACTCATTTTGATAATCATACCAAAAATTTTCTCTGGCATATTTTTCTGTCGAATAGTCAACCGGAGTATGATAGATACGGCCTATAGCAGCAATGTATACTGTATCAGAATTATTAGTCCATAGTCTTTTGAATGCTTTTGTAATTACATTGGCAGTGTCCGGTATCCCAGGTCTCTCTACACGAGCTACTTTTTTAAATCCTTTACCTTGATTACATAGCAATACAGATCCTTTGAGATTTTCGAAACCACAAGCCCAGACCACAGAACCATCAGGAGATCCCCAAACATCAGTTAACTCAATATCGGTTAGTTTTTCCATGGTCGTAAATGAGCTGCCGTCATAGTGGATGATTAGGCCTTTAGTGCCGACAAACCAGATATCATTTTCTGAACTTGCCCAGATTTTATTAATACCTCCGATTGGTTCTGTAATTTTATGGACTTGTTTAAATGATTGGCCATTCCAGTTATATATGTGACCCCAAACTAGCCAAATATTAATTTCACTAAATGCCCATATACCCTGAGGCGTGATAGTCCCTCCACTCATGGTTGGCAATCTGAAATATTTAAAAGACCATTCCCTTCCATTCCAGATGGCCGCACCGTATTTATTCCGTGCATCATCATAAATTTGTCCTACTGCCCAGATCAGCGTGTCGTTGATTACGGCAACATCACGAAATATGCTGCCGTAACTGCCGATGGTATCGATTTGCCATAAAATATCATGACTTGTAGTGTCAGGTTCTTTGTTCTTATCCGGGCCGGTACCGTTTTTTTGGCAGGTGGGAAAAAGAAAAATACTTAATGTAAATATTATTCCGGTTAAATACATAAAGGTCTTCATACATTACCTTTCCTGCATAGAGTTTCTATGTTTTGTATCCGCATGGCCCGGCGGTATGGTTGTCCATACATCGGGCTTTTAATATTTTAACATAAGCGTCGCCTCCTTTCAAATAATTTAGTGCCTTTCAACATTTTATGAATCGTTTCATAATGCATTGCCTGCTGATAACGGATTAAATGACCAACGAGCGGATTAAAGCTAAACAAGTGCTTGATTAAAGAAACATGAAAGGGAATGAAAGCGGAATCCGGCGCCGATGCGGTTTGAATAATATTGGAAGCCGTTGGGTCCCAATTGATCATGGAACGGACTCCTTGTGTCTTAAAACAAAAATCCGTAAGGTAAAGAAAATAATAAATGGTTGCACTCTTTTTATTTGAATTTAGCGGTGGTCAACAAGGCTGTTTTAAACTTGTAATTGGCTGTTCCAAAGGGACCGCTGTACGGAAACCCATGACTATGGCGGCGACATTTATTCATTTCCCAGCTAACCGAAAACAATAAAAAATGCGGCCTACTTTAGCGGTTTTTTAGGTTGACTAACGTACACCTATTAATTAATTTATGGTGTACTAACGTTCAACAAAAAAGCCGATACCCATGGCCGCATTTGTGCATCTGCATACACACAGTTATTACAGCCTGTTAAACGGCGTGCCTTCGCCGCAAGAACTGGTGGTTGCCGCCAAAAAGGCGGGCATGTCCGCCCTGGCCCTTACCGATCGCAACGGTCTGTACGGGGCTGTGGAATTTTATCAAAAAGCCCGGGAGGCCCGCATCAAACCCATCATCGGGGCGGAGTTAACCCTGGACGATGGCTTCAACATCGTGTTGCTGGTGCAAAACGATACCGGTTACCGCCACCTGAGCCATTTGATTTCCGAAGGCCGTTTACACGGCGGGCACGGCAGCTTCCGGCTGTCCGCCAAACAGGTTCACAAATACAACGCCGGACTGACGGCCCTGTCCGCAGGCAACACGGGCAAAGTTAATGACCTGCTGGCCCAACGCAACATTACACAGGCCCTTGCCGAGGTGCGCCGCTGGCACAACGCCTTTGGCCAACGCTACTATCTGGAATTGAACCACATCGACGCCAACGACACGCTCGTCAATCTGCGTTTGCGGGATATTGCCGTGGAACAGGGCATCCCACTAACGGCGACCAACGATGTGTATTTTATCGACAGCAAAGACTGGCATCTGCGGCGCGTCTTGCAGGCCATCGATCAAAACACCGCTGTGGAAAATGTTGAGAATGCAGGCAGCCCGGAGCATTATTTCAAAGACGTCGCCGCCATGAACCGCCTCTTTAAATCCTTTCCCCAGGCCGTAAGCAATACCCTTAAGATCAGCCGATCCTGCCATTTCGATTTTCAATTGGGCAAACCGGTGTTCCCCTCCGTCGATCTGCCGGAAAAGGAAACCGGCTTTTCCTGGTTATGGAAAAAATGCTTCGAAGGCGCTTCCCGGCGCTACCAGCCTCTGACCAGTGCGGCCATTCGTCGCCTGGAGTTTGAGCTGCAAACCATCAATGAGCTGGGCTTCGCCGAATATTTTCTGATCGTTAAGGATATTGCGGACTACTGCCATCGCAATCACATCCCCTGTGTGGGCCGCGGATCGGCGGCCGACAGTCTGACGGCGTATGTTCTGGAGATCACCCAGGTCGATCCCCTGCGCCACAACCTCTATTTCGAACGTTTTCTCAATCCCGAACGGCGCGATCCGCCGGACATCGATCTGGATATTTGCTGGAAAAACCGCGACCGGGTTCTGGATTATACTTACGAACGGTTCGGCAAGGATCGTACGGCGATGATTTGTACCTTTAATACGTTTCAGAACCGCTCCGCCATCCGCGACGTTGGCAAGGCTTACGGTCTGCCCGAAGATGAGATCGGTAAGCTCACCAAATACCTGCCGCATCGTGCCGCCGACCAAATCGAAGATGCCATCCAAACCATCCCCGAGTTAAAAGACCTCCATCATAACCTGAGCATTTACAAAGAGATCATGCAGCTGGCCCGGCGCATTGCCGGCTTTCCCCGACACCTGTCCATTCATCCCGGCGGGGTGATTATCACGCCGGACCGTATCACCCGCCATGTACCTCTGGAAATTGCAGGCAAAGGATTGGTCATTGCGCAATATGACATGTACTCCATCGAAAAACTTGGTCTGGTTAAAATGGATCTTCTGGGCGTGCGTTCCCTGAGCATCGTTACCGATTGCCTGAAGCTGATTCGGGCGCACTATTCACAAGCCACGGCGCCGGCTGTTCTGAATCGCTCAAGAGCCGATTTCCTTTTGAAGCGCAGCAAAACGCTTTCCCCGCTCGATCTCAAAACCATCCCGGAAGACGATCCGGAGGTAACCGCCTACATCCGATCGGGGCAAACCATGGGCTGTTTTCAGTTGGAAAGTCCGGGAATGCGCGGTTTACTTCAAAAAATGCAGATCGATCATGTGGACGATGTAATCACCGCCGTGGCGCTCATCCGGCCGGGCGCCTCGGGCAGCGGCATGAAGGATATTTACATCAAACGCCGCGCCGGCCTGGAGAAGGTGCACTACGTCCATCCTTCCCTTGCGCCGGCTATTGAGGACACCTATGGCGTGATCATTTACCAGGAGCAGGTGCTCAAAGCGGCACATTTTGTGGCGGGCCTGTCCCTGAGCCAGGCGGACCTGTTGCGACGCGCCATGACCAAAGCGCGCAATAAAAAGGACTTTATGAAGGTGCACCGGGCTTTCATCGACGGCGCCACTGAGCGCGGCCTCAGCCGCCAACAGGCCGATACCGTATGGAAGTTTTTGTCGCAGTTTGTGGGCTATGGCTTTAACAAGGCCCACTCGGCCACTTACGGGACGATTGCCTACCAGACGGCCTACCTGAAGCGCTATTTCCCACTGGAATACATGTGCGCGGTTCTCAACAATCAGGGCGGTTTTTACAGCCGCATGGCTTACGTGGAAGAGGCGCGCCGCATGGGTATACATTTGTTGCCGCCGGATGTGAACCATTCCATGAACGAATTTACCTGCGAAAAGGAACAACACGCCATACGCACCGGCCTGGAGCCGATTTTCGAATTGACCGCCCGCACGATTGACGCCATAATTAAAGAACGCCGCAGGAAACCGTTCAACGATTTGTTCGACTTTATACGACGCAGCCGCGCCGGACAAAAAGAAGTGCAGCATCTGATCAAGGCCGGGGCGTTCCATTCAATTAACGGCAACGCGCCTCAATTGCTTTTACGAACCCGACTCTTCTTTAAGAACGGCAAAAAGGCCAATATCTCCGATGAGATCGGTGGTGCGGCGGCATTGAAACCGTTCAACCGTTTTCAAAAAATTATCAACGAAATGGAAATGCTGGATTTTGCCGTTAGCGGCCATCCCCTGCTATTATTTCAAGATCAGATCCGAACTTTCGCTGCCGTCTCTTCCCGACAACTTCACGAATACAGGAACCGGCGTATTACCTTTTGCGGATGGCTGGTAACATCCCGACGCGTAGAGACCCGGCAAAACCAGTTTATGAAATTCCTGACGCTGGAAGATCACGACGGTTTATGCGAAGCGGTGCTTTTCCCGGCAATTTATCACAAATACGGCCGCTTTCTTCGTTCTCACGGACCGTATTGCGTAACGGGACGCGTGCAATCCCGGCTTCCCGGCGAGGCCAATCTGATTGTGGAAACATTAAAGCTGGTCAAAATCGATAAAGCGGAAGTGCAAGAGCTGCTGCAAAGGGAGACGGCGGGAAACGGCCTTTAATGCCTTCCCGCCGGTGTAATCGCCGGAAAAATGCTTTAAAAATGAAATGATTGGACAAATTTATTGAACGAAGGCCGCCAGTGATCAATGGTTTGTTTCGGACCGGTCGCTTTAACAAACCAGGGCGCCTTTTCGGTTTCCACGACGGCGGCCAGCATGGCATAATCCTCCATGGCTTCTTTGGGGCCGCCCATCATCATGGGTGATTTGGATTTCATGAAGGTACCGGTGGCATAAACCATTGTAACCGCAAGATCGTTGACGGTTATTTTTTTCTCTTCAGCAAGTTCTGCGGTGCGGCTTCCGTCCGGTTGTTTAAACTGTCCGTACCAGCGTTGTATATTTGCTTCAACCGAGCCGCCGCCGCGGGGAAAATAAAATATTGCCAGAACCGCGTCTTCGGCGCCATCCTGACCGGGCAGACGAAACTGAGCCTTGCGCATTGAAGTGGCCGGTTTTTCCTTGACCCAGTTTTCGGGCGCTGTATATACGAGCTGGCCGCCCTGTCCTTCGGAACCAGCGGCCGCCTGATTCTCTTTATCGGAGGTATCATCACCGGAACATGCATAGAAAAATAAAGAAGGAAGGATCAATAAAATCAATAAATAGCGCTTTGCCATCGTAATGAATCCTTATTTTGTTGTATGTGTTTTGTAATTTGTCGATGGAAATCAAGCATAAGGATAAAATCATCTTTGTGCAACTACCCAAGCAGCACGGCCCAGATATCGAGACGCAAATTATGGCGAATGATAAAAACGTTTTCCGGCTCCGTCCTTATTTTAAAATAATTATAGACCGGCCCGCCGGCCTTTCGCGGCCCTTCATACCAGCGGTCAACAATTTCAATTACCTTCCAGAATTCATCCCGGTAATATATACCGGCCGGATAGACATCTGCACGGTGGGCATTGTAACTTTGTACGTTAATAATTTGAAAAATCATATCAAAATTGACATAGTTATCTGAAATATTGTCATAATTTTTAGATTCTTTGGCATAAACAAATGTTTCATAATATGCCTCTTTAAAGCTGTTATCTTATTGTTATTATTTTACATACATATTATTGTTTAATATTGGCATGAGCTTTGTAAAAAATATGGATGAAACGGTAAAGTAACAAAATAAAATAAAAGGAGGTGAGTAAGATGACATTAGTACGTTGGAGCCCATCAAGAAGCATATTCAATCTTAAAAGCGATATGGATCGCGTATTTGAAAACTTTCTGAATACGGATTGGGATTTGTCAGAACGGTTTGGCGATGTGACGCCGGTTATGGATGTGGAAGAAACCGAAAACGACTATCGCATTTCCGCAGAATTACCAGGTCTTAAAAAAGAGGATGTAAAAATAACGTTTCAAAACAATACCCTGACAATCAGCGGTGAGAAGAAAGCTGAAAAGGAAAAGAAAGAAGACAGCTATCATCGTATGGAACGTACCTACGGTAAATTCAGTCGCTCGGTTCATATTCCTGGTCAGGTAATGGCCGACAAAATCGATGCGGAATTCAAAGACGGCGTTCTGAATATTTCCTTACCGAAGTCCGAAGAGGCCAAACCAAAACAGATTGAAGTGAAAGTTAAATAGATTGAATCCGATTACGGTTGCATCGGGGCAGGCTGTATATATGCGGCTTGCCCTTTTTTTATCATACATTCATATCATTATTCATTCGGAATCAGGGCGTATAGCAAATCCGTTTTCCATTGTTCGCTTTCATCCTCATAAATCCCAAATCCCGAACAGAATTCCCAATAGGCCCAGCTGATGTTTCGTTGTTCAGCCTGTCGGGCCAGATAATTGGTCCAGCGTACACGTGAATCCATATCTGCACGGCTGTATGCGCCAAACTCGCCCATAAACAACGGGCGGTCATTTTGGTTCGCCCACGTTGCAGCGGCGTCCAAATCTTCCCGAACCGCTTTCTTCTCTTCTTCGCTTCCTGTCCATGTCGTTCCCAACCAGGATGCGCTGCCATCCACCCACTCCGCACCCTGATGGGTAAACTGGAAAGGTTCATAATAATGGAATGTAACGATAATATTGCGGTCATCTTCCGGTAACGTCAGTTGGCTTAACGCGCCCAGTCCGCCCCATTCTGCTGTTCCTACAATCAATGTGCGATCCGGTTTGACCTCGCGAATCTGTTCAATGGCTTTTATCAACATCCCATTCCATCGCCGGGGCGTCAAATTATGATTGGGTTCATTAAGTATTTCAAACAATACCATTGACGAATGGTCTTTATAACGATGGCTGATCTGGCGCCACATCGCCAGCAGACGTTGTTCATGTTCTTCAGGGGCCTGCATGATTTCTTCATAATGGTGGATGTTTATAACAACAGCCAAATCATGCAGGCGCGCTTTGGCGATGATCCAGTCCACACGGTTAAAAAAAGCGTTATCGATTGAATAGGGACTATCAATACGTGCATGTGCTGACCAGCGGATCGGAATCCGTACGGCTTGAAATCCCTTTTCTTTTATTAATTCGAAATACGATTCTTTGATGACCACGCCCCACTCACCTTCATCCGGCGCTTCCAGAGCATTACCGAGATTGATGCCGCGCCTCAGAAGAGCATTTTGTTTGTAAACATCGGGCGCTTCTTTGGTATTATCCTCCGCCGGACCGGGTTGGGTGCATCCCATCGCGAGCAGATATAATAGTATGATCAGGAAATGTTGCAACGGATTCCTCCGCGATGTTATATAAGGAAGGAAAAATAACAGGCCGGGCAATACGATCCAGTGATTACCCGGCCCGCAATGAAGCATGTTAGCTCTTTCTTGTAATAAATAGAAATACCGCGCCAACCACAACCATTATGCCGCCCCACCAGAGATTGGGATGTAGTTCCTGTAACACGGTTTGTTGGGCTCTTGGCGAAATAATATGGTCAATGCCGGCTAAAACAACGATAATACCGATGGTTAACAACATTAAGCCTACAAAAAACCAGATGGGTTTCATTTGTTTTTCTTCTTGTTGCATGCCTCAAACTCCCTATTACCAGTAATAAACATTTAAGATGACCAGAACCGCTACCGAGATGATGGCCCAAAACTCAGGTTTTTTCAAAAGCGGTACAGGTTTTTCCACCGTTTCCTCCGTCAACCCGATAACCAAACCCACCAGATCTTTATCCTTTTTTCGTTTGGTGTGGAAACTGATTAAAATGGTAACGGCAAATGTAATAAGCCAGGCCCACCAGGCGCGCCAGAAATTAGCGGCCATCATACTGGATTCCGGTGAAAGGGTCAATACGCTTTTACCAATCCATTCGAAACGCACCGCTAAAAACAGTGTAAATGAGGAGACCATGCCGGTCAATAGTCCCCAGAACGCGCCGCTGGCGGAAATCCATCTAACGAACATGCCCAATATCATGGTGGCAAACAAGGGTGCGTTCACCCAGCTAAAGATGGCCTGCATGTAATCCATAATGGTGGGCATATTTTTCGCCCAATAAGCCGTGCCGACGCTTAGAATGATACCGCCCACTGTGGCGACGCGTCCCATCCATAACAAATGGGCGGAAGAAGCTTTACGATTAATCACCGACTGGTAAATATCGTACGTCCAGACCGTATTGAATGCACTGATATTGCCTGCCTGCCCTGCCATAAAGCCTGCCAGTAAGGCGGTAACGCCGAGTCCGATTAATCCGTGAGGATAATAACGCGCGATCAATAAAGGAAGCGCGGAGTCGTAATTAATGTTGCCGCCGTTACGTAACAGTTCAAACTGATTGGCCGGGTCTTTCGCCAAAATTAATGCGATCAAGCCTCCGAGTACGACGATAAACGGCAATGCCATTTTAAAGAAAGAAGCAACCACCGGCGTCATCCGTGCTGAACGCAAATCTTTGGATGAAAAAGCACGTTGTACCACCAGGAAGTCGGTTGTCCAGTAACCGAAGGATAGCACAAATCCTAATCCGAGTACGATGCCGCCCCAAGTGACTAGCATGCCGTTTTGTGTGGGATCGGTCGAGGTGGACCACAAGGTACTGTAAGAATCGGGCACGCGGGCAATAATCTCTTCGATACTTCCGATTTCGACAATACCCAGAATGGCCACTAACAGTAAACCAAACCAGATGAGAAAGAATTGCATGATTTCAGTGAAAATGGCCGACATCAAACCGCTGAGCGTCACGTAGACGCCAACCGTTGCGGCCGAAACCCACATACTTACGGCCCAATCCCAGCCCAAAAAGGTATGTAACACAAGGGCCATGGCGTATAGATTGATACCGGAGACGAGTAGCGTCATAATACCAAAAGATATGGCATTAAGCACACGGGTTTTTTCGTCAAAACGCAATTTTAAGTAGCCGGGTACGGATTTAATACGACTGCTGTAATAAAAGGGCATCATGTAAATACCGAGAAAAAGCATGGCGGGTATGGCGCCAATCCAGTAAAAATGGGCCACATACATTCCGTATTTAAATGTGTTGCCGGTCATTCCGAGTAATTCCAGGGCGCCCATATTGGCGGATAAAAACGCAAGCCCGGCAACCCATGAACTGTTTTTTCGACCGGCCAGGAAAAAATCTTCGTCACTTTTGGTATAACGACGGAGATAAAATCCCACACCCAGTACAAAGGCGAAATAAGCAGCAATAATAATCCAGTCCCAAAATGACAGACCAATCGCTTCCATTAAGTAAGTTCCTCCTCCGTTTTTTCTTTATGCCGATGTACTTCGTATCGGCAAGGCTGGTATAATGATCGTATTAACCTTTTATGTTTCATGTACTGCATTTGCAACAGATTAAATAATTCGCAATTAATATAAAAATCCATTTGGGTTATGTCCACCCAAATCAACCCGATTTGGATGCATATATTTTAATTTTGTATTTTTTTTCACTTAATGGTACGTTTCACATCTTAAAATCATATACAAAAAAAGGCGGTTAAAATGAGATTCACATTTCAACCGCCTTTACAAAGTGGCCTGATTACTCAAGCGTAAACGACTGTTCCATTTCGGCAATCATCACTTTGAACTCGCCTGCTTCCGTCCGCCGTTTATTATCCTGCCCGATAAATGAAAAATCGTCCTCACCGAGGGTAAAAGTTATTTCACGGCTTTCTCCCGGCTTTAACGCGATCTTTTTAAACCGTTTTAATTGTTTTACGGGACGACTCACAGATCCATAGACATCGCAGAGGTAAAGTTCGACAACTTCCTGTCCCTCGCGATTCCCCGTGTTGCTGACCTTAACCGCAACTTTAATGTTTTGTCCTCTTTGCAAACGTTCTTTTTCAAGTTTAAGATTTTCATAGCCAAACGAAGTATAACTTAGACCATGTCCGAACGGAAAGTCGGGGTGATAGCCGTTAACATCAAATGATTCAATCGGTTTGTGATCGTATGTTGTAAAGCCGTTGGGATGGGCCGGATAAGAAAACGGCAATTTACCCGATGGATTCACATCACCGAAAAGGACATCGGCGATGGCGCGCCCGCCTTCCATGCCCGGTAAATAGGCCATCAATATGGCTTGAGCCGGATCAATGATGGAATGAATGACGCGCGGCCGGCCTTCGATGAGCACCAGAATCACCGGTTTGCCCGTTGCATAGAGACGCTTTGCGTAATCTAACTGAATTTCATCCAGGATAAGATTTTGAATATTTCCGGGCGACTCGCAATAGGCCCGTTCGCCGAGGCAAAGGACTATGGCGTCCGAGTGTTTTGCTTCTTCAATGGCTTTTTCAACATCAATTTCCTCTTCAAATGTGATACCCGGTTCAAATCGAACCTTATTGCCGCCGATTTTGTCTTGAATCGCCTCCATCACGGTGAGCGCTTCCGGCGGATACATCTCTTCCTGATCGCCCTGCCAGGTAAACGACCAACCTCCGTTCAGGGCGGACATTAAGTTTGCGGTGGGACCGGTAACAAAAATGGTTTGTTCTTTACGTAACGGTAAGAGCTGATTGTCATTTTTCAGCAGAGTAATGGCTTCGCGCGCCGCCTTTAAATTGAGTTCGGCGGCAGCGTTACCGGCGAATTTTTCTTTTAGGGTTGGATCCGGATAAGGTTTATTCATCAAACCCAATGCAAACTTAACTCTTAAAATACGTCTGACGGCATCATCAATTCGGGATTGCGGTACTTCGCCGTCTTTTGCCAATTCCAACAGTAAATTATAAAAAGTAAAATCATGGGGCACCATGCTCATATCGAGACCGGCTAATACGGCCATTTTCACAGCTTCTTTCGGGCTTTCCGCTACACGGTCACGATCGTGCAGACGTTTTACATCTTCCCAATCGGAGACGATAAAGCCCTGAAATCCCAGTTCTTCTTTTAGTATTTCAGTAAGAATTTGATAATTACAGTGAGATGGAATGCCATTTATTTCCGATGAATTTACCATGACGGTCGGACTGCCCGCTTTCACGGCAGCCTCGAAAGGCGGCAGCAACACTTCCCGCATAACATTCTCAGGAATCCAGGCGGGGGTTCTGTCCAGGCCGTTATTGGGCACGCTATAGCCGATATAGTGTTTCATACAGGTTCCAACCCGGTCTTTATTGTTCATACCCGGTCCCTGCTGACCTTCGATATAAGCCTGTCCCATAACGGTTGTCAGATAGACGTCTTCGCCGTAGGTTTCCCAAAAGCGCGGCCACAAGGGCTCTCTGCCAAGGCCTAACACAGGATTAAAATTCCACGGGATACCGGAAGCGCGCATTTCCAGGGCCGTAACCATGCCCTCCTGTTTGACCAGTTCCGGATTCCGGGTTGCGGCCATTGCGATCGATTGCGGAAACATAGTGGCGTCTTTTGTGTAGTTGGCGCCATGTATGGCGTCAATACCATATATAACCGGTATACCCAGGCGTGTCTCGTTCAATGCCATATCCTGAATGGCTTGTATGATTTCATGCCAGTTTTCCAGAGTATTCGCCGCTCCGCCGCAATTCAGAATGGACCCAACATGGTGTTCCACAATTGCCCGGCGCAATTTTTCCAAATCCAGATGATTTTCAAAAGCGCCTTCCTCCCTGGGATGCGATACGGCCTCCAGCGTGAGCTGGGTCATTTGTCCCACTTTCTCTTCCAGACTCATTTTAGCGAGAAGCTTATCCACCTGAGTTTCCGTATGATCATCATAAAATTTCGTATTTGCCAAACCAATACCCATGGTTAATATGAATGACAGGACGGTAACGAGCATCTTTTTCATTATAAAAGGCCTCCATAAACATTTAGCGTTCATCATTAGCTGGGTTTTCAAAACAGGAAACCGACCGAATAGCTATGCACCTTTCCAAGCAATCCAACATCTCTGTATGCGTAATCAATCTTCAATCCGAAATTATTCATCAAATATTTAGTCATTCCGGCGCCAAGCGCCAATCCGAATTGAGAGTCCGGCATGAACAAGCCTTTGTATCCCGCGCGCAGGTGAAACAGCCCGTAATTGGGTATATCCATTTCATATTGGGTTCCCACGTTGACAAATTCCGAATTATTGTTGGGATGAAGGGCGTCCACCGCAAGATTAACTTTATGATTGTTGGTTTTAACGAGACTGAATGAAGCGCCGATACGAAAGATCAGCGGCAGTTCCCATTCCTGCAGACGATACTGTCCTTTTACCTGGCTGTAATTACCGTTTTCATCGGGCAGCGGATCGATCGGAGATATTAAACCGATGCCGTCATATTGCATGCGGGTCCCGTAATTGGAGATGCTCATACCGATGCGCATACCGTCCTGCCGATTGCCGGTGGGTGAAAAGAAAAAGGTATTTACAATAACGCCGAGATCGAGCGCCATGGCACTGGCTTTGGTGTGCCAAATTTCGGAACCGACAAATTTACCGCTGGCACCGAATGAAAACCACTCGGTTAATTGACGCGCATAAGAGGCGCTAAAGGCGTAATCGCCGGCCGAAAAGACCTCGCCCGTGCCCTCCGGTTGTTCCACCGTGGTCACATCCATATTTCCGTAATCGGTATAGATAATGCTCAGGGCCAGTGTACCCACAGATGGCACAACAAAACCGGCGCCCGCGAATGCGGTATTGATATTGACCAGCCACGGTTGGTAAACAAACTGGGCTTCGTGTTCCTTCATAAAAGCAAGTCCGGCCGGATTCCAGTAGGCCGAAGAAAGATCGGTCGCCATCGCCACATAGGCGTCGCCCATGGCGCTGCCCGCACTACCGTAACCAAGCTCCAGAAAATTGCCGGCGGTCGTCCCCATACGATACGGTTCCTGCGCCGGAAGTCTTTCCAAGCCAAAAACCACCGATATTAAAAGGATGGTCAACGTGATCCAATATATTTTCATAGTACACTCCCGAAATTGAAATGCTTCCGAATTTTTGTAATAGGCGAAAACCTTATAACCATTTAATCTTTTATTTAATAATGGCAAATTTTCCCATTTTTTCTTTGCCGGTCTTTTCCGCCTTTATGTGATAAAGATAGATTCCTGCCGCTACTTCCAGTCCCTCTTTTGTCAACAAATCCCAATAGGCGGTGCCGTCATCGCTGCTGTTTTCCACATCGATTTTATCAACCAATACGCCGCTCATGGTAAAAATTTTAATCGTGCTTTGGGCCGGAATGTGTGTGAACATGATGCGCCGTGGTTGATTCAGGTATGGGTTCGCCACTTCCTGCTCCATGGCATTGGTCGCCACATACGGGTTGGGTACGACTTTAATGTCTTCCATGGTTTGTTCAAGGGCTTGCCGGTCCAGCTCGCCTTCGGGATGGACGGTAAATGTAATGGAATCGCTGACCCAGAAAGGACGCTGAAAAAAGATGCGAAACACATCGCCGGCGACCGGTAAAGCGCTGCTGTCGGCAATCATCGAATAATCAATGATAAACGCCGTGCCGGCCCAGCGATCATTCTCAGTAACGGGACCGACCAGAACGCGGTCATCCGGGATGTCGAAGACGCCGTTCTGGTTTTGATCGTGAACGACCAGATCCATTTTTTCATAAGCTCCTGTGGAATCGACAAACGACTTGTTCAAGACATAGAATGGGAAGGGATGCTCGGTAATTAACTGCGTGCGCCGGATACGGCTGTTTTTTTCGTCCCGCATCGTTTTGCTGGTGACCCGCCCCACATAAGCGGAATCGTCGTCCGTAAACACGATTTCATAGTCCCATGGGAAGTAGGCGCTTTCTTTCTCTGTTTGAACAATCTTGATGGCGGCATCGCCTTTAAGCCAACCGGAGCGCTCGTAATCATACTGAGCGGTTTCAACCGGTAGATTTAATTTTAAACGAAGGCCTTCAAATACATCGGTAGAAATCGTTTGGTTGGTCTGAAACGTCCAGTAATCCAATGTGTCGTCATACACCAAATTATTATATGTATAGTTGTCCGGCGTTTCCCGAAACACCACCGTATTACCTTTTGTAACATTGTAGACAATGAGGCCGTTATTGGTGTAAAGCAAGCCGTGTGGATAATTGGTAACGGTATGCAACGTATCGATGGTAAACTTAACTTTATATTGATCCCCGGTTTGCAGACTTTTTTCGGCAATGATTTGCGGCGTTACCTGTCCGCTGCCCAGCAGCCCTTCGCTTTCGTGCGTTTCCACGGAAGGCGGCACATAACCCGCAGCCTGCTGGTGCGGCGTTACAATCTGGACATTCTGACCGGTTCCACGTATCGCGCCTGTTTCAGGATCGATATCGATCGTTGTACGATTCTCGGAAGGCGCAATGCCCGGCCCAATATTTGGTGCACCAAAATCGTACGCAACCAGCGCATAATAATATGTGCGTCCGTTCTGGACGGTGCTGTCTACAAAATGATGAACGATACCGCTTTCGTCGCCCAGATAGTAGCCCATTCCGTTAACCAGACCGAAATCCGTAAAACCCCGTTTTTCATCTTTCAGATCGCATTGAAAAATCGGTTTCATAAATTTTTTATCTCCGAACCCATCCGTGATAATGCGGGCATCCGAAAAGCGTTTGTCCGTGGAACGATACAGTTTATAGCCCTCAAAATCATTCACATTACCCACAAAAGGATCCCGTGTGCGGGTATCGGCGATGTCGTCCCAGGTTAAAATAACCTTACCGTCGGCAGCCGTTGCCTGCAACGTGGGCATTTTTGGCGGTTGTGCAAACTGGTAATCCTTTTCGTAAATAACCTGTACGATGCGCTTCTGCTCGAACAGCGCCGGAGCCGAATGTTCCTCGGATTCCAAACCGGTAAGCGGATCATAGGAATGTAGTTCAGACATGGAAATGCGTTCTTCCCTGCCCTGGAAGAGCGGGAACGGGCCGGAAGCAAACGTTTCGATCAAATTAGAAATTGTGCCGTAATAAGGCACTAAGGAATCATTGCCGATGATTTCCCACATGGATTTATCGCCGCGGAACCAGCGGTAACTGGAAGCATGGCTCGGCACCGGAAACAAACGAAAGGAGGTCAGACCGACCATATCGGATTCGGTCACGTCGGTGGCATTAAAATTGGGCTCGCAGCCGACGCCTTCTTTAAAATCCGGTTTATGATTGCACTCCCCTTCATCGGGGCCGGTGTAGTTCAACTCGCCCGGTCCTACACCGTCGAGTCCCACATCATCGCCGGCGTATTCGTCAAGCTGGTAAATACCGTCACCGTTGGCATCGATGCCGTCTTCCCAGTCCTGATCTTCATCGGCGTCCCAGTGCTCTTTTAAATTGTCCAGTTCTAAATTGTAGAAATCGAGAAATTTTTCCAAATCATGGATGCCCTCTGTGGGGCCAATTTTTTCCACGGCCCGGTTATCGCGTTGTTCATCGATGAGCCCATCATCATCATTATCGATACCGTCATAGGGCAAACCGGGGCTTTCCAGATAGGCAAAACCCATAATACCGGTTCGTAAACCACCGCGGCCGGTCATATCGTCATCCCAGGAGTAGGCCATGTCGATTTTTTTGTCAAAGAACCCGATTTCGTCGTCGGCTTCGCCGCCGATGCCATTATCCACCCAGTATCCAAATGCGACTTCTGGCAGATCGTACTCCGAAATATTGGCAATGGAGTATTCCCAGAAAATGGCGTCCTGCGCCTGTGGATTATTCCATTGGAAACCACGTTGCTGTATGCGCAAACCAAGGCCGCCCCAGGGTTTACCCTTTTGTATGGTAACTTCGGGGCGTTTATCGCCGATTTTTACGCCGGGTCGCGGATAATAGCGTACCCGATCTTCAGGTCCGAGATATTCCTGGTCCTGCGCATCGTTAGCGACAAAATAGGTTTCCAAATCCGCTTTCATAATGCCGCGACCAAATCGTCCGTTCCATTCGCCGGGCCATTTAAGGGCATCGCCCTGCGAAGGCCAACCCATCGTCGGCCAAGAATTAGGCCGGTTACTCATGGCGGGATGTTCGCTTGCTTCGTTAAAATAACCGAACACGGGGTAAATACCCCATTCAACGGTTCCGGTCGGATCGACGTCCATCTCTTCACGGTAACTGGTCTGAAGATAATAGAGGGTATCCAGATCATTACGGGTTTGGATTTCAGCCAAATCGGTTACGGGAATGGTGTCCTGTTCCAGATAAACACGGGCGGCGATCAGCAAGCCGATGCCATCGAGCATGCGCACACCTTCCGGACCGTTGGGCCACTTCGACCATAGCGGTGCATTCACGTTGGGCACCCATTTTGCCAATTCCGTATTATTCTGAAAATACAGAAGTACCCGGTTGCCGTTCATATAACCTTCGCGCTCGGCTGCTTTATCGCCGGCGGGATCGTCCGGCCCCTCGTAGGTTTTGCCCTGTGCGAATACAAGAGCAACCGTAAGGAACTGCCAAATGATGATACGAACGATTTTAGATTGTAATACCTGCATATCCTTATTCACCTGTTTTATGAATTCAATGTTTTTAACGGGTTCCGTATTTAAAATTCTATGCCCAAGCCCAATTTTATCCGACGCGGTGCACTGTACATGGAAGGATCGTGCACCCGATCCGGATAGGTGTTGAAATCGCTCCTATGGGACGCCAGCTCGGAAGGCTCAATGATAGCCGTATAAGCCTTACCGGTCTCCGGATTTACCGCAACATCATTCAGACGGTCGAATACGTTATAAACATTCAGCGTCAGACGGCCTTTGAGATCATAAAAGAGCGGAAAGCTGTAATGCGCCGTTAAATCCACTGTAAACGTATTGGGCTGATAATCATTATTGGGCGGCAAATTCAAGTTGGCAAGGCGGCTGCGTTCAATAAAGGCAATGGTATAAGGCGTACCGGAATTATAATACGCCGTAACGCTGCTGCCATAATTGGGTTTGTGATATCCGAAGGTTACATTTAACGTATGGCGTTGATCCCAACTCATCGGAATTAATTTATTCACCGGGTCGCGGCTTTGTCCGGCGCGATTGAAAGTTTGTTGCGGATAATCGGCATTACCGCGGGTGTATTGCAACGTATAATTCAAATTGCCGATGAGCGAACCAAAACGCACGTCGTACTTAAATTCCAGGCCTTTGACGTTACCGTAATCTTTGTTGCTGTAAAGCCCGTAGCGGATTTGATTGTAAGTGGTGATGATGCGCGTGCTCAATAAATCGTATATATCGCGGTAATAGAGGGCGACTTCCAACCCCATATTGGTATTAAGCTCTTGCCACAAACCGATTTCGTACTGGACGGTTTTCTGGGCGTTTAATTGCGGATTGCCCATTAACGTTTGATAGGAAGTCGGGGATACCTGATGCGAATGGTTCTGGTAAAGCGCATACATGGGCGGCATTTGAAAGAAGTGGCCGTAACTGAAACGAAGCACTGCTTTATCGCCCAACTGGTAAGCCAAACCAAGTCGCGGACTTATCTGAATTTTCGGATCGGCCTTAGGATACGTGGATCGTCGCTCGGGATCTTCGGAGGGTAAGGAATTATCCGGGTTTCTCAGATTGGAGGGATAGGTGGTATTGGGATTAAAATAATCCAGCCGAAGGCCCAAGTTGATCACCATCTCGCGGAATTCCATTTTATCCTGCATATAAGCTGCAAATTCATAGGGCTCCACGATATATTGATCGGAATAGATGGTGGAATCCTCGGGGACGTACGGATCATAGAAATCGTAAATGCGTTCCCCGTTTTCATTGATGTGGAAATATTCTTCCTCCGGCCTGCCGCTCCAGTTATTTCGAATCTGTGTTTCCAGATTGTCAATAAAATGATTGATATACTGAAAACCCGTCTTAATATTATGTTGTGCATTGACCTGCCAGGTAAAATCGAATTTTATATTTCGATCCAAAAGATAACGTTTGCTATAATCTTTTTGTTGCCCGCCCGTAAAAAAGCCGGTGTATTCATTATTTCTGAGATAGGCGTCGTGAACATAAGCCGAGTCTTCCGGATCTTCATGAAGGTAGTAGCCATTAAAATTATCCAGATATGAAAGTTTTAATTCATAGAAGGCGCTTTTCGAAATGGTGTGGTTCATCTCGAGCGCGTACATATCGGAATTGCGATAGGCGGCGTTCACACCGTCGGGTACGTATTTAAAAGCATGGTAGTAATTGTTCCATTCATCGTCGTTCATTGAATACAAAAATGAAAGGCGCAGGTTGTTAAAACCCTTGTAGCTCAATTTGCCGAGCATCGACCAATTTTTGGAATCATTCATGGGTACATAGGCATCGTCGCCGGTGTGCTCGGAAATCCAGTTGTCGGGGTCGTCACTGGCAAAATCACTGTAATCGTGAACGCTAAATCTTCGAACACCGTTGAGGTGATTTTTATTGTCCTGATAACGGGTATTCAGAAAAAACGTTAATTGGTTTCTTATGATCGGACCGCTCACATTCATGCGGTAGTCGTAATTTCGATTAATATCATATTTATCGATACCAATAAAGACGTCTTTATGGCCGCTATAGTAGTTCGCCGCATAGCCAGTAAAGCTTCCATGGAATTCATTGCCGCCATCTTTTGTAACGGCGTTAACCACTCCGCTCATCGCACGGCCGTATTCGGCGTTAAAAATACCGGTAATGACTTCCAGGTCCTGTATGGATTCGGTTTCGAGATCAATGGTCCTTCCTTCGCCTCCGAACGGTTCATCGACGGGCATTCCATCGACCATATACGCCACTTCGTCGCTGCGTCCGCCGCGAAAATGGCCGTCCACCACGCCGGCCTGCATGGCGACCACTTCGGTTACATTTTCTATTGGCAAGGCTTCGATCTGATCTGAGGAGACGGTGCGGAGCGAACTGGTTTGATCTTTTTTCTCGGAGATTTTATCCGCCTGAACAACGATCACTTCGCCTTCCATGATGGCCGGTTTTAAGGTAATATCAAGATTTACAGTACGATTGACCGATACATCCAGATTCTCAACGCGTTTGCTATCATAACCCATCATGGATACGGTCAGATCATATTTACCCGGCGGCACATTGATGATATAAAACGTGCCGTCCAGCCCAACCGCCGCGCCCATGGTTGTGTTTTCCAAAACCACATTCGCGCCGGCCAACGGCTCGCCTGTGGATGCATCCGTGACCATACCTGCAATTTTTCCGGTGGTCTGGCCTTGAACCATCAGTGGCAATAACGTTAAAATCCATACCAGATTCACACACAGTTTTCTTACATGCTTCATATTTTCAATTCCTTGTTTAGCTATGATCAAACGCTCATCAGTGCAAAAGCCGGCAGTCAAAATGTAAAAACACAGGACAGCCGTAATAGTTGGCTGTCCCGTGCTCACGAGCGTCCTACTTCATGAGAATCATCTTCATGGTTTTCGTGAATGAACCGGCCTGAATACGGTAAAAATAAATTCCGGATGAAAGTTCACTGCCGTCAAACGCCACTTTGTGCGTACCGTGTACCTGCCGTTCATTTAACACCGTTTTGACCTTTTGTCCGACGACATTGAAGATGTTTATGGTAACCCGTCCCGATTTGGCAAGGGTGTATTCAATGGTGGTCGTCGGGTTAAAAGGATTGGGATAATTCTGCATCAGATTATAACTACGGGCCATAATGCCGTTATTGTCATCAATAGCCGTCGCTACATTGGTGGTATCGCCGATCCAGGTATAGACCCATTCGGTAGGCGATTGCCACGCATGGTCGGTATTATAAGGCGACATAGCCAGGTTGCCTTCGTGGCTGCCGTCGTTGTCATGAAAATAGAGTTCGAACGGAAGGCGCATGCCGCGCTCCGGATGGAAGCGGTAATCGGTTTCCTTGCGAATCGAATCCAGCGATATTTTGGCTTCGAATACATAATCCGGATTGTAGCCTTCGAAGAAATAATTTCCGTCATCGGGCACAGCCAGCGTCTGCCAGGTCGGTTCGGTCGCCAGCTCGTCCTCCTTGAAAATGATTTTATAATCGGGTTCCTCACCGCGCTGGTAGACGTTATGTTTGGCGCCGCGATAGTCATAGAGACCGATAAACATTTCAAGCGCATCCTGATTCCACCATTCGCCGGCGCCATAATTATACACATCATCGATCACGTCCCCGGCTACATAAAGATAATCGTCATCGATAGCCATCCATATGGTACCGGTGAGATCATTGGCGTCGGTAATTTCCCAGCTGTATCCAGCGGGCACATAACCGTTATCGGGCGTCAGTACGAAGGGCATAATACCACTACCATCCCAATCGCTGAAATCGCCGTCAGCTGCAAAATCCTGCGGCACATCCAACGAAATCGTTGCAATGCCTTTGGCCGTGTTGGAGACCGGAGAGGAAATTAAACCCGGGTCGCCGGCGTTTCCGGCTGCATCGTTACACACGACGGCGTAATAATACTCGACCTCCGTATCCTGCAACGGATAGCGTAAATGATGCACCGCCGATTGTACATCTTCGTCAATGCCCTCAGCAATCAGGTCCACCATGGGATCTTCCAGATTTTCGATGGGTTCGCGGCTGGCGTAAACGTCATACGTTTCTTCGAATTCGCCTTCCACATCCTGCCAGATGATCAAATTATAATAATCCTGTACAACCGTAGAGAGGTTGGTCGGTGCTTCCGGAGGAATAATATCGATGATGGGATTGCCCGTCCAGACATCATCCAGATAGATTGTATTGCCTGTGATATCGCCACCGCTCGCCAGAATACCGAACTTTTGCACTTTACTGGAATCGAGCATGCCTTCTTCCAGATGATCACCGGCCCAGAAGCCGCCGTTACGGTCAAAATCGCTCAACGGAATCGCAATCTCTTTCCATGTACCGTCGTAGTTCACATCCGCTTCTTCCAGAAAATAGTGGGCTTCGTAAGGCCAGTCATCAGTTCCTTCGCCGTCTTCATCGGAATCGGAAAAGTGCAGTCGCAACTGTCCGATACCGGCCGGCGCTTTAATCTTGAATTTAACGGAATCTTCCTGCCAGCTAAACTGTAAATTTTTCGGTGATTCCAGTGCAAAAACGGGTCCGGCCCACTGAGCGCCGCCCTGCCACTCGATGGCGCTTGTGCCCTCCGTATAACCGGCGTCTTCAACCACCCGCGCCGATCCGCTCCAGGGGGCTTCCAGGGTAACATTACTCGGTACGGCGCGTCCGTTAAAAAAGACGACGGACACTGTCGAAGGACCGATCAACTCCATACGATCGAAAACAATCGTTCCTTCGCTGTAGTCGCCTTCACCGGCGCCGTTGATGGAAAACTCGAATCCCCAGCCTTTGATCTTGTCTTTATCCAACTGATCATTACCGGTGATGCCGGCCCAGCCGGTGCGGTTAAAAGCCTCGCCGCCCCATTCATCCAGTTCCGGATCATAACGGCCGTCTTTTAACACAATCTTGATTTGTTGCCAACCGGGTTCGTTATCCAAAATGTAATGAAACGAATAGTAGAACTCGCTCTCAGTAGCACTATAGGTCTTGTTGCCGTTTTCGGAGTTGCTGACATCGTAGAGCTCCAGACGGAAATGTACTCTGCCTTCCAGTGAAGAGGCCGTGGTATTGTTATACCACAACGAAAGCGTGTCAAAAGCCGAGAAATCGTATACACTGTTGGAATCGGGGTGCCAGTGCTCGAATTTGGAATAGCCGCCCCACACTTCAATATTATGTGCGCCCCAATCAACCTGTAAAGCTCCATCGCCCGATTTTACCGGATCCGTTACATACATAAGATCGGTGTAACTTTTTGTGGAATCGGCGTTTTCGGAAATTTCATAGCCCCAGTAAGTCGTGTCGGCCGGTTCCTGGTCGAACTCATCCAGTATCTCCTGGGCGGATAACATAAACGGGATAAAACACAACATCGTTACGATACGTAATAGGTACTTCATTAGACCCTCCTGATGTAAGTTAGTTAAACATGAGTGATTTATGGATTACAAAAATATCCCCCACATGCCAAATACAACGATAATGAGCAAGGCCGAGAGGATGATATTGCGACGGAACATCACTTGTGATATCCATTGCACAGGCGATAAACCGACGCTTTGCCAGCTTTCCGGAATCAGGCTCTCTGAGAGCGACCGTCCCCGACGCATTTCAGCAGCACGACTCACAGCAACCAATAATGCCACCGAAAACAGAAATAACACTATGGCAAAGTGCAGGTAATTAATGTTTACGAACCATTGCAATAAACTCAGTTGAAAATTGAACCAGCGATCCATGAGTTCAAGAATTAAACGAAAAGCGCCAATCACCCCGCCCGTGATCAGGGTAATGAAAGCGCCGTAACCATTGCATCGCTTAGAGAATACGCCGAGAATAAAAACGGCGGCGATCGGCGGACTGATATAGGCCTGAACCGATTGCAGATATACATACATATTTTCGGTGATCATCTTGGTTAACGGTACCCATAAAATGGCTGAAATGACCATGATCGTCGTAGCCAATCGACCGACCAATACCAGTTTGCGTTCGGACACGCCGGGATGCGTGGTTTTGTAAATATCCATGGTAAACAGGGTTGAAGCACTGTTGAAAACGCTGGCCAACGAAGACATAATCGCCGCCAGAACCGCCGCAACAATCAGACCGCGTAATCCCATCGGCAACACGAGATTCGTCAGCAGCATCGCGTAGGCCTGATCGCCTCTGGCTTCGGGATACAGCGCGGCAGCGGTCATTCCCGGTATCACAAGCAGGAATACGGGTAATAATTTTAAAAAAGCCGCCAGCAATGTTCCGCTTTGAGCACTGTTTAGGTTCCGGGCGCTCAATACACGCTGTACGATATACTGGTCCGCAATCCAATACCAGATTGCCAGTATCGGCGCTCCGAATAAGATGCCGGTCCAGGGAAAATCCGGATCGCTCATCGGTTTGAACACGGAAAAATACTCGCCCGGAAGCGCCTGCTTCAATCCGCTAAAGCCTCCAACTTCATGTAGACCGCTGATTGTAAGAATCGTCGCGCCGACGACCAGAAAAACCGCCTGAATCAATTGTGTATAAATTACTGCGCTGAGCCCGCCTATAATCGTGTAAACGCCCGTTAAAATGATCATGATAACCGCCGATGTATATAAATCCCAGCCCAGCATGGTATGCAGCACCAATCCGCCCGCAAATAACATGATGGAAATTTTGGTCAGGATATATGCCACCAGTGAAACTCCGGTTAGGTACATTCGGCTGGCGCGGTTGTATCGCTTTTCTAAAAATTCAGGAACGGTGTAAATACCCAGTCGCCAGTATATGGGTACAAAAACCCAGCCCAGTAAAATAAGCGTGAATACCGCCATCCATTCGAAATGACTAACTGCCAGCCCGCGCGAAGCGCCGGATCCGGCCAGGCCGATGAAATGCTCACTTGAAATATTTGTTGCGAAAATGGAGGCTCCAACGGCAATCCAACCGACATTGCGCCCGGCAAGAAAGTATTGACTTTTGCTGCCGTCCCCCAGCTGTCTGGAGAATATAAACCCAATGGCAAGAACCAGAACGAGATAGCCGACAACAATGATTAAATCCAATGTGCCCATGACATTCCAAAAGTACGTTTCTTTTACTATTACACGTATTGTGCCAAGAAATTTGTTTTATTATAACGTTCTATTTTTTGGTCGTTTATATTTCCTAATTCGATCATAGAAAGCGCCGAATATTATTATTTTAATAATGGGCGGTTATTACATTAATAAATACGCGAATATGTAAGGAAGGCCGGCCGGATCTAGTTCAACACGATTATTTTGTGCGTCTCGATTCTACGACCGACGGTGAGCCTGCAATAATAAACGCCGCTGGCCAAATGCCCGGCATTAAATCTCGTTTGATACATTCCTTTTCTTTTATATTCATCAATTAACGCCGTGATCTGGCTTCCGACGACATCATAAATTTTCAGGGTTACACGGTCGTTGGCGGGAACCCAAAATCGAATGACGGTTGTATTATTAAACGGATTGGGGAAATTACGGATGAACCTATACGACTCCGGATCGTTATTTGTCTGGCTTGCCAAAGCCGTCGTACTGATGGTTTCAAAGTCGACCAGGTCAATGGTATGGTATGTTTCCCAATTAATATCACGTCTTTCAGTGATAACGCCGACGGCAATGGCGGAATCCCCAAAATCAAAGGTATAATCACAGCCATCCCAAATGAATGTATCGTCGAACCATTGTCCGTTGTCGCTCAACACGTAGTCGCCTTCATTAGATACTATAATGTACACAATACCCGGCAAACACGGGTCCGTTAAGCAGGGATTGCCCTCTACATCGAGCGTCCCTGTGACAACAGATGTATCGACCTTTGGCGTCTGTAAATCCCAATCCAGAACGCCGCCCTCGGTGTTTTCACTAAAGCGTACCTTACCTACATCTCTGACAAAATACGTATCCGTCAGCCCGGCATCATAACAGGACAGCGTGGAATGCCTGAAATGATAACACCAATAGAAAGTGCGGATTTTATTGACCACCGTATCCGATCTACTGACTAATGTGACGGTTTCGCCCCAGTAACACTGGTTATATGGCGGTGATTCCGATGCCGGTATTTCCCAACTCTGATTAATATCCGCTTCAAAATCGAACAGGACATCTTCAGTGGAATCCTGCGGATTAAGCAAATACATTTTACGGAATGTGGGCCGCAGCCAGAATACCGGCAGATTATTATTTTCACCATAAGGAGCAAAGGCGTAGTATAACTGATCATGAATGCGAGCCGTATCGATAATCATTTCATTTCTTAATTGAGGAGCTTGGGCTCTTTCATATTGCCAGGTGGTGTCTATGGGCAGCGGATAATAGCGGCAGTTGGGCCCGTCGGCGTACTTTTGGGCTGTCAAACCTTCTGGAAACAGCAATCCTACAATAAAAAAACCAACCAATAATTTCATGGCTCCTCTCCTTTTTTTAAACACGAAGCTGAATTATAAATATTGAATGATGAATCAGCTCATCGTTTTCACTTGCGCAGCCTGCCCCTTTATTTCAAGAGAACCAGCTTCAATATTTTCTGATAGTGCCCGGCGGATAACTTATAAAAGTAAATACCGCTGGATAAGCCGCCGGCATCGAATTTAATCGCGTGATTGCCGGCTGATTTGACGTCATTGAGTAGCCGGCTAATGCGGTTACCGGCCACATCATAAAGATGAATAACTACTTTTTGTTTTTGTGGGATGAAAAACGGGATGGTGGTCACGGGATTAAATGGATTCGGATAATTCTGACCAAGCTCATATCCCTGCGGTGTCCGGTTATTGTTTTGCAAACCGGTGGTTAAAAGAAATTCGAACCAGTTGATATTAAATCCACCCTCCTCGGCCAATAACCGTATGGTATGCGATCCTTCTTGCAGATTGACAAAATTGGAAACCGTCGTCCAATTTTGCCAGCCATCGGTTACAGGCAGGTCATGTGTGAATTGTTCCGTACCATCAACCAACAGTTTTAATGTTCCGCCATTGCTTTGACTGGCCACCCGCAAATTTACCACATACCGGCCATTGCTTTGCACTTGGCAGTTATAATCCATCCAGTCGCCATCATCAATCCAACCCACATTCAACCCTCCTCCGACATCAGAGGAATTTTCCGTCTGAACGCCGTACATATCCGTATAATCTTCCGCTTCAATTTTTCCGGGAATTTGAAGCGTTCCGACCGTATACTTTAAAAAGTTAATTACCGGCTGATCAGTAAAATACTCCAGTGTACCGCCATCTCCGGCAGACAGATTACCGGAAGTATAAGAAATGGTCAAGGCGGCGGTTTCATCAACGGTTTGGTCCAGTTGCAGTATAATCATTTTCTCATCGGTTGAGCTGAGCGCCAAGTGATCAACGCCCACGGAAACCGATCCGTTTTTTAGGACGTAGATTTGGGCATCGGTATTGGCCGGATTATTCATGGATTTATTAAACGCCACTTCGATATGCCGACCGTCCTCTGTTAATAATGCGGAATTAAAAACAGGAGCGGAACCATAGGCCGCATTATCATAGTTGGTTAGGCCAAAACCAAAGGGGTAGAGAGCTTCATAATCCTCGTCTCCGTCATTCATGGGAATGTGATCCATCGATTTTTGCCAAGTCATGGGCAGCTTACCGGTGGGTAGATAGTCGCCAAAGAGCAGTTGTGCGATACCATCCCCCTCCGTCCCCGGAAGCCAGCTGGCAAATACCGCATCCGAATTATGCAATACGGAATTGATAATCATGGGGCGTCCGGAAATGAGTAAAGTAATCACCGGCAAGCCTTTTTTCTTTATTTTTCGCACCAGGCGAATTTGCCGGTCGTTCAGCGATAAGTCATCACGGTCACCGCCGCCTTCGGCGTAGGGTTCTTCCCCAACCACTACGATGGCATAATCCGCGCCGGTGGTATCCTGATTACCGGCCGCATCAAAGACAAAATCCACATCCGGGGCAACTTTTTGCAAACCCTCCAGAATCGTCGTGCCCTCGGTTATATCACCGCTGGCCCCGCCCCACTGTATGGTCCAGCCGCCGCATTGAAAACCAAGGTTATCAGCGTGTTCGCCGGCTACCAAAACTTTAATATTATTTTTAGGTAGCGGCAGAATATCATCGTTTTTCTTTAAAAGTACCTGTGATTCCCTCACACATTGCCGCGCCACTTCCCGATGTTCGGCGCTGCCAACCCGCGATAAAAGCGAACGATCGGCCATAGGACGTTCAAATAAACCCAGTTCAATTTATACTTTTAAGATGCGTTCAACGGCATCGTTAATGCGGTTTATGGAAATTTTATTTTGATCCACCAGGGTTTTTAACGTCGTAAAAAATTCAATATAATTATTGGGTACCATCACCATATCGATGCCGGCATTAATGGACGTTTGCACATCGCTCTGATAGTCGCCAGGCAATTGATCGATGGCCGCCCAGTCCGATACGACAAAACCTTCGAATCCAAGCTCTTCTTTTAATACATCGGTTAACAGATACGAATGCCCGTGTAATTTTTGACCATTCCAGCTATTATAGGAGGCCATGATGGTTTTGACGTCATTTTCAATGGCGGCAATATATCCGGGGAGATGGATGGCTCTTAATTCTTCTTCGGTTAATTCCGTATTGCCCTGGTCATAGCCGTCGGTGGTGCCGCCGTCTCCCACATAATGCTTGGCGCAGGCTACAATGCTGGTGGAACTGTCCAGGGAATCATTCTGGAAACCTTTTACGGCGGCAGCGCCCATAGAACTGACCAGATCCGGCGTCTCGCCAAATCCTTCATAAGTCCTTCCCCATCGTTCATTGCGGGGAACAGCCACGCAGGGGGCAAAGGTCCAGTCGATGCCTGTAGCGGCTATTTCAATGGCTGTTATACGGGAGGCTTGTTCCACAAGCCGGGTATTGCGGGTGGCCCCCATTCCGATATTATGGGGAAATATAACCGCGCCGGTTACATTGCTGTGCCCGTGTACGGCATCAATGCCGTAAAGGATGGGAATGCCCAGACTTGTTTCCAGGGCTTTTTGCTGGAAGGCATCATACAGATCGGTCCATTGCTCTGCGCCGTTGCCGGAGGCCGGATCGGAGCCGCCACCGCTTAATATCGATCCCAGGTAATACGTTTTCACATCCTCTAAATCCGATACCGCTCTGTGATCCGCCTGGGTCATTTGGCCGACCTTTTCATCCAGGGTCATTCGGGACAGGAGATCGTCAACCCGGTCATCAACCGGTAAATCGGGATTGAGGTAATCGGGCGTTTGGGCCATTAATACGTTGATGCCGAGGCATAAATACCAATAAAGTAGTGCGTGTATAATACGTTGGAAAGTTAACATTTTATCGATTCTTTTTTATTTGGGTAGCGTAGATTTCTTTTTTTTGAAACGGGTAATGATCTTATCCATCACAAATCCAACGGGATGCGAAGCCATCCTAAGGGCGCCAGAGACATTGGTTTTTGTTCGACCATCCAGCTGTTTGCCGAATTTATTGATGGCGGTCTTAATGACATAGGCGGCCGGATTAACCGCTAATTTGGTATACACATCATTTTTATCCGCCGATAAATTTTTCAAAACCATTTTGATGCGATAACGCACGTCGCTGGTAATGGAGTTGGTTGTGTCGTAGATAACTTTTTGCGGGGGCACTAAAGCCCGGTCATTCGGTAAATAAACAATTTTACAGTAGTTTTCAGCGATGAACGATATTCGAGTAATTAACATGGAACTGACAAAACCATCGGCCAGTGAGCCCATAATTTTGTCGATAAACGGTATACTTTTTATGCCGTCGTAGGCAAAACTGGTAATAATCTCATCGGTCGCATATTCAACGCCCTCCGAACCGCCAATGGCCATAGCCGTGTATATTTTACGCCCGATACGCAACAAATCTTTGTTGGAAACACGGCCGTTATAAATGGTGAATATTTCCCGGATGAGATTGATTCCGGCGGAAAGAATGATGATGGCATCAATAAATCCGTTTTGGGAGACGGAGGTGCCGTAAAACACTTTGGATACATATTGTTGTCTGACCTGTTTGGCCCGCCCTTCAAGGATGGTAATGATTTCCTGATAGTGTTCTTCCGGAGAACGGGGTTTATCGAAATCATAGTCCTGTAAATATTTGTTTTTCTTAAAACGGGCCAGACGTTTTTCAATGATTTTTTCCCGCTCATCGATATTTTTCACCGGGGCGAAACTGCTGGGCAGAAGCAGCACTTTTATGAGCGGAATGACCACGAAATAGATGAATACGATGCCCAAAAAGATTAAAAAGGCATAGCCCCAATAGGCATCGATGCTTCTTAGATCGCTGTAAAGCGATATGAATTCTCTGATGATAATAATGGTAAGTGCTATGCTTAAGAAAAAAATTAGTTTACGAAACAAATACATGGGCTACCTTATCAAGTAACATGAACGGGATACCGATCAACACTGGCATGACTTGCAAACCTTGGGTACTATTTAATCAGTACCATCTTTCTGGTTTTTTGTCGGTCCCCTATATCCAATTGATACAGATAAAGTCCGCTGCTCACCGACCGACCGCTTAAATCCCGGCCCTGCCACTTGATTTCATGGTTGACGCCTTCGCTCTCAGTCGGGAGGCGTTTTATCAGCGTGCCGTCAATGCCGTATATATTGAGTTGAAACGGTTGAAATGACTGCAATTGAACGGGAATAACGGTTTGCCGGTTAAAGGGATTGGGGTAGTTTTGTCCCAATTGAAAACCATCGATGTTTGGATCATCCGAGCCCATGCCGCCATTGGAAACGTGTTCGATGACTATTTGGCTCAGGTTAAAGCTTCCGGCAAGCACTTCAAAGCGAAGTCGATGCAGGCCTTCGTTCAGTTTAAACGTCTGTTTACTGGTAATCGTGTCCCATGCATACCAACCTTCCGTGGCAGGCAGATCGTTAACCGAAAGCAATTGTTGCCCTTCGTCTGTGTTCAATCGAAAGCCGCCCTCTCCCTGAGGGCTGGCGTAACGGAAAGTGGCACGATAGACCGCTGCTTGCGGTGACCGAACCGTGTACTGCATCCATTCATCCGGTTCCAGCCATCCTACACTAAACGGCGTATGCGCGTCATCACTCTTTTCAATATCGACCCCGTCGTTGCGGTAGCGTGATCCGCGATTCCAGGGTTGATCGACATCCCAACGGGTTTTGATAAAATCCGCATCGTTATACGCCGTCTGGTTATCGCCGATATCATAATGGACGGCCTTAACGGTACAAGGCAGCGTATGTTCCGAGAAAGGCCGTGCTTCCTGTCCAAAGCGTGCATCAAACAGTGCGGGCAATACGCCCGGCCGCGGAACGCATTCGTCTAACCGAAGGTTTTCAACCATCTGCATTAAGATGGCTTTGGCTGTCTCCCGGGATGGTTTTGCTTCCCGGCCATTCCAGTAATCGCGCAATTGTTGCCAGCCCGAAGGTAAGCGCGCCGATAAAGGACTTGTTGTGGTTTGAAATTTTTTATGGGTCCACCAGCACCAGCCGATATCATTGGATTCCATCAATTGCACGGTACGGTGGAACCAGGGATTGGAATTCTCGCCGGACTCCCCTAACCATAATGGGACATTAAAACGCTTGCGTACGTCGAGCGCAAATTCAATCGAAGCCTTGTTCGGTTCGTTCCAGTATTTATGAAAACTGTACACAAGGTTTGCTGCCCAGGGCGGCGTCAGGTCATTAAAATTTGTGGCGTAAATGTTACCTTCCACAAAAATAATATGGGCGCTATCCACTTCACGGATGGCCCGGGTCAGGCGCATATAGAGCGCCCGCAAGTCGGTTGTGCCGTAACCTTCCGGTAATACCGGCTCGTTTAGCAAATCATACCCTGCAATCACCGCTTCTTCTGCGTATCGGGATGCAATCTCTTTCCATATTAAGACTGTTAAATCTTTATTGGCTTCATCGGTCCATAGTCGCGCTACCTCACCGTCGCTGTCGCTGATGTTGCCGTTATTCTGACCGCCCGGCGCACAATGCATATCAAGAATAAGATAGAGATCGCTGGCGCGGCACCAAGCCACGAGCGAATCCACTAACTTAAAACCTTGCTCTTTAAATGATTGTAATTCTTCGTCATAAAATAGGTCATAATGAAAGGGTAAACGGATGGAGTTAAAGCCCCAGCCGGCAATGGCCTCGATATCATGCCGGTTTACATAGTTTTGGCGGTAGTTTTTCCAAAACCGCTCGCTGTCCGTCGCACCCAGTACATCTTCAATTTTATTCCTTATATCGGTCGGGGAGCCGAATCCGGGGATATGCAGCATATATCCTTCGGGAACCAGCCAACCGCCAAGACCAATGCCGCGCAAATAGACCGGCGACCCAGTCGAATCGGCGATCGTGCGGCCATCACATTGTAGAAAGGATAACGGATATAACGGTTTGTTCAACGCCAATAAGAGCGTGATCAGAATGACGCTAAAGTGAAGGCGAGGCATCATCATGATTCCTTCATTTTAATATAATTGCTTTTTGAACCTCTCCCAATCGGCCGTCTGCGTACAGCGCACAAAAGTATAATCCGGCGCCAAGATTGTCCACCTCTAAACGCATTACATACCGACCCGCTCTTTGCTTCTTCTGTACCACCGTTTTAACCAAACGTCCGGCCGAATCGTAGAGAACAATTCTGATGTCGGCGGATTTGGGCAGTTCATATTGGAGGCGGGATGCCGGATTAAACGGATTGGGATAAAGATGTAACCGGTACGATTGCGGAAATGCAGCCGGGCTATGGCTGATGCTTGTCGTATTCCGTTCGATTTTAATGCCGGAAAGCACGCTCTGGGCTTCGGCCGCCTCAAAATACAGATCCAATGTTTGATCAGAAACAGACAAATCGCTTATCTTTTCTTCCCAGGCGCTGAACGTACCGCCGTTTTGATAGATATCGAGATCATCAATCAACAGGCGGCCTTCGCCGTATACGTCAAATACGCGTTGTGCGGATTGATTGAATTCGGTTTCGGCGAACATCAGCGTTACATTATAGCGGCCTTCAGGCAGCCTTAGCTGATAATGTCGTAAATCACGCAGTTCATTACGATAGACGGCGTCCTTATCCGTGGCGTCAAATACCACGCCCTCTCCGTGACGAACGATCTGTCCCCCGCTAAAGCCGTAAGCCGTCGACGTATTCCATTCCTGATCGGCTCTAAAATCGCCCTCGGCGGAACCGCCCACATTTATTTGAAACGGTATGAACGGCGTACTCAAGACGTTCAATTGTTGAAGCGGCATAATATGCCGGCGCTTATCCTTCACGTTCAGAACCACCAGATTATATTTTACATCTTCCGTTCTTTCCGCAACCGAAAATCGCACGGTTTGATCATTATCGAGTAATCTGAAATGCGTCTTTTCGCTGAAAGCGGGCATAATATAATTGGATGGGTTGAGAGCGCTTTCCCGCTCTACCGGTTCGGAGAAATGCACTTCGATATCATTTTCATAGAACCAGCCTGAAGTCACATAGGGTGGATCACGATCCTCGTCAATAACAGCGCCCCCATCATATCCAAGGTTATCGGGCATGGTTAAACACAGTATCATATAACCGTCCTGAAACACCACATTTTCATGCACAAACACGCTGTTATTGCTGTCCCATGTGTGCGTGGCTTTATCCCAACGGCTTTGGTCCCAATCATTCAAATCGTCGCGCCATTGCAGCGTAAAGCGTTCGTCCGTTTGCGGCGTGTAACGGTAATACTGAATCCAATCATAATACGCAAAGGCGGGCAAATCATCTTCATTAAAGGTTCCAACCCAATCCGGGTAATCCGGTTGCCAGATGTTCATCATCAATTTTTGGCGATTGCGCAGGGTTTGAATATGGTCTCCTGTTTGACGGTACACCTCTACGCTATCCACATACCAGGCCACGTAATCCGGCGTCCATTCGATGGCATAAACATGAAACGCCTGATGGGGATTGAAGGGCGTTTCGTATTCATAAACGTGGTTGGTCTGGCCGGGTGTAATGGTATTGAACTGAACTTCATCGCTGTGTAAACCCAATAATTCGATATCGATTTCGTTCCAGTCCTGCAAACTCGAAATTTCATGATATGTGAAGAAGGATGCCAGCATACCGCTGACCTGGGCCGATTTCATACGGACCTCGAATCGGCCGTAAAGAAATGTGTCTTTGGTCCGGTATTCGGCGCCGCGGTACGGCTTTGCACTCAGGCCCGTTACAATCAGAATCGTTAAACTTAGGATGGTTAGCAAATAAAAGCGCATCGTAGATTTTCTCATTATGATGTTTGTGTAACGTTCAAGTTAAGCATCTCCACGTTTGTTCTGTACGCAGCAAGAAGGCCTCGGAAAAATCAACGCAATTTGCGGAAGACCCGTACATAATCCAATTGCAATTCAGCAGGGAAAACGGAATCATCCACGCCCTTGGCGCCGCCCCAATTACCGCCGACGGCAACATTGAGAATCAGGTGAAACGGGCGGTCGAACGGCCACTTCCGCCAGTCTTCGGATGGTTTGTTGTAACTGAAATAGAGGGAATCGTTCACCCAAAAATCCAAACGGTCCGGAAACCATTCCAGAGTATATACATGAAAACGGCTTTCGGCATTGGCTATGTGTATCTCACCCGTCTTATTGGTTCCCAGAATATGATTATAATCATGGCAGTGAATGGAGCCGTAAATCTTATGGGGCTCGTAACCCACGTGTTCCATGATATCGATTTCGCCGTTATCGGGCCAGCCGCCGTCGCCGTAATTCCATTCATCGGGCAGCATCCATAGAGCCGGCCACGTGCCCCTGCCGGAAGGCAGTTTGGCTTTGACCTCGATACGTCCGTAGAGCCAGCCTTGTCTGGAATTCAAGCGCGCCGAGGTATATTGTTGATTCTTATAAGATTCTTTAAGCGCGCGAATGATCAGGAGGCCGCTATCCAGTAATGTATTCTGACTGCGATTGGTATAATACTGCAGTTCATTATTGCCCCAGCCGTGGCCGCCGGTCTCGAAAAGCCATTTACTGGTATCAAGATGGGCGTCATGAAATTCATCATGCCAGATGAGTTCCCATCCGGCAGGCGATTCCATTTGCGAATCTTGATTTTCGGCGCCTGGGTTTGTGCTCGTCTCACAATTGGAGACAGCCGCCATCAACAGCAGAAAAAAAAAGAGGAACACATATCCATTCAAAGAAGATACGCCAAGTTTCATCGCAATCTCCGGACCAAATGGTCTCTGTTATCTTACAACTGGTTTAAAGGATCCGATTTGTTCAATTTTCGTGCCATTGTATTCAGGGTCGTTTAGGTCCTGATATCAACATATAGACAGGAGCGACGCTTATTAAAATGGGAACGCTCATTATTAAAATAATAACATTGCAATTACTTCAGACCAAGCTCCTTACACATGCGGTAATAATTCGGCGGGGCTAATCCAAGGCGGCGCGCCGCTTCAGCGTCGGATGCAGAATGGTTGCGCACAAAATTAAAATATTTTCGTTTAAAATTAATCTCCATTTCGCGCCAGGGTTTGATTTCGTTTTGATTCCAGGAAACATCCATAGCATTAGCGGCGGTAACCTGCCGGGAAGTCCCCAACGCCAATTGCACCTCGCGGGCATTGATTACCGATTCCTGTAAGTATAACAGACGCTGTACTATGTTTTGAAGTTGTCGTATATTACCCGGCCAGGGCGCTTCCTTTAGTACGTGCATCGCTTCATCCGATATGCGCGGTACTGTTAGAGAAAATTTATATGCAAACGATTTCATAAAATGATCCAGCAGCAACGGAATATCTTCGCGACGTTCGCATAGAGATGGAACATGGACGACCACTACATTAAGTCTGTAATAGAGATCTTCGCGAAAACGTTTTTCCTGAACCAATTGTTTCAGGTCTTTGTTTGTTGCGGCTATGATTCGCGCATCCACCTTGATTTTGTCGGTGCGTCCGATTTTATCAATTTCCCCCTCCTGAAGAAAGCGCAGTAACTTCACCTGCGCCGAAAACGGCAATTCGGCCACCTCGTCCAGAAAGGCGGTACCGTGATTGGCGACTTCAAACAAGCCGTCTTTTTTTTGACCGGCGCCGGTAAAGGCGCCTTTCTCAAATCCGAACAACTCGCTTTCGATGAGTTCATGGGGCAGACTGCCGCAATTAATCGCCACGAATTTTTCGTAACGACGCGGACTCGTATAATGGAGATGGGTGGCTACCAGTTCTTTTCCGGTTCCTGAGTCGCCGGTTATGAGCACGTTGGCCTCATGCCCTGATAGCTTTTCGATCTGTTCCCTGAGTTGTTGTATCGGTGCTGAATCGCCGATTATGGCCTTGGCGTTTAATATTTCCTTGATATTCCGATCCAGCTTCTTCTCGGAACGATTCTTTTCTCTTTCAAGCCGTTTTTTCTCGTAGGCGTTGATGATACTCAGTATAAAATCGGTGGGTTGGTAAATATAATCTTCAATATCTCCGGGATATTTCGTGCAATACCACATGGCGCCCGCGTCGAGCAAACGATTGGCGAAATCAAAATCGGTTATATTGACCGTCATTTTTGTAATCACGATAATTTGGATGGAAGGATCAATGGCTTTAATCATGCGAATCAAGCGCTCCCCGCTGACGCCGCCGACAATCTGATAGTCCATGATGACGACATCAAACGAAGTATCGTTTTTATGAAGCGCATCCAAAGCGGCCTGTCCGTCGGCCACCACTTCTTTAATCTGTAGTTGATCTTTGAAAGGCGCCAGGGTGTTTCGCACCCGTTTTACATCATATTGTTCGTCTTCGATCAATAAAATACGAATTGTGTCCTTAATGATCATGCTTTTCCACCGACATTCTGCTCCCTTGTTGAATCATTTTCATAGCTGTATTGCTGCGAAACCGTCATTATATTAAGAATAAAACGACATCCGGCCTGACGATTATTTACCGCATCCAATTTCCAGCCGCAACGCTTGGCGATCTCGTAAGATAAATAACAGCCGTAACCGGCATTTTGATTATTCTTTTTCGTGGATTGATTCTCCAAAAACAGATACCGGACGCCCTCCTTGTTTTTCTTTAACAAACGTTCGGGGATGCCCTGACCGTTATCCTCAATAATAACCTGCGTGTGGAGGCCCTCGTGCAGCCTGGTAATCAAGTTGATATCGATCCATTGGCCATCCGAATGATCGATACTGTTTTGAATAAGTGGCTCCAAGATTTCCCAAACCACAAATTCATTAACAGGTACTGGCGGTATCGATTCCTGTAAATCGAGATTAAAACGAATGCGTTGCACGATTTTTGAATTACGTAAAAAGATGTGATGCACGATGAACCGCAATACTTCATTTAAATCCGTATTAAAAATCGTATTGCGTATCGTATGAACCGGCGGATCATACCATTTCATATCATAAATCACCCGCGAGATGAAATTGGCGTATTTTACAACCCGGTATTTAGTTTCTTCAATGTTTTTTTCATCCAGCGATTGCAAATCTTCTTTGATGAAACCCATCACTTTTTCCGCTTTGTGATGGGTATGGTAAATACGCTTTGTAAATAACGACTCTTTTTGATGATTGATATGTTCGCGTAAATATTTCTCGTGTTCCTGGAATAATAAACGCTGCGTTTCGTCTCGTTCCTTAACGGTGTAAGAAGAGATATAAAACATGGCAAGCAGACCAAAGAAAATAAGCGCCATAAAAATCAGTGCCGTCTCATCGTAACTGGTAATGACCTGCTTGCTGATGAATGCGAGATCCGGGGAAATCTTCATATAAACCGCTCCGGAATACTCGCCGCGCGGCACTAACGGCACGAGAACATGGAAGATATGGCTACCTTCCTTTACACTGTAAATACGCTCATTGGTATGGATGGCTTCTTTCATATCTTTGTAAAGCCCAATGGCATGTTCGTGGCTGCGATCCGATGATTTTGACACCGTTACTTTCCGCGCAAAAAAATAATCGAAGAGCGTCGTACCATTATCAATGGCATGGATTCCTTTTATATCGCTGACCAGGATGCAAATGTCTTCAACATTTTGTTCGAGCAACTGCTGACTCAAAATGATGTTAAAGGCCCGGATCATTTCTTTTTTCTTTTCCTCGTCATAAAGCACATCGGAACTGCTGGTTTCCAATAGCAATTCTATCGAAGTTGTGGCCAGATTAGCGAGTTTTTCGGCTGAATCCTGCTTGTACCATTCCTGTGTTTGCCCGACGATCTCTTTTAACGATACCTTCTGTATATAGGAAACAATTATTTGGAAAAAAATTAGTACAATGAACAACACCAACAGGTGTTTCCATTCAAAATGGTATTGTTTAATGCGCTCGATGATATCCATGGCTTATCTTATAAACGCCTTATTGGAATTGATACGATGTTGCGCCTCGTTAAGGGCTTGTTTAACCGTAATATCTCCCTCCAGTGATCGATTAAAATAATAAGAGAGAATATCGGAAATTTTAGTGTAATCCTCCCTATAAGGTCTGTGTTTACCTCGCTTGATCAAACGGTGATAGTAGGATAGTTCCTGATGTGTTTTGAGATAAGTGGAGTCTTTAAAAACCTTTTTACAGACGGGGATATATCCGCCTTTTTCATAGAGTAATTTTTGGTTATCGGGTTGGAGAGCGAATTTTAAGAATTTTGAAGCCTGATGCGCTTTTTCCGAATAACGCGAGATCATTAAGTTCCAACCGCCAAATACAGCGGGCTTCGATACCCCCGGCGCGTGAGGCAGGCATGCAATTTTGAATTGGTCAATCAGGCTGGTATCCGGGGCGTATCGACGATAGTGTTTATGGAATCCGGGCCAACCCCGTAAAAACAAGGCCTCGTTATTCAGGGCATAAATGTAACTCTTAAATTCATCAAATCCTGTTACTTCCGGCGGACTTAACTTCCACTTATGGATAAAATCCACTAAGTATTGGAGGGCGTTTTCCAGTTCGGGATGGTCCAGACGAATGCTGTCTTGTTGAAAAATGGCTTCAATGGTCTCCGTGCTAAGCAATTCCCAGAAATTACAGATCATCCCTTCGAAGCTGTCCCCCGCGAAAAGGTAATAAGGGCGATCGCTCTCCTCCAAACGTTCGCTCAAACGAACAAAATCTTCCAATTCCATGGAATTTCTAAGACTCTGTTCAATCCGACGCCAGTCGGGAAGCTGCTGCAAAAGATCCCTGCGATAATAAAGAAGGCCCACATCGATATACAGCGGTGACGACACCAGTCGCCCATTATAATAACACGATTGCAGCGCCTGGTCGTGAATATTGTTCAGGATCGAATCCGCAAAAATAGGACCCAATTCATAGGCCCAACGGGCAAAACGCGGCACCCAGATCAAATCCACAGCAAATACGTCGATACGGTCGCTTTTGCTTCGAAGGGCGCGGGCCAGAATCTCTTTACGTTCGTTGGTGGTAAATTTGCTGAACGGCAAATTTACAGCGACTACTTTAATCTCCCCCCGGTACCGTTCATTAAAGCGAGCGATAAGTTCACGGTGGGCTTCCGATATATTATCGGCGTAATAAAGTTCGGTGGGGCCGGCGTTTCTGAAATCATGTTGTTCAAAAGGCATCAGCAGAAAGATCACCAGCGCCATCGTTGCAACCAGAAGAGCGCCGACCCACACAACGGAAATGCCAAATTTGTTCTTCATTATCTTCAATTAAGTTAAGCCTCGGACCTCCGATTATTGATGGGACGGATCATCGCCCGATAAATACCATTGCCATAACTGCTGGCTTTCTTTCGGCGAGAGATCGAAGCGGCTGATGGCCTCATTAATTAGTTTTTTCCGCTTCGTGCCGGCATCTTCTTTCAATCGGTCGGATATCCAGCGAACAGCCTTCTTTACGGATTCGCTCCCGGAATAAACAGTGCTCATAACTGATACGCTATCGTTAAATTGAATCCTACAATTCGTTTCATGTTTAAAACTACACAGTGATTTTTTGCATAGCAAAAATTTAATAAAACGTTCGCCGGCGTGAGGTTTCCACACGCTTTCCTCGTTTGTTATACATACAGAACTCCAAATTTGGTCTTAAATTTTAGGCTTAATGCGGCTTGAACCCGCAACAATCAATTTGCCAGGAACATGCAACAATTATACAAGTAAAAATTTGTGATTTACGTCAAACAGAAAATTCAATTATAAGGAATTACTTAGACTAAGGACGGACGCTTAAACATACGCATATAACGCATTTGTTCAATAGATGAATAAATAATCCCGTTAAAGGGAGGTTGTATGCGTATACTGCTATTAAATCCCCCTGCTAAAAATTTTTACGGCGAACTCGGTATTCGCCTCATGCCTCTGGGTATTGCATATCTGGCCGCCGTACTACAAAACGACGGCCACGCGGTAAGCGCATTCGATCTCCAGGTGGAGCCGGAGGCAGCCTCGACCATTGATTTTGAAAACTATGATTTAGTCGGTATTTCCAGCGATACGCCGCGTTTCAATGCGGCTGTGAATATCGGACAAAAAGCACGTAAAAGCGGACTTCCCGTCGTTTTTGGCGGTTATCACGCCACGTTTTTAGATGAAGAACCGCTTGAACGGGGTGCAGCCGATTTTGTCGTCCGAGGCGAGGGCGAATACGCCCTGTCTGAGCTCGTTCAAAAGCTGGAACACGGCGACGACGCTTTTGAAGATATCTCCGGATTAACCTGGCGTGTGAACGGAAACATTCACAGAAATAAAATCACGCCGGTCATTGAAGATCTGGATGCCTTACCTTTTCCCTCACGCAACCTGTTTCCTGAACATCGCTATTTACACACTTATAACGATCAAAAAATGGCGACCGTATTAACCAGTCGTGGATGCCCATTTGATTGTTATTTTTGCGCGGCCAGTCGGTTTGCCGGTAAACGCTGGCGTACCAGGAGCCTCGATTCCATCATGCAGGAATTATATACGTTGATTCAACAGGGCTATGGTGCGTTTATTTCGTGGATGATAATTTTACACTGGACCCTAAACGAATCAATGCCTTTTGCGAAGAAGTTTTAAAACGTCGATGGGATATCCGATGGTGGTGTTTTTCGAGAGTGGATACGATTGTTAACCACCCCAATATGGTAGCTAAAATGGCTGAGGCGGGCAACACTTCCATGTTTGTGGGATTGGAAAGCGGTAACCAGGAAACCCTTGACCAGTTTCAGAAAAAGACCAGCATCGAGCAGCAGCGTCGGGCCGTCGAGATTCTAAGAGAAAACAATATCCGGATTTTCGGTAGTTTTATCATCGGAGAAGAACATGAAAGCCCGCGTATGATTAAGGAGACGATTCGTTTCGCCAGACATCTGAAACCCGATACGTGTCAATTTTCCCTACTCACACCCTACCCCGGCTCGCGATTATACCAAAATATGGAATATCTTGGTAAATTATTGACCAAAGACTGGGACGCTTATGACGGCGCCCATCTGGTATTTCGTAACAAACATCTGACGGCGCGAACGGCGCAAGGATTATTACGGAGGGCGTATCTGCGATTTTACCTCCGACTCTCCAATATGCCGGCCTTTATAAAGAATTTGTTTACCGATCCCGAAGAGTTCAAACAGGTTTTGCATTACATCCGAAGCGGATTTTCCATTTTCAGGGCGCTAAAAAAAGACCAATCCGACCGGACGATTGAACACCGTCAATATGACATAAACTATACGCCGTCATAACATACGCTTGGGATGTAAACAATGTTAAAAAATAGAAAGTTCTGCAACACAAAGCCGCCTTGCCTGGCAATAGGTGAATGACAGGTATCCGCGCTTCATCCGGAAATGGCGGATGCCTGTACGATACCCTTTGTGGCAATTATGCAGAACGTTGTCAAATAAAATCAACGGAGGTCACTATGCGACCTAACTATCGCGTCGATCAATTTTGGAAAGCAACATCTTCGGAAATACTGGACCGGGCAGTACGATCGAGTTTCATACGTAATTGGTTTTTACAAAAGGGCATTGCGCGTTTACACCAAAGTTTTATGGTTGAAAACCGCGCTAAACAACCGGAAAAAGTTCAGGAAATGCGTTACACGGCGTTGAGTAATTTGCTGCATACCGTTAATCACGCTCTCAGCGACGGGCGTATTTCGCCGCAGGTGCGGCGCTCTATCATCGAAACGTTTATCGGAAACGTCCTCATGGGTGAAGAGGAACGTATGCAGCCCTTTCGAGAACAGCACGGTTTTGAACCGCCTTCGTTCATCACCATTAGCCCCACTCAGCGTTGTAACCTAAACTGTAAGGGCTGTTATGCGGTAAGTTCCGCCAGGAACAAGGCCACGCTCCCATACACGCTGGTAAAACGCATTTTAAAAGAGAAACACGATGACTGGGGATCACGCTTTACGGTGATTTCCGGAGGCGAACCCCTCATCTATCGTAGCGAAGGAAAAGATCTGTTCGATGTTTTGCATGAATTTAACGACAACTATTTTATGATGTACACCAACGCCACTTTGATTGACGACGACACGGCCCGACGCATGGCGGAGGCCGGTAATATCACGCCGGCCATCTCCGTGGAAGGCTGGGAAAAAGAAACCGATGAGCGACGCGGTAAGGGCGTCTTTCGCAAGATTCAAAAAGCGATGGAGAATTTACGAAAACACGGTGTACCCTTCGGTATTTCGATCACCGCCACCCGCTACAACGCCGAGACTATTTTATCCGACGATTTTCTTGATCACTATTTTGAACAACAGGGCGCTATTTACGGTTGGATTTTCCAATACATGCCCATCGGACGGGAATATACCACCTACCTAATGGTCACACCCGAACAACGGCAATGGATGGTGGAACAGGAAATGGATATGATCTACGATCGCAATTTATTTCTGGTCGATTTCTGGAACGGCGGCCCCATGTCGCTGGGTTGCCTTGCCGCGGGACGCTCCGGCGGTTACTTTTATATCGACTGGAACGGTAATGTTGCGCCGTGTGTGTTCTTCCCTTATGCCATAGCCAATGTGTACGAATTGTACGAGCAAAACAAAAACCTGACCGATGTGCTCAAAACGCAATTTTTCCGCACTATCCGCAGATGGCAGGATGGTTACGGATATAAACAGCGCGGCAGCAATGTTAAGAACTTTTTGCGTCCCTGTCCCATTCGCGACCATTACAAGTTCGCCTACCAAACCATACAAAAATTCGATACCAAACCAATGGACCAGGAAGCGGCTTTGGCTCTCGATGACAGCAATTACCGTCGACGCATGATTGATTACGATGCGGAACTGAAACAGCGCTTGGATCCCATTTGGGAAGAGCATTTTATCGCGCCGGAGCGAGAAAAAGAGGAAACAAAAAAGGCCGTCAGTGCCTGATCGATTCGTCCGGATTCTGAAAAATAAGTTGAAATAAAAGGATTGATTGGCTTGAACAATGCATGGTTGAAGCCTTGAACAAGATTTGATGTCGGTAAATTACGAATCAGAGAAGTAATAACATCCGCAAAAAAAAGGCGTCGCGGTAGAGATCGGTTTCTGTTACGGTCTTACCACGACGCCGGCTACTTCCGTTACGCGTTACTTCATCAAGATCATTTTGCGAGTCTTGACAACGCCTCTGCTCTCTAAACGGTAGAAATAGACGCCGCTTGCCATCTGCGATCCATCAAAGTTTTTCTTGTGCTGGCCAGCAGGCAACCAGCCGTCTTTTAAAACCTTTACCTCCCTGCCAGGCAGATCATAAACGACCAGTCGCGTATGGCCGCTTTGCGGCAGGTTGAAACGAATGGTCGTCACCGGATTAAACGGGTTGGGATAATTTTGCCGAAGTTCCAGGGTTATGGGTTTCGAAGGCGCATTATCCAGCGAAGTGGCAAGCTCCGAAAGCGGCGCCCGATAAAGACTGCTGGCGTCGCCGTAAGGTTCATTGGCGACGGCGTAAACGGTATCCGCTTGGATTTGAGTGAAGATCAACTCCGTCTCGTTTTCGGCAATTCCTTCGGTATTAACCGCCTCCCAGCTCACACCGGCATCGGAAGATAGATACCCCCCCGCAGAAGTACCCAATAGCAGCTGGTCTCCGCCGGATACAAACGATGTGATGGAAGTATTCTCCGGCATACCCACCCTAACCGTATCCCATTTCGTACGGTCAGTTGATAACCGGAAAACCGTTCGCGTGTTGGCTGCAAATAAGCGCCCTCCCGAAACCGTCATGGCGAAAAAATTGCCTTCGCGGATATCCTGTTCCACTAACAGAGTCCAGCTCGTGTCATCTACATTCACATGATATGTGCCCTTGATTTTATCGCTGAAGCTCTGCCCTCTTCGCCGGGCGTAAACAATCAAATCATCTTCGAATTCCGTTCCGTAGTAAAAGACGGGTTCAAAGCCGGCGCGGGCTTCATCGTTATAATTTTGCCAGCTCTCGCCGCCGTCGGTGCTGCCATACAAGCCGAATAATCCACCGATAAACAGCGTGTTGTTATAATAAACAGGGCATCCGCGGAACTGAATGGTGGTCGCTTCTACGATAACGTCATAAGGAATGCGCCATGCACTATCGGGATGGACTTTGCGATAAACGTCTTCGCCGTTATAAATATAGAGAGTATCATTGACTTCAATCATCTTATTTCCGGTATGGCCGGACATCGCATGGTGGTCGAAACGCCAGTCCTTATCCATTTTGTCACGCACATAAACGCCGTAACCGGTGCTTACATACAGTCTCTTGTTAAATGGACCGAAATCAGATGCCTGGGTTTTCACGGGCAAACCATTGAGCCGAGCTTGCCAAGAATCGCCGCCATCCTGTGAAATGAAAACACCGCTATGGGAAGCCGCCGCCATCATATCAGGTTTACCGGCTATATCGTACAGCTCAAAACGCGGCAGTTGGTCGCCCATAATTTGCCAGGCTGTATCGCCCTCGGAGCCATAAAAGATGCCTTCATTATTCTGATCCTGTCCCGATAAACCGGCTTTGGTATAGATAACGCCATCTATCACTTCCAAGAAATCTTCACCGCGGCGACCATGTTCAAAGGCGCCCATACTGGTTTCCTGCCAGAGGGTGTCTTCCGGTCCGATATAATAAATATTTCCCGGAAATTGGCTTGACGCCGTGTACACCCTATTTTCATAAACATCATTAACATCGGTCAGCCTGGCGTCCAACAATTCACGACTGCCATCGGCTTTATTGATGCGAAAGACATGTTCATCATAACCGCCGGTTTCCGGATTTTTGTATTGAAGCGTTAAATAGTGATAGCCGGCCGTGGAGACCGCCATTTTTAACCATTTAAAATCGGATTCCAGGTCCTTCAATGGTCGCTGCCAGCTTTCACCGTAATCTTCCGAAACGAACACGGCTGTATCCTCAATGGAATAATAGAGGACGCCATTGGACGCAAAAAACTCCAGACTGGACCACGGTTCCACAAACGCTTCATTTCGTACTTCGTCCCAGGTAAAACCGAAATCGGCCGAACGGTACACAAACAACGTTCCGCTTCCGCGGTCCCATTTGGCGCTGATCAACGTATCCCGTCGTTGCATGATCTCGCCAAAATTGCTGTCTTCTTCCGGATAGACCGCCTGCCAGCTTTCATCCGATTGCGATCGCACAAATCCGAAATCATTTAAATCCAAAGCAAACAATGTATGATCCGAACTTAAGTACACATTTCGCATACGTCCGTTGCCCGGCATATCGACCGGCTGCCATTGTTGCTGCGCCATAATGATCTGCGGAAGCAAAATAGCCGTAATGAACAGATACTTCATTGAACGAAAACGAGCAAATCCATTAGCTCTCATCATTAAAAATCCCCCATGTTTTAAATTAAACAGTCGTATCAACACAAAACAGGCATAAATTTGATCACCGCTGCCGGTTTTTAGTTTGCTGACAGTCAGTTTATGTGGAGTGAACAGGAGAAACAATCCCCGATTGCGGGTATTTTTACATCGGCTTGGAGGATTCTCATCGATGAGATTGTGCGTTATTAAAATGGGTTTTAATCCAGCGGTAATAGCGCTGCAGAGATGTTTCGCTCGGGCTTGTATGCCCCGCCTTATCTTCGGTTACAAAGGTAACACGGGCGCCGACAGCTTTGAGTCGATGTACCAATTGTTCGGTCAGGTGAAACGGTGTATTTCGGTCCTGTTTACCGTGGAAAATAAATACCGGCAGCCTGGCAAACTCGTTAAGAAACGTTTGATCAAGAAAATCGGGATGCTGTTCACCGCCGGACCATCGATTGGCAAGATTGGGATGTCCGCTGAACACAGCAATGGCGTGAAACCGTCTTGGTTGCTCGAAATAACTGCGATAGACGCCATATCCACCCATGGAAAAACCGCTTAGCAATATACGTGTTGTATCGACGCTGTATTCCCGGATAACCGCATTCAACGCTTCACGAATATCATCCTGGGCATGATTCCAGCTAAAGCAATTGGAAGTACCGCGTCCATAGGGCGCCAGCGCCAAAAAACCCTCCGGTATGAGGCGACGCGCCGCGTCATTCATAATATTGGATTCGTCCGTGCCGCTACCGTGCAGATAAATCATAAGCGGGTATGATTTATTACGATGATAATCATGCGGGAGAAAAAGAACATAAGGTTGAAGCGTTGAATCAACGGCCGAGCAATACGCTTTGCGTACAAATCCGTTTTGATTGGCGAGACGATCGACGCCCTCTCCGGCCGCTTTGAACAGTCGGTTTAAACGTTCGTCGCTCATTCTAATTTGAGCCGCTGTTTCATACGGTTTAAGGGATTGGCGGGCCTCGGCATGCTCATGAATCATAAATTGCAGCGTTTGGCGACTGCCGGCGCTCAAAACGGATTTGACCTCTTTTAGGCGGTTTAAATACGTTTTCTCCGAAAACGGTGCTAAAACGGACAGACCGCAACGGCCCGAGCCGCTTTGAGCGGGGGCCTTCCAATGAAGCTGGTACCCGCCGGGATTTAGGTTTGGAACCGTCCAGTGAAGAATTTGACGATGTACGCCTGAATTTCCCGCTAATTTCCAGCGATTTTTATGTAACGGCTGCCCTTCTCCCGAATACAAGATGGTAAGAATTCGGTTTTCGGAATGAGCAGCATTCAGGGTCACAGCCTCGACGGTTATCGTATCTCCGCTTTGTATATGGTTTCGATGTAGCCGCGCATAAGTCTGGAAGCCGTTTTTAAGAAGCGGCTCTTCAAAGCACAACGGTATATAGGCGCGTGTGCTGTTTTCCGAATCAAGACGCTGGTCTGGCAATGCAAAATAGAAATTGGCGCCGCCGTTTTTAACGCCTTTAACGACGCGAAGATTAAATCCGAGGCTATCTTTGAGCCAGGGATGGTATGGATATACTTCGCTCCAGGGCAAAAGCAATTCAAAGTTGATATGATCGTTTTGTTTAATTACCGCAAGCCGGGTGTCTTCACCGGTTGGTTTAAACAGAGTGTGAACGTTATAATACCAGAAAAAATGACGACCAGATATATGATTTTCCTGCTGCAGAGCCGATGCCGCTAATACATAAAATTCATCCGTACGGCGCCCTTCCGGTTTTGTCCGGCCCAGAACAAGATTGAAGCCATCGCCGTTTTGATAAGCGCGATCACGCGTAAAAAGTACGCTGTCCCGAACCGAAATGAACAAATAAAAAAAATGGGTTCCATAAGCTAATCGATAACGCACCGATATATTCGGATTGGCGCTATCGCTTTTCAAACATACGGGCAAAGCTTTGTCTTCGAAGCCCATTATGGATGAATCCATGCAACCATCAATGCGCGGAGCCGATTCGAGAAACGGCACAAAGGTATGATTTTTATTTTCGGGGGATGCGCCCGTGGTTGTCATGCTATTATTTGAGTGTTGGGAATATGCGACCGATGCACTGGAAATTAAAATTAAAAAAACGAAAACAAGTCTGTTTTTCATGATGAGCGTTCACCCTTCAATCGTTTAGCTGAATGGTAAATTTTGTTCAAATCCAATTCGATATTGTTGCGCGTATTGGTTACGTATTACGAAGAAATCGTTCGTACGTTGCCCGACGTCTGTTTTTTGCATAAACAGATTCTTATCTTTATGGTCAACATACGATGTGGTGTCCAAAGAAAAAGACCGCAGCTTTTAAAAGTGTTTAGGATGTCGGGTATTAAAACCGGACTGAAAATATAGATGGGGTTACATACGCTTCAATTAGTTGCGATCGTCCCTTGCTTCGTCGGGATTCCACATATTCCAATCCTCCAGCTCCACCTTGACGCTGCCTATAAATACTTCTAGTTCGGCTTTAAGCGGAATGCGGTGCGCATCTTTTGAAAACCAGCCGCGGAAGGGACCGGTAACGCCGGCGATACCTTTCATAAAAATTTCACCGCCAATGTGGTAGGCGGGCAAAGGGTCATCCAGGACGTCGATTTCGATCGCATCGCCCTCGCCCTTAAACTCAATGAAAACCTTTCCTTTATTTGTTTCATGAAACGCCGTTACCGTATCCGTTTGGCTGCGATAGGCGTTTTCCCGTGCATAAAAGATCAACGCCACGCTACCGAATACATCCTCTTTAAGCTCGAATCGCCGGTCAGTGGTGCGGGTTGTATCGTTGATTTCCTTGTAATGGACATCAATATAACCTTCGTCATAATTGAAGTTATAACGGGCTTTGTACAGGGTATCATTGACTTCCTCGTGGGATATCAATTTCTGCAATCGGTATTGTTTATCGATATAACTTTCGAAAACGCTGTGGATGTTGACAAAAAAGAGATAAGGATTGGAGTCCATAAAAAATTTAACCTTATACACCGGGCGGTTATTTAATTTCATGGTATCTTCCATGACAATACGAAGGGTGCCGAGGCGTATAAAGCCGTATTTAACGCAATACGTATACTCTTCGCCGATATTTAAATTCAACGCAGGGGCCGACTCGCCGGCTTCCAAGCCCTGGCAGGAAAGGGAAAGAAATGAGAACAGCAGGAGCCAATGCAAATTCAAATTACGGCTTCGTCTCATAGGAGCGTGTTCTGAAATCATAAATGGGCGCTTTCGATTTTTTGCGTCCTTCACTTATTGGCATTTAATAATCCATGGTTATCAATCAGTATAATAAATTTTATCGTAGGGTGCTATTGTTTTAAGATAATAGAAGTTCAGGCGTGCAGGTTACACATTGATATTCCAAAGAATTAGAATATATATCGCTTTCCTATTTTATTGACAGGTTATTTACATCCTCGGCGTCCTCACTTTCTCTATTTGCTGGCGCCTTTATGGTTTCAGAACACCGCCCTTAACCTTATTAAAACTTGATGGATCTAACGATCCACTTCGATACCATACGTTTTGATTTTCTTATAAAGATTGGTGCGGTCTACTTCCAGTTTTTCAGCCGTCCGGCTCACATTCCAGTTTTCCGACATTAACGCTTTGAGAATATAATCTCGTTCGAACTGATCTTTGGCCGTTTTAAGGGATTGGAATTGAAATGGTTGATGCAACATGTCGGGTTGATTTTGCGGCAGATTCTGTACATCCTCTTTCAGGATGGGTCCGTGTTCTTTAAAAATGACCAGACGTTCGATGAAGAATTGTAATTCCCGCACATTGCCGGGCCAGCGGTGATTCAGCAGAATGCGCAGGGCTTCGGGCTCCATATCCATGATCGGTTTTTTGTGTTTGATGCAGTTATGACGCAAAAAGTGCCGCGATAAGAATAAAATATCTTCCTTACGTTCGCGTAACGGCGGAATCTCGATTTGAATTTGGGCCAGCCGGTAAAAGAGGTCCTCACGAAAGTGTTTTTGCCGGACTTTTTCATCCAGGCCTTCCATGGCCGTCGAGATGATACGCACGTCCACATACCGGGATTGATTACTGCCCAGCGGTTCATATTCGTGTGTTTCTACAAAACGCAACAGTTTGACCTGCAACTCCGGTTTCAAGTCGTCAACCTGATCGAGCAGTAAGGTTCCCTGATTGGCATTCTCCAAACGCCCGATTTGTTTGCGATCCGCCCCGGTAAAGGCGCCGCGCTCGTGGCCGAACAGGGTAGATTCCATCAACGATTCCGGTATGGCGGTAGAATCCAGCCACACGAAAGGGCGGTCGGCGCGTGGGCTGATTTTATGGACTACTTCCGCCAGTAAGTTTTTACCCACGCCCGTTTCGCCGGTGATCAAAACATTGGCGTTGGTATGGGCTATTTGCTCCAGTTTATTAAATATGTCTTTTATCTGCGGACTAACGCCGGCAAAGTTGTATTTTTGCAGAAAGTACTGACTGTCCATTTTCTGTTCGGTTAAAATGCGGTGCTTCTGAATGGTCTCTTCGATGGCGTCGTAAAGTTGGTTGATATCGTCCGCTTTGGGTAGGAAGTCGTAGACGCCCAATCGCGCCGCTTCGCTGCCCAGGTGGGAATCGCCGAAAGCGGAATACATGATGATGGGCGTGTCGTCGCCGTTCTGTCTGAGTTCACGGACGAATTGCAGGCCGTCCTTGTCGGGCAATTTATTGTCCAGTAAAATGAGGTTGATGTATTCTTTGCCAAGATGATGCAGAGCGTCGCGGGCATTATAGACCGTTTGGCATTGATATTGATTGGCCTGGAGCAACTCTTTCAGATTTTCGGCGTGTTCCACATAATCATCGACAATAAGCAATTTCGGTTGCATAATCCGATGCCTCCCTCTTTCAATTGATACAATCTGCAGCTCCGACTTCCCTGCTTCTCTACCACAGAATACTCTGGGAAACTAAATTTCTGCGATCTCTGCGTCCTCCGCGTTCTCTGCGGTTTATGCTCCCTTTCGTTTTACTGCCGAGGAGGCTGAGAGCACCGAGTGAAATAATTTATAAAACTTTGCTCATTTTAATTTAATATCTTCGCTGCGTTCTCCGCGTTCTCTGCGGTTTATGCTCCCTTTCGTTTTACCGCCGAGGACGCCGGGAACGCCGAGTGAAAACATTTTTAATCCTTTGCTCATTTTTATTTAATATCTTCGCTGCGT
>CAZIVP010000020.1:0-56415 GCA_964542915.1 uncultured Calditrichaceae bacterium | reverse complement strand
ACCTGGCAGGCTTTTGATCGTAGTCGTAGCGCGTACGGGATTCGAACCCGTGCTACCGGCGTGAGAGGCCGGCGTCCTAGACCCCTAGACGAACGCGCCTGTGTGTTAATTTTTTTATCGGATAACCCGTGCTATCCCGAAGTATCGGGACGTCCTAACCCCCTAGACGAACGCGCCTTGTAAATTGATGCACTCCATTACAAATGAAAAAGGAAAAAGCAGCACTGGGCTCTTTTTCCTCTCCTCTGTTTTCCTTACAAGTACGCCCGGGAGGAGTCGAACCCCCAACCTCTTGATCCGTAGTCAAGCGCTCTATCCAATTGAGCTACGGGCGCATCAAATCGCGTCGTTCCTGCTGCGGGACAGGGATTCGAACCCCGGCTACCTGGGCCAGAACCAGGCGTCCTACCACTAGACGATCCCGCAAATTCAAATCATATAATTTAAATTTATCTTAAAATAAAGTCAAATTGAAATACAATCCAAACCACCCGCTCTTTAATCCAATCGCACGTTGACCGCCCGGTCGCCTTTCATGTCGCTTTTTACATCAAATTTAACGTGCTGGCCCTCGACCAGTCGTTTATCGACAATGGAAGGATGGAGATCGTTGACATTTACGAACAATTCGTCTTCGTCATCGGTTACAATAAATCCGAATCCGCGCTGACCGTTCCACAATTTGACGGTGCCCTTTTGCATTGTTTTTCTCCCGTTCAATTAGGCGTGTATCAAATCACATTTCTATTTTTTACGTCGTTTTTGCAATTGGTTCCAATCCTCTTCCGACAATTGCTCCAAATAATTAAATTCGCCCGCTCCGGCCAGCCACTCTCCGCCATCAATGGTAACCACCTCGCCCGTCATATAAGCAGAATAATCGGATAATAAATAAGCGGCAAGATACGCCAATTCTTCATGTTTTCCCGTTCGCTTGAGAGGGATGCGCCCGACCATCACTTCTTCCAGCTTTTTATCCGGAATTAAACGCTCCCAGGCGCCTTTGGTGGGAAACGGGCCGGGCGCGATGGCGTTCAGACGGATACCAAACTTTCCCCACTCCGCTGCAAGAGAACGTGTCAGATTCAAAACGCCGGCTTTTGCGACCGAAGAAGGCGCCACATAACCGGAACCGGTGGAAGCATAAGTCGTGACCATATTCAATACGGTGCCCGCAATTTTATGCTCAATCCAGTATTTTCCCAGCGCCAGCGTAGTGTAGTAACTGCCCTTCAGGACGATATCAACAATCGTATCGAAGGCCCGGTAGCTGAGGCGTTCGGTCGGACTGATGAAATTACCCGCAGCATTGTTCACCAGGGCATCGATTTGGCCGAAACGCTCGATGGCGGTATTCAGCAAATATTTCAGATTACGATAATCGCGGACGTCGTGTTCGATTGCAAGAACCGGATACGAGCTTTGTTGTTGAATTTCTTTTGCCGTCTCTTGCAATACCTCCAACTTGCGGCTGGCTATGACAATCCGTGCTCCGAGTGTGGAAAAATAGGCTGCCATGGACTTGCCCAGGCCCGTGCCGCCGCCCGTGATCAGGATCGTTTTGCCTTTAAATATTGCGTTTTTAAACATGCTATAAAGATCGATTGAATTGATCGAAGCGTCGTTTATAGTTCGACAATCAACACCCTCTCCATTCCGTCTCTGATCACCTTTACACTGATGCGATCGCCGGGTTTATATTCACTTAACCGCGCCATATATTCATAAATATCACCAACAGACTTGCCATTGATGGCTACAATTACATCGCCCTTTTTCATACCTGCACGGTCAGCGGGACGTCCGTTCATTACTGCGTCCACGCCAAGTCCTTTCTCTACTTTACCTGCATAATCGGGCATAATTCCGAGGGTTGCTTTCAGACGGGTACGGCGTTGTTCGCGCTGTTTGGGCCCAGCCTCCTGATAAGCCAGCGCCTCCGGCAAATTTGCTAACCGCAACAGAAGGTCGAAGGTAAATTCCGTTACCAACTTTTCGCCGGCATAATTCAAACGATCGGCGTCGTCAGCGGGCGTATGGTAGTCGTCATGCACCTCAGTAAATATAAAGGCCACCGGAATATTCTCCATATAGAAAGCGGCATGGTCCGATGGTCCGTAACCATCGGAAGATTGATTAACAGTGAAAGAACGTAATGAATCCATTTCATTTAACATTTGTTCAAAACCCTTGGCCGTACCGGCCCCTCCAACGGTCAAAGCGGGTTCATCGGGATTCATCCGCCCAACCATATCGAGGTTAAACATAAAATTGATTTTATTTAAATTTACAAGTGGATTGCTGGTAAAATACTCCGAACCCAGTAAACCCATTTCTTCGGCTCCGAATGCGATAAACAGCACGCTGCGCTTCAAATGCTGGCGCTGATCCGACAATTTTTCGATAATCTCTAAAGTGGCCGCCACCCCGGAGGCATTATCATCCGCGCCGTTATGGACGGCAACCGTATCCGGACGGCGCGAGCCCGAGCCGGGTCCGCCCATACCAAGGTGATCGTAATGGGCGCCCAAAACAATGTATTCATCTTTGAGGTCCGGATCGTTGCCCTCTAATAGTCCTACTACATTTTGAGTACGATCTTTATACTTGATTATCCGGCTCTTTAAATACATCGCGACCGGAAGCTTAAAGCTGTTTGGTTTCCAGGTTTTGTTCAATTGAGATTCCAGTTCCGTTATCGTCACACTCTGGTTTTTCAGGAGACGATCCGCCAGCGAACGCTTTATCTGTATCACGGGGATGCCGGCGCTGGTGCGGCTTTTATCGACATTAACCCCGATTAGTTTGTCCTCTTTCTCAAATGTTTCGCCGGCCACAAACACCACCGCCGCCGCGCCATGATCCTTGGCCACCAGTACTTTTTTACGCATGCCGCTATAGGGGATAAAGAGACTTTCGTGTTTATCGATTTCCGGGTCTCCCAGCAACATTAACACGATTTTTCCCTCTACATCAATGTTTTCGTAATCGTGCCAGGATACCGAATCCGTATCAAAATCAAAGCCGTAACCGGCGAATACCACCGTCGATTTAACGGCGCCATTCTCTGAAAACGACAACGGGCTGAATTCCTCCTCGAGTTTTGCATTATAACCCGCAAAGCTGAGAGCATTATCCTCGCCCGCTTCCACACCGGTCGTCACTTCGAAATACTGAAATCCATTCTGTCCTAAAAGCTCCAGCCCGTTTTTTTGAATAGCATCCCGGATATATTCAGCGGCGAGCCGCCCGCCCTCTGTTCCGGGTTTTCGTCCCTTGAGCGTATCCGAAGCCAGATAGTAAACATGATCTTTCAACTCCGCTTCCGTAATATCCGGATTGTCCACATTTTGTGCGAATACAGACAAAGCGGCCATCAAAAACGTCACAACAGAAATCCAATTACGCATAATGTTTTCCTCGTTGCTTTTTTGAAGCTTCAACTGACTTAAATGGAACTACCGCAGAGTAAACTGATCCACCGGTTCCAGGGTATCGGGATTGATAACATCCACCCGAATGTCATCACCGTGCACATGAAAATAGACGACCGCATTCTGGGTGGTAAAACCCGTCACATGTTGCGACCAGGGCGTTTTTTCCTGGGCGTAATACGGAGCGCCTGCGGCTCCGTTATTGATTTGCCAGATCGTACGCGACAATTCGATTTTTTCTTCCCGGTAATCCTCGGGGTACATGGGCATTTGCGGTGAAATCTTCAAGCGGTTGTAATTGTGTTCGTCTCCGGTTAAAATGGCCACAACTTTGGAATTCTCGTTAACCATTGCCTGCAATAACTGGTCTCGCCGCTCAATGATGCCTTTCGGCAAACCTTTACCGTTTACATAAGCTCTCGGTTTGTTGTCGCCGCCATACCACATATCGTCGGACACATGGCCGCCGTTGGGGAAAAAAGGCGTATGGAGCGTTACAAAGATATGATCGATTGCTTCATCACGTTCCAACTGATCGAGCATTTTTTTGAACCAGGCCAGTTGTTGGTCCATAATATAGGCGTGAATATTGCCGCCTGTATAGGGATGGCCAAGCACACCGGGCGCGTACCAGTAGTTGGAATTTAAAGTAATGACAGCAACATTATCGTAAGTGTAATAGAAGACGTTTTCATCATAAGAAGGAAAATCCATCGTATTCGGATCGGGGTCGTAATCCGCGCCGTCTTCGCTTTGGGGACCGTTAACCGGATTGGCAAAATTTTCCGCAAAAATGGCCTCCGCAGAATATTTCGCATAGGGGAATTTATCCACCGAATAGCGCCTGCCTTCATCATCCTTAAAACTGTGAATGAGCGCTTCATGGTTTCCCATACTTACATAAATTGGTAAATATGGCGCAAACGGCTCCACTGCCCTTTTCCAGTTGGCGTACTGAAGTCTTGTTTCTTGGATATTGTTGAGGTATCCGTTGATCAAATCGCCGCTGAACTGTATAAATGCAGCGTTTTGTTGCATATTCAGAGCAAAAATGCGTTTCATAATATAAAAATTGGCGCCGTACATATCGCGTTCGCCGCCGCCCTGCCCGCTGCGCGAATCACTGGCATAAGCAAATACAAATTGCTTACGGGATCCCGGTTCCGGCGCTGTTTTAAAATCGTATGTACGGCGGTTTTGCCCGTAGACAACCGTATAACGGTAACGCTGATCCGATCTTAATCCTTCAATGGTTATCTCATGGGAGCTGCTCTTTTCCCGCGATCCGTATTGTTTTCCATTGATTTCGATATAAGCCCCGGTCTCACGGTTGGTCTCGAACCAGATGGTGGCGCCATCGGGCTGCACCCGGCCTACAAAAGGTCCCTCTACGATGGTATCATCGATTTCAAAACCTTCATCGCCCTGATCTTTAAAACGAATGCGCCCTTCATAGAGAAACTGCCCGGTTTTATCGACCACCCGATACCCGATCGTTCCCTTTCCGCTGGCCTGCCAGCCGATCATATCGTACTTCCCGCTCAAATTGTCCCGGATTTTGATCGAAGCGTGACCATCTTCAATCGGGCTGGTCCGTTTAAAAAAGACGGGCTGGGCAAAGCGTGCATCTTCGTAATTCACAAAGCCGTAATAAAGCGTGCCCTGCAGGGAGCGATCTTTAAAATCAAACAGAATACCTTCATCGGCGCCTGCAGGATGGCCTTTTAATGACTGTAACGTATATCGCGGCTCATCGTCGCGGGCATACACCCGTTCGCCCCGCGGCTTTTCAATGAATAAACGATCAGCTTCAAAACCCATGTGTGAATGCACGCCGGGTACTTCCTGGGCACCCAGCCCGGAAATAACAATTAGGAGGGTTAATAAAACCGTTGGATAGCGAAACATCTCTTGCATCGGTACTCTCCTCATCTTAAATCCATTAAAGGGACTGTTCGTTTTATGACCTCATTATACTGACCGGCCGATTGGGCAAAATTGATTACTTTTTATTATGAGTTGATTTTACGCCTTTTTCATTGAAATTGTAAAATCATTGTTCGATTCATCCAGGACTCATTATCTAACGCCAGCCGTTGGTGTTCAGATAAATCGCAATCCAAACCTGAGAATTTAAAAAATTCGATGTCTTCAAAAGCCGGTCATTCAACCGCCGTTTGTAACTTCCGATTTCGTTTTTCTATTTCTAAAAACGCGTGTACGCTGCGAGAAACCTAATCCGATTCGCTCCGGGATTCACAATCTTCATTTGATAATGCGTTAGGAGTTCGGTTATTCATCGTCGTATTGCGATAACCAGCCACGTTTACTTTTGGGGCGGAAATCGATATGTGCACTAAACGGCTTAATGTCCAGTAACGGAGTACCGTCAAGAATATCAACATTTTCAACAAAGACTTCGTTTTTTTTAACGGCTATGAGCTCAACCATGCTCATCCCGATGTGATTGGGCCGGGAAGGTGCACGGGTTGCAAAAATGCCGCGTTCTTCATTATGAAAATGCGGTTTAATTCTCAAATGGGTATCGTTTACTTTATGGAAATAGAATATCAAATAGATATGCGAAAACCCATCCAAATCCCGCAACCCTTCCGCATATTCCGGGAACAGTGAGACACGTCCTTTGATCCCGCGTGCATAAATAGGTTGAATGGGTATATCATCCAGTGTTTTGAAGGGTGTGTGAATTTTACCAATGGCTTTCAGAGAAAATACCTGTTCATTTTTGCCCATAACGTTCCAAAATTCTTTCATTCCGTGTGTTTTGGCGTTAATAAAATTAAAACTTATGCGGCTTCATACCATCAAATCACATTTGCGTTTTAGGGTTTCGTTTTGTCCAGGAATTGTTTAATAGCAGCTGAAACCGTATCCATTTCACAGGAGATGGACAGGTGGCCGCAGGGACTGTCCAAAACCAGCGTTTGAGCATCGATAGCGCGGGCAAACTCCAATGCCGGTTCCGGCCGGACGATATGATCCTGCTTGCATACAATAACCAGTGTTTGCGCCTGCACCCTGGCTGTTGCGGCCCGCATATCGCCGCCATAATCGAGTGCAACATCGTGCCGGAGCATGGCATAGAGCTGCCCGGCATAATTTTCAACCGGAAAATAAGGATTCTGCTTCTGGTATAAATCGTTAAACACTTGATCCATTTCGTCTCGCGGAAAGTGCTCGACGAAATAAGCCGGAGTATAGGCCATCATACGCTGAATTGCGGAAACCATCCCCAGCAGGGAATCTTTTGGTACCCCGTGCGCCCATCCTGCCTCGATAATATTTAACTGATTCTTGATCAGGAACATATCATGTGAAGTCAAACGCGGCGTTCCCACGTAAGGAATGGCCTTTTGCATGCAATCGGGATAGCGTACAAGCCATTCAAACGTCTGCATACCACCCATGGAGCCGCCGATGACGGCATGGATGTTTTTAAGATAAAAATGGCGGGTTAACAAACGATGTTGGGAGCGTACCATGTCTGCGATGGTAAAATGAGGAAACGATCCATCTGCCCGATCCGATTGATTTATGGGCGAAGAGGAATACCCGTTACCCAACGCATCCACTGCGATAACAAAGAAATGGCTGGTGTCCACGATACCGCCCGATCCCAGTACTCTTCCGATCTGGGCGCTGTTGCCTCCAAACCAGGTGGGATACAACACCACATTCGAAGAATCTTTGTTGGGTTTTCCGAAAGTGTGATATGCCAGCCGTAGTTGTGGTATTGTCTCGCCGTTTTGCAGCGTAAAATTACCGCCATGGTAGTATTGGAAACCGGTTTGACCGTAAACAACCGTCAATCCGATTAATATCAATGGGAGTAATAATTTTTTCATACTGCCGCTTCTTTCAAATCCGCCGATCAGCAAGAAGTCCGTCATAATAAAAAAGCGCCGGCAAGCTCTGCTTAACAGCTTATCCGACGCAATCAAATAAGATTATTTAGAACATGGGATTAAAGCACCGACTCATAATCGAAGCCCGTCATCTGTTCACTTAATACCCACAGGCGTTTACGAACATCGATGTTATAAGAAATTCCCGAAGACTTCGCTTCTTTCCTGTTCACAAAATACTTACCGCTCACCTTTGCCAGTTTGGGTTCGGTGACTACAAATAATACGTTGTCAGCTCCCACCTGAACGTCCTCGCCGCCGCTGCCGTACCCTTTTTGAAGTAATTTTGTATCAATTACGCCCGGATGCAAGGCGTTCACGGTCGTGGGATAATTTTTAAGCCGTTCAGCGAGTTCATAGGTGAACAAGAGGTTACACAATTTCGACAGGCCGTAGGCTTCATGCCCGTTGTAGTTTATCTCGCCGTGCAGATTGTCGAAATCAATGGCATCCGCATGCGCCATTGAACTGACATTGACAACGCGGCTTTCGGGTTTCTCAATCATTAAATTCAACAACATGCCGGTTATTAAAAAAGGCGCCAAATGATTGACGGCAAAGGTCAACTCATATCCTTTTTCGGTCGTGTAGCGTCTTTTATTGAACAGACCGGCATTATTGATCAAAATGTCAATGGTACGGTAATCCCGGCACACTTTGTCCGCCAGTTGCACGATTTGACTTTGGCTGGAAAGATCGGCAATGGCAAGGTCCAATTGATCGTTGCCGGATGCCTTTTTGATTTCATCGAGCGCTTTTTTGCCACGTTTTTCATCACGGCCATGAACTATGACCCGGGCTCCTTTAGCGGCCAGTTCAATTGCAGTCTGTTTTCCTATGCCGTCCGTGGAACCCGTTATTAAAACAATTTTCCCTTCCAAAACAGACCCCACTCTTTATGCTACATATTTATCAAAAGCGTAAACCTAATAAAACAGCCGCACTTAAAGCAAATTTAAAAGGCCGCCCCTCTGTCTATTTACCGTTCAATCCCATATGGCGGATTGCCGGTGGCGGCCTGGTTATTTAATACCCAGACGGTCTAAAATAAAGGCGTATTGAAATGCTTCTTCTTTCAAATAGTCGTAGCGGCCCGAAGCACCGCCGTGTCCCGCGCCCATGTTGGTTTTTAATAACAGCCAATTATCGCCGGCCTTAGTATCCCTCAGTTTGGCGGTCCACTTGGCCGGTTCCCAGTACTGTACACGCGGATCATTCAGTCCGGCCGTTATTAGCATGTGCGGATACTCCTGTCGGCGCACATTATCGTAGGGCGAATACGATTTAATATAACGATAATACGTTTCTTTATTGGGATTGCCCCATTCATCGTACTCGATGACCGTCAACGGGATGGAAGCATCCAGCATGGTGTTAATCACATCCACAAACGGCACTTCGGCAACGACCACCTGAAACAGATCGGGACGCATATTGACTACGGTACCCATCAACAGGCCGCCTGCACTGCCGCCGTTTATGGCCATTAAATCAGAATTGGTATACTTTTCGGCGATTAAATGTTCGGCGCAGGCAATAAAATCGGTAAAGGTGTTTTTCTTCTGCAACAACTTACCCTGTTCATACCAGGGGCGTCCCATCTCGCCGCCGCCTCGGATATGAGCGATGGCAAAGACGAAGCCGCGGTCGATCAAGCTGAATCGATTGGATGAGAAATAGGGATCGAGGGCGTAGCCGTAGGAACCGTAGCCGTAAAGCAGTAACGGATTTTTCCCATCCTTCTCAAGTCCTTTTTTGTAGATAAGGGAAATGGGGATATCCGTTCCGTCTTCCGCCTTAGCGGATATACGTTCCATCACATAGTCATCGGGACTATAGCCGCCCAGCACTTCTTTCTGCTTTAGCAGCTCCCGCTCTCCGCTCTGCATATCATAATCATAAACCGTATTCGGTGTTTTTAAAGACATATACGTGAAGCGCAGTATTTGGCTGTCGAATTCGGGATTACTGTTGGGCGAAAAGGTATAAAGCGGTTCCTCAAACGCCACATAATGAGTGTCGTTTGTCTTTAATTCGGTAATGCGCATCTGCTTCAAACCCTCTTGCCGTTCGTAAACCACCAGGTACTCTTTAAACAGATCAATGCCGTCAATCATGATGTTTTCGCGATGCGGTAAAACGGTTTCCCAGTTCGCCATCTGCGGTTTTGTAACCGGCGCCCGCATCAGTTTAAAATTGACGGCATCGTGATTGGTATATATATAAAAGTAATCACCTCGGTGGTCGACATAGTATTCAACTTCCGGCTGCCGCTCCTGAAGTATTTTAAAGCGGCCTTGCGGTTGATCTGCGTCCAGGTAACGGACCTCGCTGGTGATTTTACTATTCAATTGCAACAGCAGATAGCGCTCGCTGCGCGTCCGCGAGAGTCTCAGAAAATATTTGTCATCTTTCTCATGATAGACCAGGGGATCTTCATCTTGCGGCGTGCCAAGGCGGTGCTTGTACAGTTTAAAGGGACGTTTTGCCTCGTCGAGTATATTATAAAACAGCGTTTTATTATCATTGGCCCATTCCACCGAATAGTAAGTATTGGAGATACGGTCAGGCAATAATTCGTTTGTTTTCAAATGCTTGATATAGATGGTATACGTTTCGGAGCCGCTGGTATCCACCGAATACGCCAGAAGGCTGTGATCGGGACTGACCTTGAATACGCCGATATTGAAATAATCGTGGCCCTCGGCAAGTCGGTTTTCATCAAGGAGAACCTCTTCTTCGGCTTCAAGGCTGCCCTTCTTGCGGCAGTGGATGGGGTACTGTTTACCTTCTTCAGTGCGCGTATAATAATAGTATTCGCCTTTTTTTACGGGAACCGAGAGATCGGTCTCTTTGATTCGGTTGCGCATTTCCTCGTACAGCTTCTCCTGCAGGCCTTCCGTGTGTTTCATCATCGCTTCGGTATAGGCATTTTCGGCCTTCAAATAGTCGATCACCTCAGGATTGCCCCGTTCCCGAAGCCAGTAATATGGATCGGTACGCACATCTCCAAAGAGCGTATCGCGTGTGATTTTCTTGATTGCATCCGGCGGTTTTGGCGTTTGATCAGCTTGTCCGTTCATATAATTCACCCAACTAAACATTAATATTCCAAAGATTATCAAAAAGAGGCGCATTTATATCTCCATTGTTTATGAAAAGATAAGAAGATAACCAAAAACATCGAGTGTTCCAATAAGAAATTCCATTGTTACCGGTATAGCCCGGTCAATATCAAACCTAAGAATTCGATATGTTCTGCGAGGGCAGGTTCCCGCGCATAAGACATGTTCCATGAAATACCTAACCGCAGCGCGTATGAAAATCATCGTATGTTACCTTCACTTCATACCCCTCACAAAACAAAACAGTAATGCGGGCCCTTAGGATCAAGAAGAACATAAAGGATGTAGTGAAATTTATTTTTTGTCCATTCTATGAGACTTTTGCACACGCCGTGTGGTTTGTTTATCCGGTCGTATCCTGTAACTATTGGACTCTTTCAACTACCTTAACCGGATGCCTTGGCCGATTCGAAACCACGATGCTCCGCACATCACACCGCTATTGCTTTTATCGGGCAATTTTTCTATTATTTTCAAGTTTTACGACAAAAGCGCTAAAACAAATCAAACGGTGAGGATTATTATGGAAGGCATTGACCGCAAACTTTTTCTGGATCGCTTTTTGAATTATGTTAAATACGATACCCAATCCAGCGAGGAATCGGACAGTTACCCGAGCACCGAGAAGCAGTTGGAGCTCTCGAAACTTCTTTTGGAAGAATTAAAAGAACTCGGACTGCAAGATGTTGAACTGACAAGCCACGGATACGTGTTTGCTACCCTGCCTGCAAACGTTTCCCACCCGGTACCCACGATTGGATTGATCGCCCACGTAGATACATCGCCGGATGTAAGCGGTAAAAATGTAAACCCTGTCATTCACGAAAATTATGAGGGCGGCGACATTGTTTTACCAAACGATAAAAACCAGGTCATTCAATTTGATGAAAATCCGGCTTTAAAAGAGTGCATCGGGCACGATATTATCACGACGGACGGAACCACACTTTTGGGCAGCGACAATAAAGCCGGCATTGCCGAAATTATGGGCGCCCTTGCTTATTTAAACGATCATCCCGATATACCACACGGCAAAATCCGTATTGCATTTACGGTTGATGAAGAAGTGGGGACGGGTACAAAGTTCTTTGATGTTGAACAATTTGGCGCGGATTATGCTTACACCATTGACGGCGAAACGGCGGGCGAGATTGAAGATGAAACCTTCTGCGCCGACACCGCCATCGTAAAGATCAGAGGCGTAAATGTGCATCCAGGTTATGCCAAGGGTAAATTGATCAACGGTATCAAAATGGCCGCGGAGCTCATCGAACGTTTACCCAAAGACGGCATGTCGCCTGAAACAACGGAAAAACGGGAAGGGTACCTCCATCCCAACGCCATCCGGGGCGGTGTTGAATCCACCGATATTACCTTTTTAGTAAGGGATTTTACTGTTGAGGGCTTGAAAGAAAAAGAACGGTTTCTTGAATCATTGTGCAACGAATTATCCAAAAAATACGCACCGGCTACCGCCAACCTGGAAATAAAAGAGTCATATCGTAATATGAAATACAAACTGAAAGAACACCCGGAAGTCGTTGATTATGCACTTGAAGCGGTTAAGCGCAGCGGTTTAAAGCCCATACAAAATTTAATACGGGGCGGAACCGACGGCGCCCGTCTCTCCTTTATGGGATTGCCGACGCCCAACGTCTTCACGGGCGGTCATAATTTTCACAGCCAGAAAGAGTGGATATCCGTTCAGCATATGGAAAAAGCGGTTGAAACCATCCTCAATCTGGTGCAAATATGGTCGGAAAAAAGTAAATAATCCATTCAATAAGGCATAATCTTCACCATTTATGAAACCCGCAACAATCGATCAGATAAGCGACCGTGCCATCATGATCATTTGGGATGATGGCCATGAAAGTATTTATTTTGCAGATCACCTGCGGAAGCATTGTCCCTGCGCCCTTTGTAATAAAGAGAAAGAACAGAAGGAGGCAAAGCCGGCTTCACCTTTTAAAGTAGAAAAAGTGGCACTGGAAGATGTGACGTTTACCTCCTGCCGTTTAATAGGTCGTTATGCCGTCGGCTTTCATTTTAGCGACGGACATAAAACGGGCATCTATCCCTATAAAAAATTACGGGAGCTTTGCCAGTGCGATCTGTGCAGTGGTAATTCCATTCGAATCCGGGGGCGTTAATCGTTCATCCGATTGCGTTAACAGAACATTGCATTGTGTTCAGATTTCGCTTATATTTGCACTTTTTATTTAAGCCACCGTAGCTCAGTTGGTAGAGCAGTTCACTCGTAATGATCAGGTCGGCGGTTCGAGTCCGCCCGGTGGCTCATTTCTCATTTAGCTATCTGTATCCCCTGCCGTATTGTGTGTATGCTATCTATTCCAGGTTTCTAATTTTAATTTACATCGGTCAAACCGCCAATCTCATAACGAGACACGAGGCGCATCACCTCATGCTTTTACCTTTTGTCCGAGCCATTTTTGAATAGTGTCCGCCAACGGCAGGCGTTTATAGGGAGGCAAGGTGCGATGTTCACTTCGCAGCGAGAAGAATATCCATTTGTGTTCGATTAAATTAAAGGCGGCCGAAATATCCCATAACGGCGGCAACAGATACGTTACCTCCTTGCCGACGCGCTGTAACTCCTTTTGCAGGCGCTGCAAATCATCCACATGTTCAATCGTATGGGAGCAAAGTACATGCTCAAACTGGTTATCCTCGAATGGCAGGTCATAAATATCCGGTACAAATACGAAGTTCGGCACATCCGCATGTTTAACGATGTCAGCATTAACACCGCCGCCGTCGGTCTTACCGCAGCAAATATTCAAATCCCATCGTTGCCGGTGTAATACGCGGTTTTTTATGTATTGGTAACTGAGCCAGTTCAATATCCAGAAGAACAAATAAACTACGATGCCTGCAGTTATGATCCACAAAAGCCATTCAAGCAACATCGCTCCCATACAAACTCCCCTTTTTTCAATAATTATTGAATTTAAAGATATTAAAAATATTGCGCCAAATGGTAATGCAATAAAAGATATTCAGCGGGTCCAATCATTAAAAGTTAGAGAGGCGCTTTTGCATTGAATGCCCCCTGTGGTTATTATCCGCAAATATATTTCCAAAAGTAAAGGAAAGCATGTTAATGAGGCTTTTATTCCGATTACCCGCGTGGTTTTTGATCTTCGTATCATTAGCATTGATCGTAGTGCTGGGCTACGATAGTTGGCAAAAATCCGAATTTTATTACGAAAAGCGCTTGCAAATGATCGCGAACGCCCCGAACCACGCCGGCGAGCAATTGTGTATCGGTTTTGTGCGGGTTACTAATATCGAGGGCGATGCAATCACTGCCGTGGATCGCAACGCCTATTATTATTTTTTCAAGGCTGAAACCAAAAATATCAATAAAGGCGATATTTATTCCTTTTCCGGCGTGCTGAATAAAGACGGAACCATCACCACTGACGCTGTTACTCCTCACCCCCATCGTAAACTGAAGTATCTGTTCTCCGCCGCTTCTATCTTCATCGTCTTATTTTTAGTGATTCGCCATATTAGATGGGACAACGACAAGCACGGTTTTATGGATATGTCGCTGCCTCCGTTATCAGATAAAGGAGGGCGCCGCAGTGCCTGATACGTTTACGCATATTGCCCTACCGACGCTCTTCAGGAGATGGATTCGTCATCCGCTATCGGTTCCAATGGTACTCATTGGTACGGTACTTCCCGATTACCTTCGCGAAGCTGTGGGCATTCTACTACCCTCGCCCTATTACAGCAGTGTTGTTGTTTTTCATTCACTGGCGGGCGCAGCATTAAGCGGGCTTTTCATTAGCGCCTTTTTCATCCAACGGCAGCGGCTCCGGATATGGACAAGCCTGTTCACAGGCCAGCTGATTCATTTTCTCTTCGACGCCCTGCAAAATTATCAATGCGGAGGCGGTTTATTTCCCCTCCTGCCCTGGTTTAAAAATTGGCAAATTGGCCTTTATCCCGCACAATTCTGGCTGATTGTTTTTTTGTTTTCAGCAAGCTTGTTTCTAATTTGGCTTGTACTATATTTAATAAAAAAAGCGAGATATCCGTAATCAACACGGTCTGCAAACCGTTATCCCGGAGGAGATGCATTATGTCTAAGATGTTTTTCACTGCCGTTTGTACGTTTTTAATCTTATTGCATGTCGGTATCCGGCACGGCTACAGCCAGAAACCCATCAGCGGTAAGGTTTATGAGGATATCAATGGCAATGGTCTATTGGACCATAATGAACCGGGCGTCCCCGGGGTGGCGGTTTCCAACCAGCGCGAAGTCGTCTTAACCGACGAAAACGGGCATTACAAATTGCCCGTAAGAGAGCCGATGATCCTCTTTATCAGCAAGCCGTCCGGATTCCGTCTGCCCGTTAACGTACAACAATTGCCACAATTTTTTTATATTCATCATCCCGAAGGATCACCGCAAAATTTAAAATACGCGGGCGTGGCGCCAACGGGCGATTTACCGACCCAAATCCATTTTCCGCTTTACAGGGACCGCGTCCAGATGAAATTTAATGCGCTCCTCGTGGGAGACCCGCAGCCACGCGACTCCACCGAAGTCGGCTATTATAGGGATGATATCGTAAGTGAAATGATCGGAGCCGATGCGCGTTTTTATCTGGCGCTCGGCGATATCGCCTTCGATCATCTGGATACTTACGAACAATACAATCGCACCGTTTCTCAGATCGGAATACCAGCCTTCAACGTCCATGGTAATCATGACATGAATTTTAAGGCGCCCAACGACACGTTTGCAGCAGAAACCTTTCGACGCGTATTCGGGCCGGAATATTATTCGTTTAATTACGGACAGGTTCATTTTGTTGTGCTCGACAATGTGCAATATCTGGGCTGGAATAAGGAAGAAAACAGACCCGGAAGATACCGGGGCTATCTCAGTGAGGATCAGTTAACATGGCTAAAGAATGATTTGAAATTTGTACCGCAGGACCGCTTAATTGTCCTGAGCATGCACATCCCCATTTTTACCCACCATTCCGATAGCAAAGGCGTGAATGTGGTAAACCGTGATGCTTTATTCGACATTTTGGAAAACCGCGAACGGCTTCTGGCGTTATCCGCCCACATACATACTATGGAAATGTTCTACTTTTCCGAGGATAACGGTTGGCATGGCGGCGGCGATTTTTTCAGCTTGAATCCCGGAGCGGGTTGCGGCGCCTGGTGGTCGGGGCCCAAAGATGCACGCGGGATACCGGAAACCTACTGCATGGACGGCTCGCCCAATGGATATTTCCTGTTTACTTTTGACGGCGCCCAATTTAATTACTCATTTAAACCGGCTTACATTAATAACAATAAACAAATGAATATTACAAACCCCCGGGGTATTATCAATAAAAAAGCAGCGGATACAACCCAAATTATCGTTAACATTTACGCAGCCGATATGGAAACCGAAGTGTTTTATCAAATCGACGACGGTCAGCGGAAAGCCCTTAAGCGCGCCAACCGCGTCGATCCATTCGTTGTTCGCTACCTGAACGAACACGCAGATTCATTTCCCGGTTGGATTAACACGCCCGCCTCGAGTTATCATATCTGGACAGCGCCCTTACCGGCTGACTTAAAAGCGGGAACACACACGATCAAAGTAAGCGCACGGGATCATCAAAATAAGATTTATTCCGGCGTTCGTATATTTGAAATCGCCGAGCGCTGACACATTTTTACGTTGGTATATGTATTTTACAACGCATTCCGGCATAAATTATCAGATATACATTAAACGCCCGTTTGGATTGAATGGCGTGGAATTATGTTTTATGGGAGCTATGTCGGCGAAATTACACTTCCGGAGACCATTTCTTGAAATCGATCAATTCGAGAGAAACGCTGCCGATGAACACTTTGAGCCTGGCTTTTAAGGGCGGCGCCTGAGGATCGTTTGCAAACCAACCTTCGAAGGGCCCGCTTAAGCCCGCAAATCCCTCATTATCGAATAAGCCGTTTACGTAAAAACTCCCCACCGGTTGATCGATGGCATCCAACGAAACATTCTTGTCGCGCCCCTTAAAATTAATTTTCACCCGGCTCAGTTCCGCTTTGGAAATGACCGTCACATTTTTGGAGACTTTTTTATCCAGATGTCGGCGGGCATAGAAAATCAAACTTGTGCCGTCGTAAAGATTACCTTCGAAAGGTAGTTGTTTTGTGATTACATTACTCGTGTCTTTCATATCCGTCATGGTGACGTCCGCGATATGTTTATCATAATCCACATTATATTCGGTTAAATAGTTAACGCCGTCGATATTTTCATTAGAATAGAAGCGGTGTAAACGCATTTGATCATCAATATACGTATCCACCACACTGTGCATATCAACAAAAAACAACATGGGATTGGAGTCGATGTGCAGGCGAATATGATAAACTTTATGATCGTTATAATTCAGAGTGTCTTTGATCACCAGTTTTATTTTGCCCAATTTCACAAACGACCAGTTCACTTTATACGTCAGCGTTTCGCCTACGCGCCAGCGAAAGTTCGTATCATCCGCACGGACGTTTTGAAACACCAAAATCGCCATGGCAATAATGACGAACAATTTTATTGTCGAAAAATGATTTCCGGCCGATTCAATTCTTTTTGATTGCATATCAAATCTGATTTTCCATTTTATCTTGATTTCAATTTGAATTTGTTTAACAAAAATTCAATATTGGTTAATCCGTTTTGATCGAGAATACCTTTTCCATGATCCTATAAAAATCAAGGAATATAAAAAGAAGAACTGCAAAGGATCCAAATTATGTTCATCGACGAGTATAAAACATTCTTTAAAACGCTGGCCCAACAAAGCGGAGAAATTTTGCGCCGCTATTTTTTTAACGAACCGTTAACCGTAGAACGGAAAGCCGACGACTCGCCGGTTACACAAGCCGACCGGGAAGCCGAAGAACGTTTACGGCAACTCATACACAAGCATTATCCCGATCACGGCATTATCGGCGAAGAATTCGAAGATGTGAACACCGCTGCCGAGTTTGTTTGGTCTCTCGATCCCATCGACGGTACCATATCGTTTACCCACGGTGTGCCGTTGTTCGGCACCATCATAAGTCTGCTAAAAGACGGTAAACCGCTTCTTGGGATGATCCATCAACCGATTGTGAACCTGTTGTGTATCGGCGACGGAAAAACGACCTCCATCAACGACAAACCCGTACGCATGCGGCCACTATCGCAGCTCGATAAAGCCACGCTGCTTACGACAGATATTGAAAACATTCGAAAATATCAAAATTACGATGCTTTCCGGCGCCTGTATAAACGGGTCCATATTATGCGCACCTGGGGCGATTGCTACGGCTACCTGCTTCTTGCGGCCGGTAAAGCGGACATCATGCTCGATCCGGTCATGCATCAATGGGACCTGTTACCGCTCATACCGATCATCGAGGGCGCCGGCGGCGCCATCTCCGCCTGGAATGGAAGCAACATCCACGGCGCCGAGAGCGTGGTCGCCGCTCATTCCGACTGGCATCAACAAATCGTTGAGATACTAAACAACGCCTGAATTCAAAGAACTGTAAATATTGGATATAATCTTAGAATCCCTCGCCCTTCAATTTGCCCATTGCCCGACCCACTCGTTTTTGTATGAGATTTTGCGTACAAAACCATATTGTGGATTAAAATCAGGCGAGAAACCGAATGTCTGAACGTCCACGGCTTTACGCTCGCTATCAATAAAATTGATTTTCATCCTATAATCCCGCTCATCTTTCATAGTACCCCCTCCGCCCACATATCGCACACCGTTGTAGTCGTAAACGCGGTTGGTATGGACGTGACCGTGGCATACGATTGAAACGCCGTAACGGCTGAATAAATTAAGCCAACGTTTACGTTGATATAAACGCATCGTCTGGTGTTCCACCAGTTTAAGCAAACGATTCTCTTTTTTTGTCGTATAGGTTTTTCCATGTAAGTGATGGTGCAGCAGAACCACTTTTGAATGGTCTTTAAATACTCCATCCGATAATATGTTTTTTACAAACCGAAAATCTTCCTTTGCGATATATCCATTGGAGGCTACCGAATTTTTAAATTTCGAATAACGGGCAATGGAATTAAGGCCGATAATCATTTTTCCCCCGATCAATTTAACATAGGGGAAATAGGGATTATGATCGGCTTGTCGTGTGTGATCAAACGTCTCCCGGAATCGGACGCCGAACGTTCGTACCACTTTATCATAATTTGTCTCCCGACAGCGATTCGGGAAATGCAATATATCCGTTGCAAGATGCACGCCGCCGTATATATCGTGATTTCCGATGACCAAAGAAGTACGTCGCGCCGAAAGAAATCCGTACCGCGCCAACAGCGTCCTCAATATTTGCCAATCGCCCGGGCGGGCATCGTGCGCTATATCGCCTGTAATAAAAAGATGATCCACCTTATAATCATGACACCGTTTAATTAACATCTCCGTTGCCGCAATGCGTTGCGGCAAATGTCGGGAACATAAATGTAAATCGGATATATGTGCGATCTGCATGTCCGGCTCCGTTTTCTTTAACATACTTTCGTACTGTAACATAGGCGATCAATGTTAACAATCGGTTCTGACTTGATTAGGAGTCTATTAATCGCCAACGGAATTCGTTTAAAAAAGTGAATTTGATGCTAAAGAAGCAAGAAGGTAATTGTTATGAATATAAACGGTTCAGACAGTCTATATAACGACAACATAAATCGGTGTTAAAGGTATACAAACTCCGATTGATATGCAGTCCCCGGGTTCGTTTAAAGGTTTTTCTTGGAACGCAAGGATTATTTGGGATTCCAGCTTCGCTTGGTCATCGTTTGCAAAGATTCAGTGCATCCGTCATCAATCCATTGCACCAAGTGTTGCACAACCGGTGGAAATTGCAGCGGATCGATCGTGTATTCGGTTTGCAGCCACAGTCGAATATCCCGCGAGTGAAGGCAATCCATAGTATGCCCTATGTTTAGAACCCGCAGGGCCTCGGCATTGGATTCCTGTTCCAGTTGGCCATTTAAGGGTTTTACCAGTATTTTTTTCCCAAGGTGCAGGGCTTCGCTTATGGAACTGAAACCGGCGTTGCTAATAACGCCCGCGCATGAAACGAGGTCGTTTAAGAAGTTTTCCCGCGATAAGGGTCTGAAACGTAATTGCAGCTCATCGCATTTTTCCTTCACTTCATGAGTGTAAATATAAAACGTGTGGGAGCGAATATAACGCAGGGATTCTATGATATCATCAAGCGATTCAAACGGCAAATAGACCAGAATTTTATCTTCAACCACATTTTGCTTTTGAGGCATGGCGTCTGTAATGATTGGCGGGCAAATCGGCTGATCAAAATGATGCCAGTGTAATCCGATTGGCTGATCGACCGGCGCAAATTGGTTCATTATCAGGCGTGTAAAAAATGTGTCGCCTTTCATCGGAATGGGATACACAAACGCATATTGATGGCCGATGCCGACGCTCGGAACATGAAGATGCCGGGCGATGCGCGCAGAAATCGGCTCGTAGTCCGAGATTACCAGGTCAAAGTTGCCATCGTCGAATTGATACACGTCTCTGTAAAAGCGCAACAGATCGAGTTGAAAAGCGGTTTTCAAATATTTTAACCGGCCACGTTCGGTTACGAATGTCAATCCTTTGTGAGCGATAAAGGGATGAAATTCCGTCATTTGAGCCGCCATTTGAGGATCGCGTCCGCTGAAAAGGACCAACACCTCGTGCCCACGGGATTTTAGCCCCTTTACCATTTCCCTGGCCCGCATGATATGCCCGCGGCCTGTGGTTTGTACGCCGTAAAGAATGCGCATGTCAACTCCATTGCATTTATCCGCTCAATATAATGAAAGATAAATGTCCGATATTCGGATGCAAGATTTTTTAGATTCATGTGAACTCTTTTTTAGGTTTTACCCGGAACAGGAAAAACGCCGCCGGGTTCAATGAATAAAATTGACGATATAAACGTTATAGCAGCTTTTTAATTAATGAAGGAGATCGCAATGAAACGCATATGGGCTTCATCAATTACGGTCATTGTAGCAGCGTTACTCGTTTCTGTCGCGCTGCAACCGCCTATGGTAGCACAACAAATGGAACCAAAATCAGGAAAGGAAAGCGTTATGGATACATCACTCGAAACGGCCACTCTGGGCGCGGGATGCTTCTGGTGCGTCGAGGCCGTATTTCAACGTCTGAAAGGCGTACACAGCGTCCAATCCGGTTATTCAGGAGGACACGTTGAAAATCCCGGTTATAAAGAGGTTTCTTCGGGCGGAACCGGCCATGCCGAAGTGGTTCAAATCCGGTTCGATCCCGGCGTCATTTCTTTTAAACAGTTGCTGGAAGTCTTCTGGCGCACACATGATCCCACAACCCTGAACCGCCAGGGCGCCGATGTGGGGCCGCAATACCGCTCGGCCATTTTTTACCATTCCGAAGAACAGAAAAAAATTGCGGAACAATCGAAAAAGGAAACCGACGCTTCGGACTTGTGGGATGATCCGATTGTGACGGAGATCGAACCGTACAACGATTTTTACGTGGCGGAAGATTATCACCAGAATTACTATAATGACAATCGCAACCAGCCCTATTGCCGGGTTGTGATCGATCCTAAAATCCGGAAGCTGCAAAAAGAGTTCAAGGATAAATTAAAATAGAAATCCTGCGATATTCAGCGGGAATCAAACGCCTGAGGACCAACGTTTTGCCGTCTCCTGAATCAGTTGCCAGGCATCACGTACATGCCGTTCTTCGGTATGGGTTTGCCCCACCGAAAGACGAAGGGCGTATTGACCGTCGAGTACCGTATGGGTCAGGTACATTTTTCCGCTTTGATTCAGCGCCTCCTCCAGGCGGCGGTTGAAATCGTCGCCGTTTTTGTGCCGGAAGGTCACCAGATTCAGCGGCACCGGCGCCATCAAATCAAAATCTTCCGAAGACCGCACCCATTCGGCAAACTGTTGCGCCAGCTCCACATGGCGCCGGATGTGATGCTGCAATCCTTCCAAACCATAATGACGAAGCACAAACCACAGTTTCAATGCCCGAAAGCGCCTGCCCAGCGGAATTTGCCAGTCCCGGTAATCGAAAACAGCGCCGGATTCCGTTGCTTTGTTGCGCAGATATTCCGGTAAGATACTCAGGGTTTGGATCAAATGCCTGCGGTCCGCCACGTAAAAACAATCCGTATCGAAATTGGTAAACATCCATTTATGGGGATTAAAACAATAGCTATCGGCCATTTCCAGACCGTGCAGTAAATGACGAAATTCGGGACAGAGCGCCGCCGTACCCGACATGGCGGCGTCCACATGCAACCAAATTTTCTCCTCCCGACACACGCGCCCGATCGCTTTTAGCGGATCCATGGCGTTGGATGAGGTGGTTCCGACGGTCGCGGTTACAAAACATGGGATGTAACCTTCTCGCCTGTCTTTTCGAATCTGCTCAGCAAGGGCCTCGGCGTCCATGGCATAATTTTGATCGACGGCGATGGACCGCAAATGTTCACTGCCCAACCCTGCAATCCGCATGGCTTTTTCAATGGAAGAGTGGCCCTGGGCAGAAGTGTAAGCAACGAGGGCTTGTTTCGCCCCCTTTCGATTGCACTCGAAACCCGATGCTTTCTCGCGCGCCGCCAGTAAGGCGACCAGAGTGGCGCTGGATGCCGTATCGTGGATGACGCCCCCGCCTTTGTTTTCCGATCGGAATTTCTGCGGAAGCCCGAGCATTTCGGCGATCCAGTCCAGAACATGGGTCTCCAACTCCGTAGCCGCAGGACTTGTGGCCCACAACATTCCCTGTACACCCAATCCGGCGGAAAGAAGCTCGCCCAGAATGGATGGGCCGGACACATTGGAGGGGAAAAAGGCAAAGAAATTCGGCGATTGCCAGTGCGTGATGCCGGGCAAGATGATTTCATTGATTTCGTTTAAAACCCGATCCAGAGATTGGCCTTTTTGCGGCGGGTCTTTCGGTAATCGACGGCGAATTTCGCCGGGTTCTACTTTGGACATGACCGGATACGACTCGACCTTTTCATGGTATTCAGCGATCCAGTCGATAAATTGATAGCCGAGCCGACGGAATTCTTCAGCGCTCATGTGGTAAGACATCTTCACTCCTTACAGCATTATGAAATGAATGGTTAATAATCCAAATTTGCCGGACGATGCATCCGATCCAATCCCAACCGGTTCACCAATTGCCGGTATGTTACTAAGCGAATATTTCTGCGCTCAATGACCGCTCTGAAACCCGGAGAGCGTAAAGCATCCAACTCAGCCCGACGATGCCGGCTCATGTTCTGCAACCCGAAGTCGTTTAAATCTTCCATTGCTTCTAATTCCGGGTTATCCAACCCGATATGGCATACCTGTAAATGAAGCCCGGGACCCAATGATTCCATATGGGCAATCAGACTATCGGTCTTTTCACCCAACGGCGCGCCGTATGTAACATTGGAATAGGATTCGCCAAAATATTGTGTTACCGCCAGACCGTATTCCGACGCCAATTTTTCTACCATGCTTCGTAAGGTATCGTTTTGGACGGCGGTACCCATGTGGTGATCCACATAATCGATGCGGATACCGCTGTTCAGCGCCCGCTCGATCTGTGCGCGCAGTTCGCGCTCAATTTCGGGCATAGCCGGTTTAGCGGCAAAAAAAGCCGTCCTTGATGGATGGAAATATCCGTTAGAGTCCACCAAAGTCGGAACGGACTTCCAACCCAGTACCGGCCCCCAACGGTAATTTTTCCACTCGGCATTGAGCGTTAAATGCACCCCCACCGAAACATCGGGAAAACGACGCAGCAAGTCCACAGCCTCCTGATACCAGGGACAGGTAAACATAACGGAGACGGATACCGGTATTTTGCTTTCGAACAATTGTTCGGCGGCGCCGTTCACCGCGTGGGACATCCCGATGTCATCACAACGAATGAGGACATAGATAGAATCGGGATGCAACGGCTTATCGCCCGCTTTTAGATTATTGATTAACAGGGTGATAATCGCGAGCATGTAAACGATCGCACGAGCATTCATGGGCCCTCCTGTAGAAAAAGGTTATATTTACATATGCAATCGGTCGATCACGGCATTTTTTTATTTTAAAAATCCATTCAACAGCGTGGTTTTGAGATTGGTCTTAATCGCCTCGGGTGTAACCAGTTTATTTTTGTGATATTCATACATCAGGTGCAGTATGGCGGAATCGAGAATACGCACTGCCACATCAATGTTCATCTCGCGGAACAATCCGTCCGCTATCGCTTGTTCAAAAATCGTTTTCATATGCTCATAATACTGTGAACGAATGCCGGCGACCAACTCGACCACTTCATCAAAATGTACGGTATTCGAAAGCAGTACAATATTGAACGATTGTGGGTGTTTGTAAAAAAAATCGACCGCGCTTTCGATAACGGTTTCGATATAAACAACCGGATCGTCATGCCGGCGCGCCCGTTCTTGTATGTATACCAGGGCGAGTTGTAACTGATGTTCGATGGTTTTTAAATAGAGATCGATTTTGTTTTCAAAATAACGATACAGCGTTCCCTTGCCTACGCCGGCGTCCCGAGCGATTCGGTCCAGTTCCGCCTCATGAAAATGTACTTCGGAAAAATGCCGGGCGGCGGTTTTTAGAATGCGTTCGCGCCGCTCCTTTTGCAGAGGGGTTAACGTACTTGTCTTGTTCACGGCGACACCTCTTCCCTGAAAATAAACCGGTTTAAACATTTTCTAAAAGATAAATGATTCAAAATTGGGATTCAAAAGTATTCCGAATCCATACAGTCTACTCGAAGCCAAGATGTTTTGCTTTGAATATTCTACTTTAACAAACGGAAGAATGTGTGTGTTAATGGGCATGATCGAGCAACGGACGTTTTGTACATGTTTTGATCGCTTAAAACACAATGGAGTGTATCCAAAAATAATTTCAACTGATTTGGGGTTTCATGCCGTTCTGATTGAGGCGGATGATGTTTACAGCTTGTGCATCAAAAAATTCCTTTGTCTCGGGATGACAGGTAAACATCAGTATTTGGCGTTGTTCCGCAAATTCGGTTAAAATTTCGGCGGCTTTTTGCGCCCGCTGCGGATCGAAATTCACCAATACTTCATCAACGACAAGCGGAAGGGCTTCGGCCTGTTTTTCATATTCTTCGATAAATCCCAGCCGCAAACTGATTAGCAGTTGTTCTTTGGTTCCCCGGCTTAGCTGATCAATGTTTTTAGCGACTTCGGCCTGATCATAAACCGTCACATCTTTTTCTTCCAGAGAAACCCGGATGCGCTGATAGCGATCATCGCTCATTTTCTTAAAATAGCGGCTGGCGTACTTGATAACTTCCGGTTGTTTCTCTTTTTCGTAGCGGGCTTTTTCCTGCGTCAACAGACGCAAAGCCAGTTGTCCGCCAAGCCATTCTTTAAAAGCCGTGTGTAGTTGTTGCGATTTACTCTCAACTTCCGTCAGAAATTCAGCCAGTTGTGAGTGGTCCTCAAGCTTTTTGATATCGTTTCGTTTTGAACCGAGCTCCGTGTTCACCTGACGCACGTCTTCGGCTGTGGTCTGAATTTTTTGCTTGAGGTCCTGTATTTGGAATTCAAGCTCGTTTTTATCGTGCTGATTGAAATATTCGATGACCTCTCCGGCATTGTCTTTCCCCACGATCGTTTCGATCGTTCGCAGGGCTCCCTCCCGCTCCTTTTGTAATTCCGCAACCGTTCGATTTTGTTCATATATCTTTCTGAAAGACGCCCGGTCTCCGGCTTCTGCCGTTTGCAATAATTCCGCAATCGCCGTACGAACTTCTTCCAGCTTTTCTCCGGCTGCCTGCAATGCTTTCTTTTTTTGCGAGAACGTTTTTTGCAGCTGCTGTTTTTCATCATACTGAGAACGGGATTCATTAAATGCGTTTATGATATGATGGGCTCGGATTTCCAGCGCGTCCTGCAGCGCATGGTCCGGAAGCAAACGCTCCAACGCTTCCACCTGTTGCTCGAAATGGCGGATAAACGGCAACCGTTCGTTCTCTAATTTTGCTTTAATGTTATCGCGCTCTCGTATTTCCCTTTGTAATTGGCCTACGGTCCTCAAAATATCCAATACCGTTTGCGGTTTTAATGTCGGAGGCAATTGAAGACTTCCCTGCAGATAATGGCCATAGTTATTTTCGAGTTTTTCGAGCTGGTTACGGTCTTTGATCAATTCTTGCTCCGTGCGTTCCAGGCCATCCTCTTTACGTACATATTTTGGGTTTAAGGCCAATACCAAACCTGTTGTAATCAGGGCGCCTCCCAGAACATAGAGGCCATGGTAAATGGCGGGCGCCGACGCGATTAGGCTTAGGACGGCGAAAACAGACAAGATAACATTGATGTTGTAGGCGCGTCGGTTTTCTTTCATCATGCGCAGCTTTTCTTCCAATCGTCCTTCTTTTTCCCTGCTTTTCGCAATCTCTCCCTCAAAGTATTCGATTTTGTTGCGATGAATGACCGTATCGCTAAAGGCGGCGACGGTCCGCTCCGTCCATTGACCGCTGATGCTTTGAATGCCCTGCTTTATGGAATCGTTATACTCTGCAATCTTCTGTTCATCGGCGGCGCGATCGCTTACAAACTGCTTGTATTTTTCAAGATTTTTACGCAGAAAATCGACGCGGTCTCTTTGATTTAATAGGTCGGCATTATATGCAATTGGTTCGAGTTTTTGTTCGATCTCCCCGATACCGGGTTCATCTTCGGTACCCTGCTTTAGCGACCGGATTTGGTCTGTATACGATTGTTCCCTTTTTTCCAGTTCATTTAACGTTCGATCTCCTTCCGGGGGTAGATCTCTATATGCCGGCAATTGTTCGAGTTTTTCGTCAATGTTTATTAGCGTTAAAAAACTCGTATGACATTTGTGATAGTGATCCAGTTTAAGCGCTCTGCGACGCAATGCTTCTAAATCCTTGTTCAGCCGTTGTTCTTCCCCTTCTAACTGTTCGATTTCCTTCACCAGCTTCTCATACTGAGCGAAGTCTCCCTGAATTTTTGCTATGTTATGTTCGCTTTCCTTTATCTCGCTTATACGTTTAACGATTTCACGGGGCGGAGTACTGCGCCCGCCTTTTTTATAGATTGTTTCGCCGGCGTCGCGAATGTTTTGTTCCACCATACCAAGCGATATATCTCCCAATCCAAGACCCAGACTGAATATCTTATCCTCTACGCCCGATTTACTGAGCGCGTTCAGGTTGACCAACTCATCCAGTGAAAAGGTATAAACATTATTGAACAAGTCCGGTCCGGCATTCCCTAAGAGGCCCTGCCATTGACTTTGGTCTTTGCTTTCTCTCCCGTTATATCGCAAATGTATCGCGCCGCCTTTGGCACCGGAATGCCGCTCGAAGATCGCTTCTTTTCCCGTCGAAGCCATTGCGGCCTTTATACGTCCGCCGTGTTTGCCTCCGTTCAGCGGCGGATACGGGTTATCCTTGCTTCTGGGGTGCGGATATCCAAAAAGGGTGTAGCGCACGAAAGCCATCAGGGTGGACTTGCCCATCTCATTATCCGCTACAATAATGTTCAGGCCGTCGCTAAGGTCCTTCCAGATAAAATCCCTGAACAGACCAAAGCCATCGATATAAATCTCTCTGATGATCATCCGTCTTCTTTCAACAGTTGATTTAGCAGCATCCACTTAGCTTGTTCCAGAATGTCTTCACGATCTTCGGAAGACAAATCGCCTAATCTTCGGCGCACATCGTTGCTCATTTCATTCTTTACTATATCATCCAGCAGCCGATCAAGAGCTTGCGGTTTTCTGCCGTAATCTTCAATGGTTTTTAATAAGGCGGCGGCGAAGTTATCGCTCTTCTTCAATCCTTCCGTATCGACTTCGGGCTGCGTTCGTAAACGGATACGGTCGATCCAGATAAACGGGTTGTTTTGCAGGCTGTCTTCGTTGACGGCCTCAAGCAATTCATCGATTTTGCCCGGTTCAAACAAAACATGATGCAGAGGCGTACGTCCTTCGAGCGTAAGGCGCAAAATGTAACTGCAGTTTGCGTCGTATTGCACCAAAGCGCTTTGAGCTTCATCAATGGACGTCATCAGTTCATCAATGGTTTTCTCTCCGGCCAGCGGCACGGAAACTTCTTCGAAACGAATCTGCTGGGTCGGTATAAAACGAAGCTGCGGATCATGACCCGCCTCCATATCAACAAGGTAACATCCACGTTCGCCTGTCTCGCCGAAATCGCGGCCCTGTGGATTGCCGGGATACACGATGGCGGGCTCTGCGGCTCGCACCACCCGTCTTTGATGAATATGCCCCAGTGCCCAGTAATCGAATTTTTTATTCAGAACATCTTCGGTCGAGAACGGTGCGTAATTTTCATGGGTGCCGGACGAACCAACCGTACCATGCAACAAAGCAATGGAAAAAGGAGCGGCAGAATTCTCCGATTCAAATCGTCTGGCCAGATTTTCGCTGACGCCGCGGTCGCGGTAACTGACGCCGTAAATGTCCGCCAACGGACTTCCTTTTTTGTTGAAGGTTTTTCGCTCCGGATGCGATGCATCGAACCGCGCCGCCCCCTCCGGGAACTGTAAAGCATCCAGCCAGGAGTTGAGGGGATCGTGATTGCCGCAAACAAAATATACCTCAATTTCATTATCAGTCAGTCGTTTCAGCTCGTTATTGAATTTAATCTGAGCCGCCAAACTCCGATCTTCACTGTCGAATATATCGCCCGCAATCAGTAAAAAATCCACGTCCTCTTCCAGGCACAGATCAATGATGTTTTGAAAACTGCGGAAGGTCGCCTCCTTCAATCTTGAAGCCAGGGCGCTGTTCCAGTTCGACAGGCCTTTAAATGGTGTATCCAGGTGCAGATCCGCAGCGTGTACGAATTTGATTCTTGCCATGATCGCCGTTTATGATGCGTTTATGTTCGTTGAATGTTCAACCGTTGCATAACGCCTTGCGGCGGCCCTTATCATGAATCGGGCCAAACGGTCCTCCCTTTGTATTAAGTGCTGTCTGCTGACCAACAAAAATTAGGATAACGATACAACATTTGCAACGGTCATTTCGATTTTAACGGATGAGGTCTGTCTTTCGGAAAAATGTCCAATCACCTTTTATTCAGACGCGTGCCATCTGCTGAAACAAAACCTCCCCTTCAAACTCCGGTTTGAAACCGAACGCAAATATCGTTAATTTTGCCTCTCAAATTCAGCGAGGAGCGGCTATGACCCGACGCATCGGTATTACGATTGGCGACCCGGCCGGCATCGGTCCGGAAATTGTGATCAAAGCATTGCTGGATAACGCCTTAAAAGGCGCCGACTTCCAGGCGGTGGTTTTCGGCCATCCTGCGATATTGCGGCGGGAATGCGAGCGGTTGGGCTATGACGTAGACATTCGAACGGTGAATCAGCTCGATGAGAATACACACCAAAACGAAGCCGGCGATCAAAGCCTGGTGTGTTTCCATCGCCACGAACTGGACCATCTGCCATCTTACGGACGCATAAACGGTTCGGCGGGGCAATTGGCGTATTATGCCGTCAATGAAGCGGTGGAACAAGCCTTGCAAAAAAACATCGCCGCCCTTGTCACAGCGCCGGTCCACAAAGAATCCTTCAGACTTGGCGATGTACCTTATCGCGACCATACCGAACTGCTAAAAGCCAAATCCGGCGCCGAACACGCCGCAACACTGTTCGTTTGCCATAAACTGCGTATATTTTTCTTTACGCGACATCTACCGTTCAAAGAAATCGCCGCTTCCCTGGATGCAACCGCTTTAACCCAATTTATTGAGCGTTGCAATGGCCATCTGAAAACACTCGGCTTCGATAGGCCCACGCTGGCCCTGGCAGCGCTGAATCCACATGCCAGCGACGAAGGACTATTTGGCGACGAAGAAGAACGCATCCTCAATCCGGCCATTGCCTCCTGTCTGAAAAATAATATAGTCATCACGGGGCCCGTCCCCGCCGACGCCGTCTTCCATATGGCCAAAGAAGGGCGCTACGATGCGGTGATTGCACTGTACCACGACCAGGGCCACATTGCCGCCAAGACATACGACTTTTACCGCACCGTTAGCCTGACGCTCGGTCTACCCTTTTTAAGAACCTCGGTAGACCACGGAACAGCATTTGACCTGGCCGGGAAAAACAAAGCCAATCCGGCCAGCATGATCGAAGCCATTCGAACGGCGATGCAATATGGCAAATAATATGGCGAAGGAAAGCTTAGCCAAGGGACACATTGACTCTATGTTACGTTCTGCAAATAAAATCATCCCTGATTCAACATATAACGGTATTTCGGACCCATCCATTTGTACGTGGCGCGTATGGAATGGATAACCCTTACGGAAGCCCGGGCCAACCGGCTTAAAATCGACTGGGAATCCGAACCGCCGTGGCCCACACCTGCAATGACCGGCGTGCACGTTTTTGAAGACTATCCTCTACAGCGCTTCACCGGTTACATCGACTGGTCGCCCTTCTTCCGCGCCTGGGGATTGAAAGGACGCTATCCAGATATTTTGGAACACGAAACCTATAAGATGCAGGCCAACAAGTTATTCCACGACGGCCGGGAATTGCTGGATGAAATTGTGGAGAATAAATGGTTGGCTGCCAGAGCCGTCATCGGCCTGTTCCACGCCAATAGTCAGAATGATGACATTTTGGTCTACGATGAACAAAGGGACAGGGAACCATTGGCGATGTTATTGACATTGCGGCAACAGAACCAAAAACGGCCGGGTCAACCCAATCTGGCGCTGGCCGATTTTATCGCACCCGCAGGCAGCGGCCGCAAAGATCACATTGGCGTTTTTGTGCTAACCACCGGAATCGGACTGGATGAGCTGGAGAATGCTTACAAACAGAAGCGGGACGATTTTAAAATGATTCTGGTTAAAACCCTGGCCGATCGTCTGGTCGAAGCATTCGCGGAACACATGCATTACCGGGTAAGAACGGAATTCTGGGGCTATTCCATGGAAGAGAATACATCCCCCCAAGCCTTGCACGAAGAGCGCTATCAGGGTATCCGTCCGGCACCCGGCTACCCCGCCTGTCCCGACCATTCCGAAAAAGAAAAGCTGTTCGAGTTGACCGACGCCCAAAGCAACACATCCATTCGTCTGAACGATCATTTCGTCATGCATCCGTCGGCTTCCATTTGCGGTTATTACTTCGCGCATCCGCAGGCGCGCTATTTTCGCGTTGGTAAAATACAAAAAGACCAGATTATCGATTATGCAAGACGCAAGAACCGTGATGTTCCTGCGGTGGAACGTTTCCTTTCCACGCAATTGGCTTACAAATAGTCAAGTTCATTTCATATTTGAAAAATCGGGTCGATAAGAATGATACGTAAGCACTTGAACAATAGAATAAAGGCGTTTTATGCAACGAAACAACATTTCTTTCCACTATAGGATCACCTTCCCGGATAATCGTCGTATTGACATTCCCATCGAACTGGACAGACGCACTCTGCAATACCAGTCCCCCAATAATGACGGCGCCGATCCCTGGGCGCGTCTCGAAAACAAACAGTGTCCCAATTGCCCCCTCTCGCCAGACGAACATCCTTACTGCCCCGTGGCAAAAAACCTGCTGGATTTCTTACCGGCGTTCAAGGAGACCTATTCCTACGAAACCGCCTATGTGGAAGTGAAACACGAACAGCGTAACTACACCGCTACAACCAATATGCAGACGATACTGAGCTCTATTATGGGCATTTATATGGTTTCGAGCGGCTGCCCCATACTGGGACAATTAAAACCGATGGTACGGTTTCATCTGCCCTTTGCATCCATCGAGGAAACCATCTATCGCTCCGTAAGTACATATCTGTTAAAACAATATTTCATCAAACAGAGCAGCGGAACACCTGATTGGGAACTGGATGGACTGAAAGAGATATATGGCGAAATTCAGAAGGTGAATCACGCCTTCTGCGAGCGTTTGCGGACGCTCGGTGGCCATGACGCCGAAGTCAATGGATTGATTGTCCTCGATGTTTTCGCCCAGGCGCTTCCCATGAACATCGAATCTCACCTGCAATTGCTCGAATACTTATTCGAAGACCATACAAAGTGAATCGAAAGCTTACTTGGCGTTCTTCGCGCGCTTGGCGGTTTTTGAATTCCTTTGATTAACCACAGAGGGCGCCGTGACGCCGTGTAAATATTTATTATATTCTTAGAAAAAGTCCTTTTCCTTTATCTGTGTTATCCGTGCAATCCGGGTTCATTATGTTTTCTCTGCGTTCTCAGCGTGCTCGGCGGTTTTTGAATTCCTTTGATTAACCGCAGAGGGCGCCGTGACGCCGTGTAAATATTTATTATATTCTTAGAGAAAGTCCTTCTCCTTTATCTGTGTTATCTGTGTAATTCGTGGTTCATTATTTTTTTCAGCGTCTTAGCATCTCTACGCATGTATTTCTCCCTTATGAAGCGTTGAGAGGATTGATTATTGGAGAGATGGCGTATGGATGTAATAACAACCCATCGGCCTCCTAAATCAGAATCTGTATTATTACTCTCCATGCCCATTGTGCATATTTTCCTCTTACACTTGCGTCCATCCATATGAAACACTAAATTTTTATACGCAATCTTAGTGAGGAGTGTTATTATGTTAAAAAATATTACCTTGAGTGCTGAAAAGGAACTCATCGAGAAAGCACGGCAGAAGGCCCAAAAGAATCGAACGACGCTCAACGCCACCTTTCGTCTATGGCTCAAACAATATGTACAATCCGAAAAAAGCAGCGCTGATTATGAAGACTTGATGAAATCGTTGAGCTATGCACAACCCGGGAAAAAATTTACAAGGGATGAGCTCAATGAACGATAACTATTTTCTCGATACCAATATCTTTATTTATGCTTTTGATGATTCCAATCCAGATAAACAGCAAATTGCCAATAATCTCATTAAAATGGCATTACAGTCTAACAATGGGTGTATAAGTTATCAGGTGATACAGGAATTTATAAATGTCGTTACCAGAAAATTTCATACGCCCCTTTCGATTTCTGATTGCCAACGCTATCTCGACGATATCCTTATGCCTCTATGTCAAATTTTTTCGAGCATCGATCTTTATCATGAAGGACTCCAAATTATGCAGAGATGGCAATACGGCTTTTACGATTCTTTGATCATCGCATCGGCGTTAAAGGCAAGTTGTAGATTTCTTTATTCTGAAGATTTGCAACACGGTCAGCACATCAAATCGCTCGGCATTATTAATCCATTTATTGCTAGTGAATAAATCCTTAGCAATAATTTGTATATTCTCTAAGAATTCTCTTTTTCCTTATCTGTGTTATCCGTGCAATCCGTGGTTCATAATGTTTTCTCTGCTGACTCCGCGCCCTCAGTGGTTTTGAATACCTTCGATTAACCGCAGAGGTCGCCGTGAGCGCCGAGTAAATATTTATTATATTCTTAGAAAAAGTCCTTTTCCTTTATCTGTGTTATCCGTGCAATCCGTGGGTCATTATGTTTTCTCTGCGTTCTCTATGCGCTCGGCGGTGAAATTTTCTTCCCACTGAGCCCCCTTCACTTGATCATCATTCCGATTCTTCCGGTTTATCAATACCGTACTTTTTCATCTTCTTAAAGAGTGAGCTGCGGTCGATATTCAGCATATCCGCCGTTTCCTGAATTTTCCAGTCACATTTTTGAAGCGTATCATAAATATAATTGCGTTCCTCATCGGCCATGCGGTCTTTGAGCGAATGAGTGCATCGATTTACATTTTTATCCTGTCTCTCGCCGGGCAGCACCTGTAACAGCTCATCCGCCTCAGTTTTTGGTTTGTCATACAGCAAACGTAGAGACGACCCGCCGGGTCGTCTCTACCACAACCACGGCCATTGGGCAAACACAAAATCGATTCGGTCTGCAAATAAAAAATCTGGCGTCCGGCGAACGCCCGGCTTACATTCCGCCATGACCGAATTATTTCAAAATAAATACCGCGTTCCATCGACGCGGCTGACCGGTTGGGATTATGCCTCGCCCGGCCCATATTTTGTGACCATCTGCACCCACAACCGCATTGGCTGGTTTGGTGAAATCCGGAATGCCCAAATGATTTTTTCGGAAATTGGGAAAATTGTTTTCGATGAATGGATCAAAACACCTACCATCCGACAAAATGTTGAATTGGATGCATTTGTGGTTATGCCTAACCATTTTCATGGGATTATCATATTAAAAAATATTGATGATCATGCAAACGTAGAGACGACCCGCCGGGTCGTCTCTACCAAAACATTGCCGGCTGGTTCGTTAGGGGCCGTCATCGCCCAATTCAAATCCATTTGCACCAAACGCATTCGCAAAATGTATAACCCGGATTTCCGTTGGCAATCCCGGTTTTACGATCGCGTCATCCGAGACGAACCGGAATTAAACCGCATTCGCGAATATATCCGCAACAATCCCGCCCGATGGCAGGACGGCCGCTATTATCAGGGGTAATGTTTTACCGGAAACGTAGAGACGACCCGGCGGGTCGTCTCTCCCAATACATTGCCGGCTGGTTCGTTAGGGGCCGTCATCGCCCAATTCAAATCCATTTGCACCAAACGCATTCGCAAAATGTATAACCCGGATTTCCGTTGGCAATCCCGGTTTTACGATCGCGTCATCCGAGACGAACCGGAATTAAACCGCATTCGCGAATATATCCGCAACAATCCCGCCCGATGGCAGGACGGCCGCTATTATCAGGGGTAATGTTTTACCGGAAACGTAGAGACGACCCGGCGGGTCGTCTCTCCCAATACATTGCCGGCTGGTTCGTTAGGGGCCGTCATCGCCCAATTCAAATCCATTTGCACCAAACGCATTCGCAAAATGTATAACCCGGATTTCCGTTGGCAATCCCGTTTTCACGACCGCATCATCCGCGACGAACCGGAATTATACCGCCCGATGGCAGGACGGCCGTGCCAGACCCATCAATTTATGAATATTAAACAGCACAACGCCATACGGTTTACCGTATTGGCTTAGCCCAAATCCGGAGATAAATACAAATATAAAAAGTCAAGCGTCGCCGATGGTGCGTATTGGTACCGCCCCTATTGTATTCCCATGCGGATTTGTTCTGCCTATCTCTTTATGGCGTTATGCTTTTTTAAAATCTTCAGTGCCTCTTGTACCGGCAACCGTTTTGCCGTATGTCCTGCTCTGCCTGTTACGGTCTTTGCCGTAAATAATGAATTTAAAATGGCCTCTTCCGTAGCCTCAATAGCCGCCAAAAACAGAGGCGACATTGCATCATTACGTAATACTTTGATGTTTTTGAATTTGGAAGTGCTTTGGTGTGGAATTCGTAAATTTTCGGCCGTTGAAACCGCAATGGCGTAATCGCCGCTGCCGTTGCTGGCGATACCGCCGGTTCTTGCCAGACCCAACATGGTTCGTTTTGCCAGACGTTTTAAGTTCCGCGAAGAGAGCGGGGCATCGGTTGCAACCACAATCATACATGATCCATCGGTTTTATTTTCCAGTAAATCGCTCCGGTAATATTGCTTAAGCCATTTGCCCACCGGAACGCCGGCAACCTGCAGAACGCCTCCGAAATTGCTCTGCACCAATACCCCGAGCGTCCAGCCGCCCAGCGTGTCGGGCAACACGCGCGAAGCCGTCCCAATGCCGCCCTTAAAGCCGAAACAAACCGTACCGCTTCCTGCGCCCACGGCGCCCTCCTCTACCGCCCCGGCGTGCGCCTCTTCGATGGCTTTGATTACATGTGCCTTGCGGATATGCCGCCCGCGAATATCATTTAACCAGCCGTCATTAGTTTCGCCCACGACGGGATTGACGGAGACCACTTCCCGATTTGTTTCGTACGAAAAAGTATAATCGATAAGCGCATCAGCGGCGGTGGGAACGCTTAAGGTATTGGTTAAAACGATCGGCGTTTCAATATGACCCAACTCTTCAATCTGGCTGTATCCAGTGAGTTTGCCAAATCCGTTCCCGATGTAAATAGCCGCCGGCGTCTTTTGTTGAAACAGATTCCCTGAATGCGGAAGGATCGCGGTAACACCCGTTCGGATCGAGTCGCCTTTCATTAAAGTAACATGTCCCACACGAACGCCCTGGACGTCAGTGATTGCATTGTGTCTTCCGGGGTGTAACACTCCGATTTCAATACCGACATCCCGAAGACGGTTTGGCTGGCAATGCAGGCTAAATTTAAAGAAGAGTATGAACGTTATGACGGTTAGTAGGATGCGCATTAAGGTCTCACCAATTCAGGCATTTTTAAAATCCGATTCGTTTTAACCGGAACAAGAATTTTACACCAAACGTGCGCCGTTGGGCACCGGTTGGGCCGGCTGCGCCAGTACGATTGCGCCTTCGGCATCCGGAACGCCGGTAACCAGTACCTCGGACATGAAAGGACCGATTTGTTTGGCCGGAAAGTTAACCACAGCCAACACCTGCCGGCCTATCAACTCGTCCGGTTTATATCGTTCGGTAATTTGCGCCGATGAGCGTTTGATACCGAACGGCGAACCGAAGTCAATCCATAATTTATAAGCCGGTTGGCGCGCCTCCGGAAAAGGTTCCGCGGCGGTAATCGTACCTGCGCGGATATCGACTCTCCGGAAATCCTCCCAGCGGATTTGGTTTTGTTTAGCTGCCATAAACGCCTTCCTTAGCTTCAATCGCTACTTGATTTCATTACGGTCCAGGCTAAATGAATTTGAAAAAAGTCATGTTGATTTTTCAAAATTTTAAGGATGATTTGTTCCCGGTTCAAACCCTCCACCTGCCTCCCTCTCCCTGCTGTTGCGAGCAGGGTGGGGGCCGGGGGGGGTGGGCCTCAGCGGTGTTCAGGTATCCATCTACAATTTATTTCGGACAAGTGTGACTTGATTTATTTAAATTTCACCTCAGCTTCGGGCGCCTCTTCATAGATGATCGTGTGGCCGTCAACCCATTCGCCGTTTTTGAAATACCGGGCTTTGCTGCTGAAACGTCCGTCGCCCGCCCACTCGATAATGTTTTGAACCTCGGTAATGCCATCCTTATTACCGGTAACATATTCATGACTGATATAACGTTCGCCATCGATTTTCATCGTGCCGTTGGTATAAAAACCGGCCGTGGTGAAATAGTAATACACCAGTTGTTTCTTTTTCTTATCCCAATAGAGGATGGTCTCGCCTCCGTATTCGCCATCGTTAATGGAGTGCATATTGCGCAGAGCCTGCCCGTTCAGGATAGCCTCCCATCGCGATACGTCGTATTTGACTTCACCCGTATCGCCGCCGGAAAGTTTACCCTTCCACGTTTTACCGATGAACGGCTCCAGGGCTTTAAAATGTTCGTTCAACCAGGTCTGCGCCGTCAATAAATCGCTGAATGATATTGTAAACAACACTGCCAATGAAACAATAATGATCTTCCGATGCATAGCTCCCCCCCCCGAAAGAAAAGATGGTTGTATCCGTTTGTTACGGTTTTGGTACACATTTTTTCAGAAATTAAAATTACACCCTTTGTAGTTTTTAGCCAAAAACTGCAGGCCGGAGGGATACGCAAGGCGCCGCGCTGAAGCCTGTGTAAGATTTACTTTGTATCTCTGACGATATCTGAAGTATCATTTAAACTATCCTGAATACGGGCGTTCACTCTATATGGTACTTCTTTAATTTGGAAAGAAGCGTACTGCGGTTCATATTCAGCATTTTTGCCGTTTGGAACTTGTTATGTTCATTCTTTTCAAGCGCCTTAACAATAATCTGTTTCTCGTAATCTTCCACCAGATGATTGAAACCTTTATCCAGGTTGATCTCTTTATCGGGTGTACGGGTAATCTTCCGGATGGGCTCCGGTAAATCGGTCACTTCAATCGTATTGTTCTTGCTCAAAACCACGATACGCTCAATAAAATTCTCCAGTTCGCGGATATTGCCCGGGTACTCATAGTTCTCGAACAGCTCCATTGCATCGGGGCTGATCTCCGATATATTTTTTCCGTACACTTTGTTGAATTTTTCCATAAAATGATAAACCAGGAATTTGATGTCTTCGCGACGTTCCCGCAGCGGCGGTACCTCGATTGGAATCACGTTAAGCCGGTAATACAGATCCTGCCGGAAGTTGCCCTCCTGCATGGCTTTCTTGAGATCGCGATTCGTAGCTGCAATGATTCGCACATCAACCTTTATGGTCTCCGTGCCGCCCACGCGTTCAAATTCTCCCTCCTGAAGCACACGCAACAGTTTCAATTGCATATTGAGCGAAATATCTCCGATTTCATCGAGAAACAACGTGCCGCCGTCGGCCATTTCGAATCGTCCGATCTTATCTTTGATGGCGCCCGTGAATGCCCCCTTCATGTGGCCGAACAATTCGCTTTCGAGCAGACTTTCGGCCAGCACACCGCAATTAACTTTAATGAAGGGCCGTTTCGCCCGCGGACTGTTATAATGGATGGCGTTCGCAATCAATTCTTTGCCGACGCCGCTCTCCCCTCCGATCAGGATCGTCGTATTGGTGGTGGCCACATCTTTGACCAGCCGAAACAGTTGCTGAATCTTTTCGGTTTTGCCGATCATATTGGTGAAATCATACGTCTGCTGCAGCCGGTTCAGGAGATATTCATTCTCTTTGATCAGTGAATTCAACTGTGTGATGCGTTCGACTTTGGCCAAAATTTCATCGAGACGCAGAGGTTTCAGAATATAGTCTTTGGCACCCAGCTTCATGGCTTCCACTGCCGTTTCGATGGTACCGTGCGCCGTTACCATGATGACCGGAATATGCGGATGTTCTTTATTGATTGTTTTTAAAAGTTGCATACCGTCCATTTCAGGCATGCGGATGTCTGTGATAACGATTTCCGGTTCTTCGTTTTTAATTTTTTTAAGAGCGTCCAAACCATTGGACGCCGTCAGGGAGAGATAGCCCTTCCGCTCAAACAATTCCTGCATCAATTCCAGCGCATCGGGTTCATCATCAACGATTAAAATTCTGGACTTCATCTACCCTCCGGCTTTTGTTTTATGGGGAACAATAAATCCAACCGTTCGATTTGATTGTTTTCTTCACTCACTTTTAAGGAACTCTTATATTTGGAAAGAATATGTTTAATAATATCGGTTTCGATGGAACGTACGGTTTCCTGCCGGTAATCGAAATATCCGTGTAATGTGTTTTGGCTTGCAGCAAAAGACCGTCCGTAGTTCAGTAAAAACGTTACCCGAATGTTACGCCCCATTTTATAGTTCTCCTGTATGCCGGTTTGCACCTGAATCTTGCCATCGGCGCCAACACACTGCAATGCCAGCTCAATCAATAATTTCAACAGGAGATCATAATGGGAAACCACGCCTGCCAGGTCGGGCAGTTCTTCTGCCAGCGCATATTGCAGTTTTTCAGTCTGTTCATTAAACAGATTAGCAAATGCAGGTTCCAAACGCAATCGTTTCAAGATTTCATTGATCTGTATCTTTTGAGGGACGGTGTCTTCCCGCAGACGGGCAAAAGTCAATAAGCGATCCATTATTACGTTTATGCGAGAAACCTGATTATCCAGTATTTCCAGTGATTTGGATAGCCTTTGGTTAAGGTCGGGGTCGCCCTTCAATAACTGCAGACGTCCCGAGATTATATTCATCGGATTAAGCAAGGTATGGGCTATCGAGTCGCTCAATTCCTCCAGCGAATAAAACGGTTCCTGTGTTAATTTCGCTTCATCTGCCACGTCTGCACCTTTAAAATCGCTGATTAAAAAAAAACCCGCATCGGATTGGAGTTGTTTAACGCGGACATTGCGCATAACGGTTTGTTGGGCATTATCCATGAAGGACACATCCTGCATATCCAAATCATCGCGAAACTGCGTAAAGTGTTCTTTTATGTGCCTTATGACTTTATTGCCCTCGAGCAGGTAATCGGATAAATGGCTGTTATCCGTCCATTCGGTTTCTATCTTCAATAATCGGCGCGTATAATCGTTCACAAAAACAATGTCGGCCGCCTCATCGATAATCAGACAGATCATTTCCAGACTGTTAAGCCCTTCAGCCAGAATTTGCCAGTACTGGCTGTGTCCGCGATTCGATTGTACAAACTGTTCGTAAATTTCACTGAGAGCCGCAAACAATTGATTGGCCTCGTTGGTTTCTTCAACAACCCAGGTTTGCGCGCCCAACATTCGTTTTGCATCCGCCTCTTTATTGGCGGAAATGACCACCTGCCATTGCGTCCCGGAATGCTCCAGGATCTTCGCCACCGCCGCTTTATCAAAACTCTTCGATCGATTATCTAAAAGCAGCAAATCATATCCTCCCGAAGCTGCGGTGTTTTCTTTAAAATCCTGACACGACAACCGCTCAATTTGGTGAGGAATATGGACATAGATGGATGTAACTTTACTCCGCAATGCGGCTTGATCGGTAACCATTAATATTTTAAATGGTTTTTTAAGCATGAATATTTGTCGTATTCTGTTGATTGATAAAATTTAAGGCATTTTCTATACGTCTTAAAACCGTATCTTTGCCCAGAACATATAACATCTCGAAGATGCCCGGACTGGCCGTTGAACCGGTAAGCGCCAGGCGTAAAGGATGAATGACTTTTGCGGCCGAAACATCCATGGACACGGCAAAGGCTCTCAAAATCGATTCCAGTTTCTCTACGGATTGGAATTCACTCCCGTCGGAAACGTTGAGTTCTTTATAAAAGCCTTTTAATAATTCGGCATGATTACTTTTTAGAAAGAATTTTTTTATGCCCTTGGCATCGTAATGGTACGGGTCATTAAAAAAAATCTGCAACGCCTCCCGCAATTCCTTTTCATCGTGTACCCGTATCTTAATTAAGTTCAGATAAAGAAGAAAACGCGGCTCCTGCAGCCAATCATCGCTATGGCCAAGCTCTTTCAAATTCAAAGAAATCCATCGCAGCCATTTCGAATCGGACATACGTCCAATCCATTTGGCGTTTAGCCAGCGCAGTTTCTCTTTGTCGAACACGGCCGGGCTTTTACTAATTTCGCCGAGGCGAAATCGGGCGATGATCGCTTCACGCGTCAATAATTCCTGTTCATCGTTTAAGCCGCCGCCCAAAAGACAGAGATAGTTGAACAATGCTTCGGGTAAAATACCCTCGTTTTTGAATTCTTCCACCGATGTGGCGCCGTGCCGTTTCGATAACCGTCCTTTATCCGGTCCCAGAATCAGCGGTAAATGTCCGAACGCAGGCATCGGCCAGCCGAGCGCTTCATAAAGTAAAATTTGTTTACTGCTGTTACTCAGATGATCATCGCCGCGGAGAACAAAATTTACACCCATCCCGTGATCATCGACGACCACAGCCAGTTGGTACACAGGACTGCCGTCCGAACGCAGGATTATAAAATCATCGAGCGTACGGTTATCAATACGTGTATCGCCATGGATTTTGTCCTTAAAGCGTACCGCGCCAACGGGAACATCAAAGCGAATAGTATAAGGGCTATGGTCGTTCAGCTTTCGTTCAATCGCCTCCGGCGATAACCGTTTACAGGCGCCGTCATAACGGTATTCCCGGTTTTGTGTTTCCGCCCGGCGACGTTTCTCCTGCAGTTCGGCATGGCTGCAAAAACAGCGATACGCCTTGTCGCGCTTTAAAAGTTGATATGCAGCCTCTTTATGCTCACTACGGTGGGCGCTCTGATAATAGATGGCATCGTCCCAATCCAGTTCCAGCCATTTCAGGCTACTGATAATCTGTTCAATGCTATCCGCTGTCGATCTCTGCTCGTCGGTATCCTCGATTCGCAACAGAAAGCGTCCGTTGCTCTGTCGTGCAATAAGCCAGTTGATTAAAGCGGTGCGAGCGCCGCCCACATGCAGATAACCGGTTGGACTGGGCGCAAATCGAACGATGGGACGCAAAACCTTCCTCTGTACTTTATTAAATTTGGATACTTCCGCTGTAGTATTTATATGTATTTTATTGTAAATTTAAATATACGATGTACAGAAAATAATGGCAAAAAATTTTAGAATAACTGCCATAAAAACAATTTATTACAATTTATTTACGGCAAAAGTATGCATGCCATTTTAAACTCATGCAAGTCATAAAAGGTCGCCGAAACACGACGAAAGTTGGTCGTTTTATGGGTTCAGGATAAGATCATTTTATTCGCCTTTGGTTTTTGTAATTGTAAAATGAATGTTTCAGGTTCGTATGAATCGGATTAAGCAGGCATTGTAGAGGGACAGAATATGACACCCGGAACCGGTAAAGCAAATGATAACTTCGAACGCAATTTACAGTATTACAAATTTTGCGCTTACGGATTTCTGAAGAATCTGCGCCTGTTCGATATCTTCCTGATTCTTTTTTTACGGGAAACCGGTCTGACCTATCTTCAAATCGGCGCCTTATATTCCTTCCGGCAAATAACCACCAACCTCTTGGAGATACCCTCCGGCCTGGTAGCCGACGCTCTCGGCCGTAAAAACGCTTTGCTTTTCTCCTTTTTTGCCTATCTGGTGTCTTTCGCTTTGTTTTACACGGGAAAGTCTTTCGGCTGGTTTGCACTGGCAATGGTTGCCTATGGAACCGGCGAGGCCTTTCGCTCGGGCACCCACAAGGCCATGATACTCCAATATCTCGAATTAAATCGTATGAAAGCGGTTAAAACCCGCTATTACGGCAGCACGCGCTCCTGGTCGCAGTTCGGTTCGGCTATCAGCTCGCTTTTAGCCATGGCGGTCGTCTTCTATGCCGGCAATTACCGTATCCTCTTTTTATATTCCGGCATCCCATATATATTGGACTTCCTGCTCATAAGCACCTATCCCAAAGCACTCAACAATCAACTAACCGACGGCTGGCGGGCTTTAAGTCTGCGAATTCTTTATAATCGTTTCCGCCACACGGTTCTTGATTTTGTAACAATATTCAAAAATAAAGACACTTTCAAAGCCATCATGAGCGCAGCCACCTATATCGCCGTTTATAAAACCATCAAAGATTATTTGCAGCCGGTGCTCAAAGTGACGGCCATGGCGCTACCGGTTCTGGTTTATCTCGAAACCGAAAAACGGGCCGCAGTGCTGATCGGTGTTCTTTATTTTATTATTTTCTTAATCAACTCCACGGCCTCCCGTAATGCCTGGCGGATCGAAAAAAATGTGGGAGATCTGCCGCGCGCTATCGATTACGCCTATTTAATCGGCATCATCAGCGTTTTAATATCCGGCCTGTTTCTATGGTTTAATTTGCCGGCGCTGGCGGCGTTGTTTTTTGTCGGACTGTATTTCATTCAAAATATCCGGCGGCCTCTGGTGGTTAGTTTTTTAAGCGGACATATTTCATCCAATGTGATGGCTTCGGGGCTTTCCGTCGAATCGCAACTGGAAACCTTACTCGTGGCTATTTATGCGCCGATACTCGGTTTACTGATTGACCAGCTGGGTCTCGCGGGCGGATTTGTCATCACCACCTTCCTCTTTCTGGCCATCTATCCCCTCATCCGTGTGGGCACGCTTCCCGAAAAATGAGATGGATTTGATGTATTATTGAATGGTTGGAGTGTTAGATGCGGCCCTGTTGTTTTGCGTTGTTAAAAATACCCTCGAAACCGACAATTCCGACGTATCGTTTTCTATTTTACCGTTTCTTATGAAGAATAAAAGGAATTTCATCTTATTCGCCGCGTTTTCATTTCTTTCTTATCAAACAAATAACAGTCGTTTACAATGTTATACAATTTGATTTGCGGATTATGACTCCAGGATCAGTTGTAATTGGTTTTCTATAATCTGAATCATCTGCCGGGCGTTGCGCACCGCCTGACCGTTTGGATGGTTATTGAAAAAGATATAGGCTTTATATGTTTTCCGCATGATCTGGCTCAGATGGGTAAGCCACTCCTGTAATTCTTCCTTTTTATATTCATAATCATAGCGCGCCGCACCTTTGCCCTGCCACCAATCGTTTCCATTACGCCCATGAAAACGGACATAGCCCCTATCGCTTGTTACAATATGCTGCGGTGGGATGAGGCCTTTAAGAGGCGGTTCATCCACATTGACATATCCGATGTGATGGCCGCTCAAAAAGTCGTTAAGCTGCGGGGTTAACCAGGTATAATTGCGAAATTCCACGAAAAGCGGCAGGTCTCCGATGAGTTGTTTGCATTCTGCCAGATAACGCCGGTTCTTTTCGTTGTTTTTGAAAGAATACGGAAACTGCGCCAGAAAACCTTTAAACTTTTGCTGCTCAATTAAAGGCTTTACCGCTTCAATCAGGCTTTCGAGCGCCTTCTCGTTTTCATTGCGGCGATGGGTCGTTTCCTGATTTGTTTTTACGATAAATTCGAAATCGGCCGGGGTTTTATCCCCCATGCGTTTAAAAACCTGGGGTTTGGGGATAAAGTAATAACTGGCATTGATTTCCACCGTCTGAAAATAGCGGCGATAAAATTCCAGCATGGCGCCCTTTGGAATATCCGGTGGATAGAAATGATTGCGCCAATCTTCGTAACTGTAGCCCGATGTACCGATTTTTAAGGGAATATCAACTGAATTTTTTTGAATCATAGTGATTACTCTTTTAGCTTGCTATCAGTAAAATCAGGATGTTGGAATATACAAATTAAGAGAGTATTATGAAACGCATCGTAATTATCGGTGCCACTTCCGGCATCGGTCGCGCCCTGGCGGAGCTTTATCTGGAACGCGGCGCGTTGGTTGGCGGTTGCGGCCGGCAAACAAACGTATTAAACGCAATGGAAAAAGCCCGGCCCCAGCGCTTTTTTGGGCAGAAACTGGATATATGTGATCTCAACGCCATCCCCGTACATCTGCAGGCATTGATCGAACGCATGGGCGGGATGGATATTTGCATCGTCTCCTCAGGCATCAGCGCCCGCAATCAAGAACTGGAGTGGTCGATCGAGGCGGATGTACTGAACACCAATGTGATGGGCTACGCCCGGGTTCTGATTGAAGCGGCGCGTTATTTCAGAATGCAGAAAAGCGGGCATCTTGTGGGCATCACTTCAGTCGCCCAGTATTTCGGACACATTAACCCCGCTTATAACGCCACGAAGGCCTTTGGAGCTATCTATCTTCAGGGGTTGTATCATGCCCTTTCGGACAAAGCGATATATGTAAGCGAGATAGTCCCTGGTTTTGTGGACACGCCGCTCATCGGAAATTCCAAAAAAGTCTTTTTGGTAGTACCTGTGAAAAAAGCCGCACGCCATATCGTGAAAGCAATCGACAGGCGTAAAGCGCGTGCTTATATCCCGAAACGCTGGTTACTGGTACGCTGGCTGATACCCTTCATTCCGCGCGTTATCATGCGCAAAGCATTAAAGACGGCCAGACAGTAAAATCAACCGCTCCCTTGCACCTGCGGGCAACTACCGCTGGCGGTCGTCGGGGATGTCTTCTTCCGAAACCGTATACCGGTAACGTACGATCCGATGATTTCGGGTATCGGCTAGGTAAACGATCTCATCCCGGGAGACAGCAATACCGGTGGCGCGCTCGAAGCGCGCTTTTGACAGCCCCTTCAGGCCAAGATCGGCCTTCGAGCCTGCCATTGCGCCCTGGTTATGAAATTTGGAGACGCGGCTGCTGTCCCCGGTATCCAGTACAAAAATGGCATTCTCTTTACCAATTGCAATGTCCCAGGGACCCTTAAAGCGACCCAAATCCATGATCGGGTCTTCGTACAATACAAAAGCCGGTATAAATTGATTGCCCTGTTTTTCCAGTTTCTGAACGAGAAAGTTACCGCCAAGTTGCGTAAAATACACGTTGCCTGCATCATCCGAAGTAATGCCCCTGGGATTGTCAACCGTACCGGCGCCGGAACCGTAACGGGCAATGTCCTTTTGGTAACCGCCTTTGAACAGCGGTATCACCTGTCCGTTGTTCAGTTTAACCGAGCCGCTTTCCACGATGTTGATTTCGATAATACGGTTATTACCTTTGTCTGTGATATAAACGATATTCTCTTCCTCGGGACCGAATGCGATATCATGGAATTGAGAATTGCCCAGACTATCAACATAGAAGGGGTGAACGCCAAGGATGGAATCACGCAGGGAGACATTGTCCTGCCACTCCATTGAACCGTTAAAACGAACCGATTCATAGCCCACATTATTGAGATATTGATGCCAGACATACACCGTGTCGGAGCCGTTGACCATCAGCAAGTTCAGCTTGCGATCGATATCGAGACCCGTCGGACCGGCAATGGGTTCAATCTCGTTAAGATTTTGGCGGGTCGCCACAACGCCCGATTTTAAAAGCACAAGCACGCGATTATTGGCGCTGTCGGCTACAAAAATGTATTCGTCCTCGCCTATGGTAATATCGGTTGGGCTCATCATGCTTTGAGCCTGATAACCCACATTCGACATGGTCCAATCAGGATCGAGATGTATGTAGGAGGTATCATTTGCTCCGAACGATTCGGGATCCGGTTGCACGGAGGGCAGCGGCATTTTTTCACCGCAACCGTTTGCAAACATTATTATTACCGTGAGGGCGAAAAACGCTAAGATCTTAATTTTCAAAACAACTCCTCTAAAAATGATAACCTAAAGTAAATTGATTGGTGACTCCGAGATTCCTGAATTGTTTAAACGCATAATCAATCAGCAAATCGGTTCCTGCAAACGGAACGTTAAAGCCCGCGCCGAAGGTGAATTTTTCTTCGGCGTAGTTGATACGGTAGCCTGCTCTCAGGAAGAGATTATCCAGATAGCCGAATTCCATACCGACCACCGCGTTTTCGGCATTATCCACAGGATGGTTGATTTGCAGCGAAGTGGTTACGGTATAGTTCTTTCTTTCAATAATTTCCATGGCGGAGCCTACCCGAAACATGGTCGGCGGTGAAAAGGCTTCGTACCTGTTCTCCTGCATTCCGCCCTCCTGCGTTTCCTGCATGTACGATCCAGCCGGCCGGAGATCGGGTCCGAAATTTACCAGACTCACGGCAAACCGCAGTGAGCGAAAGCCGGTCCAGTAGAATGTCCCCAGATCGATGAGCCATCCGCCCATTTTCAAACCGGCCAAATTTTCTTCAACAAATTTTAACGAGGTGCCGAACGAAAAGCGGTCGGTCATTTTAATGGCGAAGCTCAGAGCGCCGAATGTATCGTAATAGCTGAAATATTCGCCCGTACCGGTCGGGTGGTACTCTGTGGTCACCTCCATGTCATCCGTATAGAGATAGCCGCCACTAAACCCTATAATACCGATGTTTTTAATATGGTGTATATAGCTCAGATATTCGTATTTGATATCCACCGGCCAATCAATATGGCTTATGGCCACGGCGTTGCCTTTCACCTGTGCTGCGGCGCCCGGATTCCAGTACAGGGCAGTCGCATCGTTGGCCATGGCCACCGCCGCTCCGCTCATGGAAGTGGCGCGGGCGCCGACACCGATTTTTAAAAAGTTAGCGGCGGCGGTCCCGATACGCTGGCCTCCAAGTAACGGAAACAGGTTTTGGCCCTGTACCCTATCGGTTAAACAAATGGTCGATAAAAGAATTAAGATGGTTATTACATACTTCTTCATAACTCGTCCGCTGTAATGGTTTATTGTGTTCAAAACTTGAAGGAAACGCCAAACCGCACTGTGCGCGGCCAGCGATATTTTGCCGGATTATAAATGGGATTGGGATAGGGATTATAATCCCGAACGTAACGCTGCGGTAGAATATCGCCCGGTTTATAGGCTTCTCCCGTGTAAGGATTGATAATCCGTGCAATTTTTGCATCAAAGACGTTCTGCACCTCCAGCAGGAAATTCAGGTTTAAATCCGACACCTTGAAAAATTTGAAAAGACGAAAATCAAGTCGGTGCCAGAAAGGCGCCATTTCGGAATACGGATTGGCGTCGTCGTAAATTTCCCTTTCGATATCGATCATCGGTGTATAGCGTTTTCCGGATTCCAATTCCCAATGGGTGCTGAAGCCCCATTGATCCGGCAAACGCATTCCGAAAACGTCGGGATTCTGATTCTCATTCACCTGAAAATTCAAATCCAGGGTTAGTCGAATGGGCGTATCCCACCTCAGATAATTCTCTTTCAGAGGTTTTTCTTCCAGCCGACCCGCCTCGACCAGCAAATTGTCGTTCGGAGTGGAGCTTTTGCCTTTACTCACCGCATAGGTAAAATTCATCGTGCCGGTCAGGTATTTGGCATAGCGTTGACGCACCCGCATCTCAATGCCTTTGGATCGGGCGTAATCCATGTTGAGATACATTAAATAGCTGATATTGCCCAACCGCGGATTTTCCATTTCAATGCGTTCGGCGGTGGGGTAATCGAACATATCTTTATAATAGGCCTTCAATTCCATCACCAGATTTTCGGTAAATTTGTGTTTGATGCCCAGTTCATAAGCGACCGTCGTGGTGGGATTCAAATTGGGATTTCCGAACAGCTGGTAAGTGGCCGGAGAAGTGGATTTGAGTTTGGCGTAAACGTATTGCCCTTTGGGACGTTGTGAAAAGTGACCGTAATGGAAATACAACACGTCGTGATCGCTGACAGGATGGGAAATTCCGATCCTCGGACTCAAATGTCCTTTGCCGCGCATTCCGAAGATTTTAAACGTTTCCTCTTTAAATTTTTTCCGGGCCGCCTGGGATATAATAATCGTATTGGGATTATTGACGGCATCCTGCACGTATTCGCCCGGGAACCAGTAATCGTAACGCAGACCGATATTGACAATCATGCCTTCGTATTTAATCTGATCCTGTAAATAAAAAGCGCCGCTGTTGGGATAGGCCTTGTAGATATCGTAGCTTCTTCCGAAACCGGATTCGCTGTCCACCCAGGGATCGACGATATCCACCACCTGGATACCGGTGTAAGACATATCCACGCCGCCTTTTAGCTGGTGCTTCTGGTTAATCTGATTGGTAAAGTCCACTTTCAATTGCCAGCGATCGCTGTAATTGTCGTACCATTTACCGTAATCGCCGTAATCATAAAAACCATCGCCGCGCCGAATGGTAAAGTTGCCTTCGGAGCCCGGAAAATAACGAATGGGTTCCAGATCCAGTCGTTCCTGATACTCGCTCCAGTGTTTATTCCTCACAGCGCTGTGGGTTGAGTTGTAAAAATTGCCGAGGGTAACCTCGTAGAACATGCGGGAATTGATGGTATGTTTCCATGTAATATTGCTTAATATCGATTCCGATGTAAATGTTGGATAGTGATCCAGATGTTTGCTGTATTCGTAAGGGAAAAAATTATTTGAAAATATGTATGGTGTAAAAAATCCCTGATTGATATTCAGCGATCGGTCGTAAGAAACGGTCAGTTTCTGGCTGGGATTCAACCGCCAGGTCAATTTACCCAGCAGATGCCAGTCGTTATCCTGTTTGCGGGCGAACGCTTCCAGTTCGTTGCGGCTTGGATAAAGTTCGGATGCGTGCGGTAAATATGTATCCGAGAGGTTGCCATAACCCGATACGAAAAAAGAAAGATCACCCGGCAAGTCCAACCCGATGGATGGGAAAAGCTTGCTGGTGAAAATATCCGGACCGCCGAAATTGAATTCGATGATATCGGTATTGTAATTTTCCAGAAAGTTGAGTCCCAAATCGGTTTTATACTTGAAACTGCCGGTATATTGTTCGCCGCCCTCTTTGGTAACCACATCAATAATGCCCGACATGGCCTGTCCGTATTCGGCATTAAAACCGCCGGTGATTACTTTGAGTTCTTCGATGGCATCGGCGTTAATATAAAGCGTGTTACTGTAACCGGACAGCGGATCTTTAATGGATATGCCGTCCACAATATACATACTTTCGTCAGCCCGGCCGCCGCGGATGTGTATCTGGTTGTTACTTTTAACGACGCCCGGTTGTTGTACCAAAATTTCATCCACGTTTTCGACGATTTTATCGGATATGTCATCCGCCGAAAAGACGTCCTCGGACGAGGTTTTGTCCACTTCGAGGAGCGGTTTTTGTCCGACCACGACAATTTCCTGTCCGTAGGCCAAAACCGATTCCTGCAATTCGAAATTGATCTTCTCCGTTTGGCCCGCTTCGATTTCCACGCCGGTGACAAGTTGAATTTTATAACCGATCATGGATGCTTCCACATCATAGACGCCCGGCGTCACATTCTCCACGAGATAATGACCATCCAGATCCGTCGAGGCGCCCATGTAAGTGCCTTTTAAAGAAATATTAACGCCGGCCAGCGGCTCCCGGCTTGATTTTTCAACAACCGTGCCCACAATTCGCCCGGTTTTTTGTTGCTGTCCGTAGCTGATTAAAAATAGGGTTAAAATAGACAGAATAACATTCTTAGATCGTATCATTGTTCAAACTCTTCTTCTAAAATATATCTCAAAACTTCCTGAGCGTTGTTTTTCCCATCGCAATAATGAAACGGTAAAGAAAAATATATGGATTTTCCCTGACCAACCTCGTAACGCAAGCCGACGGGCGGCGATCCCTCGTAAGGAACAGGAACGCTTGCCGCGGAATCCGGCTCCATCCGGTACACCACATCGGTTCCGAAACCCGGCACAAGCGCCGAAACCCGGTTACCGATAAGTTGTCCCACTTCCAAATCCGTGGTTGTATCGCGTTCGGCGCCGGTAAAGGAAGATAATACCCGTACGCCGCTCAACAGACGACCGCCCGGATTCAATCGGAAGACCGTATCCACACGGGTGAACGTCCACGAGGTATCGGGTTTTTCTTCATTACCGTTGGTGATAAAAATATTACCGCCATCGGCCACATATTGCGTGATGCTGAGGCCGGCCTCCGACAAACTGGGCCGCCCCAGGTGGGCAAACCAGATTACTTTATCGAAATAACCCAAATACGCTTTAATATCTGCCGTGGCATAGGGTAGGCTGTTTTGAGGGTTGATCACCGGTGTTCTTGACGTTCCGATTTCCCAGACACTGTAGCCGTTTGCGCCCACCAGATTGTAAAGAATATCTTCATAAAACGATTGCACTGCGTAATTGGTCTGATCCTGCGCAAAATCATTAACAAGAAGCAGATCGCCCTTCGGTTCTTTAACGACCCATGTATTGGGCGTCGTATCATCTTCAGGATCAGGGAAAGAGATCACCTCACTCTCAGCGCCCGCAATATCCAGGGCTTTCAAAAAGAATCGGTGTTCTCCGGGCGGGATATCCCTCAGGGTCAAACTTGTCTGGTTGCCGGGCAATTCAACCCAGTTGCTGGTATCGTCAAGCGCATAATAAATATGGGTGATGGTCTCAATACCGTCGGGATCATCGACGTTCCATATAAATGTGCGTGTGGGAAAGGTATAGGCCGTCACATTCGGATTGCCCGGCGGCGCCGGCGGATTGCTGCGATTTTTAAAATCGATGGAGGGAAACGAATTAAAAACGGGAAAAATTTGTTTTGCCGGCGTCGGGTCCATCAGGCTGTCGTCATCCACGGCCCATACCCGAAACGTAAATTCATCGTAAGCGGTACGGATCGGTAAATAAAAGGTATCGTATTCGCTGCTTACCCATTTCGGTTCGGTTTGGTAATTCCACTGGATATAATAGCCGGCGACTTCACCGTCAGGATCCTGCCCCCACCAGTGCAAAACTTGTTTACTGGCAGTGGTGTCGATTCCTATGGAGTCCGGCTGACCGGTGCTATCGCTTGCCGGGAACAGAAACAAATACGTATCCGGCGGTTGATTCTGCAACGGTTTGGAATCTTTGGAGCTGTGCAGAATATTCTCTTCACAATTCAGCCAATAAAGAGCGGCCGCCAAAAGTAAGATTAAAGGAATAATGCGTGTTAGTTGCATATTTCTGGCCATTGCTAAAAGTTCTGTTTAGTTACAATCCTACCGGAACGTGCTATCGGGCTCTTTACATCCATTTACTTAACCGACGCCTCGACTCCGGTCTGTAAAATTTAAAAATCCCGCTCCGCCCGCCATTCATGGGAAGAGCGGGATCGACGTGGTTTATTTGACCATTAACATTTTTTTGGAATCGATAAATTCACCGGCTTTAATACGATAAATATACACGCCCGAGGTTACGCGCTGACCGGCGTCATTGCGACCATCCCAATTGACCACATGTTGGCCGGCATTGAAATGATTCTGCACCAGCGTCCGTACACGCTGTCCCAGGATGTTATAAACCATGATTTCAACCTGTTGCGCGTTCGGAATCTGAAAATAGATACGTGTTTCGGGATTGAACGGGTTGGGATAATTTTGCTTCAGCCGGTAGCTGAGCGGCGCTTTTTCAAAATCATCCGCGATGCCCACAACCGTGCCAAAATCATCCTGATCGCGTACTTCTATCTTATAAGTGCCGAAACTGAACGTGAAGACGCCCTGAATTTTATCCACCTTTTCACCGATGCGCACCGTATCGCCAAAAGCATACAGATATCCTTCATCAGCGTTGAAATAAAATTTGCTGTTTTCTTCGCCGTCATCCGACACCATAAAATCGCCGTCTACCAGACATTCGCCGCTGCCGTCGCTGAAGGACAAATCGTACTGGTTAAAACTTGTCAGGGTTGCGTCTTCGATGCTGACCAGAACGCCTTCATATTGTTCGGCGGCGGCGCTGTCGGTCGCCAGTGTGCCGGTCGTTACGGAAATCGGCGCCATACTGTGCCCGCTGCTCAACACCTCGAAGGAATCCACCAGAATAGTGGTATTATTATCCCATTTGAAATGCCAGTCGGCATTGTAGTCGGTAACGCTGCCATATACCTTGATTTCATCGCCGCGTTCCAAATCGGAATTGATGCCGAACGTGAAGATACCGCTCCAGGGTTCTTCCGCATCCTGCAAAACATAGGTTTCATAATTGTTGTTGGCGCTTGTATCGGTGGTAACAATTCCGTTTACTTCGATCGGCATACCTTCAAAAGGGGAGTCGGCGATTTCCCACGGCGTATACTGCAGGTCTTTGATCGTCAGATCGCCGTCGGTTACCGTGTAACAGTAATTTTGTACGCTGGTATCGGCGGGACTGATGGTTGTTTGTCCCTGATCGTCCATCGCTTTGATAAAATAATTAACAAAACTGCCTTCCGTCTGGCCGGGGATCTCGCCTTCGAATGTAGTACCTTCGGTATTCGACATGGTCACTTCGGAATAGCCGGATGAGAGGCCGTCCTGAACGACTTCATAATATATGGTCGCTTCATCAATCGTAAAATTGGTGCTGATGTCAGCCGAAACGGTTACCGGATCGTTGGAAAGCGGTACGCTTACATTACGCCCCACTTTGCTGATCGTCGGCGGGCCGGCTTCCCAGACGATATCTTCCTGGTAGAGCGGCTCCAGTTTATAGGCTGTTGAATCGGCGTTACTGCCGAAATGGTGGTAGACCCAGCCGCGAATAGAATCGGCAATAGAGCCCAGCGGCGGTAGCGGTTGTTCTTCATAATATGCTGCGAGGCTGTCGGAGTCGTCATCCACTAACACATCGCCGGTACCGTCATCGACGCCGAACAGTTCGTATTGGGTACCATAGTTGACAACTTCGGCGTCCTTCACATAGACCATGACGTTGCCCCATTGTTCGGCGGTTTCCGGGATACGCAAATCGCCGGTGTTTACTTTATCCGGATCGGGAATGGGCTGGCCGATGTCCAGGATTTGTATGGGGCTGGTAATCCAAAATTCGGTCATGTTGGCCGGGCCGGTAGTGTACTCATCAATCCAACCACTCATTTCAATGACATCGCCTTCGTAAAGAATGGGATAGGCGGTGGAGTCCGGGTTATAGGAAAGGATCGCGCTCCAGGGACCGCCCTCTGGTGCGGCTACTATAAATTTGATGCCATCTCCCGCATAACTCAAACCGGTCGGCATCGTAACGATGCCCCTGATCGAAAATGTATCGGAGCGGGCATAAGATGTATCGGATTCTTCATCTTCCAGGGCTTTCATGAGATCGCTATGCCTCACCTGTTGTATTCTTTGGATGCGGGTATAATCTCCACCTTCAACTACATCCCAGGCCAGGCGCGGTTGTATTTTCCGTTCGCTGAATGAATAGTCCATGACGCCGGTAATCGATTGAACGCCTACATCGGTATAGTCCGCCGGATTGAAGTAATAATCGGCGGCGTCATCCACACGGCATGTGCCGCTGCCGTCATCGACTTCCCATTCGCCGTATCCGAGATCGGCATTGGTGATATTCAAATCGGTAACCTGAATGAGGCAGCCTTCATAAGCTTCGGCCATCGAGCCGCCCGTGCCAATTTCGCCGGTGGTAACCAAAGTTGGTTCGATGCCGAAAACGGCCGAATCTTCGATGGTAAATTCCGTCACATCCGTAATTTCAGTCAAATTATAATATTCGGTAACGGTACCGGTCAGCGTCACCGAATCGCCTTCCGCCGCTTTGTTGACGTCGTCATAAACCATCACGCCGTTCCAGGCTCCGGCTGAATCCTGAACCCAGTATTTGCTGCCGCCGAATGCATACGCTTCCGCTGTAATAATACCGCTGATCGTTACCTCCTGGTCTATAAACGGCGAATCGCCTGATTCGTCCTCCGTATATTGGATATCACGGATAGGCGTTATCTCCTGGCTGAAAGCCGTTATTACAAAAATCAATACAATCAATATGGCTGTAATTCTTTTGTTCATAACCTGACACCTCCTGTTGATAAAATTGCTACCCACAAAAAATCATTAATACCGAATTCGCGTTGCACACATCACCTCCTTTTAAATTTCATTGCCGTTATGGATCATATATACAACCTATTTCACGACCAAAAATTTGCCGCGATAGGTTTCGCCCGTTTTTTCATCTTTCACGGTATAGAGATAGAGACCCGAGGCAATCGCCTGATCGTTTCGCGTTATTAAATCCCAGGCGTGTTCGCCGCCTGAAAACTCAGTTTTCTGAAATTGGGTTTGCTTTCTTAAGCGGGCCACGTCGCTTCCGGCGTATGTACTGGCGTCGTGACGGACCTCATCCACCAAATCGCCGGCCAGGGTATAAATCCGGATGGTCGCTTTTTCCGGGAGATTGGCAAACCAGATGAGGCGATCCCTGGATCCCGAACCGTCCCAAAGAGCGTTCACTTTATACGGATTCGGATACACATAAATCTGCCGCTTCTTCTCGCGGTTTACGCGTTTACCCGGTATGGCATAGGTGAGGTTTTCATAAACCGAACTTTCCAGGCTGGGCAGATTGTTCTCGGGATTGCCGCGGTCGAAAGCGGTAACGGAGTAAAAATATTTGCCGGGCCATCCGCTCAGCAAATGATCATTGACAAAACGGTATCGGTACTGTCTGCCATTGATCACCGTATCGTATCGAACGGCTTCAAAACCGGTATCGTAACCGTAAGCCAGGCTGTCATCACGATCGAATTGCGCCAAAAGCGACATTTGTTCTTTCGAACCGCTGGTTTTAGGCGAGCTATAGATACGATATCCTTCAAAATCCTCTTCCCGCGTAATGGGGTCTTTGAAGCTTTCGGAAACATCATCCCAATAGAGCGTCACTTTACCGTCGCCCGGAACCACCAGCAGATTCGGCGATGGCGGCGGCGATGGTAAAATATAACGGTCGATTACGCCGTTGGAATCTTCGATACCGCGTTTAAAATTTTGGTACGTGTCTTCGTACACATCTAAATGGCCGTCGCCGTCGCCAAAGACCGGTTCGCCGGGATCCCAATAGCCGTTGCCGTTAAGATCCCTGCTCGCCACATATTCGTCTTCGCCTTCATCCAGTTCGCCGTTATTATTAAGATCCTCATCGGGATCGAGTTTGCCGTCGCCGTCAACATCCTCGCCGTTATAAGCGATCTGAGCCCAATCGGAATTAACGCGCAGGTTTTCGCGCCGCGCCGGTGAATCGCCCGCAGAATTCGCCCAGAACCCGCAAACCAACGCAAACACAGCATTGATCGATTCGCCGGGCTGTATATCGCCGAGCGAACCGGCCGACAATAAAATCATCCAGCTTGCCGGGTCTTCATCGGGATTGGAAGGTATGGAGGCGTTTGGCGTGGTAGAGAGCTTTGTGTAGCGCTCTTCATCCGTGCTGGGCATAAAAAAATCCGGCTCCGAGGCGTTTGACCATTGCCATTGATCGTAATAAACATCATAACTGCTGCGCAACGTCGAAGCGCCTAAAAAACGGATACCCAGATAACTTTCGGCATAGCCGTTATCGCCGTCGGCGTCAAACTGATAGCCCATATTATATTCTTCGTCGAAGCCGTTAAGGTTATCATACCAGGTAAATCCGCCGCCCGGTTCATAAATACTGGTATAATTCATATTGGCAACCGAGGCATCCACCCATAAACCGACATGAATGTCTTCAATGGGGTATTGCGACACGTTCGTAAACGTATAATTCAGGATAACAAAAGCGTCGGCATAGGCATAATTCCATGCATAGGATTCCAGATGGACGTTAACGCCCAAAGGCTGGTGATCGATCAACTCGATTTCGGTACCGGGAACTTTAGTGCGGCGGTCGCTAAAATCGCAGATAAAATCCTGGTGAGAAACAGCTTCCGGATCAAATAATGGGGATGTAACGATGGAAGAGCGCTCCTGAACAATGTCGTCTTCGTCCGCCGAAGTGGTAAATTCGAAGCCGGCTTCTCCGTATTCGAACACACCATCGACAATGGCCGTGGATACCAATTTCTGCTGTTCACCGTTCATGCCGCCAATGCCGCCAAACCAGAGACCGGCATAGGAAAAATGTTCCACTTGTTCCTTTTCCATGTCTTGGTTCAGCGGGAATTGGACTTTTAGCATTTAAAATAAGTAACACCT
>CAZIVP010000019.1:0-65665 GCA_964542915.1 uncultured Calditrichaceae bacterium | reverse complement strand
TTAGGTGTTACTTATTTTAAATGCTAAAAGTCCAATTCCCGCTGAACCAAGACAACCACCCCATCATAATCTCGATTCTATTTCTTAAGTGATGTTATCATTATATTTCTGTTTATTTTCATTGGAACATCACAGCATTACCTTGGTTTTGAAAGCCAGGATTTTTTTAACTAAGTTTTAGGTTCCAGATCGACGTTATATGTATTGCAATCTTTGACATTAAACGATTAAAATTCAGAGTTTCTGAGAAACGGGATTCTGCAGGAGGTATTTTGAAAATCTATACGGGATTTGGCGACGAAGGCAGGACCGCCCTGTTCGGCGGCGAAGTTGTGAGCAAAAATCATTTGCGGGTCGAGGTTTATGGCACTCTTGATGAATTAAACAGTATTATCGGATTACTGGTTGTTAAGGTAGACGACAGGCTTATCAAAGAACGATTGAATCACATCCAATATCATATTTTTGCCATTTCTTCGGAAATTGCAACACCGGATTCTGAAAAACGTGAGCGATTTGAAAAAAAGGTAAGCGAAGAGGATGTAGCAATGCTGGAACGTCATATCGATGATTTTTCCGAACCATTACCTGACATAAAAAATTTCATATTGCCCGGCGGGAGTGAAACAGCAGCTTTGGCTCATTTGGCGCGAACCGTTTGCCGCCGAGCGGAACGCCGTCTCGTGGCCTGGCATGAAACCGAACCCGCGCGGAGGGAAATTCTGATCTACTTAAACCGGTTAAGCGATCTCTTTTTTATCCTGGCCCGCTACCAAAACCATCGTAATGAGGTAAAAGATGTGCTCTGGAAGGGGCGGCTTTAAAATATTACGGGAAGTTGTATATTAATACAAACGCAAGTTTTTATTTAACTTGAGTGTTTTCCAAATAATGATAAACCGCTTACATTTCTTTTTCAAAAATTGGAAAAGAAATATGATTCAAAAACAACCCCGATTATAAAATTGACCTTAAACCCTTTGTTTCGCCTTCTGTAAACATTATTGCTTCACTGCAAATGAAATGTGTAAATGGCATAATTATTGATTATATTTATATATGATTGAAATTTGTTTGGCATATTTCATAAATGTGTATGCAGAACGAATGGATAAGTGCAGTCAATGCATGTTAAGCGATTTATGGATACAACACACGAGGTGATTATGGAAAAAAAGATATTGGATAAACCTTTCGTGAAGGTGGAGCCTGAATTGTGCAAAGGTTGTGGTATTTGCATCGATGCCTGTCCGCCGCAGGTGCTTAAATTTCACGATAAGTTCAACACGAAGGGTTATCACTACGCTTATTACGTGGGCGAAGGATGTACAGGTTGCGGCGTCTGTTTTTATGCCTGTCCCGAGCCGGAAGCCGTCATAGTCTATAAAAAGGGCTACGAATATTACGGGGAGGAGGTGGCCTGATGTCCAAACTTTTAATGAAAGGAAACGACGCCGTTGTACGGGGCGCTGCTCTGGCCGGTTGTCGTATTTTTTTTGGCTATCCCATAACACCTGCCAGTGAAATAGCCGAATCTGCAGCTAAATATATGCCGCGCGTGGGGGGTACGTTTTTACAGGCTGAAAGTGAGGTGGCCTCGATCAATATGGTTTACGGAGCAGCGAGTGGAGGCGCACGTGTTATGACTGCGTCGTCGGGACCCGGTATCAGCCTGAAACAGGAAGGCGTTTCTTATGCCGCAGGGGCTGAATTGCCCTGTGTGATCGTAGATATCATGCGCGGGGGGCCGGGGCTTGGTAACATTGCTCCGGAGCAGGGCGATTACAATCAGGTGGTTAAAGGCGGCGGACACGGGAATTATAAATGCCCCGTACTGGCGCCCAACAGTGTCCAGGAAATGTCGGATTTGACGCAAATGGCCTTCGATATTGCCGAAAAATACCGGACACCGGTTTATATAGTGGCCGATGGTTATACAGGCCAGATGATGGAAGCTGTGGAATTCGGGGAGCCTAAAACCGATCTGCCTAAGCACGATTGGGCTCTGTATGCCGATAAGGAGAGCAAGCATAATTTGATCTCCAGTATTTATCTCGATCCGGAAGAACTGGAAGAACATAACAAGCGATTACAGGAAAAATACCGCAAGATCGAAGTAAACGAAGTTCGTGTCGAGGAGTTTATGCTCGATGACGCCGAATATGTACTCATGGGGTATGGCATTGTATCGCGAGTACTGAAAACAGTCGTCGAAAAGTTGCGGCAGGAAAACCTCAAATTTGGATTGTTACGCCCCATCACCCTTTTTCCATATCCAAAGAAGCGCATCCAACAATTAACTTCCCATGTCCAAAAATTTCTCGCGGTTGAGATGAGCAACGGTCAGATGGTCGATGATTTGCGTATGGCCGTTGAAGGCAAACGTCCGGTTGAATTTTACGGGCGTATGGGCGGCGTTGTCCCTTCGGCCGCTGAACTGATGGAGCGTTGCAGAGCAATGGTGAACAAAAAACAATAATATTATAGAGGTTTGTGATGGCTACAAAAGTATTAAAAAAACCACAAAGTTTTTACGACCGATACGAACGCAACCCCAGCCCGGATAAAAAGATGCCCCATTACTGCCCCGGCTGTGGTCATGGGAATGTACATAAATTCATAGCGGAAGCGCTTGACGATTTTGGACTGGCGGACCGCACGGTCTTCATCAGTCCGGTTGGTTGCAGTGTGTTCGGTTACTATTACTTTGATACCGGCAATATTCAGGCGGCTCACGGCCGCGCGCCTGCCGTTTCGACGGGCATCAAACGGGCCCATCCCGAAAGTATTGTGATCAGTTACCAGGGAGACGGCGATTTGGCGGCGATCGGCACGGCAGAGATTTTACACGCGGCCAACCGCGGCGAAAACATTACCGTATTTTTCATCAATAACGCCATTTACGGTATGACCGGCGGACAGATGGCGCCTACAACTCTGGAATCGCAAAAAACGACCACGACGCCCCTCGGCAGAAATCCGCGCAATGAAGGCTATCCCGTTAAAGTGGCGGAATTGATAAGCCAACTCGAGGCGCCGGTATATGTGGAACGGGTGGCGCTGTTCGACAACAAACATCGTGCACGCGCCCGCATGGCCGTTCGGAAGGCCCTTAAAAGCCAGGCTGAAAATCTGGGATTTACCCTCGTGGAAATTCTTTCACCATGTCCCTCCGGGTGGAAGATGGACCCGGTGGATTCTTTGACTTGGATTAAAGAAGTCATGATGAACCAATTTCCTTTGGGCGTTTATAAGGATACCACCAAAGAGGTGGAGCCCTATGCGTTTAAACCCAAGCAGCTTTCAACCGAGGAAATCAAAGAGCAATTGGAGATTATACCGGACACCGAAAAAGAATTCGAGAAAGCCGGTTATCCCGAACGTTATCAAAACCCGGAAATCAAAGTGGCCGGTTTCGGGGGGCAGGGTGTATTGCTATTAGGTGCGGCATTGGCCCAGGCCGGCTTGCTGGAAAACTACCATGTCTCATGGTTGCCGTCCTACGGGCCTGAAATGCGCGGCGGAACCGCTAATTGTCATGTTAATATTCGCAATATTCCGGTCGGTTCGCCGGTGGTTTCGAATCCCACTGTACTCATTGCACTAAACCGTCCCTCGCTGGAAAAATTCGAAAACGATGTGGTCGAAGACGGTATCATTCTTTACGACGAATCATTGATCGATATCGATGTGAGTCGCACGGACGTGGAGATATTGGCTGTTCCCGCCACGGAAATTGCGGATAAGCTGGGCAACACCCGTACGGCTAACATGGTCGCCATGGCGGCGTATGCCGGCTATACCGGCCTCTTCAAAAAAGAAACCCTGATGGAGACGCTTAAAACAGCCATCAAGCGAAAGAAACTGGTCGAAATCAATCAGAAGGCGATTGAAAGGGGTTACGAGTACGGTTCGAAACACCGCAAACAATAATCGGTCGTATGGAAATCAAATCAATTAAACAAAGACGTGTCTCCCCCTCAAAACAATAAAGCGGTGTGGGGTAATGCCCGCATCGCTTTTTTTGATACGCTGAACCCGGTTTTGGCCGGTTTAATTCTTAAATTTGAGAATATGGTAGATTTGAGCTTTTAAAAATTTGGAAAACAGATCATATAAGAATAATGTTAAGTTAAATAATTTCAAATGATTAAAAAAGTTAATTGTTGTGGTATATTATTTGCTCTTAGTATAACCCTAATTTATTAAAGGGTTGGAATTTATAATGTTTGAACAATCGGTTCCAGGCATCATAGCAGAAGAAACGGAGGCGTTGTATCGCATAGCCGTGAATGATGACGGCGATTGCGAATCGTGCGGTCTTTATGGCTTTTGCCATTCCAATTACGTGGAAATCGATAAAGTCGATGCGCCGGAACGCCTTAAAGTTGGACAAAAAGTGTTAATTGAATACTCGAAAGTGATCCAGACGTCATTTATCATTTATATGTTGCCGGTTTTATTTTTCTTTGCGGGTATCGCAATTAGCAAAGTCCTGCTGAATATCAGTAATGAATTACTGCTTTTTGTCAATGCGCTGATTGGAACGGGCCTGGCTCTGGCCATCGTCCATCAGATCAATCAAAAATACGGCAAAAGTAAGTATAGCATTCACATTAAACCAATTGCTTAACAATTGCTGTTCAGGGAGATATTAGCATGCCAGATATATTAGTAGCGGGTTTGGTGCTTGGCGGATTTGCCCTTATTTCATCGACGGGTTTGTTGTACGCCTCTAAAAAGTTTTATGTATATGAAGACCCGCGCATCGAAGAAGTAACGGAACTACTGCCGGGCGCCAATTGCGGCGGCTGCGGCTTCGCCGGGTGTTCGGCCTATGCCGAGCATGTGGTAAAAGAACAAAGCCTGGAACAACCCTGCCCGGTGGCGGATTCATCCACAATGGCTAAAATTGGCGAGATACTCGGCCTAGAGGTGAGCGGCGGTCAAAAGATGGTGGCTTCGTTAATGTGCAAAGGAACCGTAGAGAACAGCGCATTGATGATGGATTATCGCGGTATTGAAGACTGCTGGGCTGCCATGCTTGTGGCCGACACGACCAAAGCCTGTGCATTTGCCTGCCTGGGACTGGGTTCATGCGTGCAAGCGTGTCCTTTCGACGCCATGCATTTGGAAGATGGTATTGTAGTGATCGATGATGATGTCTGCACCGGTTGCGGCATCTGTATACCGACCTGTCCCAAAAATATCTTACACATGCGTCCCTACGATAAAAAAGTTACGGTTACCTGTAATAATACCGATAAAGGTGCCGATGCACGCAAAGCGTGTAAAGTGGCCTGTATTGGTTGTATGAAGTGTGAAAAAGTGTGTGAGGACGATGCCATTCATGTCAATAACTTTCTGGCAAAAATCGATTATGAAAAATGCACCAACTGTGAAAAGTGTGTGGAAGTTTGTCCAACGAATTCAATAGAAATAAGAGGGCAAGAGGTTCATGTTACTGCGAACGTTTGAGCGTGGCGGCGTTCATCCGCCGGAAGAAAAGATATCGTCGGATGCGCCCATACAATATGGTGAAGTTCCCAAACAGCTTTTAGTTCCGGTCAATCAGCATATCGGTAAACCATCAAAAATAGTGGTTAAGAAAGGGGACTCGGTGGAGCGCGGCGACGTGCTGGCCGAAGCTGACGGTTTCGTTTCTTCCAATGTGCATACGCCGCTTAAAGGGAAGGTGCAGAAAATATTGCGATTTCCCCTTCTCGGCGGACAGATCAAAGAGTGTGTACAAATTACGGCCGAGAACGCCGGAGAATCATATAAAGAATTGATGGAATCGGATAGCCGTGAATCGGTCGATATCCATCGTTTGAGTAAAGATGCGATCCGTAAAACCATCGCTAATGCCGGTTTAATCGGCATGGGCGGAGCGGGATTTCCGACCCATGTTAAACTATCCCCGCCGTCCGATAAAACCATTGACGCCCTCATCATCAATGGCGCCGAATGTGAACCGTATATTACCGCTGATCACCGCGTTATGCTGGAAAAAACCGAAGAACTGCATCGCGGTATCAAAATCCTGCAACATCTGTTTGATGATATACCGGTTTATATCGGCATCGAGGCAAACAAGCCCGATGCGATCCGCGCTTTCGAAAAAGTATTGGTGGATGAAGTTAAAATCAAAGTGGTTCCATTACGTACCAAATATCCGCAGGGCGGCGAAAAACAATTGATCAAAGCCATACTAAACAGGGAAGTGCCATCTAAGGGATTGCCTATGGATGTGGGCGTGATCGCACAGAACGTCGGCACCGTCCTGGCCGTTCATGACGCTTTTTTCAGAAACCGACCGTTGATGGAACGCGTGGTTACGGTAACCGGAAATTTGGTTGATAATCCCGGCAATATGGTCGTACCCATCGGAACGCCCGTTTCCTATTTGATGGATCATTTCGGCATCGATGCCTCGCAGGTTAAATTGATGATCTCCGGAGGCCCGATGATGGGGCGTACCTCCTATTCCTTTGAAAGCCCGATCACCAAAACCACCTCGGCCTTATTATTTTTTGACGAAAAACAATTCATTGATCGTCGGGAGAATCCCTGCATTCGTTGCGGAAATTGTATCAATGTTTGTCCGATGGGGCTGCCGGTGGCACAGGTAACGGAGATGATCAAGGCCAATAATATCAGTTCGGAAGCGCGGGATTATATCATGGATTGCATCGAATGCGGAAGTTGTGCTTATGTTTGCCCCGCCGATCGCAGACTTGTTCACTGGATGCGCGTTGGTAAGACCATCATAAAAAGAGAGAATTAATCGTGGAAGCTTCGAACCGACTACTGTTAATGGATTCTTCCCCGCAGGGACGGGTAACGGAATCGACGACAAAAATCATGTACACCGTCAGCCTGACACTGGTGCCGGCTCTGGCCGTATCGTTCTGGGTATTTGGCTGGGACGCGGTGCGGGTTTTGGTTTTGACCTCCGTGTTTAGCGTGGGTTTCGAATGGTTAATTGCACGCATGGTATCTTATAACGTTAATTTCATGGACGGAAGCGCTCTTTTAACCGGTATCCTCCTTGCCATGAATTTACCGTCCAATGCCCCGTGGTGGCTTATTTTGATCGGAGCGCTGGTTGCGGTCGGGCTGGGTAAACATGTATTCGGCGGGCTCGGCCAGAACATCTTTAATCCCGCCCTGGTGGCGCGCGTCTTTCTCATTATTTCATTCCCGGTGGAAATGAGCCTGTGGCCCGAGCCATTTGCCTATGACGGAAGCACCGGCGCCACACCGCTGGGTCTTCTGAAATCGGAGGGCATCGGCGCCATATCACAGACGGATATGGCGGGTCTGGCATTAGGGCAGATGGGCGGCTCCATTGGTGAAATATCCGCCCTGGCATTGTTAATCGGCGCCGCCTATCTTGTGTATAAAAAATACATCTATTGGGAAGTGCCGGCGCTGTTCATCGGCACGGTCTTCGTATTTACCGGTATCTTTTACCTGATCGACCCCAGTCAGTACACCAATCCCGTTTTCCACATGTTTACCGGTGGATTGTTCCTGGGAGCGCTTTATATGGCCACGGATATGGTAACCTCGCCTTTGACCAAACGCGGACGCATTGTATTTGGTATCGGTTGTGGTTTTTTTACGGCCGTTATCCGCTTGTTCGGCAGTTACCCGGAAGGCGTATCATTTGCCATTATCTTGATGAACGGTTTTGTACCGCTACTGGATAAATACTTACCCGATAAAAAATTTGGAATGGTAGAAAATGGCTAAAGAAGAATCTGGATTTAAAGTAATTATCGTACTGGTCTTGATCGCGCTTGTAGCCGCATCCCTGTTGGCGTATGTCAACAAAGTTACGGAAGGGCCGATTGCGGCTAATCGTAAAGCGGAAACCCAGCGCGCGATCAAAGTGGTGCTGCAAAAACCAAGCGGCGTCCATCACCCCGAAGAGCCGATTGATCTGCCCCTCGAGGCGTTTGAAGCCAGTTATTTTCCGGTTAAAAACGATCAGGAGCGTACCCTCGGCTACGCCTTTAAGGTGAAGGCGCCAAACGGATTTACCAGCGATTTTGAAATTCTGGTTGGCGTGGATACAACCGGTAAAATATTAGATACGTACGTGTTGGCACACAAGGAAACGCCCGGTCTCGGCGATGGCATGACCGAAGAAGAATTCAAAAAACAATTTCGCGGACGGACGCTGGAAAGCACCACATGGAAAGTGAAAAAAGACGGCGGCGATATTGATGCCATTACCGCAGCAACCATCACTTCACGGGCATTTACGACCGGAGTACAACGTGCTCTGAAAGCTTATCAAAAGCTGAAGGAGGAACAACAATAATGACGCTCGGAGAAAAATTCAAACGCACATTTTTTACCGACAATCCGGTTACGGGTTTACTGCTGGGCCTGTGTCCTACGCTGGCCGTAACCACTTCCGCAGAGAACGGTCTGGGTATGGGTTTGGCGACGACCTTTGTGCTGATCATGTCCAATCTGGTGATTTCTATTTTTAAGGATGTTATCCCCTCCAGGGTGCGTATCCCGGCCTTCATCGTCGTAATCGCGACGTTTGTAACCATCGTCGATATGGGGCTGCAAGCCACCATGTATCAATTGCATAAAACCCTGGGATTGTTTATTCCGCTGATCGTGGTCAATTGTTTGATTCTCGGTCGCGCCGAAGCATTTGCCTCCAAAAATTCGATCGGCCAGTCATTAATCGACGGCGTTGCCAACGGGCTCGGATTTACGTTTGCGCTGTTTGTTCTGGGTGCCATTCGTGAAATCCTCGGCTCCGGCGCATTTCTGGGCGTCGAATTTATACCGGAGGGCTGGCGCACGATTTTATTATTCGTGCTGGCGCCCGGCGCTTTTATCACTTTGGGATTTATGCTGGTAGGAATGAATAAAATCAGCGATCTTCTGGAAAGGGGCAAATAATGGCTGAAGTCTTTCTGATTATCGTTGGCGCTATCTTTGTCAACAATGTTGTCTTCACAAAATTTCTCGGTATCTGTCCCTATATGGGTGTTTCCCGTAAGCTGGATACGGCCCTGGGTATGAGTATGGCGGTTGTGTTTGTCATGACGCTGGCAGGCTCGATTACGTATATTATTCAGAGTTATGTGCTCGTTCCGTTAAACCTGGGCTATTTGCAAACCATCGCATTCATACTCGTAATCGCTTCGCTGGTGCAACTGGTGGAAATCGTGATGAAAAAGATTGCACCGGCTCTTTTCAAAGCGCTGGGTATCTATCTGCCGTTGATAACAACCAATTGCGCCATTCTCGGCGTTGCGATTCTGGCCACACAACAATTGGACAATTTTATTTTCGCCGTTATCTTCTCGTTTGCTTCGGCGTTAGGATTTGGGCTGGCCCTGATCTTATTTTCCGGTATCCGCGAGGCGATGGAAGTGCGGGAAGTGCCAAAAGTATTTGCCGGCGCCCCGATCGCATTGATTGTAGCCGGAATCTTGGCTATGGCCTTCATGGGATTTTCGGGAATGGTTAAATAGTCATTCGGCAGCTTTTGACCGGCATCCGTCATAGCCGCTAATGACCCATGGACCGTATCTCTTTAAACGCCCTACCAAGTATGTACCCGTACATGTTTTATGCGATTAAAAACTTGTAATACAGTGCTTATTTTTAAAATGGGTTGATCCATTCAAATGGAGCCCCGGCCGGCAAATTACTTAACCGCCGAAAACGCAGAGAGCGCCGAGAAAAAAAATATTTTCAGCTTAAAGCCACCGCTGTCCTTTCTTTATTCCCATATTTCATCATTCCAACATTCCGTTAATCAAGCCATTTGTCCTCAGAACCTTCCTCGTGAAATTCTTGTTTTTTCCCGAAGCAAAGAAAACATTCACAATAGTCAATCGCATTTTTTTTGGATATAATGGAATCGATCCGTTCGATATCGGTTTTTAATAACTTAGCCGTAAAATTCCTGCATTTTTCCGAGTGGATCGGAATCGATTGGCAGGGAATTGAACCGGCGGGTATGCTGAGAGAAAGGATTGTTTTCAGCGTAAAGCAGAAGCATGCATTTTTTGATTCCAATATTCCATGATTCCACCATTTTACGCATTGCTGTCAGCGATCCGACCATAAATCCAAAACGTCATTTTGAAATATCATTGAATCGAATTAATGCAACGCCTATCTTGGCGATATAATGCAGCTGTAACTTTAGCGAAAATAAGGAAAATACCATGAAGCGACTGTTTATATTATGCATTTTTGCGACCCTCGTCTCTATGGCCCTGGCAGGCAAAGATAATGGACTTACGTTAGACCAAATTTTCGAATCGAGCGCATTCGAGCTGAAAAGCCTGGGGCAAACGAAATGGCTGCCCGAGGGCGACGCCTTTGTTACTCTACGCCGTGATACCAGCGAAGCCCCCGCAGGCATATACAAGCACCCGGTGAATAAAGCTGATACGACGCTTTGGATTGCTTTAAAAGATATAAAAAAGCCGGGAACGGATGAACCGCTTCCCATTTTTGATTACGACATTGCGCCTTCGGGTGAAACGCTGCTCATAAAAAGCGATGCCCGGCGCGTGTGGCGTCGTCACTCGCTGGCCCGCTTCTATGTCTATCATATCGAGGATCATAAAACAACCGCCGTGCACGAAGGTGCGGGGCGTATTGCCCACGCGAAACTGAGTCCCGATGAAAAACATGTGGCTTATGTACGCGATAACAACATCTATCTGAAAGATTTGCAAAGCGGTGAAACGATTCCGGTAACCAACGACGGCTCCGAAACCGTCATCAACGGGCAATTTGATTGGGTGTACGAAGAAGAATTCGGCATCGCCGACGGTTGGCGCTGGTCGCCCGACAGCAAAAAGATTGCGTTCTGGCGTCTGGACCAATCGCCGGAGCCAACGTTTAGCTGGATGGAATTTGCGCCCAAAAACGGACAGGTGCGCACCATTCGCTATCCAAAAGCCGGCGATCCCGTCGCGAAAGTAAAGATCGGCGTGTACCACCTAAATAACGGTCAAACGGTGTGGATGCACACCTCCGCCGATACCAATCTCTATATTCCACGCATCAAATGGACGGACAACAACGATATTCTGGCAATCCAGCGGTTGAACCGCCTGCAAAACCGGCTTGACCTGTTGATGGCGAACGTCCACAGCGGCGAAACATCGACGCTACTGAGCGATAGTGATAGCTGCTGGGTAGAGGTGGACGACGACTGGTTCTTTACGGAAAAAAATAAATCCGTCATTTACACCTCGGAAAAAAGCGGATACAACCATATATACCGCTATCAAATCGAGAACGGCAAAGAAGAGGCGCTGACATCGGGTTCATGGGTCGTGCAACGCGTCTACGGCATAGATGAACAAACGCAACGGGTGTTTTTCAAGGCCAATAAAGGCGATGTGAAAGAGAGCCATATTTTTTCGGTAAACCTGATCACCGGCGCCATGACACCCCTGACCAAAACGACGGGCTGGCATTCGGCGAAGTTCGGTCCGGCCTGGAATGCGTTCATAAACCGTTATTCCAGCGTTAAAACGCCGCCCCAAACCGTACTGAGGAATGCAGCCGGGAAATCTGTACGGACATTGATTGAGAACACGATTGAACCCTTTACAGAGGCCGGTCTGGTTCATAAACGATTTTTAACCTTTACCACAGAAGACGGCGCCGAACTCAACGCAGAAATAACTTTACCAGCCGATTTCGATAAATCGAGACAATATCCGGTTTTGATATACGGATACGGCGGCCCGGGCTCGCAACTCGTGCGTAACAGCTGGGGCAGAAGTTTTTCCCGTATGTGGTATACCATGCTCACACAGAAGGGCTATATAATTTTCACCGTTGACAACCGCGGCACCGGCGGTCGCGGCAAAGCCTTTAAAAATCTCGCTTATGGCGACATCGGGTATTATGCGGTAAACGATCATATCGAAGCCGCCGAATATTTATCTTCGCTGTCGTATGTGGATTCGGATCGTATCGGCATTTGGGGCTGGAGCGGAGGCGGCTATCTAACCCTGATGGCGATGACCAATGGCAGCGAACATTTTAATTGCGGCGTTGCGGTGGCGCCAGTCAGCGATTTTCGCTTATACGACGCCATCTGGACCGAACGCTACATGGGCATGCCGTCGGACAATCACGCCGGCTACGAATCCGCCTCTTCATTAAATTACGTGGATCAGTTTGACGGCGATCTGTTGATCATTCACGGCAGCGCCGATGATAACGTCCATATGCAAAACACGATGCAGTTCATCCGTGAAATGCAAAGCCACCGTATGCAATTCGATCTTATGATCTATCCCGAAAAAAATCACAGTATATTGGGTACGAACACACGCAAACATTTGTATCGCTTGATAACCGAGTTTGTGCTGAATCATCTGTAAAAAGAGCCGTAGCTTAGCCGGGATAAAACCAACAAATGCCATGATTGTGGTAAACTTTACTCACGGATATTCGTATGGCACTACGTTGGGTATCACTCAAACACAGGAGATCGCTATGGCTACCAATCAAACTAAAACAAGTAAGACCATGCGTCTGTTTATGATCCTCCGAAGATTCGGAAGGGAAGCGTTGATAAGCGTTTTTCTATTAACCTTTTTTGTAATGCCGTTTTCGCATTTAAAAGCGCAGAGTATCGATATTCCCACGAGCCGTTATGGCGTCAGTATCGGCAACTCCAAGACTTTCACAGGCGTGCGCTTAAATTGGAAAGATCAGAACGTTCAACGCATTAACGGACTAAATGTGACGTTGTGGCCCTCGGAGAACAACGCCGGTGCGGAGTATAACGGTATTTCCGTAGGCGCCATGCCCAAGGGCGGCAGAATGAACGGCGTCAATTTTGGGATTGTCGGCTCGGCGGCGGACGAGGTTATGAATGGCATCTCATTTGGCTTTGTGGGAGCCGGCGCAGGCGGTCAATTGAACGGTATTTCAATAGGCGGACTGGCTTCCGGCGCAGGCGAAGATATCAGCGGTATCGCCGTTGGCGGCTTGGCTTCCGGATGCGGCCGTGATATGGCGGGGATTGCCTTCGGCGGACTCGCCGTCGGCTCCGGCAGAGATGTAAAAGGCCTTGCATTTGGGGGGTTGGGCGCCGGTTCGGGACGATCCATGAAAGGTCTGGCCATGGCCGGTCTCGGCGTGGGCGTCGGCGAGGATTTTACCGGCATTGCCTTGAGTGGACTGGGCGTGGGCGCCGGACAAAATTTTACAGGCGCCGGCTTTGCACTGATCGGTATGGGCTGTGGTAACCGGCTCACCGGTATTGGCGTCGGTGGATTTGGCGTAGGCGCTCCAACGGTCAAAGGCATTACCCTGGCCGGGTTTGCCACGGGCGGAAACCACATTACGGGCATTAGCCTCGCCGGCGGAATGGTCAAGGTGAACGAAGGCGGTCAATTTAAGGGACTGTCTGTAAGCGCGTTCAACTGGAATAAAGGCAACCAGATAGGTATAGCGCTCGGCATTCTCAACTATGCCGTCGAACTGAACGGATTGCAGTTGGGATTGCTGAATATTGCCAAAAACAATCCGCGTTGGTTGCGCGTTCTGCCTCTCCTTAATGTGCACTTACAGTAACTCTGTTATGGATGGATGTCGGCCGGTCCGACAGGACCGGCCAACTCTCACATGGTTATAAAGACCAAATCTGAAAAAGTGCTGTCTTCGGCGGCGCTGATGCCCATGCCGACCGCCGCTTTATCCATATGCACGTTTTTACCGCTGGCAAGGACCTGGGGTAGCTTTATCTGAGAAACCACCGGGCGGTTCGTTTGACGTTCACGGCGGACTTCATCGCTGGCAATCGTTGATAATCCCGTGTTGAAAATATAAAATGCGAAAACAGCCAGGCTCGCCATGATCAACGCCTGATAGATCGGCATCGGCCTGTTGAGCAACTTGATGATAAAACAGGAAGGCGCCTTCGGTTGTTTTTCACCTGATTTTAAGATCCGTTTTAGATTGGATTTGATCTCCGGGTCGGGCGACAGCGAGGGATGCGGCGGCTGTTGCATTTCCCGGCGGATACTCCGGATTGTTTCCCGGTAACGTCGGCACGGGCCGCAGTAATTCAGATGGCTTTCAAGCGCGATCTTTTGAGCTTCCGATAGCCCTTCGAGCGCCGATTGTTCGATTAAGGCGCGATAGTAATCACATGCTTTGTTCATGTTTTACTCCGTCTTCTGCGGATTATAATCCTGTAATTGCGAATTCAAATACCGTAACACATAGTGTAATCTGGATTTTACGGTTCCCACCGGCATATCGAATATGCGGGCGATTTCCTTCAGCGACAGCTCTTCTTCGAAGCGCAATAAAAACATACTACGTTTTTCGGGCGACAAATCCTTTAATGCTCTTTCCAGGTTTTGCCGAAATGCCTTCCGGTCAATCCGTTGATCCGCTGAAACCGCCGATTGTTCATGATCTTCCGGCGCCACGTTTTGATCCTTCCGGCGATAATCCATAAAGCGGTATTCGTTTTTACAGCGATTATGAGCGATCACGTACACCCAGCCCGAAAACCGATAGCCGTTTTTAAACTGCGCCGCTTTGTCAATGACGGCCAGAAATACATCCTGCAATAAATCCTGCGCCCGGCTCATATCGCCGCCCATCATGCGTACCAGATAGCGCAGTAAACGGGTGCTGTAACGATCGTAAAGAATGTCGAAACAACGGTGGTCGCCCTCCTGTAATCGCTGCATGAGCTTTTCATCCGTGAGCAATGTTTGCGATTGCTCGTTTCTGTATTTGAATGTGCGAAGCAAAATCAATTCCTGCATTCAATAGGTAACAGGTTTAAATCCCGCATAGCTCTTTTGTTCACTCAGGCAGGGTCTGTTTAATTTTGTTGATGATCTCTTGATCGCCGGCGTTTTCGGCCAGATTGAGCGCTTTTTGTCTCCAGTAGTCGCTTCTTGAATGCTGATCGCTTAACGCGTGGTGTTCGGCCAGCATGATCATTGAAGCAATATAATTCAATTGCATCCGAGCGGAAAGATGTTTCCCGAGCCGGTCTTCTTGGTAGAATTGTAAAGACAAATAATCCAATCGAAAACGATTTTCCAGATTGCGCTTGAGCAAAGCCAGGTTGTCGATGCGATCCGGACTGTATTGATACGCCAGCCCCACCAGAAAAAGTTGTTCGCTGAATGGTTTGGTAAAATCCTTAGCGACCGTCAGACCGAAATAAAGAGGCGTTTCATCATATTCATTACGCAGCGCTTCAACCGTTTCCCGGACAAAACGGGGGCGTGAAAAAGTTCCTTCGCTTTTAGCCGCCTCTTTTATGGTTTCATAATCGATATTGAAGCCGCGCTCGATTAGATTATTAATGAAATATGACTTATCAGGCAGGAGCGAAACGTTCAAAATGACGGCGTTGGGACGGATATTCTTAATGTGTTGCAATATCCAAACCGGATAGGTGTCGTTGTCGCCGTTAGTAAATAAAATACCGCCGGGCTCGATGGACATAAGGACGTTGTAGTTGTAATTCAACAGCCAGGGCGCAATGTCCTCGCTGTTGTAGAGTTTTTGACAAAATTCCCTGGCCTTTTTCTCGTCGCCGGAAGCGATATAATGGACGATGAACGCATAATAGGTATCGGGTCGTTCGGGTGCGCGTTCATAAGCTTTACGGATGGCGTCCAGGTCGTGAAAATGACTTGTGTTCCAGTAGCTCAATAAGGCGTATTCATAACTATCGGCTACGTGTTCCCCCATTTGATCGATGATTGTGCTAAGGCGTTGATTTTTTTCCTGCCACTGTTCCGTTTTGAAGCGTGCATAGCGCACCGCATTGTAATAATTGTACCAGGCGTTGGCGTCTGCGGAATCTTTCCGGATTTCCTGTTGCCACAATTGTGCCTGTTGCTGATACCATTCATCGGGATAGACCTCGTAAACGATACGCGGAACGGGCTCTGGTTTTATAGTGGTCTGTTCGTCGGTCCGACAGGTGAGCGAGGCAAACATGACGCCGACGCCGGCGATCATCAAGATGGTTAAACGCATGGTTTCTCCTTTCATGTGGGTTTTTCCGGTACTACACGTTAGTATTGGGAAGGTTCAATAAGCCCTGCTAAACAGAAATAAAAAGATAAAAGGTAAAAGGAGAAAAATTTGAAGATGGTTAGCAGATGTCCGTCTTTGCGGTGAGAGTAAAGAAGGAATCGGATGATAAATAAATATTAAAGAGGAAGGGAGAAGAGGGTATGGTTTGTGGATATTTCGTAAACAAGCATTTAATCACACTCGTCATTCGTGCGAAAGCGGGCATCCACTTCAAGCCCTACCGTCCGTTATAACTGCAAGCGCAAACTCATGACAAAATTTCGTCCCGGTCCGTTGATGCCCGATCCGTGTTCACGATAGTTGTAATCCAGTAAATTTTCCAGGGCAAACTGCAGCCCGATCCGGCGATGCGCCTGCCACCGGATGCGGGTATTTATCGTATACCAGGCCGGCGTGCCGCCTTCCGGGATGCGCGGATCGTCTTTGTCATCAGCAGAGAGCCGGTCCTGCCTCGCGGCGAAGCGGGAAAATACCGTCGCCCGCAAGTCTTGGCCGAAGGATCGATGCAGGGCAATTAGGCCAAACAGGGGCGGAATGCCGCCGACCGGTTCGTCGAACGTCGTATTGTGACCATACGTGTAGGTTAACTGACCCTCAAGGCGATAATGACAATGGAATTGCCGGGAAAGCGATAATTCCAAACCTGTTATGAAGGCCTCTCCGATATTTTGTTTGCTTTTCAGTTTGTATTCCGTTCCGCCGATGATTGCGGTGGAGCCGTTGGTTTTTGCATCGGCACTGGCCAACACGTCGTAGATACGGGTGTAATAGACGGATCCGTCCAACCGCCAATCCGTATTCCGGTATTTCAATCCCAGGTCAACATTGAGCATCTTTTCCGGCTCGACGGCCGGATTGGGTATTTCATAAATAGCGCCCTTCGATTCGCCGAACTTGGCCAGATCGCTTAAATTGGGTGCGCGGAACGCCTGTGCAACGTTCCCGTAAAGACGCCAGTTGGTCGATAAGCGGTGCATAACCGCAAGATTCGTTGTGAGCGCGTCGTAGTTTTGATCCACTTTGGGATCAAAGGGAAGTGTTAGCGTTGTATCGGCCGCCAGCGTAAAGCGCGTGGACATGCGGCTGTAACGCAAGCCGGGATTAATTTTCCAGCGTGGACCGAGTTGCCATTCGTCCCGTATGAATAAGCCCAGGCTATGGTATTGTGCGCCGTCCGGGTAACGGGCCTGCGGATCGTAAACCCTTTGGTCCGTATCCGGGCTTATGGAATAACGGGCGCTCTGTACGTCGTCGGCATAAAAATCCAGACCGTAGGTTAAGGTATGATAGGCCATGATGGTTTGCGCCTGCAGACCGAGTCCTGAAGTACCGACAGTATGCCATTCGTTCGTTTGCGGTTGATCGTCCGATTTTTGGTAACGGCGTCCTTCTTTCTGGTAATGATAGGATAGGCGCAGTTGCAGATTGCGCACATAAGGGACAAGTTCCTGTTTTTCATACAGCGCATAACCCAGCCGCCGAATTTGCGGATCGTAATACCATTTATGATACCCGTCGTTCTCGTATTTGTCGTAGCGCGGCACATCGTTTTGTTGAGTGGACTGGTAAGCAAAGGTTAGCAACTGATCGCCACCCAGTTGCGTTAAAGCTTTACCTTCCATATCAAGAACTTCGAAGCCGCTGGGCGACTGCAACAAACCATCGGTGGATTGCTCTAACGCTGCATGTTCGCTGTTGGCGCCCCGTCTCAGATCGTCAAAATTTTTGTAACTCAGTCCCATTCGTAAAGCTACGTTTCGCCCTCTCAAAGTGTAAGCCGCCCGCAACGTTTTTTCCCGGTCCGCCGAGGCGTATCGACTGAAGGTGTTGCCGCGCCAACGCCAACCATCGGCCGAAAACGATGGATCCCTGGTTATAAGATTGATGGTTCCGCCCATGGCATCGCTTCCGTACAGCACCGACCCGGGACCGCGCAGCACCTCGATGTTTTCTACGATATTGTGGTCTACGGTGGTTAGGTATTGGTGATTGCCCAGGCGATAAGTCGAGTTGTTCAAACGGATTCCGTCCACCATTAAAAGAATGCGGTTGGAGCTGAGACCCCGTACGATAGCCGAACCGCCGCCGTGATTGGTCTTCTGAACAAAGACGCCCGTTTCTTCCCGCAGAGCTTCCGCCGATGTTTTGGATTGACGATACCGAATTTGCATGGGCGAGACGGAATTGATGGCGGCGGGTACTTCGAACACCCGGTTCGGTGAACGGGTGGCGGTCACCACCGTGGGACCGGTTTGCATGATACGGGAGGTCAGCAGAACGGTGTCCAGGCGGGTGGGTTGCCCTGCTACCTGAACCTCATCTATGTGCAGCGTTTCATAGGCAATGTGATTAAATGTCAGTCGGTAACTGCCCGGCGGGACGGGAGACAATTTAAAATATCCGTTTTCAGCACTGACGGTGATTTTATCCAATGACTCGATGGAAACGTAAACATCGTTCAAAGGTTTATGTTTTTCATTGTAAATCCATCCCTGAATCGAGCCTGCATAGAGCACCGGCATCCATAATAAAAACACAATCGCAATGTTACGCACTTCAAAACGTTTCGATAACGGCAATGGTTCGGTTCCTTTCCATAAACGCCTTGTACCAAACTAAGCATACAAATTAAGAAATTTTAAAAAAAATTTGCAAACCATCATCGCGCACAATGAAAGGCAATTTTTTATTGCAAGCGATCCGTTTCAGAATCTCGGTTGGAAGCTCCGCTACGCTTTTGTTTCGCAACGACCGTAAAAGAATCGTCCGGCGCTGAATATTCGGCGGTAACGGTATTGGAATTTGCATCATATTGCACATCAGTAAAATCGGGATGGTTTTGATGGTGGTTCGCGCCTTCATCGGCGTCGCCGGCGTCATTGTCATTAAAACCGTCGCCCGGATTGCTATCGCTGGAATCGGCCATCGTGTTGATTGAAAACGAATCTGCGTGAAGCGGAGGCGAAAAAGATGCTGCCAGAAAAGTAATAATCAATATTAAAGAATACACATACCCATGATACATAGACACACTCCATTGTTAGTGGTGAAGGTGATTGTTGTATAATAGTTAAAATTAGAAGAAAGACGGAGATGGATGTAAAAAATCAGAGAACATAAGCAATTTGACAAGTCGGTTTCATAAATGATTTCGTTTTTAGCGGATGTGTAATGTGTAACGAAGAACGTCGAAAAAAATCCTGTAAAAATCAATTATGGCCCCAAATGTGAGCTAAAACTTTCAGCCTTAAATCTTGCGGGCGATTCATAACCGGTATTGTATTTTTGATTCTAATGATGAAATGATTAAATTCAAACAGGCGCTCTGTCGATAGCGCTTACAAACGGCGCGTATGCGGCGCTTTAAAATGTATACGGGCAAGGATGAATGATGAATCCACACCGTACGGTGGAGTGTTTTTTTACAGCTTTCGGGTTGGCGCGATTAATTCGCTTAGATAAGCAAAAAAATGGTGAAAATAAATAAATTATTGCCTAAATTCGGGGTTGTCCTGGCTTCGTGAATATTGGCACGAAGTACGGATTGCTTTTAAAACATTAACGGAGGAAGTCTTGTAGGAGGCTGGGATGAATTTTATAACCCTACTGGTCATCATTGTCGTGGCCATCATACTTCTTGGCGCGCTGGCTTTTTTTATTTATAAACAATACCGCAAAGTCGGACCCAATGAAGTTATGATCATTTCCGGTGGACGTAAAAACGTCATCACCTTACCGGATGGCGCCAAAAAAGAAATTGGATTTCGTTATCGCATCGGAGGCGGTACCTTCGTCAACCCTTTTACGGAAAGCGTTGAACGATTCCCCATTGAAGTGATCCCGATTCACGCTAAAATTTCGGAAGTTTTGACCAACAACGGCATTCCCATAACGGTTGAGTTCAATTCGCAGGTAAAGATTGACACCGATGATTATGCCCTCTATCTGGCCATCACCAATTTTTTGAGCAAGGGAACGGAAGGCATTCTGGAAGTTGCGGAAACCGTTTTGGAAAGCAAGGTGCGCGAGCTGATCGGTACCCTGTCCGTGGAGGACATCCTCACCGGACGCAACCAGTTTACGCAGAATATATCCGATGAATCCCGCAAGGATTTTGAAAAATTGGGTTTGGTGATGATGTCGTTCGGACTGCGCGATATTACCGACACGCAGGGCTATATTGAAGCCCTGAGCAAACCGCACGTTACCCGCGCCAAATACGAAGCGGAAGTGGACCAGGCCGAGAAGGATCGCGACATTACGATCAAGTCGGCGCAGGCAAAAAAAGAGGGCGAAGTGGCGCAACTCGCTGCCGAAGCCGAGGTTGCCAAAGCGCGCTGGGATAACGAAGCTAAAAAAGCCGCTTCACAAGTGCAGGTGAACGAGAAAAAAGCACAGGCCGATATGGCGTATGAGATGGAGCGTTATAAAATCGAACAGAATCTGAAGCGCGAAGAGTATGCCGTAAAGCGGGTGGAGATGGAAGAGAGCATTACGCTTGAAGAATTGAGTATCTCGCGTAAACAAAAAGAATTGGATGCCAATGTCATTAAACCGGCCGAGGCGCGGCGACTGCAAGTGCAGGCGGAGGCGGATGCCGAGAGTTACCGTATGGCAACGGAATCCAAGGGAAAAATCGAAGCGCGTAAATCCGAGAATGAAACCGAGGCCGAACGCATCCGATTGTTGGGTAAAGCCGAAGCCCATGCCTTGCAGGAAAAAGCAAAAGCATACGAATCATACAACCATGCCGCCATTTACCAGATGATTATGGACAAAATGCCCGAATTGGCAAGAGCGGTTTCCGAACCCTTATCCAAACTGGATAAAATCGTTATGATTGAACAGGACGGAAAACTGGGCACCAATAAAATTACAGGACAAATCACACAAATTCTGTCCCAGTTGCCGGAAGTCATTGAGTCGCTGACCGGCGCCGATATCAAACAATACATGAAGAAAAAGTTTTCCGATGAAGACAAGGATTGATTGCAATTCTAAAGTTTGAAAATTTATTTGAAGAGCAAACGAGTTAATGCTGTATATATCCATTTCAAATTACGGTTTAAGCGTTAGTTTCCTTTCGTTATCGACAACGTATTGCCGACGGGTATTCAGCGCGTCTCAACCAACGGGGCGTTAAACAGAACAGCTAAAGTGTGAAAGTTGTATTGAAACGGACGGGTTCAACATGGTGACTTCCGAACGGATTAAACACATCGGCATTTCTCCTACGATGAAAATTGCGGCAAAGGCGATACAGATGCGCGCAGCCGGCACGGATGTGGTCGATTTTAGCGTCGGCGAACCCGATTTTCCAACACCGGATTATATCAAAGATGCCGGCAAACATGCAATCGATCATAACTATACCAAATACACGGTTAATGCGGGAACGATGGAGTTGCGGCAGGCCATAGCACGCAAGTTAAACGAAGACAATCAACTGCATTATCAGACCGATGAGATTATTGTTACGAACGGCGCCAAACACAGCTTGTACAATGTGGTTATGGCTCTTGTAAATCCCGGCGATGAGGTGATCATTCCCGCTCCTTATTGGGTTTCGTATCCCGAGATGGTGCGACTGGCGCAGGGAAAACCGGTGATCGTCAATACCAAAGAAGAAAACGGCTTTAAATTACAACCCGATGAATTGCAACAGTCGATTTCCGCCAATACCCGGGCGCTTATTTTGTGCAGCCCTTCCAATCCCACCGGCGCGGCATATAATCTGGAACAATTACAAGCTCTGGCCGAGGTGATCAAAGAAGAGGATCTCTGGGTGATTTCCGATGAAATTTACGAGAAGCTGGTTTATGACGATTTCCGTTTTGTGAGTTTTGCCGCTCTGGGTAATGAGATAAAGGCGAAAACCGTAATCATCAATGGTTTGTCGAAAGCGTTTGCCATGACCGGCTGGCGTCTGGGTTACGCCGCCGGCCCTGCGGATGTGATCGACGCCGCCAATAAAATACAGAGCCACAGCACATCCAATGCGTCTGCCATCGCCCAGTATGCGGCGCTAAAAGCGCTCTCCGGCCCCGGCTTTGAAATCAACCGCATGGTCGCACAATTTCAAAAGCGACGCAACTACATGATTCATCAATTGCAAAAGATACCCGGCGTGTCGTGCCGTCAACCGGAAGGCGCCTTTTATGCCTTCCCGAATATCGCTTCTTATTTCGATAAAGAGTATAACGGAACATACATCCGAAATTCTTACGGATTAGCGTACTATCTATTAAAGGAAGCCCATGTTGTGCTGGTACCCGGCGCTGCTTTTGGCGCCGATCGCTTTGTTCGGATATCCTATGCGACATCCATGGATCAAATTGAGAAGGGTATGGCGCGTATTACCGAAGCGCTGCAAAAATTAAAGACGCCCGCGAAATTGAAATACGCCAGCCTGAACAATACGGTAACGCGTGTAAAACAACCGGTTCCGGTTTCAAGTGATGTGGATATGGAGCAGGGCGAAGCCCTGGTTGCGGAAGCCGAGGCGCATCTCAGGTTTGATCAATATTTCGAATGGAATGCCAACATAAACGGCATGATTGTGCAGTTGCGTACCAACAATGCCCATCTCTATGACTTCTGGATGGAAAACTGGTATCCCGCTCAATTGGAGGCCGAACTCGAGCCCCACGGCATCGTGTACGCCGTGGAAGGCGTTACGGGACGCGAGCCGCATGCGTTTTACAATTCCGAAAGCAAAACCGCCGTTCTGTTCAATTGTGATTATTACGGTTCTCTGCGGAGTCTGGCGCTGGGCCTCGTAACGGATGTGGGCGAGCGACTTTTCAATTTACACGCTATCCGCGGAATGTCGGGGGATTACCAGGGTATGGGCTTCATGCTTCTTGGGCCTAAAGGTACATATAAAACCGAAATTTTTTATCGCCTAATGCAGAAGGAACGGTTTGCCCTCCATGGTATCGATATGGCATTTACGCGATACGGTGGTGGTTACGCGGTGGCCGATAATCCTGAACGCAAGTTTTACATGCCCACGCACACAGCTGAAATTATGGAATCGTTGGCGACGCTGTTCGATCGCAGTAAATGCGAAAATGTTGTAACAACCAAAGAGGGCTGCGATAACCATCACTGTCCGCAGGCGGAAGAGTGCCTGATTGATCGCGGTTTTCCGTACTGTTACAACGCCAGTAAACGATCCGCCGCCATGCTCGATCCATACTGGCTTGGCGGTATGGAAAAACACGTCAAGCGTATTGATGTACGCCGTTTGTTCCTTTTGAACAGTGAACCTCTGGCGGAACCGATTTCGGAGCTGCCTCCGGAAGAAGCCTTAAAACTACTGCAAGGCGGAACTCAACGGGGAGCGGCTTCCCGGCAAAAAGGCAAGTCGTACCCGTTTTACAATCCACATCTTCTGCTGCACTATGATGAACACATGCAAAGGCAAAAGCAATTATTCGCCAAATTATTACAACAGAGCCAGACCTATCTGGTTAATGTGGAAGCGCTCTCTTTAGAGGAAACGATTGAGAAGATCAAAAGCAAAATCAAAGGGTGAGCATCGACGCCGATGGCATTACGCTGTTGGATCAAAAAAGACGCCGTGTTGAGGCTGTTTCACGGTAGCAAAACAATCCATTAAAATCTGAAGAAAAAATGAACGGTTTGCGGTAATATGATACCACCGAATCTTTACGACGAAGCTTATTACAAAAAATTTTACCAGGAACTGATGCCGTTGCTCAACGGCAAAAATGTACGAACCGTGGATATGGGCTATTTAAAAAAGGCCGCCCGGCAATTTGCCAATAAAAGCCGGCATGGTTCTTACGTCTGGTCTTCCAAATTTTCCAGCCGTATGGCTCAAAAAACGGTTTACCTGGGCAGCGAGCGTGTGCGACTGCCCCGGCCGCTGGACAGCCAGATAACTGTGATCGAAAACGCCAATGAAGAGCTGCAAAAGGTTTTGCATCTGGTAAAAAACCTGCCGTTTGTTCATATCAAACGCCAGATGGGCGACAACGATACGTTCAATCCCATTTGCAATTTATATGTATCCGTGGCCGATCCTAAAAATGTACGCAACGCTTATATGTGGGCCAGTACGATGTTTAATCCTTCCAACCGGCCCGGTCCGGAAATCACCATGATCCATATACCGGAAGAACACATGATGCGGGCGCAGATTCTGGCGCTTCCCGAATATAATCTGAATATTGCACTGGGGTCGGATTATATCGGCGAGGATAAAAAAGGATTTTTGCGGCAGGCCATGTGGCTGGCCGATGAAGCGGGCATGCTGGGCCTGCATTCCGGTTCCAAGATCGTCACCATCCGCGATCCGAAGGAAGCTCGTTTAAAACGTTACGGCGTTTTTCTATTTGGAATGACGGCGACCGGTAAATCCACCTGGTCCTGCCATCAACTCGGTTTGAACCATGATCGCGGCGAGAAAACCGAAGTGTGCCAGGATGATATTGTCTTCCTGAAGGATGACGGTTCGGCGCTTGGGTCCGAGAACAATTTCTACGTTAAAACCGATGTGGAAGAGGATCAGCAGGAAGCCATGTACCACGCATTGGTACATAAATCAGCGCTGCTCGAGAATGTAATGTACCGCGCCGACGGATCAGTGGATTTTTTGGATGAAAGTCTCTGCGGAAACGGCCGTGCGGTTGTGTTTCGCGATCAACTCAAGGTACGCAGAAATAACAAATGGATCGATATTAGCGCACCAGGCGTTAATTTGCCGCCCCTGGATGAAATGGACGGACTTGTGTTCGCATTCATTACACGACGCAACACCATTATGCCGTTCGCACAAAAACTGACGCCTGAGCAGGGCGTTTTGGCCTACCTTTGGGGAGAATCCACCCACAGTTACGCCTCCAATCCTGAAAAGGCAGGTGAGTCCGTGCGAATTGTCGGCACCGATCCATTTATCGTAGGTGCCCGCGGAAGGAAAGTGAATCGATTCCATGATATTGTAATGACCCTGGTGGATAAATATCCCGGTAAGGTTCAGTTTGTGATGTACAATACCGGCGGAATGGGTGAAATTCTGGAGACGACGGAGAAGGACGGCCGTAAAATAAAAAAACGGGTGCGGAAGACCAGCCGTGTGCCCATCAATACCATGGCCGCCATTCAACGCGGCGATTTGCGCGACGCGAATCGTTACGAGCCGGGGCTCCTGGGCACGCAATCGATTATCGCAACCGAAGGTAAACCACTGGACCAATACGATCCGCATCGCTTTTACGACCAGGAACAAATCGACGCCTATGTCAAAGATCTGATCGAAGGGCGTCGCAAATATACTGATATTATTGCCTCGGAGGGACTGCGTACGGAAATCGTCCGCGCTGCTGAGAAATCCTTTCGGATTGAACCGATTAAAGATCGGGCCTTTGTTAAGGATGCCTCCCACGGGCGGCACGACAAGCCGGAGGTATTGCCCCGGCAGGAAGAATCTTTGAGGCGGCCCAAACGCCCGGCCGTTTGGCGCTGGCGTTAGAGGTTTCTCTTGCTGTAAACGACATATTCGTTTCTCAATCAATATATTTACGTTTGGGTTGTATTTAAACCGCAACTTACTAATGCATGATTCTCGAATCGTTTAGCGTAAAAAATTCTAGCCAAATTTTTATTTTACAAATTAAAGAACAGCAGCGAAAGTTAGCGCCGATGTAACTCGATCTGTTGGGGATGAACCGGCACAGAAGCATCGGATCGTTGTATAAGAATAGAAAGGAACCGTTGCGTCATGAATCATTTGCACCGATTTTGCATTTTAACGAGATTTTAAATCTTACGGGTATTTCGAAGGAAATATCATGGAAAATCTTCTTTCCAGAAAAGAACTGTACGAAGTCCTTCCCAATCAGACCCAATTACCCAGTGTTCCTTTACCGGATCTGAGAGAGATTGAAGTATTCCATCGTGAATACGGTTTAAAGAATCATCCTGTAGCCAATGCACTCGTTAAGTTACTGATACATATTTCTGGATTCAGAGCGTTCGCCGAACAGTTGCCAAATGAAATCGATCGCTTATTGCGTACGGTGGATACCAGGGGCAGCGCCTTGTTTAATCCCGTTATTGCAGCCAGTTTGGCGGTAAAAGACGACGAGCGTTCCCTTTCGATGTGTCAACGCGCCGCCGTCTTAATTCTTGCAGCGTACGACCTCCATAACGCCATTCGGGAAGGATTATTAGCACAGGATACCTATAGAGATCAGCCCTTGGAAATGGGCCAGTACGCGAACTTTTTCGCGACCAGTCAGATTATAGTGAACGGCCGTGCACGTATCTTTAAGAGCCCGGAAACTCGATATATAACGGTCCTTGTTCACGGTCAAATGTACGTTCTCACGGTTGAGAATAAAGAAGGCGGACGGCTGACACAGACGCTGGAGGCCATCGTTGCGGATGGGCGAAATCGCCGTGCGGAATACGGGGATACAACGCCCGGTATCATTGCGGCGACGCCGAACCCGTTTCAGATAAAGGCTTTTGAACGGCTGAAAAGCGGAAAAGACCATCAGCACAATTTAGAGCTTCTCAAACACAGTTTTTTTACACTGGCCCTGGAGCCGGAAGAAGCGCCGGAGGATGAAGCCGAAGCGGTTCGTGTGGGACATTCACACCATTATGAGAATCGATGGTTCCGGTCCAGTTTTCAAATGATCGTATTCAATAACGCCCGCGTCTGTTTTACCTGTAGTTTCAGCGCCTATCTTACCGGCAACGTGATGATGCGCGGTTCCTCAGAAATTTATCAACGGTCGCTTAAAGTTGGAGTGCAATCAGCTGAAATGTTGGACGACCGGAGGCCCCAACCGTACGAACGGTTGCATTGGAAGATACCGAAAGAGATGCAGCAAGGCGCCGTACAAATTTTGAAACCGTTTTTATCTGAACAGAAAGCCACATTTACGTTCGATTTTATCGGCGGTCGATTATTAAGGTGTTTGGGCTTAAAACCGATTCCGGCCTTTGTCGCCGCTCTTCAAATGGCTGCTTACGAATTGATTGAAAAACACCCGAAAATTCAACAGTTTGTGACAATGTCAAAGTATTGTTGTATGGATGTGATTACCGGGAATATCACAACACGCCAAATGATCGACTTTTGCGAGTATATGAAACAGACGAACGTCGATGCTGAGGTTACGAGGGAGCTTTTAAAGAAAGCGATTGACTCCCAGGTTGAAGCGGTGCGCGAACGTCGTAGCGCACTACCGCTCACCGAGATCATGGCGTTATTTTGGCAAACTCGTTCCACATGGCATCGTAAATGGCTGATGATGACGGTGGCGCCGATGTTATTTTTGCTGCGCAAATTAAATTTGATGAGTCGTCCGCCTCGTGAAGTCATAATTTCACACCCGGAAATTTCTGAGAATGTGCCGGTCATCGGGAGACCGGGCGTTCGCCTTCCTTATGTAAAATACTTCGGTTTGCATTATCAGATATTCGAGGAACACATTACAATAACCATCATGCCGGGACTAAAATGGCAAACCGGGAATAAAATATTGGCCGAACGCATCGAGCGTGCTTTAAAAGAAATTCTACGAATTTATCAAACTTGAAAAACGTATGGTTCATTGTCGCTTAAAAACAGCATTCATTATCTTTCTCGTATTTATTTCAGCCATTCCACATGCGCTGAATGCCCAGAAAAACGTTACCGGAAAACCGCCTTCTGCGTATGTTGATATGGAAGGGATCAAACATCATTTAGAGGTGCTTGCGGGCGATTCTCTGAAGGGCCGAGCGACCGGCTCTAAAGGCGAGCGCAAGGCTGCGCGTTACATAGCTGAACAACTACGCCGATACAATCTTGAATCCCTCGTCAATACGGATAGTTATTTGCACTCCATTCCCATGCACGGTAGCCGTCCTCTTACAACTTCCGAGTGTTTTGTCTATAGTTTAAACGATACGGTGTCATTGAAATTATTCGAAGATTATTTGTTATATAAATCCGGAGCTCAAACATTTCGTCCACGACCTGTTCCATTGGTATTCGTCGGTTATGGCATCCAGGCGCCGGAATTTGATTATAACGATTACAACTCCGTTGATGTGCGCGGAAAAATTGCCGTGATGTTTGAAGGCGAGCCGGAATCCGATGATCCGGACTACTTTTCTGCAGATGAACCAACCGTCTACAGTTATGCAGAGGCCAAACAACGTATGGCGATCGCGAACGGGGCGATCGGTACGGTTATTATCATGGCGCCGGCGGAATTTACAGCAGGTAATTGGCAAATCAAAAAACGTATGTTTTCATTCGAAGATGTCACGCTTGCCTATCGCGTCACAGGCCATTTGAGCCTATTGTTGAACCCGGAGAGAGCGCCGGTATTATTCAAAAATGCAAAATACGGCTGGAAGGAAGTGAGGGCGCTGAAGTCCGGCCATGCTCTGGAAAGCTTTGAACTGAACACTTCTCTGTCCTTCGAAGGCGCATTCGCGGAGCGGGATTTTATGAGCGCCAATGTCATTGCTTTGCGTGAGGCCGATCAGGGTACGAAGGGAGACCGTTATGTTGTCATTTCGGCGCATTATGACCATCTGGGCGTTGGACCGGCCGTAAAGGGCGATTCTATTTATAACGGCGCCATGGACAATGCCATTGGCGTCAGCGCCGCCCTGGAGATCGCCCGGATATTCAGCCAACATCGCTTCAGGCTTAAACGCTCCTTGATTTTCCTGTTTGTTACCGGCGAGGAAAAAGGCCTGCTTGGCTCACGCTTTTTTATGGATCATGCCCCTGTAAAGCACCATGCCATCTCTGCCAATATCAATATCGACGGTCTGGCCATGTTCGATACGTTCAACAACGTGGTGGGTGTGGGTAAGGATTTATCCGATTTGGGAAATATATTGGATTCTGTGGCCATTCGTAACGGATTGTATGCTTCGCCGGTGCCGGCGCCATTTTCCGGCTTCGAGTCGTTTGCACGATCCGATCAGATTGTATTTGCCCGTTCCGGAGTACCTTCCATTTTAATTATGGACGGATTGGATTACCGACACCTGAGCGAACAACAGGGCATACGATTGTGGAAAGCCTGGATTGATAGCGTTTATCATTCACCGTTCGACGATTTGAAGCAGAGTATAAATTTTAAGGCGGCCCGGCAACATATAAAATTTTTATGCGATTATATATATGCGGTTGCGATTCATGACGGCGATATTCGCTGGAAAGAAGGCACACCTTTCATCAATATACGGTTACAAAGCAAGGCGGAGAGACGGTGAACAAATCCATGCTTACACGATTACTGCCATTACTTTTATTGTTCGCTTGTACCAAAATGAATTGGCAGCCGAGTCATACATCCACCATCCGAATCGCCGGCTCCGATACCATGTATCTTCTTGGTAAACGCTGGGCAGAGGCCTACATGCGCAGCCATCCCAATGTATCCATTTACGTGGAAGCCGGGGGAACGGCCGAAGGCTTTAAACAACTCGCTGATGAGAAAATCGATGTGGCCATGGCTTCAAGGGTGATTCAATCCAAAGAGGCAAGCCGTTTGGCAAAACGGTTTAAGGCGATCGGGTTATCGTATCTGGTAGCTAAAGACGCCCTGAGTGTATATGTAAATAAGGCCAACCCCGTTTCAAATCTAAGTCAACAGCAATTGAGAGCCATATTCAGCGGCGCCATAAATAGTTGGAAATCGATTTCCGGTAAGGATACGACAATTCAAGTTGTCATACGGCCGCCAAATTCCGGTACACACCTTTATTTTAAACGCCATGTATTGTCGAATTCCGAATACCGGGGAGATGCGATCGTACGACCCACGACAAGCGCTGTAGTGGAATTTGTGGAAGCAAACCGCAATGCCATAGGTTACGGAGGTATCTCATACGGCGATACCGTCAAACACTGCACCATAGATAAAGTCGCTCCCAATCTTGAAAATGTACAAAATGATCGCTATCCATTAACGCGCTATCTGTACCTCTACACCGTTAATAATCCGCGCGGCACACTAAAAGAATTCATAGATTGGGTCATCGGCGACAGGGGGCAGCGCATCGTTGCCGATGTCGGTTACATTCCAATCTGGCAAACCGAACCATGGTAAAGGAATGTAGAGCTTGATCAACTTTAATACTGATAAATGACAGTTTGTTTCATATTTGCTTTTTATTTTTTTTGCTTTGATATTTATAATTTTAACATAATAAGTAAATCAGTGTAACCGAGGAGAACGGTATGCCTAACTTTGAAACAACGTATATGGGATTAAAATTAAAGAACCCGTTGATTGTGGCCAGTAGCGGATTGACCAAATCCGTTGGTAAGATCGAGGCCTGCGCCGAAGCCGGCGCCGGTGCGGTTGTGGTTAAAAGTCTGTTTGAAGAAATTCTGGGTGAAGACGATGCACGCGCCGGTTCCGATATGTTTGCCCATACAGAGGCTTACGATTATATGATGGCCGAAGTGCATAAACAATACGGACCTCAGGAATACTGCGACCTGATCAATGAAGCGAAAAAGCGCGTTGACATTCCCGTAATTGCCAGTATCAATTGCGTCTCGGATCGCTGGTGGCCCAAGTTTGCTTCCCAGATTGCCAAAGCAGGCGCTGACGGACTCGAACTCAATGTATTCCCGATGGTGAGTAACGCCCAATTGGACAGCGTCGCTGTCGATAAACTGTACTTTAATATTCTGGATTCGGTACAAAAAGTCGTGGATTTGCCGCTGGCCATGAAACTGTCGATGCATTTCACGGCCCTGCCCAATTTAGCGGCCCAGCTTGCCCGTAAAGGTCTTAAGGCGTTGGTGATGTTTAACCGCTTTGTTGAGCCCGATATCGATATCCATAAACTTCAGATCAAGTCGACCTTCCCATTTTCGGAACAGGATAACATAAAACATGTATTGCGATGGATCGCCCTGCTTTCCGGAAGGGTTAAAATTGATTATTCGGCCACGACCGGCATTCATACATCGGAGAGTATAATTAAATTACTGTTAGCCGGCGCTTCTACCGTGCAGTTGGCTTCCGTACTCTATCGACATGGATTCAAAAAAATCAATATATTGCTGAAAGAGCTCTCCGCCTGGATGGATGAGCACCAGTTTGAAGCCATCGATGATTTCCGCGGTAAATTAAATTACGCGAAAGTCGATAATCCCGATATTTATCTCCGTTCGCAGTTTATGGAGCGAATCCGGGAAGTCGAGTAAAAGCTTAGATCGATTGAGGGATACGGGGCCAGTATTTTGCCGTAATAATGGAAAAAGGGCAACGATACATTATCGTGCCCCTTTTTTTAGTCGATACCGGTTCGTATGAAAAATTAATTCTAATTTATTCTTTGAATAAACCATCCACCGAGAGATAGCGTTCTCCGGTATCATAGCAAAAGGCCAATATCCGGCTTTTTTGTGGCAGTTCATGCAATTTTTTAGCAACGGCCGCCAGTGTAGCTCCTGAAGAAACACCAACCAGCAATCCTTCTTCCTGTGCGGCGCGTCTGCTATATTCAAACGCTTCATCCTTGGAGATTTGAATGGTTCCGTCTAAAATATCCGTATCGAGAATGGATGGAATAAATCCCGCGCCAATACCCTGAATGGGGTGGGAGCCGGGCTCTCCGCCGCTTATTACCGCCGAAAGTTCCGGTTCCACCGCAAATACTTGAATTTCCGGCATGTTTTCTTTAAGAACCTGGGCCACGCCGGTAATATGTCCACCCGTGCCCACGCCTGTAATCAGATAATCCAGGCCTTCGGGGAAATCGTTTAGGATTTCACGGGCCGTTTCTTCGCGATGGACTTTCGTATTGGCTTCGTTATCAAATTGCATCGGAATCCAGGAATTGACGATCTGATCGGCCAGTTCGCGGGAACGTTCAATGGCGCCCTTCATCCCTTTTTCCCTGGGGGTCAGTTCAAACTCTGCGCCGAAGGCGCCCATGAGCGTCCTTCGTTCTTGGGACATGGATTCCGGCATAACCAGTATCACCTTATACCCTTTAACAGCGCCGACCATCGCCAGCCCGACGCCTGTATTTCCTGACGTGGGTTCGATAATAACGCTGCCGGGTTTCAATTGGCCTTCTTGCTCGGCTTGTTCGATCATCGAAAGGGCAATGCGGTCTTTGATACTGCCGCCGGGATTCGAACGTTCTAATTTGACCCATACCTCGGTCGCTTCTCCGAATAGCTTATTCATGCGAAGATGACCGGTATTGCCGATGGTTTGCAAGATATTTTCATATCGCATACATAGATCCTTTCGTTACCTTAAATGCTAAAATCAATGGCTTCCTGCGAAACGTTATTTTTACGTACTTTGACTTCGGCTTGATGATAAACCGTTGAAAAGGGAGGAACGCTACGGGTTAACCAGACGTTTCCGCCGATGACGCTGTCGTGTCCTACTACCGTTTGTCCGCCCAAAATGGTGGCATTGGAGTAAATGACCACGTTGTCTTCGATGGTAGGGTGTCGTTTGGTTTGCGAAAGCGCCTTGGAGACGCTAAGAGCGCCCAGAGAAACGCCCTGGTAAATTTTTACGTTTTTACCAATCATGGTCGTTTCACCGATAACAACACCCGTACCATGATCAATGAAAAATGAATCGCCGATCCGCGCTCCCGGGTGAATATCCACGCCGGTTCGATAGTGAGCGTATTCGCTTAATAAGCGCGGAAGGATTGGTACGCCCAGCGTGTGGAATTCATGCGCCACACGATATGTATATATGGCAAAAAAACCGGGATAGGCTGAAATCACCTCGTCCAGGCTTTTGGCCGCCGGATCGCCTTTATAAATGGCTTTGGCATCTTTCCAAAGGTCGTGGTAAATGACGGGAAGAGAGGCAAAAAACTGATCCGATATTTCCGTTACCGACATAGTGAGGTTTGATTGCTGCGGCTGTAACAACTTTTTTAAGTCCCGCTTCAGCAATTCCAACTTTCCGTCAATTTCCTCCGCGGTAAAATATTCATACTCCCCGGAAAAATGCGGATACATCAATTCAATCAATGAAAACAAAAAAGCATACGCCCGTTGCTTAGGAGGAAAAACGGCCGAACGGGTGTGGCGTCGTTTTAATATTTCTTTTGCAAATTGACTCGGCATAATATCCAAATTTTTGTTTAACGTTTCGTTTTACAATTGTTAATTATGATTTACCAATTCATTCCGTTCCGAAAATATTTCTTGAAGGGGTACTTTTTATAACCAAATTTTAAAACGATATAAAAACAAGCGCTTTAAATGTCAACTGCATTAAACGCATTTTTTGTTTAATCCAGATTTTCTTCATATCTAATAGACGAAACGAACATCGATGCCTTACGTATGTACAGGCAAGACCGGTAAAATCGATAGGACTTTAATATGAAAGGTCGTCCGGGTATTTGAAATAAACGGGGCCTTCGTACACGAATTGCAGAGATTTAGGTACTATCAAAACGTCGGTATAAGCCGATGAAGTTGGAAATAGGTTGAATTTAAGTAAAGGGTTTGGCTATGAAACGAATCTATCGTTCGAGCAATGAGAAAAAATTGGCTGGTATTTGCGGGGCGCTGGGTGAATTTACTAATATCGATCCCACTTTGATACGTTTGTTATTTGTGTTTATTGCCTTGATAACAGGGATTATGCCGCTGGTCGTAACGTATTTGATCGGTTGGATTATCATTCCGACGGAGGATGAGGTGCGACCGAATGACACGGCCAAACCGGACGCCGATGTACAGTAACAACGGTTATTTAAAGGCATTTTTCGTTTATTGAAGGCGTAAAAATAGGTTTGATAAATGCGGGGAAGATTGTTATTGAAAATCATTTTTATTAAGTTGCCCTGCAATTGAACAAGAGTTTACGAGGTGCACAACGCTTGCATTACCTGCGTAAGTTTCTGCTACTTGGCATATTGATCCTTATGTTCATAAGACCGGCGGAGAAGGGACAGAGCAAAAGTACGGTTCCATTCGAATGGCGGATCGGAGAAGAGCTGGTCTATAAAGTTAAGTGGTCCTTTTTACGACTGGGAACGCTACGCCTACACGTTAAGGATACCATCCAATATAACGGACTCAATGTATATCACGTGATATTAAAGATCGATTCTAATCCTATGCTCTTTTTTGTTGACATGCATAACCGGTATGAGAGTTATATCGACCGCGAATTTTATATTTACCGTCATCGTTCCAATGAGCGCGTCGACGGTAAACCATTTCGGACAGACCACCAATTCAATTATGCCGACAGTACGGTAACCCTGACGATGAGCGCTCCCACGGATTCCACGGAACGGATCGTTAAAAAATTGCCCCTGAAGCGGCGCCTGTTCGATGGCATAACCATGACCTTTTACGCCCGCGCCAATGCGCATCGAACCACTCAAGATACGTTGAACACATTTATTTTGGAAGAGCGCGGCAAAGTGGCCGTCCACTTTCACGGTCGTAAAGAAGAAATTGAGATCGATGCCCATGAAGAGCCTCTGAAAGCGTATTATCTGGATGGTCATATTGATGTGGAAGGCATTGCAGGTGTTACCGGCCCGTTCAAAGGATGGTTCGCCGATGATTGGCAGCGCCCGCCGCTTAAAGCCGAACTGAAAGTATTCATCGGGCATGTGTCCGTAGAACTGGAACGATGGAAACGTTGGTCGATGCTCTCCAATTAAAAATTTTAATTATGTTTGAAATCGAACAAACCATGTTACATTCTTCATTATACTTGCCTCGACGGCGGGCGACCGGAATCGCCTTTTTGAGGCGCATAAAAACCGCTATGTTTTTGATATTAATATTAACGCCGGCTGCGACCTGGAGCTCAGCGCCCGATACTTCCAAAAGGAGTGTTTTTGTTGTCAGTCATGGATGGCATACCGGCGTAATTGTAAAAAAATCACAGGCATACGAATTGGCCGCCATGTTTGAACATGAACCCGGCCAATATCTGGAAATAGGGTGGGGCGATCGTAAATTTTATCAGAACCCGAGTCCAAATATCGACTACTGGTTAGCCGCCCGGGCCCTCTTCTGGCCGACCAGCAGCGTTATGCATGTGGTTTTTTTACAGCGGCATCCCGAAGAGGTTTTCCGATACAGCCCTTTAATTGAATTAAAAATGGAAGCAGCAAGTATGCGCTCGTTATGTGATTTTATTGCACACACCTTTGAACATGATGATACGGGAAATTTGCTTTCACTTGGGGCTGGACTGTACGGAAACAGCTGCTTTTATGCCGCCAAACCCGCTTACTATTATCCGAATACGTGCAATGTATGGACGGCCAGCGCGTTAAAAAAGGCAGGGTTGCCCTTAAATCCGATCAGCAATCAACACGCGTCAACGCTGATAAAAAACCTGCGCAAAATAATTAACGAGCAAAAAGAGAATAATCGAAAATAGGTTGTTTTATGAATCGTTCCGATACGATGTCCCTGAAAATGCTGAATCGTACATTAATCACCGTCCTGAGTATATGGCTGGCGTTGTGGCTTCTTGCCTTTCTGTTTATCGATTTCGAGAAGCTTTATCAAACCACCGTGTTAATCCATGGAATCTTTTTAGCGGTATTCGTCGCTTTTATGATCATACTCTTTTTGCAACAAAAGAAAGAATTAAAGGCCCTGAGGCAAATATTGGATCAGAAGAGCAATTCAGTCCAACGTAAAAGCGGCGCTTCCGATTTAAATCGTGTCGTGTTTGCAAATCATTTTTTCAATTTACTGCACGTACATCAGCGGATGCTGTATAGTATGCACTTGATTTATGAAGGAGAACGCTTTGAAGGAAGGGATGCTCTTGTGGCCGTTTATAATCAATTGGTGGAGCAGTATAAAAAATCAGAACAAAAATCTGAAGAAAGCACTGTTCATGAGACGATTAAAGCATCCGTATCGGAATTGTATCAATCCTATGAAGCACAGCTAAACCCGTATTTTCAACAACTTTTAGTGTTGATACAATTTTTAGAGGAAATCGATGAGAACGATCGGCCGCGCTTTGCGAAGATTTTACAATCGACCTTTTCCGAAGCCGAAATGCTGTTGATATTTTACTACTGTTTGGGGGGTCAAAAATTTTCGATTCCGCTGAAAAAATATGTGGATCGTTACGAACTTTTAAAATTTTTACCGGTCGATATGATTGATAAAGAACATCAGAAATTATATCGAGCCTTTTAAAGCTTTGCTGTTATTGTAACGGAATCCGATCCGGAAAACCCTTTTCTGCAATGGTAGTCAAATGGCGTTTAATAAAGGCTTTGATCGTTTCTGATGCGATTGCATAATTTATTCCATAGATCACGTCCAGGTCCCGTTCAACATACACTTTTCCTTCATACAATTGATAGCCGAAAATATCATCCGAAGAGCGGTAAGATTCTGAGGGACGCAATACATAATTCCGTTTTGCGGCGAGGGCATTGACAATGCCAACGATTTCCAGGCGGGGCATAGCGTTACGTATCCCGAGCACGATACCGCCGCTGGCGCCGCGGTATAACGTTGCATTTAACATAAACGAGCTGCGCCCGTCGCGTTGAGGATTGCTTACCAGGCCATGGCTCATCATTAATTTACCGTTGGGAAAGCCGATAATGTAAACGAATGTACCCCACTTCAACTCTTCGGCTTTGCCAAACGGAAACGGAACAACAGGAATGGCATTCACGGGCCGTTCGCTTAACTCCACGCCTATTAATGCCAGGTCTAAATCGGGTTCGGCTGCGAGAACGTCAATGGTTTTGGTCGCCGGTATGCCAATGATATTTAAGCGCTTTAACTGCCGAATTGCCAGATTGGAAAGGATATCGTGTTCTTTATCACCTTCGGGTTCAAAGTAGTTAAAGACGGTATCCGCCGTATTAATAATATGTGCACACGTTAACAGCACCAACTTACGGTTTTGCTGCGCCAACACCAAAGCTGACCCGCTTGTGGGATGTTCAAACATGTATCCGGGATATTGTTCTATTTCTACTTTTTCCTGTTTTATACCCTCGATATTTACGCCGTCGTTTTCCTTAAAACTGTAACTTTTGTAAAAACTCAAGGTTGATATAAGCTTAATGGATTCAATGGCTTTATTTAAATGTTCGGAGCTTGCCTGTCGCGGGAAATGCGAAATGTAATACTCGCTGCTAATTTCTTTCGAAGCGCCGTTATTCTGTTTTAAAAATGGGCTACATGAAACGATCCATAGGGCTACGCCGAGGCACAAAAGATGAGACAATCGCATCGCTTGAACACCGTCTTATATTGTTATTGAAAAAACACACACTTAAATCTTATTAAAATTTAAATCAAGGCCGGTTTAATTCAAAGTAAATTTTTACCATGAAATTCTTTTGTGACTGGAAACCGTACAGATGTAACCACCACATTTTCTCCGGTCAGTTACTTTATGGTTGGTCTATCAAAAAGTCGGATAGCTCTTGTTAAATCTATGAACCCTGCAAAAATGACAGAATCTGTCAATTGATACAGGTTGATATCATCTTTAGTATTGAATCGCATTCGAATAAGCGTTATTATAGGCATGATTGATGGGTTGTATCCGTTGGTTCAAAATGGCACGATAATTGTTAGATTCATTAACGAACGAAGAGTAAAGAAAAGCGTAACAAAGAAAAAATCAGAAAAAACAAACATCAAAAATGACTATGGCACAAAAAGATTACTATCAAATACTAGGTGTGGATCGCAACGCTACTAAGGATGATATACATAAGGCGTATCGAAAGTTGGCGGCCCGCTATCATCCGGATCGTAACCCGGATGACAAAACCGCCGAGGAACGCTTTAAAGAGATCAATGAAGCCCATGCGGTATTAACCGATCCCGAAAAGCGAAAAATGTATGATCGGTTTGGTAAAGACTGGAAGCAGTACCAGCAAGCCGGACAACAGCAAGGTTCGCATGGCGGGGGCTTTAACTGGTCGGATTTTTCAACACAGGGCGGTCGTCGCCAAAGGGGTACGGGATTCGGCTTTGAAGATGTATTCAGTGGAAAGGGCTTTGGCAACATCGATGATATTTTTGAACAATTCTTTGGAACCGACATGGGTAACCGCAGGCGTACCCGTGAACAGTTCGTCAAGGGGCAGGATGTACGCGCCGAAATAACCATTACCCTGGAAGAAGCTTATAACGGCACCGCACGTACCCTTCGTATCGGTAAACAAAAAATTCGCGTCAAGATTAAACCAGGGATCAACGACGGGCAGGTGCTGCGGCTACTGGGCAAAGGTAAGCCCGGAAGTGGCGGCGCTCCCTACGGCGATTTGCTTTTAAAGGTGCACATTAACGAGCATCCGGTTTTTGAACGCAAGGGAAATGATCTTTACCGGGATTTATCTGTGGATCTGTACACAGCCGTTCTGGGCGGTAAAGTAGAGGTGGAGACGATTAACGGTAAAATTCGTCTGGATATCCCTGCAGGAACGCAGGGCGGCAAACAATTACGAATGAAGAACATGGGAATGCCCAAACTGGATAATCCGTCGGATTATGGAGATCTCTTTGCGCGGGTGGTTGTAAAGATACCTCAAAAATTGACAAAAGAGGAAAAAGAGTTGTTCCGAAAGTTACAGAATATGAGAAAATAATATGGCAAAATCATGAATACACTAGTTGGTTAGGAAAAGCTGTATGAAGTTGAAAAAAAGTTTTATCTATACTGCTCTGATTACGACGGTTTTGCTGAGCCATAGTTTTTGTCAACAACATTCGAAAATGGTGGTTAACGCGCCCGTAATTGAAAACGAAACTTTGAATGAAGCCTCGGGTATTGCCGCAAGTCAATATTTTAACCCATTGCTATGGACGCACAATGATAGCGGAGATAAAGCGCGGTTATTCGCTCTGAATGCATCCGGTGGTGATATTGGTACGGTCACACTGGCCGGCGTTGAAAATCGCGACTGGGAAGACATTGCAATCGGACCCGGGCCTGTAATGGATTCAAGTTATATTTATATCGGAGAAATCGGAGATAACCGGGCGCAGTATGCGATAAAATATATTTATCGATTTCCGGAGCCGCAGCTTAACGATAAAAGTCGAATGATCGACCGAATCATAACGGAAGTGGATCGTATCGCTTTTCGTTATCCTGATGGACCCAGGGACGCCGAAACGCTTATGATCGATCCGGAAAACCGGGATATTTATATTGTATCCAAACGCGAAGATCAGAATCGTCTTTATCGTCTACCGTATCCGCAAAGCACCGATACAACCATTATAGCCGAAATGATACGCACCCTGCCCCTAACCTCGGCAACAGCAGGCGATATTTCGTCCGATGGCAGGCACATTGTCGTTAAAAACTACGAGTACGTTTATTACTGGCATCGGGAGCCGGGGCAATCGCTGGGGGATGCGTTGAGCGCATCACCTAAAACGCTGCCCTACCAACAGGAACCGCAGGGCGAGGCCCTGTGTTGGAATCGGGATGTAACGGGTTACTATACCATTAGCGAGCAAAAATCCGACCAACCTGTACGAATTTATTATTATGAATTCAGCAACCCTGTTGGCCAGAAATAGGCAGCCCCTTCATTCTTTCTATTAAAAGTTTTTTAAGGTATTACTACATTAAGGATCTTCTCTTTTGTTTGACTTCAAAACCGGTTCTGTATACTTTCAACAGGAGATTTGAACTTTACTTTTCGAATCACAGGAATATTAAACCATATAATGGCAGCTAAAGGATGATGCATCGGACGATCCAAACAATCGCTTGAAATCTATGAGAAATAATCTTTATGCCGCTTTGCTGATGTTGCTTTTTTCAACCATCGTTTTGACCGGTTGTTGGGAACATCAAAATAAAGATGTAACTCGGCCGCCGGTTGCCGTCTATACCTTATCCGGCTATGTTTACGATCATACCGGCGGCGAGCCGCTTGCGAATGTCGGCATTGCAATACACAATATCAGTAGCGACAAAGACTATTATGAAATCCGGGATACTACGTATACGGACAGTACGGGATATTATGAATTTACCGAGAAAGTATCACCCGGTCAATGTATTGTTAAAGTGAGACGCGAAGGCTATCTGGTTTTCAATAAACTATTAAATATGGTTTATTCGGATCGGGCGTATGATGTTAAACTGCCCCGCCTGTTACTTGCAGCACAGTCCGACATTGAACCACCCTATGGCGAGGTTGCGGGCATTTGTTTTAAATCTTCCTCGACCATGGCAATGATCGATAAGTGGGAAACGGAGATCGAAGGATCAACTGTGATATTACCTGTTATTTATGAATTACATATCGACTCCAACCGATATCGCTTAAGATATGATCCGGGCGGCAAACGCTATGCATACGCCTATAGCGGAATTGCCAGCGGCGGCAGCAGTTATTGGATGGGTTCTGCGGCTGGTATTTACAAGATAAGGGAGAACGATCTCAGCTTGACCGGCTCACTGGAACACAGCTGTAATGATATGACCTGGGACGGAAGCAATCTCTGTTTTGCGAAAGGCCAGAAAATATCAAAAGTCATCGATTTTGATGATGGTACGGTTGATGAATATATTTTTAATGGACACGACATGCACGGGCTGGCTTGGGACGGGGCGCATTATTGGGCCACGGATACGGAGAGCACTCATTTGTACAGAATGGATGATTCGTTCGCAATAAACGGTTATTTTATAGTCTTTATGGAAGGCCGCACCGATAATCCCTTGGTTGCAAAATATCTGGCGATACAGGGAAGAAACCGCCTATGGCTACTAAGCGAATCCGTATTTTACCATGTGCGATTGCCCTGATAGTGATCTGTTGCCTAATAGCACGATTGGAGGTTAGGGAAATAGGAGAAGTGGGAATGTGGTATCCATGCAAACGAATAAAATGATTTATAGTATAATTATTTCTTTATTTGTCGCATTCATTTCAACATTGAACGCCGGCGTTTACGGAACCCTTGCGGGACAGGTAGTGGATGAACAAAGCGGAGAAGGCCTGGCTTACGTAAATATCGTTATCGAAGGCGCCGGTAAAGGCGGCATTACTGATGAGGATGGCTATTTTCTAATTAACCATATCCCTTCCGGAAGTTATACCGTCTCTGCCCAGATCATGGGGTATAAAACCGAAAACAAGAGAGATGTTAAAATCCTTGTGGATTTAAGAACCAAGCTCGTATTCAAGTTAAAACCGGTTTCCCTCGATTTAGGCGAAGAAATTGTCGTTACGGCTGAACAACCGTTGTTACAAAAAGATGTTACGGCGACAACGCATTTTATCTCAAACGAAGAACTTAAGACGCTCCCGCTCAAGAATTATAAACAGGCTATCGATATTCAACCCGGCGTGGCGGCGGGGCATATTCGCGGAGGACGCAAAGATGAAGTATTGTATCTGGTGGATGGACTACCCGTAAAAGAAGCCATCGAAGGCGAAATCGGGACAGATTTACCGAACAGCGCCATTGTGGACATGACGGTACAAACAGGTGGTTTTAATGCCGAATACGGAAACGCTATGTCGGGCGTCGTCAATATCATTACCAAAGAGGGCACGGAAAATTTCTTTTCCCACCTCGAATTGTCGGCTACCTACCTTAACAACGAACCGCGCCCATTTTCGGCTAACCATCAGAACGACTATGAAGTTGATTTCTCAGCCGGCGGCCCCATCACGGATAAATTACAATACTTTATATCATCGAACGCTCTCTACCCGAATTCCCGTTGGAAAAAAGAGGAGTTTGGCGTTAAGCGGCTCATTTACACCGATGTAGAGAGTCAAAATTTTAATGTGGCCGGCAAATTAACCTATCATATCGATAATTCGACAAAGATTAACGTACAAGGCCTGCTTTCGCTATGGGACTGGACGGAATATGACCACCAATGGAAATTTAATCTGTCCGGATTATCGCCCCAGAGCAAAAAGAGTTATCGCTTAAATGTGTTTTTAAGCCATGCTTTCTCAAACGATAGTTATTTAAACCTTTATGTCAGTCAATATAACGTATTAAAAGCGGTATACGGTAAATCCTCAGAAGAACAGGAACCGGTTATCCACGAAACGGACGAATCGGGTAATGAAGATCCGTTGGGTTATGTTATTTCCGGAGATTATCCCTGGTGGATGGATCACGAAGAGATCCATAATCTGATTAAAGTTGATTTTGTAAAGCAAATGAACTTCAACCATCAGATAAAATTCGGCGGCGAGGCCATATTTTATTATCTATACAAAAAAAATGTGTTTCGTAAGGAATTATTCCGTTTCGATCCCAAGTTCCCCCGCTATATAACGTATGACACCGAATACGAATATCGTCCCAACCAGGGTTCGTTCTACATTCAGGATAAAATCGACTACGAATTTTTAACGTTGAATCTGGGCCTGCGTTATGATTTTTTCAATCCCAGGGCGCGTCGCCCCGTGGTTGAGCAGGATGTAACCGGCGTTGATTCCGTATGGATCGTTTCTCCGGAAGAAAGCACGCCGGCGTCCATAAAACATCAGTTCAGCCCGCGCGTCGGTTTTTCGCTGCCTGCATCGGCCAACAGTGAATTCCGTATTAATTACGGATATTTTTTCCAGATGCCGCAATTTGAATACCTCTATACCAATTCAAACTTAAACGTAGCCTATGGATTTGCCGCTGTGGGCGACCCGGATTTAAAGCCGGCGCGTACCGTGGCGATTGAAGCCGGCTACCGCGTATCGTTCGACGACCTTTATCTGCTTGATATTACTTTTTTTAATAAGGATGTGACCAATCTGGTTGATTCCAATACGTTTTTAAACGCCGATCCGCAATTCGGCGGCGCATTTTCGTATGGTTTGTCGCGATTCGTTAATTCGTCGGCGGTCAACATCCGGGGCATGGAACTCTTCTTCAAACGCAGGTTTCACAGGAAAATCGGCGGTAAAATAAGCTATACCTATATGTATGCCCGCGGCACAGGGAGCAGTGCGGTTGACGCTATCAACTGGCAGGGCGATACATACCGCATCCCGAACGATCAGTTCCCACTCAGCTGGGATCAAAGGCATACGATAGTGCTTGATTTTTCTTACAGTCTTTGGAATCGATGGCGCTTAAATACCCTTTACCGGTGGAATAGCGGATTACCCTATACGAAATTCAAAGGCTACGGAACCGTACCCAATAATGCACGGTTGTCATCCACCCAATCCTTTGATATCAGGATCGCCCGAAAGTTTCAGTGGAATACGCTGGCTCTGTATATGTTCGGCGAGCTTTATAACGCATTCGATAACCGGAATATCCTTTGGGCGGATATCAACGGAAAGCCCGGAGGTCACCTCGAGGATATTTCAGCCTGGGATATGGGGCGGCATATTCAGTTTGGTCTTATTATTAATCTATAGCTCATGTGAAAGCTTGATTAGTCGAGTATTTAAAATACGTTATGGTAAAGTGAACGTAAGAACCATACCAAAACGTATTATTCTATAAGGATATATAAAGCGTTTCGGCACTTGACTAAAATGAGAATACAAAGTCGTATCCATTATATAGCTTATTCGACGTCGATATGAATCGGACATAAATGATGGAACCAATATGAACGGTGTGACTCCCGAAATATTGATGCATCATTAAATGCTTACTTTAAATATTTTTTGGGATGGATAAGTATCGTTTCAGGGTCGACTAATGGGCAAAATTATAAAAACAAACGATCTGAAAATTGGTATGCATATTAAAATACCAATTTCGTGGTACAAACATCCTTTTTTAAGAAACCGCTTCCAAATTGTCTCAACTAAACAAATTAAAAAATTAAAAGCGCATGGTATTCGGTGCGTGGAAATTGTTGATGAAATAAATCCGAAGAATTTCATTGAAAGGCGGGAGTTGTGCAAGGATAATGAAGTTCTGCCTGAATCGAATATAGATCAGAATTATCAAAAAAATGTTGAAATATTGAAAAACACCGTTCATGAAAAAAAACTACCTTATCAGCAAAAAGCCTGGGACATTTACAAAATCTCCATTGAGATTATGGAGCAATTAAGGAAAAGTCCTACAATGGAGAATATTCAACAATTCAAGGAAGCCGCAACGGAGATAGTGGATTTGATTCTGGCCGATGATTTATTTTCGGACTATTTATTGCAACTGACGCGCTACGATTATTACACCTATACGCATTCAATCAATGTGGGATTCCTGGCTATATTATTAAGTAAAGCATTATTCCGAAATACCAGCATACATGATCTGCACGAACTCGGCGCCGGTTTTTTTCTGCATGATATCGGTAAAGTCGCTATTGATGAAAATATTTTGAACAAGCCCGGAAAATTAAGCGAAGCCGAAATGCATGAAATGCGGAAACATCCGGAAGAGGGCTACAAGCTGCTAAGAGAGGCCAATCAGTTAAGTCACGAGGCCAAGATTATCGTCATGCAACATCACGAACGTTTTGACGGCAGTGGTTATCCTCTGGGATTGAAAGGACCGGAAATTCATGTTTACGGACGCATTTGCAGTATCGCGGATGTCTATGGCGCGTTGACATCCAGGCGCCCCTATAAAAAGAAGTTGAAGCCTTTTGATGCGCTGTGTCTGATGAAAAAAGAAATGATGGGGCAATTCCAGGATAATATGTTTGAGCAATTCATACTACTCTTCAACTAAAATGACGCTGTACGGTCCATGAATGAGCACTAATTCCGGACATCGGTAAAGCCACACCATTTTAAAATGTATAATGACTCAAAAAAAGGCGCCGGTAAACGCCCTTAAATTAATTTCCATTGTCTTGAAAAAGATAACATGTAACATTAATCTTGAATTAACACTTTTTAACATTTATTTTACTTCAGGCAATCTATACTTTTTGAGTCGAACCATGAAAACGCTTTTTATATACGTTTGGACGAACCGAGTTGATAGGGATGCGCACGCTATTATCCGGCCGTTTTTTGCACTTTATAAATAGATGAAGGGGTATCAAAAGCATGCAAGTCCGCGATATGGATAATTAATCGTTCAATTTATTTAAGCAAAGGCCGATAATGACATCGTCATAAACTTGACCGTGTCGATAGGCGCAATTAACGAATGCTTGATAGAGCGTGTGCTTATGGAAAAGATAAGGCAAGGAATTTTCACCAAGAAATCTCATGTCATTTTAATATCGTTTGCTTTAAGCTTGCTGATTTTATTGTCGGGATATGTCTACTATCGCTACGAAGAAATGCACATCCGCAGAGAAAAGCAAAAGCAACTCGAATCTATAGCAAAATTGAAGGTTGCACAAATCGCCCATTGGTATCAGGATGAATTGCATGATGCGGAAATGATCGCATCCAACCCATTTTTGAAGAAACAAATAATAAACTGGCTGGGAAACAGAACCGAAACGAATCGTGCGATGGTGCGCCGATTTATAAACGTTTTGAAAACGGAGCATAATCTAAATGACATCCTGTTATTATCGATTGAAGGTCAGCCATTTTTGCATTCGGAGCCGGATAAAGTGCGTGTCGATTCAGCGCTGATAGAGAATATCCGTCTAAGGTACCAGCAGGCAACAAGTTGGTCAACGGATCTTTACGCATGTGCTACTCATAAAACCATCCACATCGATTTTTTAGCAACCATCCGCGATGACTCCAATAATCCCGTGGCTGTTATTGTATTCAGAATCGATCCCAACGTTCAAATTTATCCTGACATACAATCCTGGCCCGTCCCTTCGAAAACATCGGAAACTCTGTTGGTGCGCCAGGAAGGGGACAGCGTCTTATTCCTTAATCATTTGCGGCATCGCAACGATACCGCCCTTAACTTTAAAATCTCATTGCAGGAAAAGAACGTGCCGGCGGTCCAGGCGGTATCCGGTTTTGAAGGCATATGGGAAGGTATCGATTATCGCGGATCGGAGGTTCTTGCACAAATCAGTCCCATTAAGATGACGCCCTGGTACCTCATCGCAAAGGTCGATAAAAATGAAATTTTGGAAGGCTTATATGAAACAAGCATTTATATTATACTTTTCACCTTCCTTTTTATTTTGATGGTCGTAATTGGTACGGTCTCTGTCTACAATTACCGGCAGCGAAACATGTACAAAAATTTATGGGAAACCCAGGAAGAATATAAAACGACGCTTTACAGCATCGGCGATGCGGTTATCACAACCGACAAGAAAGGAATTGTAAAAAATCTCAATCCGGTAGCGCAAAAATTGACGGGCTGGCGTGAATCACAGGCCTACGGTAAGAAGCTGGAGAAGGTGTTCAGAATAATTAACGAATACACACAAGAGCCGGTTGAAAACCCCGTTCAAAAAGTATTGAAACAGGGGATGATCGTAGGGTTGGCGAATCACACATTGTTGATTTCCAGGGACGGCAGGGAAATTCCGATTGCCGATAGCGGCGCCCCGATTAAAGACAAAAAGGGAAACATTGTCGGCGTAGTACTGGTTTTCAGTGATCAAACCACGGAACGTACAATGCTCAGGCAAATCGCAGACAGTGAGAAAAAATACCGCTCGCTCTACAATAGTATCCGTGATGCGATTTTAGTTGCCGATACAAATCGAAATATCATTGATTGTAATCGTGCCTTTATCGACTTATTTGGTTATTCTTTCGATGAGATCAAAGGTAAAAAAACCGTTACGGTTTATGCCAGTGAGGCAGAATTTGAAGCGATGGGAAGAGCTATAAAAGATAACTTTAAAGGCAACGAATTTCTATTCACCGTACATTATAAAAAAAAGAACGGCGCCACATTCCCGGGTGAAACCAATGTCTTTTATTTGAGGGATGATGAAGAAAAAGTGCTTGGTTTCATTGGACTCATCAGAGATGTTTCCGATCGGATTGCCTCCGAAAAAGCCTTACGGGAGAGTGAAGAGCGTTTCCGCACTATTTTTAACCAGTCGCCCGTCGGCTTTTTTTATTACGATACACAGGGCGTTATTACGGAGTGCAATGAAGCTTTTGTTCAGATCATAGGCTCTTCCCGCGATGTCTTGATCGGCCTTAATATGCCGGAACGGTTAGAGGATAAGGCCATCATCGCGGCGGTTAATGAATCGCTCAGTAGCGGATATGCCTACCACGAAGGGCTTTACAAGTCGGTCACGGCAAAGAAACAAACCTATGTTAAAGCGATATTTACGGGCATTCGTGACCATAATAATGAAATATTAGCGGGATTGGGTATCATTGAAGACGAAACAAAGCGCAAAGCGGCGGAATCGGCGCTCCATGAAAGCGAGCAACGCTTTCGCTCCCTCGTAGAAAACGCACCCGATGCCATTTTTGTGCAAACCAAACATCAATTTGCCTATGTGAATGATGCTTGCATTCGTCTTTTGGAAGCGCCGTCCGCAGACGATTTGATCGGAAAGAATGTCCTGGATCATTTTCACTCAGATTATCACGAACAGGTGCTTGAACGCATACGTGTACTGAACGAAGAACAACGGGAAGTTGAAAGCACCGAAGAGGCGATGGTAACCCTTAAAAATAAGGTCATCCCTGTTGAGGTTTCGGCCGTCCCTTTCGAGTATAAGGAACAAAACGGCGCTCTGGTGTTTGTACGCGATATCACGGAGCGTAAGCAGGCGGAAGAGGCTATCATACGGAGTGAACAACACTACAAGTATCTGTTTGAAAATAATCCCGTGCCCATGTGGGTGTACGACAATCAAAGTTTACAATTTCTCATGGTCAATGATGCGGCCGTCGATCATTATGGCTATTCCCGGGAGGAATTTCTCAATATGACGATCAAAGAAATCCGTCCTGAGGAAGACTTAAAGGCTTTGGAAGAAGATGTTGCTCGTACAACCGCAACGATCAATCAGGCGGGTATATGGCGTCATAAACGAAAAGACGGCAGCATTATTTTTGTAGAGATCAGTTCGCACCGAATATCGTATGAAAATCGCGATGCGCGATTAGTGATGGCCAGGGACATGACAGCGCGCCGCAGGGCCGAAGTGAAATTCCAGCAAATCTGGCGCAGTGCAAAGGACGGCATGCGACTCACCGATTCGAACGGAATCATTACAGCCGTCAACGATGCTTTCTGCGCCATGGTCGGCAAAGAGCGTTCGCAATTAGTGGGTAATCCCCTATCAATCATTTATAAACGGGATCGGGAGCGAATCCTGCAAAAACATTGCGAACGATTTAAAAAACGTACGATCCCGGACATCATTGAAAATGCCTTCGAATTACACAACGGCGAAGTACGCTGGTTCGAAGTGGCCAATACCTTTGTGGATATTCCGGGCGAACCGCCGCAAGTGCTTGCGATTTTTCGTGATATAACCAAACGCAAACAGTCCGAAGCGGCTCTGTTACTGCGCGATAAAGCACTGAATTCCGCCGCTAATGCCGTACTCATTACCGATCGTGAGGGCAATATCGAGTGGGTAAACCGCGCATTTACGCAATTAACCGGTTATAGGGAAGACGAAGCGTTAGGAAAAAATCCCAGCGAATTGCTGAAATCCAGTAAACAGGATGACGCCTTTTATAAGGAGCTGTGGCAGACCATACTGGCCGGCAAGGTGTGGCGTAATGAGTTGGTTAACAAACGAAAAGACGGCACGCTTTATAATGAAGAAGAAACGATTACGCCGGTTTACGATCAAAACGGACAAATTAAACATTTTATCGGTATTAAAACAGACATCAGCGATAAGAAAAAACTGGAAGAGCAATTGCGTCAATCCCAGAAGATGGAAGCGGTTGGTAAACTGGCGGGCGGCGTTGCCCACGACTTTAACAACCTCTTAACGGTCATTAACGGATATACGGACTTGCTGATGGCTACCTTGAAACCTGAAAATGCTATGTTTGACAAACTGCAGCAAATCCGGCAGGCAGGGCAACGCGCCACTAGCCTGACCGATCAGCTTTTGGCGTTCAGCCGCAGACAGGTAATGCAACCGGTGGTCTTAAATCTGAACGATTTGATTGCCAATACCGAAAAAATGCTGAAGCGATTAATAGGTGAAGATATCGACTTGTACACCTCGCTTTGTTCGGAATCAACTACCATAAAAGCCGATTCCGGCCAGATTGAGCAAATTATTATGAACCTTGCCGTCAACGCCCGCGACGCCCTGCCATCCGGCGGTAAACTGACGATCGAGACCAAGCGTATTCTGCTGGATGAAGAGTATGTTAAAAAACATGAAGGGGTTAAAGTCGGGCGTTATGTTATGTTTGCTATCACTGATAACGGTGAAGGTATGGATAAGGAGACGCGCCAACGTATTTTCGAGCCCTTCTTTACGACAAAGAAAACCGGAGAAGGTACGGGGCTCGGCCTATCGACGGTGTATGGGATTGTGAAACAAAGCGACGGCCATATATGGGTCTATAGCGAGCCCGGCAAAGGCACCACCTTCCGAATCTATTTACCGGCAGTGGAAGATGAAGCCGAAGCCGATGTGCCCAAAGACGATATTAAATCACGCCGGAGTTTGAGGGGCTCTGAAACCATATTAGTTGTTGAAGATGAAGATGCGGTACGAACCCTGGTGGAAGAGTCGCTGCAAAACTACGGCTATCAATTGATTTCGGCCAGTGAAGGCGTGCAAGCCCTGAAGGCTGCAAAATCGTATACCAAAACCATTCATCTTCTACTGACCGATGTGGTTATGCCCAATATGTCCGGCAAGGAATTGGCGAAGAAAATACATGAAATCTATCCCGATATTAAAATCTGTTATATGTCCGGCTACACCGATAACGCTATCGTGAGACACGGCGTTCTGGATAAAGGCGTCCATCTGATCCAGAAGCCGTTTTCACCGCCCGAGCTGGCGCAAAAAGTGCGCGAAGTACTGGAAGGCGACGTCTGAAAAAGTCAATTCAGGATAGTTCGGGTGTTGTCGCAGGCGAAGTGTAAGACAATTCGAGCATAGTATCTATTAGCCGTCTTCTCAATTCTTAGAGAATACAATAAAATTACTGATATATGAATGTATCCGAGAGGAGCTGATTAACCGATGTGATAGGGATATAACCGGTTTTTCCGGACAGTGAATGATTCGGTGCCTCCAATCTATCCATTTTGGTCATATGGCAGACAGAAGCCATTCAATAAAGGTACATCGGGAGAATTATCATGTTTCGTTTATTTATATCCGTTCTTGTTTTGCTGCTTTTATCCTGGCGACCTTCATACGCCCAGGGCGAGGCCGCCGTTCCTTTTGTTTTGATCCATCCGGGGCCCAACGTAAACGCAATGGCCGGCGCCTTTACGGCGTTACCCAGCGCCGATCCCTTTGCTCCCTTTTTTAATCCTGCGCAACTGGGTCATTTCTCCGGCGAGCACACTTTTGCAATCCAATTTTATCCGCAAAAGGCCGATTGGCTGCCCGAATTTGATTACAGCGAAGTAACCTTTCAAAGCACGGCAGCAGCGGTCGGATACCCTCTGGACCATATCTTTCCGATGATGCCCCTCACACTCGGTTTTGGTTACATCGATACAAAACTGGATCTTGGGGAAAACGTCTGGACCGATGCAGAAGGCAACCCCATCGGCACATTCCACTCATGGGAACAATATAAGGCTTTTTCATTGGGCATCGGTTTTAACCGTTTTATCCGGTTTAATGCCGGTTATACCTACAAGGATATTCAGTCGAAATTGGGGCCCAGCTCCAACAATCTTGAAGATGCCGCCGCCTCGGATTTTGGTCTGCAATTGACGCTTCCGCTTGTTGAACTCTATACCATGCTGCAGGAAGGTAATAATGCCTTTACGCCGGTTGACGGTTCGGAGCCGTTTTTAGATTTTTCAATGGGCTACAGCCTGGCAAACAAAGGCGATAAAATTAAATATCAAAACGTAACAACAAAAGGAGCGTTGCCCAAAGAGGCGCGTATGGGGTATGCGCTTTCATTTGGACTTAAACGAAGCTATCACGGATTCAATCTGAGATTTATCCAATTCGACTGGTCCAACGAAGCGCGTGATCTGCTCGTTAATCGCACGGCCGATAATGAAAACGAGTATATAAACGTACCCGGAAAAATCGGTATATGGGATAATGTGATTCTTGGTAAAAGCAATAACGAAGTTACGATTTACCAGGGCTGGCGTATTCAATTACTGCAAACGTTCCAATACAGCCAGGGACGCTTTAAGGGGCCGGGATATCCCACCTTTCAACGTACGCACGGATTTTTATTCAGCAGCAGGGGCGTCTTTAAGTGGTTGTCTGCACAACTGCATTCCGGTATACTCGATTTCGCGGCCGAGCACATCAATCTTCAATATATGGAGACCCGTTATACCACGCAATCGCCGTTAAACGATACCTATTTTGAAGGACTGGGCATTTCTTTATCTCTTTTGTAAGAATCGATGAATGTTTCAATCACGGTGCCGCCGAAAGCCTGATTAATATTTAGCAGATGATGGAATTGACGAACAAATCGAAACGTATTATTATTGCATTAACAGCGGCATCAGAAAAGAGCCCTTAGAAAATTGGGTGCTTCGTTTACCTTGCCGCCTTTCATAAATCATGAGACAGCCCTCCTATCGCCCGGGCCATCTGTATCGAAATTTTGGAGCATGCTGTTTTCGTTCTAATCGAGCATATTCAGGCGTGAAAGATAAGGGGGAAGAGCATGGCTCGTTTATTTCAATATGTAACCGTATCGCTCATCATTTTGGGGTGCTCCACACCGGGCATCAGTCAATTCGAATTGAAAGAGGCGTTTCCGAACCTTTCCTTTACCCGCCCTGTTGATCTGCAACACGCGGGCGACGGCACGGATCGTATCTTTGTAGTTGAACAACAGGGCAACATTTATGTCTTTCCCAATGATTCGAACGCAACAGAGAAGACGCTGTTCTTGGATATCAAAGAAAGTGTAGACGACAGCGGCAACGAAATGGGTCTGCTTGGTCTGGCCTTCCATCCCAACTATGAAGAGAACGGCTATTTTTATGTGGACTATACCACTTCCGATCCGGGTAGACGTTCGGTCATTTCCCGGTTCAGTGTTTCAGAAAACGATATAAATAAAGCCGATGCCTCCAGCGAACTGGAGTTACTGTCGGTAGGTCAGCCGGAATCCAATCACAACGGCGGACAAATTGCCTTCGGTCCCGAGGGTTACTTATATATCGCGCTGGGCGACGGCGGCGGCGCGGGCGATGATCACGGGCAAATCGGTAACGGTCAAAACCGGCAAACGTTGCTCGGCAGTATCCTGCGCATTGATGTGGATAATCAGGAAGGAGCATTAAATTACGCCGTTCCCGACGATAACCCATTTACCGGCAACGACGAAGGCTGGCGCGAAGAGATCTATGCTTACGGATTACGCAATCCCTGGCGTTTTAGCTTTGACCCCGCCACCGATCGGTTGTGGACCGGCGATGTGGGGCAGTACGATTATGAAGAAGTGGATATTATTGAAAGCGGCGGAAACTACGGATGGCGTATCATGGAAGGCAATCATTGCTACGATCCGCCTGAAAACTGTGATACGACCGGACTGGAATTACCTGTCTGGGAATACGACCACTCCGTGGGTCAATCCATCACCGGCGGCTATGTGTACCGCGGCCCGACGATACCAGAGCTGGAGGGTAAATATATCTACGCCGATTATGTTCAGGGTAAGATATGGTCGTTGCAATACAACGGAAGCGGCGAGCCGTCCAATGAATTGTTGAACGATACCGGCCTTTCCATATCTTCTTTCGGTACGGACCAGGCGAATGAGCTCTATATTTGTACCTTTGACGGCGACGATTCCAGAATCTACCGCTTTAAGCCAACCGATCCTGCAGGCTTGGGGCGGGAGTCCACAAAAACACCGGCCGATTTTGCCCTGCATCAGAATTATCCCAATCCGTTCAACAGCGGCACCACCATTCCCTTTAGCTTAAAAAACAGCGCAAGAGTGAAACTGAACGTGTACGATATTACCGGAAAACGACTGCAAACCCTGATCGATGAATGGAAAAATGCCGGCGTTCATAAAGTGCAATGGCAGGAAGGACAATACGGATCGGGCGTCTATTTTTATCGCCTTATACTCGGCAATACAATTGCAGACACCAAATCGATGTTGTTACTCAAATAACAGCGCCGCCGCAATTGTAAAAAGACAGGTGTTTCCATGCATAATGCGGCCGTCTACTTTGCTTTACGTCGATAGTGTATTTTCCAAAGAACTTTCCAGTTCTGGCCGCTATCCGTGGAGCGTTCCCAGTTCCAGTCCAGCGTATTGGGACGAATATGATACCACACCATCCTTTGCAGAATTCGTTTTCCCGCTTTTATGCTCGATCTGCGTAAGATCATTTTCCCGTCCCGCATGCCGCCGGTAAAAGTAAGATAACTGCCATTATTATCCACCCAGGTTTGTTGCCACACATCTTTGTCATTATTGTAAACGGATAAACTCATCCCGCGCAGGGCAATGGAATTTTTCCCGTCGAAATGTTCGACGATCACCTGCCCATCGAGGATTTTCGTGATTGTATTGCCGCCTTTACCGCCGTCATCCCAGTGGAGTTGCCACTCGCCGAGCCAGAAATCAAATTGATTTTGTGGGCGATCGCTGCTGTCTGAAAGAATGTGTGTTGCCTTCGGCTGGGCTTGTATGTCAGAAGCTAACAATACGAGCAGGGTCATCAGAAGATAACCTGAATACTTCAAAAAGTTTGGATTACGGGATTCCATGTTTCCTCCTATTTGTTCATTCACAAACCTTGGGTCGTGACCGGTTAACGTCGTAACATGCCGGATGACGCCGGTAGTTAGCGGCTCGTAAGCAGGATGGCGCCGCCGGCATGGCTTGTTCCGAAACGATTGGTCGCTTCGTTTACGTGAAGAAAAGACCCGCCTCCCAAAACACGCTCTGCCGAATCGCCGAGCGGAGGGGGTAAGGAGGAGGGCCGAATTTGTTTTTACACTCGATTCAGATGTTTCCCGAAAGCATTCCTTTTGGTATTTCGGTTACAAAGGAAACGCCCGTCGCTACTGCGAGGACGGGCGTTTCCTTTTGCCTGGAAATTAAAACGGCATAGTGAAGGGCGAAACCCGGTTCTCGGCCAAAACACGATTCATATCATGCAGGATGGTTGTTATATCGCCGTTGCTTTCATAGGCATCCATTTCGTTGCCGGCCGGGATATAATCCGGTACCATTACCTCGGTGCCTGTTGCGCCTGTTTGAATATTTGCATTGGTTTCGATTTCGCGATTCATCATAGGCAACCGGATGCCGAGATCACTCATGCGGCGCCCTTCATAAAAGAAAATTTCCTGCCGTGCCAGATAGAGATGATACAGCACGGCCTCCGGATCGCTCATGGAGGTAATTTGATCGGCGTCCAGACTGGTGCCGGAAACCACGGGCACGGATACCATGTTGCCGCTGCGGGGTAAAATCAGACCATCGATAGCTTCGGCGTCGGGCGAAGCTTTAACCAGTCCGCTGTCCGGACGTAAGGCGTTGTCCTCCGTATCCCGGCGCGCATCGGGATCAATAAAATCAACCGTCGGTCGGCTTTCCGCCAGTTCAATCGCCTGCGCCAGCAACTGCGCCGCTCCGGGTGCATCGCCATCCGAAAGAGCGATTTCAGCCTTGATCAGATAGGCCTCTTCCATTTTAATGAACGGGACAGGCGCATCGGGATTCAAATATTTGGGATCCAGGAAATCAAGCCTGGGCAGCGGTTGATAATCATCGGAGTTGGAGCGTCCCACAGTAAAATTGTAGGCGTTATTGATATTATTGGCCGCGTCGTAGGTGGCTGAAAAGACAAAATCTTCGGACGTGCTGGAAAGCGCCATGTCCGCCTCCGATAAAGCTTGTTCTTTATTGCCCGCTATACGGTAAGCCCTTGCCAGTACGAGATGAATCCGCGGTTCGAAACCGGCGTGCCCGCTGACCGTCAGAGCTTTTTTGAAATCATCGATCGCAAGACCGATCAACGCTTCTGCGGGTACCGCGGCGCCGTTTTCCTCGACCGGAACCGCCGCAAAATTTTCCGCCGACAGCAGATTGGCCATACCGCGATAGAAAAGCGCTTCGGCGCGCTGTTCATCGGTTGCGTTTGCGTCGTTGGGGATGACGCTGTTAATGGCGAAATCAGCCAAAGCGCGCAGTTCCTGGATTTCGAAGTACAATCCGGATGTTTCATGGTTTAGGGTCAAATCCGATGCCATGATGGCTCGCGGATTATCGATCAGCGGCGACGTGAATGTGGAAACATTGTCATAATTATCGGAAACCACATCGGTGAAGATAATTAAATCTTCAACGGCGTCCGAATAGCGGAAATGCAGACCGTTCAAAAACGGGGCGGCCGCTCCGGTGGCGTTCTCTTTGAGGCTCTCGTCGGTTGTTTGCGGATTCTCGACGCTGGTGGGATCCAACAGATCACATGCGGAGATGGCCCATACCAGGAGCACAATGATGACCGCGCGAGACCATAGCAGCCATGAGGGTTGTCGTTTCATATTTATTCCTCCTTCATTTGAAAGCATAGATGATTTTCTCTTTCATCAGCGTTAATAATTGAATTGAATGGCAAAGCGAAACTGACGCGGCGGCGATATGGTGTTAATCGTAAAACCGCCCACATCCGCCTGCGTTACCGAAGCCGTTCGCGTTCCGTTCAATTCCGGGTCGAAGTCGTCGGCTTTGCTCCAGATGTAGGCATTACGCAGGCTGGCCTGCAGGGTGATATCCGCATTGAAATAGCGCCGGGGCAATCGGTAAGAGGCCGAAATTTCGCGCAGTTTAAAAAAGGTCGCGTCTTCAATAAATATATCCGAAGCGGTCACAAAATTGTGGCCTTCGGGTATCTGCGGATCCTGAACTTCACCGCCGTTGAGAAACCTCAGGATTTTACCCAGGTTGCCGCTGTAGCCGCCTTTCTGGCCATCGCCCAGGAAGGACAACCGTAAACGCCGAAAGATATCCAGATTCAGACCCAGGGAATAGGAGAAATCCGGCAGCGGCGATTTTTCAAGCACGGTTTCGAAACGGCCGTCGGCATTAGGAACATTGGTTCGGAACACGCCCACGGGCTTGCCTTTTTCGACGCGTTGCGGCAAAAATGAGAATCCGCCGACGGAAAAAGCCTGGGCGCCGCCCAGATCGGTTACTTTGTTTTCAACTTTGGTGAAGGTCGCTCGCAAAGAAGAATTGAAATTGCGGGATGTGTAAATTTGTGCGTTCAACGCCAGTTCAACGCCGCTGTTTTCAATTTGACCCACATTGCGCAGTTGTAGACTCAATCCCGACGCCGGTTGACTCGGTACCAGAAATAACGCGTCGGTGGTCGTTTCATCAAAAATACTGAACTCGAGCCCCACACGGTCGGAAAGCAGTGATGTTTCCAGTCCGTATTCGAAGGTTTTGGTACGTTCGGGGCCTAATTCATCATCGCCCGGATTTCCGAAATTCGCGGCCACAGCGCCCTGAAAAGAACCCTGAATAAACGTGCGATCCCGGCTGAACGGCGTGGGGAAATTACCCGTTTCACCGTAAGAGGCCCTGAATTTAAGCAAGCTGAAAATCCGCGCCGCATACCCTTTCCAGAACGCTTCATCCGACAGTGTATAGGCGACACCGAATTTGGGATAGGTAACAGCTGAAATCTCATCGCCAAAAGCGGTATTGCCGTCCACCCGCAATCCGGCGTTAAAAAACAGTTTATCACGGAAACCAATTTGTTCGTTTATAAAAACGCCTCCGCTGAATATTTGACGGTTGGATTCCAGCGGCGCCTGGTTGGCGGTATTGTCGAAATCATCCGTTCCGGGTAAACCGAATTGGGTAGCCGAGACGTTGCTTTCACGGTCTTCGACCCGGAATCCCTGTGCGCCATAGGTAAATTTTGACGTGAACAGCCCTTCATGCGGATAGTGAATAGTACCGGCATAGTCCACGGTAACGGTCATATATTCGCGATCGGAACGAAAAAGTCCGCCGTCCTGCACGCCGGTTACCTCCTCGGCAGCGATGGGGATGAACTGGCGCTCTTCATTTTTACGGTAATCCATTCCGACGGTAAAACGGTGGGTAAACGACTCATAAGGATCGTAATGTACGGTCGTTCCGAAATTAAAACGGTTAACGGCGTACGTCAGATTGGGCAGAGCGTATTCATCGATTTTGGCCGCCGCATCTTCTTCGCTGATATCGGGTCCAAAAAAGTCCGGAGAGTGCTGTTCAACGCTTCCGAATAGATCCACGCTGGCATTATTGTTGTACATCCGCTGGTAATTATCACGAACAAATCCGCTGGTTACATGAATGCGCAGCTCATCGGACGGGAAGATACGCAGACCGCTTCGGAAGGCGTAGCGTTGATTATCGTCTTCGGGGAGCACGCCGTTATCGCCCATCACATAACCGCTTAAATGGTAGGTGAGAAAAGAGCCGCCGCCGTCCAGCGTCGCAGAGTATTTTTGAAAATAGCCCGTTTCCAGAACGTGTTCTTCGGTCAGTTTTTCCTGCACGTATTTGGTTTCGGGCGCGTTAAATCCCTGCTCCATTTTAAATGAAAAACGCGGCGGCCCCACATCGCCCTTTTTGGTGAAAATCTGAATAACGCCGTTAGCCGCTTCCGAGCCGTACAATGTGGAAGCCGCTCCGCCTTTGATAACTTCGACTTTTTCCACATCGCTGGTCAGGATATCCGAGAGGGCGTTTTGCGCCACGCCGCCGGTACCCTGCTCGAGCCGGAAATTATCGTTGTTGTCGATCCGGACGCCGTCCACATAAATTACCGGCGTCTGGGAAGCGTTGGCGCTGGTGACGCCGCGCAATTGGATGCGGGAGCCGGTTCCGGGCATACCGGCATTAACTTTGATCTGTCCGCCGGCTACGCGTCCCAACAGTAATTTATCAATCGACTCCGTTGGTGAAATGTCGATCTCGCGGGCCGATATCGTCGAGACGGCCGTCGTGAGTTCTTTTTTTCGTGTTTCGGCGCCGGTGCCGGTAACAACGATTTCATTCATTTCCAAAATGCTCTCTTTGAGAGCAAAGTTCTGTACCGTTCTTTCACCTGCGACTATGTCAACCGACTTGCTCTGTGTCTGAAAACCGATATAGTTCACTAAGAGCAGGTATTGGCCGGGCGGCACGTCCTGGATCAGGTAATAGCCGTCGTTATCGGAGGCGGCGCCCATATTGGTATTTTCCAGAATGATGTTGACGCCCGCCAGGGGTTCATCCGTGTTGGCGTCGGTGATCAAACCCTGAATTTGTCCGGTTTGCTGACTGAAACCGGGCTGTAACAGCAATGTGCCGAAGACCGCGACGAACCAAAATGGAAAAAACGGTCGCCGTAATAAAAGTAGAATGTTACGCATCATATCGCCTCCTTCTTGTTTGTTGGGCTGTTGGGTTAATATGGATTGTGCGATCGTTGACCACATATTTAAGGGTTTGACGGGCGATTACAATTACCTGAACGGGTAATTTTTAAGTGTTATGCGGGTGCAGAGACCGTTTTACGGGTCAGCGGGCTAACCTTTCCGGGAATTGACCCAAATTTAAGAGTTGAACGGAAGTGGTACTAGTGAAGGGCGGGCACCGTTTAATAGAAAACAGGGAAGAGGGCGGTGAAAGGCCCATCAGGGTTCCGGGATTGCCAAACAGAGGTTGTCCGGCGGACCGGGATTCCGCCGATAACATGGACTTTTTTCTGACTTACGATAATAACCCCGGTATATGTTCGATCTGGCTCCGGCCTTCGCCCTTGTTAACATTGATGGTTTGAGTGTCTGTAAAAACTTGGTCGAGAACAGCCTTGCGTTCTTCGGTAAAGGATGGAGAACAAAAATCCGCCTCTTCCCATGCGGCATAGCCATCATCGCATATTCGGGTCTGTTGAATAGCCAGGGTCAATGCGGGACCGAACGGCCGCATAGAAACGAAGGCGTTTATTTTGAGTTGTTTATGAAGGTTTTCCAGATGTTGTGTCATCGGTTTTGCGGGTTACCGGGTAATGCGCCATATCGCTCCTTTTCGAACACTTTTTGCGTAATAAAACGGCGGAACTTTTTACCTTTGGCTAATCATGCCATAACAGCCTGCAATCGGGACAAGGCTAAGCGGAAATCCATTTCTCGCGAAGGGCCTTGGCTACGGCTTCGTTTTTGGAGTGTACTTCGAGCTTCTTATAAATATTCTTCAGATGTCGGCGAACGGTTTCTTCGCTGATAAAGAGGGCGTCGGCAATCATCTTATAGCTTTTGCCGCGGCCCAGATGGCTGAGCACTTCCGTCTCGCGTTTGGTTAAGGGCGAATCCTGTGTTACCTGAAAAGAGCTGACCACCATGCGCGCAATGGTGGTGCTCATCGGCGCTCCGCCGTTGTAAACGTCTTCGATGGCGTCCAGTAATTTTGCGGGCGGTGTATCTTTCATCAGGTATCCGCAGGCCCCTGCGCAAAGCGATTCGAAGACCAATTGTTCGTTGCCGTGAACGGTCAGCATCAGAATATCAATTTCGGGAAATCGGGCCTTTATCTGACGGATGCCCTCAATGCCCGACATGCCCGGCAGTTCGATATCCATTAGAATGACATCGGGCGTATGGCGTTCGATGTCTGCCAGGGCGGTTTCGCAATCGCCGTAGGATTTTTTGCAGCTAAATCCGCGTGTGCCCGATATGAGCAGAGCCAGGCTTTCGCGTATTTCATAGTCGTCTTCGATAATTGTAACGTCGATCATGTTTTTATCTCCGGGAATCCTATACTATGCAGATTGGTGCCGCCATTTTGCCCTGACAATGGACAGCGCTCTCTTCTGTAAAATAATCACGCTCCTGTTATGGAAGGCGCCACGAATGAAATGCGCGTGCCGCTTCCGTTGCCTGATTCGATTTCAAGATGACCGCCCAGCTTACGCGCCCGTTCCTTCATATTGTCCAGTCCAAAACCGTTGCCTTCGCCGTCGTCATTCATGCCGCGACCGTCATCGTGCAGGACAATGACCAGCTCCCCGTTGGCGCTGCTAACTTCCAGAAGCACGTTGTGGCAATCCGAGTGTTTTAAAATATTGTGCATCGCCTCTTTGATGATACGGGTGAGCTGTTGCCGCCAATCCAGCGTTAGTTTTATCGGCTTGAGTCTTTCCTCGATACCGGCCGTTCGAAATGCAATGCCGGTTTTATCGAACAGATCGTCGCCAAAATCCTTTAAGCGTATCATCGTATCGTACAGCGAATCCTTGTTGGGGTCCAGATTCCAGATAAAGTCCCGCAGATTGCCTGAGACGCTTTTTGCGGTTTGATCGATTCGTTCGATGTAGTGGTGGAGTGTATCGTCGCAGGGATTGCGTTTAATAATAGCAGTAAACAGGGAAATTTTGGTGAGTTTGTGGCCCAGTTCATCATGAAAATCCTGCGCCGCCTTCTTGCGCACCCGTTCCGCTTCGCGCTCTTTGATTTCCTGGATTTCCATTAATCTGCGGATTTTCCGTCGTATACGAAATTTATATGCCGCGACAAATATCGCCAAACCGATTGCGGTCATCAGGCTGTAAAACCACCAGGTTTGCCAGAACGGCGGATGAATGATAATGGTGAGTTGCGCCTCATCCGGATTCCAAACGCCGTCGCTGTTGCTACCTTTTACTCTGAAAGTGTAACGACCGGGGCGTAAATTGGTATAATGAGCGGTATTGCGATTGCCCGCATCAATCCATGATCGATCAACCCCTTCCATGAAGTAGGAATATCGATTTTTGCGTGGACTCGAAAAATCGAGTGCAGCGAATTTCAGCGTCAGAAAATTATCGCTATAATCGAGTTCGATGCGGTTGCCTGTTTTGGAATGGCGTTGAATTTCAAGCGGCTGATCGAACGCCGTTACTTCGGTGATATGTATTGGCGGAATGAAAGTATCCCTGGCCACACGTTCGGGATGGAAAATGTTCAGCCCGTTGATTCCGCCGAAGACCATACGTCCGTCGCTGAGTTTTACGCCCGCGCCTGCGTTAAAAATATTGCTCTGCAAACCGTCGGAGACGTCATACGATTCAACCGTATGGCGGTCATGGAAGATTTTGAACAGACCTTTATTTGTGCTTACCCAGAGATGGCCGCGCCGGTCTTCCAGAATCTTATAGATCACCCGGTTTGCAAACGTGCCGCTATTTGTAAATCGGTGAAAGCTGCCCTGCTCGACGTTTAAGCGATCCAGGCCGCCGGCGGTCCCGATCCAAAGCGTACCTTTCGAATCCTGGTAAATGTCGTACACATAATTGTGGCTCAGGCTGTTGGGATCGGAAAGATTCTGCTGATAGCGTTGGATTTGGGTACGCGTCGAGTCCAGTTTATTCAAACCTTTGTAAGTACCGACCCAAAGATTACCTTCGCGATCTTCGTACAGGGATAAAATACTGTTATGGCTCAGGGAGTTTTTGCGTTCGGGGTTGTGATAGTAGCGTCGGAAGCGGCTGCTTTGTTGGTCAAAACGGTTCAGGCCGTTGCCGTAAGTACCTGCCCAAATATAGCCGTTGCGGTCTTCCAATAAAACGGTAACGGTATTAGAGCTAATGGACGTGGAGTCGCGGTTGTCATAAAGAAATTGGTCGAATTCCCCGGAGTCGGGGGAATAGCGCAGCAAACCTTTGCCTGCAGCGGCAATCCAGATATCGTGATCATTCGTGACTTCTATATCGTGGATTTGCTTTCCATCGAACGTTCCGTATTTGTGATGCAGACATTGGAAGCGTTCTTCGTCCGGCGAATAAATATCGATACCGCCGCCCCAGGTGCCGATCCATAACTGGCCTTCGTGGTCCTGCTCAACGGTAAACACATTGTCGTTACACAGGCCCGGCATATCGGCCGAGCGTTGGCGCAAATGACGAAAGGTGTTTTTACGCTTGTCAAGCTTATCGACGCCGCCGTGATAACTGGCGATCCAAAGTATACCGGATCGGTCTTCACACAGGGCCACGATGTTGTTGCCGCTGATACTGGCGGGGTCGGGCGGATCATGGCGGTAATGAACGAATCGATTTCTCTCGACATCAAAGTGCGTTAAACCTTCATTGGTACCGATCCACAGAATGCCCGAGGAATCCTGATATATCGATTGAATGGTATTACTGCCCACATCACTGCTGTTCTCATCGTTTTGTTTGTAATGGCTGAACGTCATACTATCCAGATCGAGTTTATTCAAGCCGTTGTATCGGGTGCCGATCCACAGAGCATCTTCTTTCCTGTCCGGAAACAGGGCGGTAATGGCGTTGCCTGAGATAGAGTTGGGATAGCGGTTCTGTTGCCGATCAATGTTCAACATTGCCTTTTTCTGCTGCTCGGCATTCAGTGTAAAGACACGAAAGCCCCATAATTCCGGATGTCGGGGCGGGTAGTTGTTCCACATCGGGCTGGAGTGGCTGTCGTCCGATTTATAACGCAGATGGTAACGACCCGCTTCTAAATTCAGCAAATGCATTTCGATGCGGTTTTTGAGGGCGCCGCCAGCGTAACGGCTGTTTTTTAGTTTCATCTTCCATATAATTTCACCGTCCGGGCTTTCGATCCAGCCATAATCAAACATTTCATCGATTTTTTCACCAAACAGTTCACTCCGACCCTCGCCCATGGTTACTGCCAGTATCGTACGGCGTTTTTTAAGCGTGAATGTTTTGCTATGCCCGGCGAAGTTACCGGGCCTGTCTATTGCCGCTATTTGGCGTCCCTGGGCCTGCAATGTATCCACAAGGCGGTACATGGCTGAATTATATGCACCGGTGTAATCGTGATCCATGTGGAAAAACATGGTAAAGCTTTGTTTTTCGTAGTTGTAGCGATTCAGGCCGTTTTGGGTCCCGATCCACAGATCGCCGCGGGCATCTTCACAAATGGCGAGCACGCGGTTGTTACTGAGGCTGTTTGTATTGTCGAGATTGAGAAAAAAACGCTTAATGTGGTAATTGTTTTGAATTTCCTGATCAGTCTCCTCACTTAAGACCGGCGTTAGCCGGTTCAGCCCGTTATCGGTGCCGACCCAGATATTTTTCCGGCGATCCTCATAAATCGCCCACACAATATTATGACTGAGACTTTTTTCATTGCCCGGTTGATGAACAAGGCGTTCGAAGCGCTCCGTTTGCGGATCGAATTTATTGAGCCCGCCGCCCCAGGTGCCGATCCAGAGGTGTCCGGCGCTGTCTTCATAAATGGCGGTGACGTCGTCATAGGAGATAGAGGAAGAATCGGCGGGATCGTTACGATAGACCTTGTAATCATGCCCGTCGTAACGGATCAACCCATACATGGTTCCAAACCACATAAAACCGTTGCGGTCCTGGTGAATACAATAGACCATATTGTGAGCGATGCCTTCTTCCGGCGAAAGGTGTTCGAATTGCGGTCTCTGCGGTTGTCCCTTGCTTATGGATGCAAATATGATTTGAAGCAGTAGTATTAAAATAGAAATAGTTGAAAAAGCTTTCATAGCATCGTTGCCGTTTGTTGAACGACGATCGTGAATTGTTGTCGGTTTAAATGCAAACCGGCAATCGCATGGATAAATTCCACAATGACATGTCCGCCGGACTGATCTTTGCGATACATGAACAGACGTCGTTTTTTTCTTCCGGTTGCGTTAAGATAATATGTGGGTATGATCTTTCGATGCAATAACCCGAATGGGTTATTTTGTGTTTGTTTCATAATTGATCGGGATTTAATTTACAACAATTTTAATAATACCGGGAAATGTCTATGAAAACCTCGCAAACCTGTATTATTGGCGATAGCAGAAAAATGGTAGAACTAAGCGATGCATCTGTGCATCTCGTGGTAACATCGCCACCATATTGGCAGCTAAAAGATTATGACGTTGAAGACCAAATCGGGTTTGACCATTCCTATGAAGATTACATAAATAATCTAAATCTGGTTTGGAAGGAATGTTTTCGTGTATTACATCCAGGGTGTCGTATGTTGGTTAATATCGGAGACCAATTTGCCAGGGCTGTATATTATGGCAGATATAAAATCATTCCAATCCGCACGGAAATCATCAAGTTTTGTGAGGAAGTTGGCTTTGATTATATGGGCGCAATCATATGGCAAAAAAAGACTACAATGAATACAACCGGCGGCGCAACGATTATGGGTTCTTATCCCTATCCGAGAAACGGAATCCTGGAAATAGACTATGAATTTATCCTTGTTTTTAAAAAACCGGGCTCTCCTCCCAAAGTAAATCAGGAAATGAAACAAGCATCAATCATTTCAAAAGAAAAATGGAAAGAATACTTTTCAGGACACTGGTACTTTAACGGCGTCCGTCAGGATGGACATATAGCAATGTTTCCTGTAGAACTCCCAAAGAGGGCAATAGAGATGTTTACCTTTAAGGGGGAAACGGTTCTCGATCCCTTTTTAGGGAGCGGCACAACTTCTCTGGCGGCAATCTTAACTAATCGAAACTCTATTGGATATGAAATTAACAAAGGATTTCTCGATAGAATTAAAAAAAAGATCCAATCCCATGAAAATTCCCTTTTCAATGATTTTGATTTAAAAATTCAAAATCAAAAATTGAACGTAACAGATTGGAGGGAGGAAGTTAAGAAGCTGCCCTACATCTTTAAAGATTCACTAAATTTTAACAAAAAAATCGATCCGAATAAATTGAAATTTGGGTCTAAAATTAATGTAAATGATGGAAAGGTTGGCGTTAAACGAGAAAACTATTACACTGTTAAAGAAATTTTGGATGCGCATATAATAAAACTAAACAATGAACTACAGGTACGTCTTATCGGCATTAAACCGAAGAAACAAAAAATAGATTCCGCCCGGCGTTTTCTTACTAATAAAATTTTACGACGCCCGGTATTTCTGAGATTTGATGAAACGAAATATGATGACAATGGACTTTTAATGGCCTACGTCTATATGAAAAACAAAACATTCATTAATGCACATTTACTGAAACACGGGCTCGTCGAGGTTGATGATACGTATACGTTTAAATATCTACCGAAATTTAACAAGGTACAAATAAACGGAGTGGATAATGAAGACGCTGATTTGCATTCCATACAATGAAGTCCGTGAACTACTTGGGGCAGAAAAATATGAGTTTCCAAAATATTCAACTCAAATTATAAATCTTGCAAACCAAAATGGTCAAGGCACGCGTCCCCGGGTTGTTGGCCAGATGAGTGAATTAATACAGGAATTTTCAGGCCAGTCTGTAGAGGAATGGGAGTCTTGGTATTTAGAAAGACACCCGAATGCTATTTCTAATGCAAAAGAAAAAATAAAAATCATGGTAGATAATTTTAAATCGGTAATCAGCTTGATCGATGATGCGATGATCGAAAATTGGCTCAAGGACCTTCTTATAATAAAAACATTCATTGGATTACAATTTCAGGAAGCGATTCTGGCGAAAACAGCCGCTCTTCTGAATAAAACATATAGGTTGTCTGAACAAAATGATGAATCAATAGGAATAGACGGTTATGTGGGGTGTTTTGCTTCAGATGGAATTGGACTTCCCAAGGTAAATGTTTAACATAACCTAA
>CAZIVP010000018.1:0-74183 GCA_964542915.1 uncultured Calditrichaceae bacterium | reverse complement strand
AGGTTATGTTAAACATTTACCTTGGGAAGTCCAATTCCATCTGAAGCAAAACACCGGTATCGCCCGCGCCGCACAAAATGGTATGATTTTTGAACCGTTCAATTTGTTTCTTCATTTTTAACTTTTTTCTCCTCGCTAACAATTCATTACTGACAAACCAACTTGTGACTGTGGCCGATAGCATGCCAATTAATACCAGACCAATACTAATAATGAACATTGTAAAAAAACGACCCCTTTCGTCAAGTTCACCGATTTCAGCAAACCCTACTGTGGAAAACGAGATAAAGGTCATATAAAGGGCGTCGTACCATTCCCAATCCATCAGAATCATATAACCGATTACGCCGATTATTAGCAAAACCAGGAGAAAGGCGAACACTAACAGAATATTGTGAATCAGGTGATTACGGTTTCGTTCCATCGATTTGTGGGTTCCGGTAACAATAGGTTATTTTAATCGGTAGATTATCTCTTACCTTGCAAAGGCGTTAATCCTGATCGGGGTCTTCCAGTTTATCTAGAATGTCCTCCCGCACGAGCAGCAGCAAGGCTGCCTGGGGTACTATTACATATTCTTCTTTATCAATTTCAACGTCAATGGCTGCTTTTCGTAAAAACAGAGCGTAATCGCCTTCCTGTGCCTGCAGGGGTAAATACGACGTTCCCGCAGCGGATGTCTCCCAGGGACGCTCATTCATGGCATTGGGATCGGGCAGCGGATAGCCCGGTCCCACCTTTTCAACAAAACCGCCCTGAACTTTTTCCTTGGTTTCTACGCCCTGGGGTAAATAAAGACCGGCGGGCGTGCGATCTTTTTCTTTCTCCGGCCGGATCAACACCCGGTCTCCAACCACTATAATATTTTTCTTTGTTTCCATAAGCCTTTACGAAAAGCGGTTAATCCTTCGATTTTTATTTTCTAAACATACGATAAAAATCAACAGCCATCAACGGTTCGAAATCACAAACGCGCCGTTTTTACATTTCCACTTAAATACGAATTTAACGCAACAAGAGTAACTTGCGGTAATGATGTTGTTCGCCGAATTGCAAATGCAGAAAATAAACGCCGCTGCTTAATGAGCTTCCGTTCTTATCTTCCGCCTGCCAGCGCCAGCGGTGATGTCCGCGATTGCGGTAATGAGGCCCGGATTTCCACACCTGTTGACCGATGGCGTTGTAAACGGAGGTCGATACCTCGCCCGCTTCGGGCAATTGATATTCGACGGTTACTCCGGCATTGAAAGGATTGGGATACACGTTCAGGCTAAATGAGACAGGTCGCTGTGGCGGGTTCTTCCGTATCGTCACAGGCTGATTACCTTCAGCCGGCGTCGGCGTCGCCCACTGCCAGGACGATCCGCCGTCGGGTACGCGCCCGTATGCGGTGTCCGGATTCTGTTCTCCGAAAAATATTGAATCGATAATCGTGTATCCATCCGGCGCCACCAGCCCGATAAATTCTCCGTCGCCGTCCAGTTTGAAATTGGTATGCCACCCTTCCTGATCAGGATCATCATCGCACCAAATGAGCAACCATTCGCCGGGCGCCAGTTCTATGGTTTGCTCGGGAAAGCGCCAGCGTGTCAGCCATTCCGGATCGTCGCTGAGATAGTAGCCGTTCAGATCGAGCGTTTCGTCTGATCCGTTGTAAAGCTCCAGCCAGTCTTCGTATTCGCCGTTTGAATCCTGATTAATATGATCATTAATTGCTAAAAACTCATTGATAACCAGCCCGTCGGCATTTATGTCGGGTGTGTTCAATACAATAGTTCCACTCAGGGGGTGAGCGGCGGTTTTATTTTCCGAATCGGTTGCTTGTAACGTAAATTCGGCGACGGAAGCAGGCCCAAGAGGCGGGATGGTTCCCTGCCAGTGATCGGCGTTTTCTACCATTGTTTCAGGCGTCCGGGGTTTGTGTTTCAAATGGATGTCATCGTCGCCCTCCTCAAATACGAGCTTGACCTCTTTTAATCCGACGGGACTGAAAACAGCGGCATGCACCTGTATGGAATCGCCGGGCAGGGGATGGCGCGGCGAGCATTGCAAGTCATAAACGATCGGTTTGGAATGGACATATTGCAGTTGTTGATCAAGGTGATGGTTGCGCAGGTTGACAAATTCCTTAATCCCGCGATGGACGTGTTGATTCTCATAATGCTGACTACCGTAAGAGGCATAAAAATCATCCATTGTAAAGCCGTATTGAATAGTATAGTAAACATCATCCCGTACAAACGGAGCAATGCGGTTCTTTAAACGATCCAACCGGTCTTCCCAGAGTTGCAAATCAAACACATGTTCCCGGTAATGTTCGAGAAAGTGGGTATACAAATTATGATAGCGGGGCCGGTCCAACACCCGTTCAGCCAACGGTCGTTCGCCGGAAACCACCTTCGGGAAATCATAGGGGCTTGCTGAAGTCCAGTCTACCGCCGCCCAGCTTATGCCGAAGGTGTTGTCATAATCATACGGAATCCAATGGAATTTTCCACTTGAAGGTTCGTGGTAAATATAATAATTGTTCATTAACGCCCAGTAATCATCCCAGCTACCCGTTAGAATATTGACGGCCTGATATTTAAGATATTCGGAGACATGCAATATCGATTCGATGGAATCCTCCAGCTGGTGGGTGGCCGTATTGTTAATGATATCGATGAAACGCGCCAGTTGTGTATAATCGTAATTTTCTCGGTTGGTTTTCAACTCATACGGTCGTTCTTCATCAAAGTAGGGATGGTATTTTTGCGGATCATCGCCGCGATAGGTAAGATTGGCCGGGTAGAGACATTTCCAGAGGTTGCCGCTATCGTCTTTAAAATGATTTTCAAGAAATTCGTCGTCGATATGTTCCACCGAAATGTACAAACCGTAGTACGCATCATTAATGTACACGGCGGCATGGGCGGCGCTGCTGGCGTGTAAACCGATCGTTTCGAAGAAGTCCCAGCATAACTTACTTCGGATGATGGATGGATCGTTATGCTCGCCGTTTAAATTAAGTTTATCGACGCCGTAGAACTGTCGGCCTGGTTTAAAGGTATTGAACGATAATTTGAACGACTTTTTATCTGCATCGCGGGATGTGTTGCCCCGCAGTCGGAAGCCCACGGAATCAATAGTTTTATCGATATAAGCATTCCGAAAACGGACGGTTGCAACATGCATGGAATCGCTGTGCCGGTTCTCTTCCCGGTAAACCCATTTTAGTGCATTGGGATCGATATCGATCTCGACGACCGCCACTTCGGAGTCGTCGTAAAGTTGCCACGTCTGCGCCATAAGTTGCTTACTGGCTAAAAAATGTGTTGAGCAAACAGCAAAAAGCAGACCGATCAAAAACGATAATTTGCGGCATTGTCCGGGCATAAAAAATTCCTTGTTATGCTTTGGTTTGTAATTCATTGGCTTAAAATACATGCATAATATAAGGATTACAAATAGATAGAAACGTAATAAATTGGGAAGATTTAGACGGACAAAGCGTCCTGTACCAATACATAGTGAATAATAATACAGAATAACAAAATTGTAAAACTATTGAGATTGCAGTACAATGGTTGATCATATCTATAAATTAGGATTTTAAATTCAACATTTAATAAACGTTTTTTTGAAATACTACTTGACAGATTATATTCGCTTCATTATAAACTACTATTAATATAGTAAATAAACTAAATTGATAGGATTATGGGAAAGCAAAAAATATCTCTTACGCCATTGGAATGGGAAATGATGGAAACCATTTGGAGCTTTAAAACCAAAACCACGGTTCGGGAAATTAAGGAACGGGCTTATCCGCAAGGTGAAAAGGCGTATACCACTGTTCAAACGGTTATGAATCATCTTGAATCCAAGGGCATTCTTAACAAAGAGAAAATCGGTATGGTGAACTTTTACACGCCGGTGGTCAAAAAAAGCATGCTCTTAAAAAATGAAATGTCCCAACTGGTCAATCACTCATTTGGAGGGTCGTTCATCCGTTTAATCAACTATCTGATCGATTCGAAAGCGTTGAGCCGCAAAGAGATTGATGATTTAAAACGACTCTTAAATGAACATGATAAGGAGACCTGAACATGGATATACTATGGCCCCATCGAGTCTCGGAATGGTGGTTTCATATTATAACGATCGCCGGCGTTCAGGATACAATATTTATCACTCTTGTTGTGTTTCGCTTGTTTTTGTTCCGCCGTTATAACGCCCTTGTCAAAAAATAGATCGTTATGGCGGGCGTCTTAAAATTATTGATTCCGCCGGTACTGGAGTTACCTGAAGCGTGGACGTCAGGTCAATTAATTGTTTTTTATGAGCCGATCTTTACCACAGCGGCCGTTGGAGCCGAAGTATCCGCAGGATTCAATCCATTATATACGATGTTATTTATGTGCTGATTGGCAGGCGCTGCGGGCGTCATTATGATTGCAGTGGTTCGTTATCGGCGCCTGCGGAAACATTTAAATCCACTTCAAGATGCTACGCGGGAATTGTTTAAATTGGGCAATCATCCGCGCCGCATCAAAATTTTTAAATCCGACAAACTACAAAGTCCGATGGTTTATGGTCTTTTTCAGCCATTTATTGTCTTGCCGGCGGATTGGCGCAGTTGGAAAACGGACATGCGACGCGCCATTATTTTCCATGAATTGGAGCATATACGCAGAGGTGATCACTGGATCAACATGCTCTGTCTTCTGGCGTTAGCCTCTCAATTCTTCAATCCTCTGGTATGGATTCTAATCGATCGTATACAGATTTTCGGCGAGATGGTCTGCGATGATGCGGCTGTTAAAGGGAGCAGCGCAGAGCAAAAGGAACGCCTGAGTATCCTGAAGATGCCCGGGAAGCCGGTATTCAGGGAACGGTTGTGGTAACGGTTACGATCGATACGGAAGGCGCGGTCTCGGAAGCCAAAGTTTTTAAAGCCGTTGCCCCTGAGCTCAATGAAGCCGCGTTGGAAGTGGCAAAAAAATGTGTATTTAAGTTTGCGAAGTATAAAGGTAAAAAGGTTAACGTAAAATTTAATATTCCATTACGTTTCGGTTTAGATAAGAAAAAGAAAGCGTAATGTAATTCGTCATTTATGCCAAACGCAGGCCTTAACGTTCAGCCGTGTTACAAAATTTGACTGCTTATGCCCAGGCCATATATATTTATTAAGCATCCATGATCATGGAAAGGGCGATGCGGCCCCGTTCAAGATCTACCGATAATACTTTGACGTCCACCGTATCGCCCACGGCGACGATTTCCAGCGGATTTTTTACGAATTTACCGGCCATTTTACTTACATGCACCAGACCGTCCTGTTTAACGCCAATATCCACGAATGCCCCGAAATCGACCACATTCCGAACGGTGCCTTTGAGCACCATGCCTTCCTTCAGATCTTCCATTTTCAAAACATCGCTTTTAAAAATCGGCTTCGGTAAATCATCCCGCGGATCGAGTCCCGGTTTGGCCAGATTTTCGATAATATCGTTCAAAGTAGGGCGGCCGATGTCCAGTTCTTCTAAAAGTGCATCTAAATCCAATGATGATTCCCCGACCCGTTTTTTGAGCATACGCCCGCCTTTATTAATATCATCGATATTAAATTTTTTAAGTAACATTTGCGTCGCTTCATACGATTCGGGATGGATAGCGGTGTTATCCAGCGGGTTGTCTCCTTCCGGAATGCGCAGAAAACCGGCGGCCTGTTGATACGCCATGGCTCCGATGCCCGGCACGTCTTTTAATGCTTCCCGGGTACGAAACACGCCTTTTTCATCGCGGTACCGAACGATACTGGCTGCGGTGCGGCTGGTTAAACCCGACACGTACCGCAGCAGCGAAGCCGAAGCGGTGTTCACATTGACGCCGACCATATTAACCGCAGACTCTACCACCTGCGTTAAAGATTGCACCAGACGTTTTTGATTGACATCGTGCTGGTACAATCCGACGCCGATACTCTTGGGATCAATTTTAACCAGCTCCGCCAAAGGATCGAGCAGGCGGCGGGCGATCGAAATATTACCGCGCATACTGGCCTCCAATTTGGGAAATTCCTGTTGCGCGATCCTGGACGCCGAGTAAACCGACGCCCCCGCCTCGTTTACAATAATGTATTCCAGCTTGCGTTCGTTTTTCATTTCGCTGATGATCTCGGCGACCATTTGCTCTGTTTCGCGACTGGCCGTACCGTTACCGATTGCAATGATGGACACATCGTGTTTATTGGCCATTCCCCGAATAAGGGATTTCGCTTCAAAATATTGATTCTGAGGCGGATGGGGATAGATCGTATCGCCTTCGACGTATTTCCCCGTTGTGTCAATGACCGCCACTTTACAGCCGGATCGGAAACCGGGGTCGATGCCCATGATCACTTTACCACGGACGGGCGGTTGCAGCAACAGGTTTTTTAAGTTGGTTGCAAAGACATTAATGGCGTGTTCGTCTGCTTTCTCCGTCAGGGCGCTCCGTACTTCCCGTTCAATGGACGGGGCAATCAAACGTTGATATCCGTCTTTAATTGCGTTCTTCAGATATTCGAGAAATATGGATCGGGTATTGCGGATGTAACGATCTTCTATATGGGATAGAATTTTCTTGACATCACAATCGATTGCAACCTTCAGTACGCCTTCCTTTTCTCCGCGGTTGATTGCCAGAATACGGTGCGGGCGTATGGATTTTAGCAGTTCGCTGTAGTCGTAATACATCTCGTAAACCGAACGCTCTTCCATCTCACGCCTTGCGTTTACTTCCAGCGTACCTTCTTCAAACATGGCATCGCGCACCAATTTACGGACATCCGCATCGTCGCTTACTATTTCCGCGATGATATCCATAGCGCCCTGCAGCGCTTCTTCAGCGGAAGCCACTTCCTTTTCCACATCCACATATTCCGCAGCGTACTCTGTCGTTTTGCCCGTTTCCGTTTTCTGCTGCAAAATGAGCTCTGCCAGCGGTTCGAGACCCTTGTTTTTCGCGATGGTAGCCCGCGTGCGCTTTTTAGGCTTGTAGGGCAGGTAAAGGTCTTCCAGTTCTTGCATCTTTTTGGTTTGTTCAATGCGGGTTTTTAATTCAGGCGTTAATTTTCCCTGCTCTTCGATGGAATTTAAGATCGTTTCTTTACGGGCTTCCAATGCTCGCAGATATTGTAGACGGTCGTCCAAGTCCCGGATTTGATTTTCATCCAGAGAACCTGTCTTTTCCTTGCGATATCGGGCGATGAACGGAACGGTGTTGCCCTCATCCAGAAGGTCTACGGTATTTTTTACCTGAATCAATTTTAAATTCAGCTCTTCGGCGATAATTTGCAGTAATTCCTGTTCACTCATAATAAATCCTGTTCTGTATAGTGCTATTTATATGTGTTATTGAAACGTGCAAAAGATAAAATAAAACGGGAAAAGTTAAAAGAGAAATTTAAGCAGAAAGGAGTGTATAGTACCTTAGTCGTGAAATTCTTGTTTTTTATCCCGAATAGATCGGGACCGATTGGCAGAACTTAGCAAGCGGTACTGCCCCCAATGGCCTAAAAATCATTTGTCAATCATTCCAAGCGAAGCGGAACGACCGTCCCGATAAAGTGTTTCTTATGTTCCGATTCGCGAATTTCAGAAACACGAAACCGGGATTTGATTCTTTTCCCCAAAGGTCCGAAGGACTCCTTTGGAGGACCACTTCGTGGTGATCCTTTCGAAGATCCCGATCCTTCAGGGCAAAAAGAATCGTATTAACAAATATAGATGCTTCGATATCAATACCCAGGCCTATATTTATAACTTCTTTGGTTCCGGCCTGTCCCGATATTCGGGGCTCGGCCAGGTCAGGTGAGAATAAAATGAACGATAAATGGAGGCGCCCTGTATTGCGCTGATCTAAAAAATGCGGCCTGTATTAAACCATGTGGTGCATGCGCCTGTCATTGAATGTTTAACGATGGGCGGCCCAGCGACGGCATATCGATGCGATTATGGTTTATACATCTGCAATACAGGACGTTCATGCATCCGATTTTACGATTTCAGAGCGTTTTCAATTGCTGCGGTTAAGCTTTCATCCACAGGTTTTACTTTGGAACCGAAACGATTTATGACCCGGCCGTCGCTGCTGATCAAAAATTTATTGAAATTCCAGGTGATTTCTCCGCCCAGCTCCGGATGTATCTCTTTGGAAGTCAGGAATTGATAGAGCGGATGTTGGTCGTCCCCTTTCACGGAAATTTTAGAGAACATCGGAAATGTAACGCCGTAATTGGTTTGGCAAAAGGTTTTGATCTCTTCGTTACTACCGGGCTCCTGGTTTGCGAAGTTATTGGCAGGAAAGCCGAGAACAACGAAACCCTTATCCCTGTATTGCTCATAGATTTTCTGTAAACCCTCGTACTGCGGCGTAAAACCGCACTTACTGGCGACATTTACGACCAACACAACTTTTCCACGAAAGGACTCCAGATCAACTTCATTGCCGTCGATGTCATTGGCTGAAAAATTGTAGAACTGTTCGGGTGCCTCTGAAGCAAAGGTTGCAAGACTAAAAGTCAATAGCGTAAAAACGATCATTGTTAAAATGGTACGTTTCATCGTCTTAATCCTCCGATATGTTTTTTGTTTTTTTGTAAAATGGCAAAAGTAATCAAGGCACCTTATCTCGGAATCGATTCATTTTATGATAAAATACAATGTAAGACAACGATTTCGGAGAACGAAATAATTCGTATCTTAATTTTGCAGGAATTGAGCCGAACATTAAATTTCATTACGGAATTTATTCGGAATAATGATGATGTTCGATGCAAGCCCAAATAACGCTCTGGTTTTGGTTCTTTTTGTAATCCTTCTGGCGGGATGCCTGTGGCTATGGCTGCGATTTCGAAAATTGCAGAACGCCTATAAACGTGTTAAACAATCGTCAAAGCGTCTCGCTGCTGTTTTGGAAGCGATTCCGGATCTTGTTTTTTTGGTGGATCGCAATTACTGTATTGTGACGTTCAGCGGCAATGACGTTTTTACTACATTGCTTCAAAATCCTCTGCGAGCCAATCTGCCAATCGAAGATGCTTTCGCGAAATCATTTTCTGCAAAACTCAAACGAGGCTGTAAAGCGCTCGGAAATCAGAATTTTTACACATTTGAGTACGAGCAGAAGCAGAACGGTGCGAAACAGTATTTTGAAGTGCGTATTAGTCCGAGCCAGGAGCAATCGTTTCTCTGCATCGTCAGCGATATAACGGAGAGGAAAAATTCGGCGCATGCCATGAAAGAAGCCAAAGAGGCTGCAGAAAAAGCCAATCGTATGAAAAGTCAATTTCTTGCAAATATGAGCCATGAAATACGCACGCCGATGAACGGTATTATCGGTATGACCGAATTATTGATGGATACCGAACTGGATGGCGACCAACGTGAAAATGTGGAAATGATTCGGGCTTCCGGGAAATCATTAATGACGATTATCAATGATATTCTGGATTTCTCCAAGATCGAATCGGGCAAAATGGAAATCACCCCGCATACGTTTCATTTAAGGGAGCAGCTTGAGGAAACGTTGAAGCCCATGCATTACCGCTTTCAAGAGAAAGGCATACAGTTTTTTTATTCCATCGACGATGCCATTCCGAATGATTTGGAGGGCGATTACGGCCGTTTGCGTCAAATACTGTTAAATTTGTTAAGCAATTCTCTCAAGTTTACGAAGGCGGGCGCTATAGCGCTGGATATAGAATCGGAAGGCCTGGAGCACCCGCTGGATATGGTACATGTGCGTTTTCAGGTTTCCGATAGCGGTATTGGGATTCCTGAAGATAAAAAGGAGTTGATATTTCAGGCCTTTTCTCAGGCAGATGCTTCCACAAGCCGCAAATACGGCGGCACAGGTCTCGGTTTGGCAATTTCCCGAAAGTTGGTGGAAATGATGGGCGGTCGCCTGCATGTAGAGAGTCCATCAAAATTGGCCGACGGCTCGGTTAAGGGCGGTCCCGGTAGTACGTTTACATTTACTCTGCCGCTGAAGATAAAGGCATCCGATCGCGAAAATGAACAGGAGGGTCAGAAAAAGCTGGCCGGTGTGCCCATATTAGTGGCAAGCGGTAATGAGCGGACTGTCCAGGCATTGCAACAAATGTTGGTTTCCTGGAAAATGCAGCCGCGATTTGTCAAGCCGGAAGACGAATTATTTAACGTAATTGCACGCGAAGAACCTGCGCCGAAATACTATCCGATTATTTTCATCGATACTCACGAACCGGAGATCGACGGTTTTTATCTTTCTTATAAATTGAAGAAACATCCCTCCATGTCGGGAGCCAGAGTGGTCTTGTTGAAGGAAAAGATCGAACAAGGGGACCGTCGCCGAATCAACGATATGGAAGTGGATGCTTTCTTGACTAAACCGCTGAAAACGTCTCATGTGTTCGATGTGCTCATGGAATTGGCGGATCACTTAAAATCAGACAGCGGTAAACGATCCACAACAACCGAGGAAGTTGGTACGCACTATGCTTTCGCAAAAGAAAGCGGCGTCGGCGCTGACGGAAACAACAACATTCGCGTATTGGTTGCCGAAGATAATATCATAAATCAAAAATTAGCGGAGCGTATTTTAAAAAGAGAAGGCTTTCAGGTGGAGTTGGCAAACAATGGTGAAGAGGCCTACGAGAAATGGCGAACGGATAACTATGATGTGATTTTAATGGATTTGCAGATGCCGGAAGTGGACGGATATGAAGCAACCCGCAAAATCCGCGAAGCGGAAAGAAGCCGCGGTAACCATACACCTATCGTAGCGGTAACCGCCCATGCCATAAAGGGCGCCCAGGAAGAATGCCTCGCGGCGGGAATGGATGCTTATACCTCCAAGCCCTTTAAAAGCGAACATTTGATACGCGTAATCCAGCAGGTAGTGGATTCGAAAACGGATACAAAAACTTTCTGACGCCGTCCGGCGGATTGGTGACATTTTTTTACAAACGTATACCCCTTCTTAACATCTTTTAAATGAACCCCCCGTAATATCCGTACAAAGACGTTCAACAAAAACAACGGAGGGTATCATGAATCGTATTTATTTGGCAGTTTTGGCCGGTATAACGCTATTTTTCGTTAATACCATAAGTGCACAAAATGACTATGCTTCCCTGGAGGCAGCGGAAGAAAACTATCTTATTGCTTTGCGTCATCATAATCCGGGCGTTGTTGAATCGGCCGTTGTCAATGTAATGAAGTTGAAAATGTTTCACCCTCAAAAAGATTACAGGGCATTGATCAGCTAATTAAAAACCATCAGTGAACTGAGTAATGACCGTAAATTAAGATGCAAGGCCTATATTGCTTACCATTATCTCGAGAAGCCGGAGCGATTTAACTGGTTAAAGGCTGACGATTACACCGAAATGGACAGTCTGTTTTCTTTGTTCGAGCGTAAAATTGAAAAGCAAATGCAAATTACCGGAGAAAAAATTGAACTCACGGCCTTCTCTCAATAATTTGCTTTCCGGTGTTAAGAAAGAGGAATCCAATAAGATGATACAATATCGTTCCTATTACCAATCGCCGGTAGGAAGCATCGAAATACGCGTTAACGACCGGGCTGTTGAGGCGCTTAGCTTTGTGTCGGAAGTGGAGGCGTCCGATGCCCACCCCTTACTAACGGTAGTGGAAGATCAACTAAAAGCCTATTTTGAAAAGCGCCTGCAGAGATTCGATTTACCATTGCAGGCGCAGGGAACGGATTTTCAAAGACGGGTATGGCAGGTATTGAGCGAGGTGCCATACGGGCAGACCACCACTTACGGCGACCTTGCCCGTGATATCGGAAATCCCAGGGCTGCCCGGGCGGTTGGTATGGCCAATAACCGCAATCCGATATCCATCATTGTACCCTGCCACCGCGTTATCGGAAGCAACGGTCAGTTGGTCGGTTACGGCGCCGGCATCCAAAAAAAAGAGTGGTTGTTGAAACACGAAGGCGTTGCGCTGTGAGTAACCGTTTAATCGGTCGAGCCGATCTTCGCCTGGGATAACAGAATCATGTCGCCGATGACGTGAGCGCTCTCTTCCACAAAGAAGTCGATATCTTCCTCGATACCGCTTTGTTCCCGCTTTTCTTCCCTCAGTTTTTTCAGCTTATCTTTGCGCTCCTGCCGGGATTCGCGCTCTTGTTTACGTTTTTCGTAGTTTAAAGATACAAATTTTCGGTTGCGCTGTGCTTCAATATATTCGATTTCATCGAGAAGCAGTTGATACTCCTTGTCCTCGTTTACGCGGGCCTGGTGTGTTTTTTTTATATCCGGAAGCAACCGTTCCAAAGATTTACTGTAAGGCTCGTAAGAAGCCGCTTTGATTTCGTCCCATAAAAGGGCGTGGTCATATGAGCTTTCGCCCACTTCCATAACGTCGTAACGCGTCGGGATTTCAATATCGGGGATAACGCCGATATGCTGAGTGCTTCCGCCGTTTACCCGATAGAATTTTGCAACGGTTAATTTAACCTGGCCGTACTTATCATCGCTGTTCCGGAAGTAGCGCTTTAGCTTCACCACATTCTGGACGGTGCCCTTTCCAAAGGTTTGAGCGCCGATCACGATGCCGCGATTGTAGTCCTTAATGGCTGCCGCAAAAATTTCCGATGCGGACGCGCTTAGACGATTAACCAGTACGGCCAAGGGTCCGTCATAATAAACGCGCGGGTCGTCATCATCCTCGGTTCGTATCCGGCCGCGGCTATCCCTTACCTGAACAACCGGTCCCTCGGGTATAAACAATCCCGTTAACGAGATCGCTTCGTTGAGAAAGCCTCCGCCGTTATTTCTGAGATCAATGACGATCCCATCTACATTTGCGGATTGCAGTTCTTTTAATAATCGTTTTACATCGTTGGTTGTGCTGGCAAAATCCTTTTCACCGCGGCGCATGGCTTCGTAGTCAAAATAAAAATCCGGAATGTGAATAAGCCCGATAGTGAAATTTTGATCGTGATGGTTGAATTGAAGGGTATCGCTGGTGGCCGCCCGATCCGCAAGTTTCACTTTATCACGCACAAGGGTAATGGTTTCCGGCGGATCATCCATGGCGGCAGCGGCCGGTAAAATTTTCAGACGAACCTTGGTGCCTTTGGGACCCCTTATTTTTTCTACCACATCGTCGATACGCCAACCGATAATATCCACCATTTCGCCTTCTTCGCCCTGGGCGACGCCGACGATGCGATCATTGGGATGTAACAGATCACTCTTATCCGCCGGTCCGCCGGGAACGATCTCCATCACTTTTGTATATTCGTCTTCGGTGCGCAGGGCCGCGCCGATCCCTTCGAGAGAGTGGCTCATGCGGATTTTGAAGTCATCGCTGGTCTGCGGCGACATATAGGCGGTATGCGGATCGAAGCACTCTGCCAGCGCATTCATGTAAAGTTGAAATACATCTTCGCTTTTGGTTTTTTCCAGACGTCTGGCGAAATTGTTGTAGCGATCCAGCAGCGTTTCCTGAATGCCTTCCCATTCTTTACCGGCCAGTTTCATTTTTAATGCTTCGTTTTTAAGCCGCTTATACCAAACACTGTCTAATTCCGCAGGATTATCGGCCCAGGGCGCTTTACTGCGATCCACAAGATAGGTATCATTTTTACTGAAATCGAATGGTTCTTGCAGACGATTCAGAATATAGTGATGCCGTTCTTTAAAGCGTTGCTGAAAAGTGTTATAAATATTGTAAGCGATACTGAGATTGCCTTCCTGCAAAGCCCCGTCGAGTTTAAGACGAAACTCTTTAAATTCATTGATATCCTCAGACAGGAAATACAGACGGTTATTATCGAGGCTGTTTATATACTCCATGAATACTTTACTGGAAAGCGAATCATCGATATCCAGGTGGCGGTAGTGGGTTTTGGACAGCATATACGAGATAACCTGACTGGTTCTCGGGTGTTTATTTTCGGGATGAATCACCTGATACTGAAACGCGAGACTGTCGATATTGAGCGTGCCCGCCGAAAGCAACGGCGTGGAAAGCAATATGTAAATAATCAGATAATGCCATACGATTCTCATAATAGCTAACCCGTGTTATAATTAAAACTTGTCATTCATCTTTTTTAAATGATTAACGGTGATACTCATGCAGGTCGGTTTAGTTTCCGAGCCTAAGGTATTAATCCGTTTTGATATTAAGCGCTTTATACATTTTAGCGATATATTGAACGGCAATCAAGGAAATTATGCTCATAACAATTCCCGCAATGAACGGAATACGGTAATTGATCATCCAGAGCACGCCGCCGACCATCGGGATAACGACGGCTGCAATATGGTTTATCGTGAATCCCACAGCCATACTGGGCGCGATATCCGAAGGGTCGCCGATTTTCTGGAAAAACGTCCGGATGGCAATGGAGAAATTAAAAAAGATATGATCCAAAACGTAAAGAATGGCGACCAACAGCCTGGAGTCGGTGAAGGCATAGGCAAAAAAGATTATAATTAGACTGCCGTATTCCAGGGAAAGGACTTTGCGTTCACCGAATCGTATAATGGATTTCCCGATCAACGGGCTTAGAAAATAGTTGATAATATTATTGATGACAAAAAGAGCGGTGATTTCCTGAATGGAGAAATTAAATTTTTTTACCAGCAGGAATACGGCAAAGGCGACAAAAATTTGGCGGCGGGCGCCTGCCATAAATGTTAGCAAATAGAACAAACCGTATCTTTTGCGAAAGACCATTCGTTTATGCTGCCGGGCGATATCCTTTTCAACCGGGTTTTGAGCGAAGGCCCATAATGCTATGAGAACGATGCCCAGACCGATTACAAGATAAATGAACTGATAGGTCATGAAGGTTGAAATGATTAAAATCAGCAGCCCCACGGCAATATTGGAGGCGGCGCCGTAACTTTTCAATTTGCCGAAGACCCACGGTGCGGCGTTACGATCAAAATATTGCAGCGTAAGGGATTGGTTGGTGGTTTCATAATAGTGGAAGCCGAAGCTGGTAATCAGTGTGGTAACCAGAAGACCGCCGTAAAAGGGAAAATATCCAGTGAGCGCCAGCCCGGCTCCTAAAATCAGAATGGAAAGGGCGGAAAGGCGGTGTTCTTTTAACAGGCGTAACACAAAGATGGCAAGCAGCGCCAGAAAGCCCGGAATTTCCCGTACGCCCTGGATCATGCCGATGTGGCTTCCCTCCAATTGGGCCACTTCCACCGCAAAATTATTAAACAGTGTGCGCCAGGCCTGAAGGCCGAACATGGAAGCGATGGTTAACACCATCAAATATCGGAACATGGGTTTGTTTTTGGGATTATCCATGGCGATATCGGTATGGTCTTTCATGTACGGTCGACTGATTGCTGTGCGATGGCATTAATTTATGACGAGAACAATTCCGGGCAAATTTAATTAGTCCCGTTATAAACAGGGCATATTATTAATTTTGGCAACGTTACAGCCTTAAAGATGATGCCACTTTCGAGTAATGAAGCCTGCATTCAGGGTGTTCAATGAAATATCCGCGAACGAATAACCATTCTCTGCGTTTAAAAAACCGTTCAAACAAAAAGAGCCATGTATATGGTTAAACATATTTTAATTGTCACTTTTATCTTTAGCGGCTGTGCGATCTTCTCATCACAGGGGCAGGGAACCGGTTATGCTGACGTTAAAGAATCAAAGCAGCTGTCGTTCGCGGTGATGCCGTTTGTAAGGCCGGAACACCGCACATACAATCCCGACGAGGTGCAATGGGCGTTTGTTAATGTTCTGAAGGAGAAAGGTTATGATATGGATGTCGAAGACGCGCAATGGAAAAGGCTGGCGGAATTGGACTTTTCACTCTACGATCTGAACAAAAAACAGGCAAGACAAATAAGTCAATTACTGCAAATCGATTATTTGATTTATGGCTACCGCGAACATCCCAGTCAGCAACCGTTGCAACGATTTCACGGCGTGGAACGGAAAGTCATCAATCGTGACATTGTGGTAAAAGTGTATGATCGCCAACAAAAAAAAGTGATTTTATACGAACGGCTCCGCGATCGCGAAGATTGGGGCCTTTGGACGGATTATAAAAATGTACGGGAGATGGCGCGGGAGTTTGTCAGTCGTTTGCAGATGGAATTGGTTTCCAGATAAAAAAAAGGGTTGCAACCTAAGCCGCAACCCTTTCCTCATTTCATTTACAATCAAAATGATCCATGTTTACCGGACGATTCTGACCCGCACTCAATATTAATCCACGTTTGGATTATTATTACGTTCGGCGCGTGTTATCGGCAGGTACTGCCACTTATCGGCGCCCAGATGCCATTTATCGAAACGCCGTTGGTCAATCAAACGTGCGCCTGTGGTGAACAGTTCTTTATCGCGCTCCACATAAATCACGTCCAAATCAACGGCCGACAGGGCCGAAAGTCCGTGGGAGCTCCGTACGGCATTAACCAATGCAACGGGGTCGCCGCTGCCGTGCCCGCGAACGGCCAGTTCAGCCAGCATCAGGTTATTTTCCTGCCAGGTTATTACATTGATGGGTGAAGACTGCTGTTCGTACATCGCCTGTCTGTAATAGGTACCGTATGGTTGTACAACGCTGGTATCAATCGCAGGCGTCGCCGTTATCTTTATACGATTGGCTTCCGCGGGATCGGCGTCGATATAATCCTTAAAACGAAAATCGACGCCAAGCTGCGTACGTCCGGCGCCGGCAAAGCCCCACCAGTAATTGTCCACACTGGTACTGTAAAGGGCCTGGAAGGGCGCATCGCCTTCTACCAATCCTGAATCCGCATGCGTAACGGCATCGGAATAATCACCTTTGTAAAGATAAGTACGTGCCAGCAGCGAATGGGCTAATTTCAACTTATATCCGTCTCCCAGTTCATTTGCATAGGCGATAGCATTTTTGAATTTTTCGATCGCCAAATCGTACATATCTTCAGAGGAAATAAACGGTCCGTTATCGATAATGCCGCCGCCTTCGTTTGGATTCAAACCAAAGTAACCGGCATAAAAAGAGCGGGCTATGGCGCCGTATAGATTGGCTACATAGAGGGCTTCGTTCTTAAGGGTTTGATCATTAAAATCCATACCATTAACCCGTTCCAGGAGATCATCGGCGAATAATCGAAGCTCACCCAGGTTATTGTAAACACCATCCACGGAGTTGTTATCCAGTTGGATGTCGCCCTCATCGATTTCCTGAAAGGAAGGAAAGGAGGCGCCCTTTAAATTGGCTGAATAGATCAATTCGTCGGACAGGTCGCCGGACAGGCATGATATCGCATCCTGAACCACCGCAAACTGCGTTTTAACACCGTTGATCAGGAACGGTACTTGCTCTTCCGTATCCAGACGATCATCCTCAACCGCATCGATCAGCGGATCAACGTCTGTGGCAAAATCTTCACAGGCATAAAAGAAAAGCCCCGCTGCAAAGAGCAGCATGAGGTATATCACTGATTTTTTAAACATGTTCATTCTCCTTTTGGTTTATAATGCCACTCTTAGCCAGAAGTTATACACTTTCGGATTTTGCAGAGTCAGAAAATCGACACCTCTGGACAAACTACGCGAACCGTCAAAATTCACTTCCGGATCGGCGCCATTATAATCGGTCACCGTAAGCAGATTGTAAGCAGAAAAGCCGACAATCACATCGTTGACATAGCGGTATCTCGGAAATTTTGCCAGGATATCCCGGAAACTGTAGCTCACGCTGATTTCACGCAGTTTAAAATAGCTGGCGTCTTCGATGTAATTGGAATCATAACGCCAATCCAACATGGCGAACCGGTTAGCGGCGCTGCGATAGGCGTCGCTTCCGGGATCGAGCCTTGCTACGGTTGTGTCAACCGGAATCAACCCTGCAACGGCGGTCTTGCCGGCTAAATCGAGTTGGTTTGCCAGTTTGTTGAATTCCGGGTTATTGCCCAGGCGGGTCGGGAATTGCAAAGTATAATTAAATACTTTGTGGCCCAGAGCCCAGTCGCTCATGGCGTATAACCGGAAATTTTTCAGGAAACGGAAATCCAGGGAGAATGAACCGGTTTGTTCGGGAATGGGGCTGCCCAGGTCCACGCGTTCTTCAGTGGCGTTTGTCGTACTATAGGTACCGTCGTCATTAAATTCAGGCCCGATTACCTCAAAGGTATAAAATTGATGTTTGGGCAATCCTTCCTTTATGACATTAACGTCGAATCCGTCGAAGATCGGTTGGGCGCCGCCCAGATCCGTAACTTCATTGGTCTGGTAATTCCAGATTAAATTCAGGTTTAATTCATAATTCGGTGTGCGAAGGGGGCTGGCGCGGAACAGGGATTCGATGCCCCAGTTTTCCATTGCGCCGATATTATAGGGGATACCGCTGGCGGTCAAACCGGTCGAGGGCGACTCTTCCAGGAAGACAATAGAATTGGATGCGTTTTGGGTATAATAGGTAAATTCCAGAGCGTAATTAGTCATTATTTCACTTTCAAATCCGATTTCAATTTCCTTTATACGTTCGGGTTCAATTTCTTCATTACCGATTTGATCGATCACCGCGCCCGAACCATAACCGCCGGAAGCGGCTGTCCACAAGAAAGGAATCGGTGCATCCGGCGACGGCAATTGTCCGCTTTCACCGTAAGCGAGACGTAATTTTAAGAGATTAAATATACCGGGTGTAAAGCCGAATTTGTCAAAACGCACTGCGAGACTCGCTTTGGGATATGTAATGGCCGGGGCCTCTTCGCCAATGGAGCTGGCATAATCTCTGCGAAGGCCCATGGTAAAAAAGTATGTATTCAAATATGATAAGGATTGCTCAAAAAAGAGACCGGCATCCCGTTGATGCAGTTTGCCTTCATCTTTAACAATAACATCGCCGCCGGCTTCAATATCGGTGATCAATTCGGTCCCAAAGTCCTCTACCTGCAGAAATGTCGTACGGTTTTTGCGGTTGAATAATTGCGTACCCGCAGTGGATTTGGCCTTTAAATTTTTCATGAGTTCGTAGTTGTAATTCACATTAAAGTCAAACGTAACTTGTCGGTTCTGACGGGTAAAAATAATACGCCGACCATCGTTTACAAGCAGGTATGGACGGTCATAAGGGAACGTGACGTCTTCCCGCCAATCGGATTCATCTAAGCCCAATCCGACGCGCATTTCAAAATTTTGAAACGGAGTATACGAAAAGTTCGCGGAACCGACGAAGCGATTTATTTCGTGGTAGTCGGAAAGATCGGCGATACTGGCGCTGTCGGTATAACTGTAAGAGTTCGGCCATAATAGTGTGTTCCCGAGTACCCCGTAAATATTGTTATCATTCCAGGGACGAAACATTTCCGTGAGTGAATAGGATGTGGAAAAATTGAACGAGAGTTTATCGCTGGGGAAAACATCCAGGTTAACTTTAGCCGTTTTGCGATCCATATTGTTATTGGTGATGATGCCTTCTTCAAATCGTTTGTCGAAGGAGGTGAAGTACTTGATAAAGTTCGTTCCACCGGTAGCGCTGATGGTATGCTGCGTTACATCGCCGGTACGAAAGGCGTTATTGGCATCTTTGTAAGAAACGAAATTATCTTCTTTGTACTCATAGGATTGTTCGTTAAAGCCACGCAGGTATTTATAATTCAGCGATAAACCACTGGCTTTGCCCGTAACGGTTTTGCCTTTTTTAGTCGTAATCAAAACCACGCCGTTCGATCCGTTGGTTCCGTAAGTGGCTGCACCGGCAGGGCCTTTTAAAACCTGAATGTCCGCAATGTCTTCGGGATTGAGGTTGGCAAGGGCGTTAATACCCTGGCCGCCTACATCGTAACCACCAACTTCGGCATTATCGACGCGGACGCCATCCACATAAATAATCGGTTGTTCATTTCCGAATAATCCACCGCCGCCGCGTACAAAAAAACGGAATCCACTACCCACATTGCCTGAAGAGCGTTTTAACTGAACGCCCGCGATTTTTCCGGTTACCAGCTGCGAAATATCCTGGTATGCCGTAACATCGGTGTAGTCGGCAGCTTCCACACGAGAAACGGCAACTTCGGCGACTTCTTTTGAAGTACGCGAGGCGATACCGGTTACCACAATTTCTTCACTCTGGAAGACGTCTTGCCGCAATTCGACTTCTAACCGGCCGAGATCATCATCGGGCGATAGGGTGATCGTTTTTGACTTATAGCCCACATAGCTGAAGGTTAAGTTGAATGCACCTTCAGGTTCGTACTGAAATGTGAAAAAGCCGTCCACATCGGTGGCCGTACCAACGTTGGTATCTTCCACGTATACATTAACGCCGCTCAATGGTTCTTCCGTTTGAGCGTCTTTAACAACGCCCCGGATTTGAACAGCCTGCGCATACGTGATGCCCATTAAAAGAAACACTGAGCACAGTAGGAGTAAAAACGATTTTTTCATGAATCCTCCTTTTGGGTTTGGTTTGGGTTGGATTGTTTATACACAAGCACATAATTTATGCCTGTCAGGGTATGGTAACTGCTGGAAATCTATGTTAATATAGGTCCTTTGACAGCAAAAAGAGGATACATAAATATGCAGGGTATGAGGGCGGCTTGACATTTTCCAACCAATATCTTGTTATTGTTGAGTCAGCGCTTCCCCCAGCTCTGTGCTCAAGATCACAATAAAATTACAAAACCTTCGAACAATATGTCAATAGATGATAAATTTTTTCGGAAATTAAAATGGAACCGTATTTCGTTTTATATAACAATTTTATCGATTTGTTTTGAACGCCAACAGTTAATGAGTTGCAATCCTATCCATACGACAATCATTTGCACGAAAGTATTCGATGAAAAAATGGTTCAAACCCTGGCATGAGGATTCCTTTTTAAGCGGAAACGGTACGTTGCTTCGCTATGATAAATTAGAACATCTGATCCTTGCATTTATCGCGATGGCCGTCACTTCTCAATTTATTAGCTTTAAAAATATTCAGGTTTTTGGTTTATGGTTTCTGTTCTGGAATGGCGTTGGAATGCTCTGGGAAGTTTTTCAACGGCTTTTTTTGAAACACTTAATGGAACCTAAAGATATCGCCGCTAATAATGCGGGGTTTGTATTGACGCTGTTTTTTTATCTTTAATAAAGCCAATAGTAAGAACTTCCTGTTACCACTTACAAATGTTTGAATAAACAAAACCGTACATTTAAATTACCGTCCGTCAAATGCAGGAAGCGGAGTCATATCTGTATGGTAAAACCGGAATTATTGTTACCGGCCGGTACATTCGAGAAAATGCAATACGCCCTGGCCTACGGCGCCGATGCGGTTTATGCCGGCGTTCCGAAATTTTCTTTGAGGGCACGTCATAACGATTTTAATGAAACCAATATTATAAAAGCGATCGAATATGTTCACGAGCGGGGCAAAAACATTTACCTGACCATGAATATTTTTCCGCACAACCGTAAAATCAAGCCCTTTGTAAAAATGCTGGATCGTATTGCATCGTTCGGACCCGATGGTCTGATCATGGCCGATCCCGGAATGATCCTACTGGCGCGGGAGCGGCATCCGCAGCTTCCGGTACACCTCTCCACACAGGCCAATACCGTGAATTGGCAAACCGTTCGTTTCTGGAAAGAAATGGGTGTAAAGCGCATCATACTTAGCCGGGAATTAAGGCTGGATGAGATTGCCGAGATCAAACGGAGGGTTCCCGATATCGAACTTGAAACGTTCATCCATGGCGCCATTTGTATTGCTTACTCCGGAAGATGTTTGTTATCCAATTATTTCAATCATCGCGACGCCAATCAGGGTACCTGCACCAATGCCTGTCGGTGGGAGTACAATGTCCATCAGGAGCCGGTACAGGATGTTAATGAGCGGGATCGATATAAAACGCTCGAACATAATTACTATCTGGAAGAAAAAGAGCGGCCCGGTTCATTAATGCCGGTAGATGAGGATGAACACGGAACGTATATCATGAACAGCAAAGACCTTTCAACCATCCATATTCTGGACCAATTAATGGCTGCCGGCCTGGATAGTTTGAAAGTTGAAGGAAGAACAAAATCCGTATATTATCTGAGTACTGTAACCCGGGCCTATCGGCGGGCGCTGGATTACTGTTACGAAACGGGGTCGACGCCGCAATCCATTTTAGATGAGGTACAAGCCGTCGCTAATCGCGGCTATATCACCGGATTTCTGGAAAAGAATCCTCTGGAGAAAGGCCAAAATTATGAAGAAGATCATGCCCGAAACCAAAGCCATACGTTTGCCGGTATCGTGGACCGGTGGGATGATCAGAAAAAGAGTGCGACCATTCGGGTACGTAATCGTTTCGAAAGCGGCGAGTGTTTAGAGCTGATAACCCCGGAGGATACAACGCCGTTTATCGTCGATGATATGTACGACCTTGAGGGAAATATCGTTAATACAGCCCATGGCGGCGGAAAAGATATACGTTTGCGGTTGCCGCGAAAACCGGACGCCTTTGCTCTTCTTCGTCGTCCGGTAAATCAGCAGAATGCCCTGTTACATGTCAAGGCCGGATAATGCAATTGTAAAGATAATAATGCCGAATATTTGATTTTCCGCTTCGGAAGATTTATTATGCGCCATAATAAAGGAGAGTTTTCGAACCGTATGCAACACCACATTGATTACTGTTTGCAAATGTTACCGCGGGTTTCCAGAACCTTCGCGCCAACCATACGACTATTACCGCGTGGATTGGAAGTACCGGTAACGGTAGCTTATTTACTTTGCCGAATCGCCGATACCATTGAAGACAGTCCCCATCTTACCGTTAAATCCAAAAAGCAATTACTGGAACAGTTTGCCGGTTTATTCGAAACAGACACAAACAAATCCGATTTAAATGGATTTGTGAACGGTATTCAAACCATTCCGGAAGAGACCGAAGATGAACATCTGATGCACAATCTCAATCGCGTTTTTGCCGTATTCAACACCTTTTCCGAAAATTTGCGCCGCCGCATCGGCCTGTGGGTTGTGGAAATGTCGCTTGGTATGCGTAAATACGCTCAATCCTCAAAGAGAAAACGGTTTGCCTTTCTGGAAACCATGAAAGATCTCGATGAATACACATACTATGTTGCCGGCACGGTGGGTTACCTGCTAACCGAACTGTTTTCGCATTATTCGCAAAAAATTACTCCCAACCTAAAGAAGCGCCTGGAGCAATTCGCGGAGCCGTTTGGCAAGGGATTGCAAATGGTTAATATTATCCGTGATATGAACACCGACTTAAAACGCGGTCAATCCTATATTCCGGATGAGCTGTTGAGAAAATACCGTCTAACGCGCGAAACAATTTACGTCAAAGAAAATGAAGATCGCGTCCAGCAAATGTTTAACGAGTTGATTGTTTCGGCCGTGAAACATCTGGATATGGCGCTCGATTATATTTTGCTCATTCCCAAAAAGGAAGGACGCATTCGGCTTTTCTGTATGTTGCCGCTTTTCTGGGCGATGCGTACGTTACAAAAAATTCAGCGTAACACGCTCTTATTGCTTAATTCCGATAAAATTAAAATTCCCCGTTCTACAATCCGGCGAGAATATTATCTGGCGTTTATAAATATGAATTCAAACCGTCTGATGCGCCGCCATTATCACAATATACGCCGGGACATCGAGGATGTATTGGCCGCGACCGGTTAAAGTCAAAGGGCGAAAAAAGGAACCGTTCAAAGTTGACGGTTCCTTTTTTAGTAGGCGTTTTGAACTTACACGTTGCGATGTGTGCCGTCACAAAAAGGTTTGCTTCCGGTCTGTTTACATCCGCACCAGGCGACCTTTTTGGGTTCTGTGATCTCTTCGACTACCGGCCGGATGCCGGTCCCGCGATGCGAACCGTCACAAAAGGGCTGATTGGAAGAATGGCCACAAGCGCACCACGTGTATTTACCGGGTTGCATTTCCATTACAAACGGGCCTTTTTGAGCGACCCTGGGTTTTTCCATATATACCTCCGCTGTTTGATTGGTGTTGGTAAACCAAGAACTGCTGAACGTTCGTCATCATTCCGGGGCGCGATGTCATAATGTACCACAGAGATAAAAATAAAGAACTTCTGGATTATCTCCAATCCTTTTTGGGAGCTCAGTCGGAATCGTTTATAGATGCATCGCCCGAAACCCGGGCCATTCGGGTGAATACGCTTAAAAGTTGTGGCCGGGAAGTTCGTTTATTGATGAAACGCCTTAACATATCGTTTGATACTTTGGGCTTTAATAAAAATGGATATACCGTATATGATCCGGAAAAACGTTTGAGCCACAGTTTGTCGTTTTTTGAGGGTCAATTTCAGTATCAGGGTATCGCTTCGCAAATACCGGCATTGGTGCTCGCTCCAAAGGCCACTGATCGTGTTGCGGATATGGCGGCCGCCCCCGGCTCCAAGGCAACCCAGCTTGCCGATCTGATGCAAAACCAAGGTGTTTTGGTGTTAAATGATTCTTCGCGTTCCCGGCTGCAGGCGCTCAATGCAAACATTCAACGGGCCGGCGCGATTAACCAGATTATGCTCAATTTACCGGGCGAGCGCTTTGGAACGCTATTCCCCGAATTTTTTGACAAAATTCTGTTGGATGCCCCCTGTTCCGCATTGGGTACGCTCCCCAATAACAAAGAGATTTATCACTGGTGGCGATACGGGCGAATGCAAAAAATTCGATATAAACAGGAGCAATTGATTATTTCCGCTTTGAAGGCACTCAAACCCGGGGGCGTAATGGTATATTCGACCTGTTCGATCGCTCCCGAAGAAAATGAATGTCTGCTGTCACCATTACTGGAACGTTACCCGATCCGGGTGGAAACTGTTGAGCTGCCCGGCCTCATATGCGAAATGGGCGTTACCCATTACAGAGCCTGTCAAATAGATGAACGTCTCAGCAATGCCATTCGCACCTATCCCCACCTGCACAACATGGAAGGTTTTTTTATCATCAAAATGACGAAAACCGATTCTATTCAACGTCCAAAGGCAGCTGCTCAAGGACCTGATCGACCCACATTCCCTCCTCATGACAAAACAATAAAGTCCGTTCTGCGCGAAATTTCACGGTGGTGGGGCATTCCCGATCAAGTATGGGAATCTTACCGATATATATTGACCAGCCGAAGGCTCTGGCTTGTTGCCAAAGAAATCGAAGCGGTTCCGAATGAAGGTTTTACCAGTGCGGGTTTGCTGTTGGCTGAGCAAAAACAACCAGGCTGGAAATTGTTTAACCAGAGCGTTCAATTTTTGGGAGAGCACATCGAAGCAAGACGCTTGAGATTGTCCCGCAATCAAATGCAGAACCTGTTTGCGAATGGCTTTGCCGAAGTTTCATCCGGTGTGCCGAATGGGTATTATGCTGCGGTATGGCAAAATAAACCATTTGCTTCCCTGTATGTGGAGAACAAACGAGCGCGTATGAAACGTCCCCACCGATTTCATTTGCAAATATAACGGACGTAAAATCGTATCCGGTTATTGATTCCCGAATCTTAAAAACCAATCTGCAACCGGTTTATTTGAGCCGTTTGCCGTTTAGGCAATTGACCACTCGCCTTAACATTTTTATCTGCGATCCGAACATCAGAATAAAGGCTTTATAAGCCTTAACCCGGTTTAATCAAGAAAGATGTTTTAAAGGGGGCGCTTGTTTTTATGGATAAACGCATTTTTAATGACCAAATCCATTATTTTACGTATGTTATGGAGAAATATTTTCGCAAATCGCCGCCGGCGCCAACACATATATATCTAAAGCAGGAAGCGCACCTCGGTCGTGAAAACCGCTTGAAACTTGCGCAAGAGTGTCAATATCCCGCCATTCTTAATACCTTAGCTAATGATCAGGATGAAGAGGTACGCCAGGCTGTAAGGCGTAATGAGTACTGGCGACTGGTCGGCCGCCATCAGGATATTCTCGGTTTCGAACGACGTGAGCGAAAAGAGTTTGCCCGCCATGAACGTGGCTTTAACCTGTTTACCTTATTAATGTTCGAGAAGGATCTGGATGTGTTGAAAGAGGTTTTGCGCAATCCTTCCCTCTCCATTCAAATGCTCGTACAATATTTTAGATGGTTGGACAAGCGCGGACAGGGTAAAAAAGATCAACAGATATTTGAATTATGCAAACAGGTAATTCAGGAGCGTAAAGAGCAAATTATTAAAATATCCAACCTTCAAAAGGCAATGCAGCAGCCCGTAAGGCCGGATAATTTAAAAGCGATTTTGAATAGCGCGGCCGAGCAGAGCTATGCCATTATTAAAGTCATTCAGAATTTTTTTACCCAGTTACGCTTGGCAGATTTGCAAAAATTTGTCGCAACGGCCACAAAGCCGGATTATTTTCAATCCGAATTGGATCGTTATCTCACTTTAACCGCCCTTTTACAAAGCCTCCATCAACGGGACGATTTGTGGAGTATACCGGTTACCTATTTAAACCGTGAATTTCACACCGGTAACGACCGTAAAGATTCCAACATTGGCGACTATTTTAATCATTTGCTCAGGGAAGAACGCTATCGGTTGGTAAAACGAATCGCTGGGGATTTGACCGATTTTAATCATATTCTGATACTGAGTCACGTCCATATTGATGAAGATCAACTGCTCAACCAGATGGCTGCCAATATCATGCCGGTCGATGATCTATTACAACTCATAAATGACGCCACCGTCCCGCGCCGCTATTTTAAAGAAGTTCTTAAAATATTAAATCAGCATAAGGAAAAGAGCGTCCGTGAAAAAGTACACAGCAGTTACCTGCAAGAGAGCCAGAAGATGAAGAAACAGTTACGCGAAGTCGAACTGAGTGTACAGGCCTATTTTGATATCATATTCCAATCCGTAGGATACGATCGAATCTATGCCCTTCATGAAGCGATGCAATCGTTTCGCAACGCGATCCGGCAATATCAAAAATTTGAACCCATTTTACACGACCAGCCACGATATCGTCCGGAGGTTTTTACGGAGAATCTCGAAAAGCAGATTGCTTCGTTACAGGCCCGGAAAAAGACGATTTATCAGGATATATCACCCGAAGTCATCCATGAATTGAACTATATTCAATCGGTGGTTGATGAAATATTTCAACTGAAAGAACTCGGCGTGAACATGATTCGTCCGGGCACGCCTTCCGATCTCGAATCGGAATTGCGCGCTAAAGCCCGTATGATTTGGCGGAATGCATTGAATACCTATTTGGGCCGCATTAAAGATTTTTCCGAAATGCTACAATTAAAAATCACAGGTTTAAGTCGGCAACAGGACTTTGATCTCGATATTAAGGAAGAAATGGAAACGGCCCTTCGGGAATTGGAACGGGAATACAAAGGTACGGTGCATTGTCAGCTCAAAATTGCCTGTACAAACTGCAGCCGCCGCGGTTGCGCCTCCGAGCGCTTCCTGACCGAAGTGCGGTTTTTATTACAGGAATTATTCGATAATTTTAGTAATGAAGCTTCAAAAGCTGAAAAAGAAGAACGTGTTTTGCTAACGTCCGCTTAGTGACGCCCCTCCCTAAAATTTAGCCGCCTGCAGACAAATTAGTGACATTTGGGGTAAATTTCTTTATATTATGAGTTTATATATTTACAAATGACAATACAGGTAAATCCCGGATTATTGGCAGGAGCACAGCGCATGCAAAAAGAAATACCCAAACGTTACGATCCCAATAAAGTGGAAGAGAAGTGGTATGATTTTTGGCTAGCTAACAAATATTTTCATGCAAAAATAGACTGGAATCGGGAGCCCTATGTGATCGTAATTCCTCCCCCTAATGTTACAGCGGTATTGCACATGGGGCACGCCTTTAATAACACCCTGCAAGATGTATTTATTCGTATGAAACGAAAGCAGGGCTATGTGGCGCTTTGGCTTCCCGGTACCGATCACGCCGGTATTGCAACCCAAAATGTGGTGGAAAAGCAGCTTGCCAGAGAAGGTACGAGCCGACATGAATTGGGCAGGCAAAAATTTATTGAGCGCGTCTGGCAATGGCGGGAACAATATGGCGCTGTCATTATCCGCCAGTTAAAGAAACTCGGCGCTTCCTGTGATTGGGACCGCGAACGTTTTACCATGGATGAGGGATTGTCAAATGCTGTAACGGAAGTGTTCATACGTCTTTATGAAAAGGGCCTGATTTACCGGGGGAAATATATAATCAACTGGTGTCCGCGATGTTCAACCGCACTCTCTGATGAAGAGGTCGAACACAAGGAAGTACACGGCCGCCTCTGGCACATTAAATATCCCGTTAAAGGCGAGGATCGCCACGTTGTTGTGGCTACAACGCGTCCGGAAACCATGCTCGGCGATACCGCTGTGGCCGTACACCCTGATGATGAGCGTTACCGTGATTTGATCGGCAAAACGTTGGTTTTACCGTTGCTAAATCGTGAAATCCCCGTGATCGCCGATGAATACGTGGATATGGAATTTGGTACGGGATGTGTTAAAGTGACGCCCGCCCACGATCCCAACGATTTTGAAATGGGACAGCGTCATGATTTGCCGCAGGTTAATATAATGAATACCGACGGAACCCTGGGCGCAGAAGCGGGACCCTACGCCGGTAAAGACCGCTTTGTCGCCCGAAATCAAATTGTTCAGGATTTGGACAAACAAGAGTTACTCGAAAAGACCGAAAAACATCATCACAGCGTAGGGCACTGTCACCGCTGTTCCACGCTTATCGAACCCTATCTGTCGGAACAATGGTTTGTAAAGGTACAACCGTTGGCCGATCGGGCGCTAAAAGTTGTTGAAGAGAGCGAGATTCGTTTTCATCCCCACGAACGCTGGTTTAAAACCTATAAAAACTGGATGGAAAATACACGCGACTGGTGTATTTCGCGCCAGCTCTGGTGGGGGCATCGTATTCCGGCCCATTTTTGCCAAAACTGCGGCGAAATGGTTGTGGCGCGCCAACAACCCGAACAATGTCCTGAATGCGGTCATGATACGTTCAGGCAGGAAGATGATGTGTTGGATACCTGGTTTTCTTCCTGGCTCTGGCCGTTTTCCACGATGGGCTGGCCCGAAGAAACCGAAGATTTGAAATATTTCTATCCCACCGATACACTGGTAACCGCGCCGGATATCATCTTTTTCTGGGTGGCGCGCATGATCATGGCCGGCCTGGAATTTATGGACGAAATTCCCTTTAAGGATGTGCTTTTTAACGGCGTCATCCGCGATGAGTTCGGGCGTAAAATGTCCAAGTCGCTGGGCAACGGCATCGACCCGCTCGAAATGATCGATAAATTCAGCGCCGATGCGGTGAGGTTCACGCTGATCATGCTGAGTTCGGAGGGGCAGGGCATCAACCTGGCCGAAAAACATTTTGAAATGGGGCGTAACTTTTCTAATAAGATCTGGAATGCGTTCCGTTTCCTCAGCATGCATTTGGAGGAGGCTCAAAGCGATTTCAGCGCATATCGCCAACACCTGGCGATGGAAGATCGCTGGATATTAAGCCGCTTTCAAAAAGCGATCACAGAAACGACCCGGAATATGGATAATTTCAGGGTTAATGACGCTCTGAACAGCATTTATCACTTTTTCTGGCATGACTTCTGTGACTGGTATCTGGAAATGATCAAAGATCGATTATACCAGAAAGATAATGTTAACTCGAAAGAGGCGGCATTGCGCGTGGCTTGCTATATAATGAAAGGAAGTATGGAGTTGTTGCATCCGTTCATTCCGTTTATAACGGAAGAAATCTGGCAAAATCTGAAAGACGATTCGGAAGCGAGCGTTGTGGTTTCACGCTGGCCCGAAGCGGATTCACAATGGGAGGATGAAACGGTCGAGTCCCAGGTTGAACTCCTGCAAGAAGCCATAAGCGGCTTGCGCAATCTGCGCGCCGAAATGAATGTGCCGCCATCTAAACGCATTCCGGTAAAGGTGCAGGCGCGGGATGATCAGTGGCGATTAATTCATGAAAATACGCGCTATTTTGAGGCGCTGGCTAAAGTGGATCAGATCGCACCGGTCGATCATACGCTCGATAAAGCGGAAGCCGGAACCCTCGTCGTTAAGAATATAGAGTTGTTTATCCCGGTGGCCGATCTTATCGATAAGAAAAAAGAACGGCAACGCCTGGAGAAAGAAATGAAGCGTTTACAAGGGCTGGAAGCCAGTATATTGAAGAAATTGGAGAATCCGAACTTTTTGAACAAAGCGCCAGGAGACGTCGTTCAAGCCGAGAAAAATAAACTGGAAAACATCCGTGAAAACCTGGAGAAAGTGAAGGCAAATTATGAAAAATTTAAATAGATACAGCTTCGGTTCTTTTATTGCTGTTTCGCTTTTAATAGCCGTTTCTCCGGCGTTCGGCCAACAAAATCTGAGCCTCACAGTCACCAATCAGAATCTGGCGCTGGTGCGCGAAGTGCGTCTCCTGGAGTTAAACGAAGGGCGACAGGATTTTAAACTACGCGATATCCCCGAGCAAATAATACCATCTTCCATTCTCATCGATCGTAAAAACGGCGAATTCCAGGTTCTGGAACAGAATTATGAATATGATTTGATGAATGTGGATAAAGTCCTTGATAAATCCATCGACCAACAGGTGAAAATTGTGCATCCCGAACAGGGTGTGATGAGCGGGAAATTGTTATCAGCTTCGTCCGGACATGTTATTCTGCTGGATCAGGAGAATCAATTGCAGATCATTCCACGCAACGATGAGCAAAAAATTTACCTTCAGGATTACGATCAACAGCAGAACCAATTTGTAACCAAACCGACGCTTTTCTGGCTGGTCGATGCACAACAGAGCGGTCAACAAGAGGCCCGGCTCGTTTATCTTTCACGCGGCGTTAACTGGGAAGCATCGTACGTAGGGCGCCTCAATGATGATGACAGTGAACTGAAGTTAGCCTGCTGGGTAACCCTGGAGAATAAAAGCGGCAAAGCTTATCGTGATGTACGTTTAAAACTGATGGCGGGCGATCTCAACCTGGGACAGCAAAAGAAAAGAAGACAGCCGGAAATGTTAATGGCCATGGCAAGACAGGCTCAGGAATCCGGTTTTGAAGAAAAAGCGTTTTTCGAGTATCATTTATACACGTTACAGCGCCGCACCACCATCGAAAACAATCAAATCAAACAGATTGAACTATTCCCGGAATCTACCGGCGCGGTAAACAAATTGTACCGCGTGGATTCGCAGGGAGCGGAGGAAGTTAATGTTTTAATTTCATTTAAAAATACCGAAGAAAATAACCTGGGGATACCGCTTCCGGCCGGCACGCTTCGGCTTTACAAATCCGACGGTGAAGATATGGAGTTTATCGGTCAGGACGAAATTGATCATACGCCGAAAAACGAAGACCTGGAAGTGCGTGTGGGGCAGGCCTTTGATATTGTTTCGGAGCGCAATGTGAAGAGCACGCGGCGACCGACCAAACGCACGGAAGAAAAGGTAATTGTATACAACATCCGAAATCATAAAGAAGAAGATGTAAAAGTGGAAATCATTGAAAGGGTTTCTCCATACCAGGAGAATAAACTGATTTCCAGCAGCATCGAACCCTTTGAAGTTAAAGCGGGTTTTTTTAAATTTAAAGTCCCCGTTAAAGCCAACGGCGAGACCGAATTGCGAATGGAAACCCTGCGTAAGTGGTAGAGAAAACATAATTTTAGTTTGATGGTGTAAAACTCTGATGCCTGAAAAGAACAATGACAAAAAAAACATACGTAACCGAATCCGTCAGCAAATAGAAGAAGAGTTTAATCAAAAACAAAAACAATACACATCTTCATCAGGCTCTGCCTCCGAATCGGACGAAGCCTACCAAACCCGTCGTGCGGAGTATTTAAAGCGCTATATCAAAGAATACACTGCGGAAGAGGTCTATGGCGCATATCCCGAGTTTATACGCTGCGAAAATCATCTTGGCGACCATCGTTGGCTGACGCCCTTCGAACTTTTAGATGAACATGAATTCTTCCCGGAAGAAAAACCGCGCTGGAAAAAATTCAAGCGTCGTTTGTTTACACTCAGAAGAGTAAAAATTCCGGATAGCAAGCCATTTCAAGAATACTGGCAAAAATGCAGAGAGGAATTTGAAGCGGATGCGCGTGAACGGATCGCGCTTTACGAACAAAAAATGGAAGAAGCCCGACGCCATCGTCAGAACGAAATGCAACAAAAAATATATGAGGAAGAACGGGACCGGTTTTATAAAAAACAGGCGGGATATAAGAAATATTACAACCACCTCGGCGAAACGCGCTGGCTGACGCAGGATGAGTTTGAAAAACAAGATGAGTTCGTGGAAGATGTTTCGGCGCGTTACAGGCGCTGGTTGCTGCGCATTGCCATTGTTATACTACCCATCGCGGCGGGTCTCTTTTTCTGGGCTCAACAACAGGGCAATGGGGTTGAGCCGAAAAGTTATGTTATTGTCGAGTCGAACGATCAACGCGCTCATTTGTATGTGGATCATTCTCTCGCCGTTGGTTTTGTCCCCGGGAAACCTTATCCGCTCAAACCGGGTGAACATGATGTTTACCTTCTGCGTCAGGGATATGTTAGCGAGCCCAAACAAATGACGGTCGATCTAACGCCGGACGATACCGTCCGCCTTGCCTTTGAGTTAAAGCCGCGCAGCAAGGGCGAACACGGCTATATACGGGTAAAGAGTTCTCTCAGAGATGCCGGTGTGTTCGTGGATGGAAATTTTTTGGGGACGTTAGCAGAAAACCGTCTGTTCGATGTTGCAATCGGCGAGCATCGCCTGGTGGTGGAACGGGATGGCTATCGCCCAAGACCATCTCAGTACCGCTTCGATATCCAAAGTTCGGATACGCTCGAATTTACCTTCCGATGGCGGGCGGAAAGCGAGGAACGCCGAAGTGTGTCCGGAACCGGAGAGGCGACCAAATACGGCATCGTTGAAGTAACGTCCAATGTAAAAAACGCCGAAATTCTTTTGAACGGCAATACAACCGGGAAAAAAACCGATTACATTCTGCAGGAAATACCGCTTGGTTCTCATCGAATTTCATTACAAAAGAAAGGCTACCGAACTTACCCGGAAGAACGCGTTGTGAAGATTACGCAGGAGAAGCGCCGCCATTCGCTCGCGTTCACGCTCACGAGTACCGTACAGAATGTGGAAATTGTTACACGACCCGTTGACGGTGAAATCTTTATAGACGGTAAATCGCTGGGCAGCGGATTGGTTCAGGCTTCCTTACCCCTTGGTGAACATCGCCTGACCTTCGGTCCGGTCGAGCATTATAAGGCGCCGGAGCCGAAAACTATTGAAGTGACGCTCGAAGGCAACCATCGATATGTATTTCAGTATGAAAGCAACTTTTATCTGTTATTCTCCCCGAACGCAATTAAACCCGATGCCCGTAAAGCCTCGGTGAACAAAGGCTATATCCGGGGCGACCGGTCATTTCGTCTCCGCGAGACCGGCGGAGTCGATGTTATCCATGAGGAAAAAATCAGCGAAGATATCTGGTATATGGGCTTTGCTTATCAGTATCGTAACCCGCCCGGCGCCGACGCCTTGCAATTTAATTTTAGTATTCCCGAATCCGTCGACCTGTCGGACCCGGTTTACCTCAAAGTATGGGGTTATCGAACCAAAGATAATTATCCGTTAACGATTTCCGGTAAAACATCCTACGCCATATGGATCAATGGTCTCTATTACCGGGAAGAATTGTCGCCTGCCTACAGTAGGAATGAGATAAGCGATGACAATTTCGATCGTTTTGTTGTAAACGATTATCTGCGCAACGGTAATAACCAGATTATCATCCATTCCGTGGAGCGGGCGTCGGCCTATTTTGCGCTCTGGAAAATCAGGTTGGAACAATAATGTCTTTTCGGATAAATCATAAACGGGCGTATGAAGGGCAAAAAAACAAAAACCTTATTTGATTCCGAGCAAAACCAGGAGACGCGAAAACCGCTGGCCGAACGCTGTCGTCCGCAGTCATTGGCGGAAGTTGTCGGACATGACACCGTCATAGGTCCGGAATCGGCGCTGGCCAAACAGCTTCAATCGGGTTACCTGCCTTCGATTATATTCTGGGGACCGCCGGGCGTGGGCAAAACAACGCTTGCCCGTCTGCTTGCCCGTGAGGCCGACCATCGCTTCGTTTCTATTTCGGCCGTAAGCAGCGGTGTCAAAGAGGTGAAGCAGATCATCGAAGAAGCGGGAGAGCAAATCCGTTTGTATAATAAAAATACCGTCCTTTTTATTGATGAAATCCACCGCTTTAATAAAGCGCAACAGGATGCGTTGTTACACGCCGTTGAAGACGGAACGATCACGCTGATCGGCGCCACTACGGAAAATCCATCGTTCGAAGTCATTTCCCCTTTGCTATCACGCTGCCAGGTTTTAAAACTGGAGGCGCTGAATCGCAATAATCTGCAAAACGTTATCGATCACGCCCTGCAAAATGACATTTTATTAAAACAGTACCGCTTTAACATTAAGGACCCGGAAACGTTGATTTTTTACGGCAGCGGAGACGCCCGGCGGACGCTTAACCTGCTGGAGATGGCTTTTCACCTGGCGGATAAAGACGGTAAAGAGGTGGTACTTTCCGAAGCGCTTATTAAACAAGCCGCCGATCAAAATCCGTTATATTACGACAAAAAAGGCGATTATCATTACGACACAATATCAGCCTTCATTAAAAGCGTTCGCGGCAGCGATCCGCAGGCGGCGGTCTACTGGCTGGCGCGCATGCTGGAGGCCGGCGAAGACCCGACGTTTATCGCCCGCCGATTGATCATTTTGGCTTCGGAGGATATAGGAAACGCCGAGCCCTATGCGCTCATGTTAGCCAACGCCGGCTTCGAAGCCGTGAAAAATATCGGTATGCCAGAGGCGCGTATTATTTTGTCGCAGGTTAGCACCTATCTTGCATCGTTGCCTAAAAGTAACGCCGCCTATCTTGCTATTAACGAAGCCATAGCGTTCGTTAAACGAGACGGCTTACGTCCGGTGCCCCTTCATTTACGCAATGCACCCACGTCGTTAATGAAAGAATTACACTATGGCGGAGCGTATCAATATCCGCACGATTTTTCCGGCCACTTTGCCTCACAGAACTATTTACCCGACGATATTAAGGACAAAACCTTTTACAAGCCGACCGATCAGGGCAGAGAAAGCAAATTAAAACGCTATCTGGATTCTCTGTTCGGGAGAAATAAGGAGACTTAATCTTTGACCAGATTTAAAAGCTTAATGGCCGAGCGTTATCTGAAATACCGTTTTCGGAAAATGGGCGTGAAACGCACGATTCAGGACTTTTCAAAGGAATTAAACAAAGTAAAACATATCTTGCTCATCCATCCCGGCGGCGAATGGGTGGAATCGACCCTGGAAGATTTTTTTAAGCAGCTGCAGGTTCTGTTCTCCGGGTTGAACATATCGACGTTCGAACTAAAGAGCTTGCGCAAGGAAGATTGCAATTGGTTCGGGTTACCGAAAGAGGCATACCTGCAATATTTCAAAACCGAAAAAATTGATATGATCATCGATCTCAATGCGCCACAAAATATAACATGTGCATACATCAGCGCCATTAGTGCCGCCCCCATTCGTCTGAATTTTAGCAGCGGACCGTATGACTTCATTTACAATTTGCATATCCATATCGATGAAGCCAAATCGGTTAAAGAAAAGCTTAACAGCATCATCCGATATCTTAAATCGTTGAAGAGTTGAACAGAACAGGAGGAGCCATGCCGATTAAAAGATTTATGATGTTTTTAATAACCGCACTGGTGGTTGCTGTTACGCTACATGCGGAAGAAAAGGCTGTTATTGAAATAGGCACGTTTAACATCGAATGGTTCCCGTGTAAAGATGACGGCGCCATGTTGCGCGAATACGGTATCGATTTACGTTATCCGCCTCAGGGTGAAGCAACGGACGTTGAAGGGCTGTTTTCGATGTTGGATAAGCTGGATATCGAGTTGCTTGCGGTCAATGAAATTGTGGATACCGATTTATTTGAGAAAAGCGCCAAGCGCTATCTTGATCCGGCTTACAAATTCATATACGCGTCATCCGGCGGCGACCAGAGAGTAGGCTTCTTGTACGATTCCCGCGTTTTGGAACTACAGGGAAGGGCCGAGACATATATGAGCGTGGCGCTGAGTAATGACTCCCGTCTCCGACCGGCTTTCCGCGCTTATTTTAAATACAAACCGAACGGTTATGATTTCCATGCCATTGTAACCCACCTGAAAGCTTCGCCTTCCGGCTGGAGCTTGCGAAAGAAACAATGGCGCGCTTTGGAGGAAATCCTCGCTAATCTGGAGACTGACAGCGGCGACGGCGATATTATCCTTTTAGGCGATTTTAATAATGTATCCACCCGTGAAGAGAATGAATTTTTACCGCTGATCCGTAAACTTAATTTTTACCGGGCAACCTCGGAACTAATGAACGGCGGTACCAGTTACTGGCAACCCGATTACGAGGTGGAACGTATACAAGCCTCGACAATCGATCATATCTTTATATCGGCCGATGCCCGTATCGAGTATGTAAAGAATAGTTTGAAAGTCGGCGGGATGTGCGCCCGAAAGCAAGCGGCGTTTCGCGGGGATTCCATCCCGGAATATTACCGCAGCATTTCCGATCATTGTCCGGTATTCGTTTCATTTCGCGCCGATAAGGACAATGACTGAAAAAAATCCGTATAAATAAAAACATCCGGCGAGTTTAGCTCGCCGGATGTTATCTCTGTCTGTTTTATTCAATTCCCGAAAAATTATTATTGGATGGTTACGGTCATTAACGCCGAAGTACCTGTATTTCCGGCCTGATCATAGGCTTTAACATAAAGGGTATGCAGCGAGCTGTCAGCCTTGGAGGCAGTGTTCCAGTCAAACGTCCAGGGTGATTCGGGATCATCGGCGCTTTCGGTCAGGACGCCGTCCACATAAAATTCGGAACGGCTGACATTGACATTATCCCGTAGATCGACGGATACGGTTACGGTACCGCTGACGGCAGAGCCCGCGACCGGATACAGGATCAGGGCCGAGGGTGGAATATCATCGCCGGCGTCGCCGCTGCGGGGATAAACGGTCACGCGGATTACCGGAGAAATAGCCGTATTATTGCCGCCGTCGAAAGCTTTGGCAAAAATGGTATGTTCGGTCGAATCCGATAATCCCTGCGTATTCCATTCGTATCGGTAAGGATAGGTATAATCGGTAGCGTCTTTCACGGAATCGCCGTTGATAAAAAAGGCGACTTTCTGAACGGATCGTTCATCTTCGGCGTGGGCGACAATAAGAACCGTATCTTCCACAACCTGACCTGATTGTGGATTAACGATGGTTACCACAGGATCAATATTATCCCTTGTTTCGGCCACGGTAAAGGTTGTAAGCGGCGAATAACCGGTATTGCCTTCATCATCCCTTGCAGCGGACTGGATAACATGGTTGACGCCCTTTTCCAGATTCCCAATATTTAATGAAAGCGTATATGGCGTTTTACTGGTTTCGCCCATCTTTACGCCGTTAACAAAGTACCATACTTTTGCCACTTTATCGTCGTCGCTTGCCTCGATTACAACATCCACATTTTCAGAAACGACGGCGCCTTCATGGGGATAAATAACACGTGTCGTCGGCGGAACGACGTCACGGGGTTCGGGCAGTTGGCATTGTAAAATCAAAAAAACGGATAAAAATAAAACAGATGCGTATTTCATCTTCATCGAAAGGCTCCTGTATTATTCGATTGTATTGTAACCACCGTTTATTAATTCGGGAAAATACACCATTCAATTGGAATGGTTATGTGATAACGCACAATTACTCATTTAATCGGATACAAATAAAAAAAATAAAGCCGTAATCTTCGAACGGAAAAGATTTATGACTGGATTTTAGAGGCCAATGAATCGTCCAGCTCGATTTCCATACGGAGTAGAGCCGTGCTCAGGGTTTTGCCCTGGGCATCGTGTTTAAGGGTCATCGTTCCGCCGCCATCAAGCGCATTGTGCAATAAAAAATTCAGAGCGCCGATATTTGGCATTTCGTAGCGCTCCACGGAACCTTTAACCATATCGCCGAAGTGGTCTTTCACCCTTTCGGCGGTTACTTTCTCTTTAAGAACCTCATAAAATTCCGGTTTCAGGGCGATCAAGCCCACATTGGCGGTATCCCCTTTATCGCCGGAGCGCGCATGGGCAATATCAATTAAACAAATTTTCATAATGGCTATCCGTAAGTTGTCAATGTTTGACTTTTTTCTATGTCTTTAGAGCTGTCCGAAGAACACAGCTATCCGGTCGATTGATTCAACGATTTTTATGGCACTTCCACCGTTAACACTCTCGGCGCAACCGTCTCCTTCCTCAGCAAGGCGGGCCAGTAAGCAATGACGTCGCGCACTCTCGGACGACCGCCGCCAAAGCCGGTAACGGTCGGGGGGCCGGTTAACACCAGAGGGACGATCTCGTTGGAGAAGGTACGCATGTCTTCCCGGTTATGGCCGCGTACTCCAATTTGGAAAATCACTTCATTCGGATCCTCAACCGCAGGAGCGGTGGATCCATGACAGGCATTGTATCCTAAAAATTCTGTGTGAATTTTATCGAAGTCAAGACCAAGATACCGGATGCGTTTGCGGATGATTTCATCCGCCTTTTTGGCTTTTGCCATTGCATCGGGCCAGGCATACGTAAGCTGACCGATACAGGTATAGCCGTCGAAATAAGAGATGGACACTTTATAGAACGCCGTTGCCGGTCGTCCTTTAATGTTAAAAACCTTAACGCGGTTTTTTGCTATCGATTCCAGCTGAATGCTCTTGAAATCGGCAACCACGTCGGGTGTAATATATTCGGAGGGATCACCTAATTCGTAAACCAGTTGTTCCTTAACGCTCTGTTCACTTACCAGGCCGCCCAACGATTCATGTTTGGTAATGATGAGATGCCCGTCGGGGTAAGCTTCGACGATGGGAAATCCGATCCGGTCCATATTTGGCACTTGCTGCCAACCGGCATGGAAATTACCGCCGCTGGCCTGAGCGCCGCATTCATTAATATGTCCGCCGATAACCCCGGCCGCCAATTTATCCCAATCGTCCGGCGCCCACCCGAATTCGTAAATCATGGGCGCCAAACTGATACCCGTGTCGGTCACCCGGCCGGTAACGATAATCTGCGCGTCTTCTTGCAATGCTTCCACAACCGGTGCAGCGCCAAAGTAAACATTGGCGCTGCTTACCTGATGCCGGATGGTGGAGAGAGTGGCATCCGTATCCATATTTTTTAGCTCGTTGCCGGAAGCGATCAGCGCGTCCAGCTGATTCAGAATATCGTCTCCGTAAACCGCCGCCAGTTTGATACCGCTTAGCCCCAGTTTTTCCGCAACGGAGCGAATGGCGATCATGCAGCCTACGGGATTTACGCCGCCGGCGTTGGTAATGACCTTAACGTCTTTTTCCGCAAGCTGTGGCAAAAGCTTCTCCATCAGCGGGATAAAATCCTTGGCGTATCCCAGATTGGGATCGCGGGATTTTTGTTTTTGCATGATCGACATGGTTACTTCGGCAAGATAATCCATAACGAGATAGTCGATCGGGCCTTCGTTCACCTGATCAATCGGCGCATCGGAACGGTCGCCCCAATAGCCTTGTCCACTGGCGATACGTATGAAATCCTTCATATAAACTCCTGTGGGTATGCGCTTAATGTAGGCAAAAAAATAATATTGAATGCCCAAAATTCCAATTAAATTTCCCCGGCGGTTGAAGCGGACTATTTTGGGTTATGAAAAGGTTTTGATTTGATGAACCTGGCATTATTTTGGAGCGACAATTATGATTTTGATTGGTGAAGCAACCGGTTTACCGGAATTGTTTGTTCGCTGATGTTCGATTGGTGATACAAAGGAGGAGGATTATTATGCAATTGGGATTAGAGGGAAAAAAGGCGGTCGTTCTGGCTGCGAGTAAAGGTTTGGGCAAAGCCGCAGCCCAGACTCTGGCCGCCGAAGGTTGTGAACTGGCCATTTGTTCCCGCGATGGGAAAGCCGTTGCGCAGACAGCCGGAGAGATTGAAGCAACCCATGGCGTTAAGGTTTATTACAGAGCCGTCGATGTAAGCGACGCCGGCGCTTTGCAACAATTTTTAGAGGAAGCTGCCGAAAATCTGGGCGGCGTGCAAATACTGGTTACAAACGCCGGCGGCCCGCCGGTTAAAAACTTTGAAGAAACCAACGATGAGGAGTGGCATTACTGGTATGATGTGACCTTTATGAGCGTGGTACGTTCTGTAAAACACGTGCTCCCATCCATGAAAAAGGCGGGCTGGGGCCGTATTATCAATATCACTTCCGTGGCCGTTAAAGCGCCGGTTGAAAATCTGATTTATTCAAACGCCCTTCGAATGGCCGTGGTCGGCCTGGCCAAAACACTGTCGAAAGAGGTGGGACCACACGGCATCACCGTTCATAATGTGGCGCCGGGTTATCATCTGACCGATGGTCTGGAGCGTATTATTAATAAAAAAGTGGAACAGGGCGCCAGCCGCGAATCCGTTTTGGCGCAATGGGAGCAGAATGTACCCGTAAGGCGCATCGGGCATCCCCAGGATTTGGCGTCTTTAATTACGTTTTTGGCTTCGGAAAATGCCTCCTATCTGTCCGGAACAACGATTCAGGTCGATGGAGGCATGTACGCGGGCACCCTTTAATAGCTGAAACTCGTCAACCATTCGAAAATGCAAATTCTGGTGGAGAATGATCGAATTCTTGAATCAGGGAATTACGGACTCGTACAATTTATCACAACGATCTGTCAAATCGTAAAGTCATCGATACAAAAGTTGATTGACAGTAAGGTTTGATGGCTTTAAACACACGACCGCGGATTTTTACGTTACAGGTAACCCTTCTTTCTTCATGATTTTGAGGGCATTGGTGGTGGGGCAAGGCCCGGAGCGTAAATGGTAATCAAAATACATTTTCTGATTTTCGATGTATTCCTGAAAGTGCCTATTTTCCAAAGCGGCAATCGCTTCACTCAGTTCGGTCAATTCCAGATCATGGGTGCTAATAAGACCCGGGCTTTCGGTTTTGGCAAGGGCTTTGATAAACGCGCGGCTTCCGATGAGTCGTTCCCGGTTGTTTGTACCGCGATAGATTTCATCGATCAAAAAGAACAGCGGCCGCGTGCGGTTGGCGAATTGCGCTGATTTCAACATGGCGGCAAGACGTTTAACTTCGGCGTAAAAATAGGATAGACCTTCACTCAGGGAGTCGCTTATTTTAATGCAGGTGAACACTTCATAAACGTTTGTTCGGAAATGACGGGCGTCGACAACGCTGCCGGCGTTGGCAAGCACAAGGTTAATCCCGACCGTCCTTAAAAATGTGCTCTTACCCGACATGTTGGAACCCGTGATCAGGATGATACGATTGGGGCGATCCATTTCCAAATGATTGCGCACCTTGCGAGTCTTTGGAATCAGGGGATGGCCTAATGAAGCCGCCTGCAAACCCCGGCGTTCATTTTCTTCTGAAATTTCCGGAAATGTGTAGTCGGGATTGAGCCAGGCAAAGTGGGCCATGGAGCATAACGCTTCCATACGGGCCCAAACATCTAACCAGACCGGAACGGCGTCTTTAAGGTGATTGGATAGTTTTTGAAGCCTGTAAGCCAGCCAGTAATCGTAAGGGAAAATAATGTTTATCAAAATGCGCATAACCGGATTCATGCGTAAGCCCATGGCGGCCAGTAGGCGATTGAGGCGCTTCATGGATCCGGCAGGCGCCGGCGTGTGTGTATGCAAGCGTTCGGTTAATTTTGCAACGGGCGACGGATTTTTGAAATGGTACCGCTCAAGATAGGATAGTACTTCAAAGCTTTTTTTGAGTGCATCGTGCAATCCCAGTGTTTGCATGAACATATCCCGCAGGGGCTTGCCCATCGCCAGAAACAGGCCGGCATAAATGATGAGCGAAACACTGAACCATGGTCGAATCAGTCCGCTTACAAAAAGTACAAACAGGGTTACGGTAATGAACGCCAAAACGGAAAGGGCAACCACCAGCGAAGGCGCCGCCCCTTTTGTTGCGTTCTGCTCGAACCAACGCCGCAGTTTTTCGCCTTGCACCGGTTCTTCGGATGGTCGGCGGGCGTAAAAACGAAGTTTGTCGCGGAAATGGAAAAGGGGTTTTAACTGGCGTACGCATTGTTGTCTTTGCTGGATTTGTGAAAACGTCGGCATGGTTTCGCTCAGCCACTCCAGCAATTGTGCACTTCCATCCCGACTTTCAGCGGTGTCCATCAAACGATGGAGCGAAAACGTACCGCTCAGATTCAAGTCGTTGGCAAATGGATGGCGATGATCCAGAGGGCATGAATAATTGGATAAACGATCCCATTCCATGTTGAGACGCGCCAGATGTTCGTTTTTGATGGCGTGCATACGCTCAAAGCGACTGCGCGCTCCCTTGAGGCGGAAGTGGCGGAAGGCAACCAGCGGAAATATGAGTAGAAAAATAATAAACGTTACGCCACTTAATGTTTCGCTGCTGAAATAGAGCGCCAGCAATAAAGCGACAAAACCGGCGCCCGCAACCATAAGACGATACAGTGCATATCGGTCGATGATTTGTTGAAGCCGAGCAATACGCCGACTTAAATGTTCCGTGGATTTATTGATTATGTTTGCAGGATCGTATGTTGCTGCTTTCATCGATGATCGTGTACTTCATTTTGATGTTTGAATTTAACATACAATAGTTTATGAAAAAATGCGATTCCGATTCGATTACAGAGCAGGTATTGTTCTACCTTAATGATCATTACAACATCGTCTAAATGGCAGTGTATTCGGTAAATGATTTTCATTTCATCCAACATACAACGAACGTGCCATTTTCTCAAAAATCAGAATAGAAAGAGCTCGTTTGAGATACCACGTTCGTTCCATACCATATAATCGCTTGTAACGACTCATTTATATCAAAACGCATCGTCCATACCAGTACAAAAAAACCTTGACTTAAAATTAGATTCCGTCTATTTTATTTCTGTAATAACTGATCAGGTGCTATGAATGAAGAAATTTTTAATTACTCTCCTTATTCTGTTCTCCGCCCAGATTGCATTGGCGACCACGGTTCACAAGATCATTGTGAATGGCGTCATAAATCCCGTGGCAACCGAGTATATCATCGAATCCATAGAGAAAGCCGAAAAAGCAAACGCCGAATTATTGATCATCCAATTGGATACCCCCGGCGGTTTGATGAGCTCCATGCATGAAATCAGCAAAGCGATACAGGCTTCTTATATTCCTGTGGCGGTTTATGTTGCGCCGAGCGGCTCGCGCGCCGGTTCGGCGGGTGTGTATATCACATACGCCGCCCATATTGCCGTCATGGCGCCGGCGACCAATATCGGCTCGGCCCACCCGGTATTTGGGGGTGGTATGGGCGCCCCGCAGGATACCGCCGGACAGGAAACCATGATGGAAAAAGTTACCAATGATGCGGTGGCTAAAATTAAAGCGGTGGCCAAACGTCGCGGCAGGAACGCCGAATGGGCTGAAAAAGCTGTTCGGGAAAGCGCCAATATCACAGCCACTGAAGCGCTGGAAAAGAACGTTATCGATTATGTGGCGCCTGATATCGATTCCCTTCTGGCCGTGATCGACGGTAAGGAAATTGCCCTGGATGTAGGTGTGAGTAAAAAGCTCGACACTAAAAATGCGACGATCGAAACTTTTGAGATGAACTGGCGCCAGCGTCTGCTGGATGTCATTTCAAATCCCAATGTGGCTTATTTTTTAATGATCCTGGGATTTTACGGGTTGTTGTTTGAATTGTATAGCCCCGGTAGTATTTTACCGGGTGTGGTTGGCGGTATTTGTTTGATTCTGGGATTGTATGCTTTGCAAACACTACCGGTGAATTACGCCGGCTTGATGTTAATTGTGTTTGCCATTATTCTCTTGTTATTGGAGATCAAAGTGCAAAGTTTCGGATTACTGAGTATCGGAGGAGTCATCGCTCTCGTTTTAGGCAGCGTCATGCTTATTGACAGCCCTTTTCCTTTCCTGCAAATTTCATGGCAGGTGATACTGGCGGTCGTGGTTATTACCGTGCTCTTTTTTGGCGTTGCCATCGGTCTGGCTATCCGGACGTACCGACGGCAACCGAGCACCGGTCATGAAGGGATGATCGGTGAAATCGGTGAAGTATATCGTACCATTAATCCCATCGGTACGGTAAAACTACACGGCGAATACTGGAAGGCAACCAGCGATGAGAAGATCACCAAAGGAAAACCGGTGCGTGTAGTGGAGTATGATGGCAAGAATCTCCTGGTAAAAGTTAAGTCGATTTAAAATAAAAGGAGCTAACATGCCGTTTATTGGAACTATCATTATAATCGTACTGATTATATTGGCCAGCGCCATACGTATTTTAAAAGAGTATGAGCGCGGCGTCATCTTTCGTTTGGGCCGTCTCGTAGGCGGTAAAGGCCCAGGCATCATCATTTTGATTCCCTTAATCGATCGCATGGTTAAAGTGAGTCTGCGAACGGTGGTGATGGATGTTCCGCCGCAGGATGTGATTACCAAAGACAACGTATCCGTTCAGGTCAACGCTGTTTTATATTTTCGTGTATTAAATCCCGAAAAAAGCGTGATTGAAGTTGAAAATTTTGTCTACGCCACGTCGCAGCTGGCGCAAACCACATTGCGAAGCGTCGTGGGCCAGGCGGAACTGGACGAGTTGCTGACGGAGCGGGATAAAATCAATGCCCAGTTGCAGGAGATCATCGATACCCATTCAGACCCCTGGGGTGTAAAGGTTTCGCTGGTGGAGGTAAAACACATCGATTTACCGGAAGCCATGCAACGCGCGATGGCGCGTCAGGCCGAGGCCGAGCGTGAACGGCGGGCAAAAGTGATTGCTGCGCAGGGTGAATTCCAGGCCGCTCGAAAACTGACCGACGCCGCTCACATTATGGGCGAAAGCTCCGCCGCCCTCCAACTTCGCTTTTTGCAGACGCTGGTGGAAGTGTCCGCTGAAAAGAATTCCACCACGGTCTTTCCGATTCCGATTGATTTGTTCAAGCCTTTTCTTGAGGCTTACGAGCAAAAATCAAAAGGTGATAAGTCCGAATGAGCGTGACACCAAAAGGCTATTATTTAAAAACCTGTCCCTGCGGGGCAGGTTTTTTTATTTGCAACGACTGAATGTGTTTTTCATCTTTAACGCAATCAAATTAAACATAAGATGATAGGCTCATGGGACTTGTGAGATTTTTTCCTTTTTACAGTATAGCGGTGTTGATGGTTTTGGTTTCCTGCTCACCGCAACGTATGGTTATACGGCAAATGGAGCCCGTGCTCAACGGAAGCGTCGAAGCCCTTTATGAAGAGTCCGATCTTACGCTGGCCGAACAGGCGCTTGCTTCCAATCTAAAGTTGATCGAGGGATTACTAAAATCCGATCCGCAAAACAAACAACTCTTATTATTGGCCGCTCAGGGCTACGCCGGCTATGCCCAGGGTTTTGTTGAGGATACGGAACCCGAAAGAGCCAAAGCGTTATACTTACGGTCGCGCGATTACGCATTGGAGCAACTGCGCCGTAATGAAGCGTTCCGTGAAGCGCAAGAAGGGAGTATCGAGGAGTGGCGGAAGGCGTTGAACAAAATGGAACAAGATGACGTACCGGAGCTGTTTTGGACGGGATTTGCCTGGGCCGGCTACATTAACCTTTCGATTGGAGAGCCGGGGGCGCTCATCAATCTACCCAAGGTTGAGCTGATAATGAAACGCGTTGAACAATTGCAGCCGACCTATTTTAACGGCGCGGTTTATCTGTTCCTGGGTTCGGTCTATGGTATGAAGCCGCGCCTGATGGGCGGCGATCCAGACATAGCAAAAGAATATTTCGAAAAGAATTTAAAGATAACCGAGGGTAAATTTCTAATGACCCATGTGTATATGGCCCGGTATTACGCCGCTAAAACGCTGGATGAAAACGCCTTTGACCGCTATCTGAAGCATGTGGAAGAAGCATCACTGGAAATCCTGCCCGAGGTGCGCCTGTTAAATGCCATTGCCAAAAAGAAAGCCGCATTGTTAAAAAAACAAAAAAGCGAACTATTTTAATGTCTGAATTTAAATCGGGAAATATTATGCGAAATCTTAAGATTTTTCTGATCATTGTTGGATTTTCATTCTTGCTAATCCAGCCGTCCCACGCCCGTACGATTACGATTAAATTCGCGACGCTCGCGCCCAACGGCTCCACCTGGATGAAAGTTATGAACGGGTTTAAACAAGCCGTTGCCGACAGCACCGATGGTGAAGTGCAATTTAAAATATATGCCGGCGGTGTACAGGGCGACGAAAAAGATGTTTTGCGCAAAATCCGTTTTAAACAGTTGCACAGCGCCGGTTTCACGGGCGTGGGTCTCGGAGAAATTTTGCCGGAAGTGCGCATACTCGATGCGCCCTTTCTGTTTCGAAATCACGATGAAGTAGATTATGTAACCCGAAATTTTTTCGACCGCTTCGCCCGCGCTTTCGAGGAAAAGGGTTTTGTACTGCTGGGATGGGTCGAAGTAGGCTTTGTTTATGTGTATACCGATACGCCGGTGCGAACGCCTGCCGACTTTAAAGGCGTCAAAATGTGGATGTGGGAAGGCGATCCGCTGGCGGAAGCCACGTTCGAAGCCTTTGGAATCAGTCCTATTCCGTTATCCGTAACCGATGTCCTCACTTCGTTGCAAACCGGATTGATCAACGGCGTATATACCTCGCCGATGGCCTGCGTCGCTCTGCAGTGGTTTACCAAAGTCGATTATGTACTGGATGTACCGCTGTCGAATTCCAACGGCGCCGTATTGGTGGATAAACGCACGTTCAATCGCATTTCCGAAGAACATCAAAAAACGGTGAAGCGATTGGGAAGGGAATATTTTTCCAGGCTCACACGACTGGGGCGGGAGGACAATAAAGCTTCCATGCAGCAAATGATTAATAACGGCTTACAAAAGGTAACCGTTCAGGATACGTCGGTATTACGTCGTTTCGAGAAAATCGGAGCCCGGGCGCGTCGCGAACTGGTGGGTAAACTCTATGACGCCGAATTGCTGAATACAATAGAGCAGACCGTGCAAACCTATCGAAATGAACATGAATAGAAAGTCCACACCGGAATAAGGAGCATGAAAATATGCACCGCGATAAGTTGACCCGTCATTTAAATGAATATTTGAATATCGATGAATTTGAAGATCTTGGTCCCAACGGCCTACAGGTGGAAGGCCGGAGCGAAATAAAAAAGATAGTAACGGGCGTTAGTGCCAGCGTGGAACTATTCGAAAAGGCGCTGGAAGCGAATGCCGATGCCGTTATGGTACACCATGGCATTGTGTGGGGTTTTGAACGACCGCTATACACAGGCGGATATAAAAAACGGGTAAAATTACTCCTGGAAAATGATATTAATCTCTATGGCTACCATTTGCCGTTGGATGCCCATGACCAGATCGGAAACAATGTATTACTGGCCCGGGAATTGGCATTGGAAAAACCGCAGCCATTTGGCAAAGTGAAGGGCCAATATATCGGTTATCAGGCGGAATGCCAGCCTCGCGAGGCGGAGGAATTGTTCCGGCAAATCCGGGAACGGATCAATGAGCAGACTTTGGTTTTTCCGTTCGGTCCGCCCGAGGTGCAACGAATTGCAATTATCAGCGGCGGCGCCCAAAAGGAAGTAAAACAGGCTGTTTTACAGGGAATGGATGTCTATATCACCGGCGAGGCAAGCGAACATATCATGCATTACGCCAAGGAAGAGGGCATTCATTTCGTTTCGGCCGGGCACCATGCGACCGAGCGCTTTGGAATCCGGGCGTTGGGCGACCATCTTCAGAATAGGTTTGGCCTTGATGTCCAATACATTGATATTCCCAATCCCGTATAAATAACGATTCTTCTAAATCCGTGGTAAACAGGCATTATTTATATGAGATCAACGGTATTATCACCGTTAATAATTAATCTGAGTTACATTATGATAGCTGAGTTGAGTAATGTTTTAATTTGGGGTCGGCAATCAGTTTTTCGATTAGAGCCGTATCAGCTTTCGGAAAAGACAATCGGCTCAGTTCATTTGGAGCTATCCATCGGAAGGCGCTGACGTGGCGGGCGACGGGCTGTTGATTAGGCGGATGGAGTGAAGCCAGATAAAAAGCGATATCGACAATTTTGATATCGTATTCAAATACTTCCCGCCAGTACAAAGGACCGATATTCACCTCCAGGTTAACTTCTTCAACCAATTCGCGCCTCAATGCATCTTGCGGTTGTTCATCCGCTTCGATGTGCCCACCAGGGAACTCCCATAATCCGCCAAGATGACTGTCCGCTTTACGGCGCGTAACGAGCACGTCTCCATTATCATTAAGAATAATGCCTGCTACTACCTGTATGTTTGGTTTGGCCATTAATTGTATTTACCCCTTAGATTATCGTACGCGGTTTGCGCCGGTTCGTAGGTGCTGTCCTCCTCAGTCGCCAGTTTATAATGTTGCAGGGCTTTATCCCACTGGGCGCGCCATTCATAAATGCGGCCCAAATTATAGTGCGGATAACAGTAATTTTGATAATTCGGCGCATTCAATGCCCGTTCCAACCACGGGATCGCTTCCGGGTGACGTCTCAGTTCAATTAAATAGCCGCCGATGTCATTGTAAGGATTTCCGTAGGTGGGATCAAGTTTTATGGCTTTCTTGCATTCTGCGATAGCTTCTTTATATAAGCCTTTGATACTGTAAACCCAACCCAGGAACGTATGCGCCCGGGCCGATGGCTTAAACTCGATGGAGCGCTTATAAAAATGGATCGCGCGATCCAGAAAGCCGCGCATCTGCGCCAGATAACCCTGCTCAAAAAAGTTTTTGGCTATTTGTTCTTTTTCACGTTTGTCCGATTTCATGGCATCGTGTAACTTTGATCCGTGTTGAATCATTCCGAGATTTGTGGTATAACGATATAAGCCGAAAATGTAAAATGAAAGATAAATAAAAGGAATGGCGTATCCAATGTTGGAGTTTAACCGTTTCGATTAAATGTGTGAGGGACTCTATGTGTCGACTCATCTATTATGCCGCCTGCAGTGTGGATGGATATATTGCAGGGCCGAAAGGGGAAATCGATTGGTTGTCCGCGTTCGAATCGGAGGGCGAAGATTACGGTTATAAGGCGTTTTATGATTCGATCGATGCTCTCTTGATGGGAAGAAACACCTTCGACCAGCTCCAATCCTTTGGTGCCTGGCCTTATCCCGATAAGCCGTGCTGGGTTGTTACGACGCGCAAATCAAGCAGCGATCGCCCTAATATTCGTTTCACAACGTTGCAGCTCCCGGCCTTGCTTGCCCAATTACAAGCACAACACATGAACCGTGTTTGGCTGGTCGGCGGCAGCCGACTGGCAGCTGCATTCCGGGAAGAAGATTTAATTTCGGATTATATCATCACCTTATTACCGGTGATACTCGGAGACGGTATACCCCTATTAGAGACCACGCAAAAAAGGGACAACTTGACATTGAAGGATTACCTCAGCTTTGGCGGCGGCGTTCTACAGCTCCATTATGTTAAAATATAACGCGAGCATCGGCGTCATAAAAACATACCCAAGAAACGTTTATTAATGAAAATCAAATTTAAAAGCAAGTACAATGATATGACCGGATCATCATTTACCGGGATATGTGTTCGTCATTCTATTGTCTGGCTTTCATTTGATAATTGCACACGATGCGATTAACTTTTATATAAGTCATTGAATGATGGCTGGTTCCTGCGTCGTTTGAAACCATAATTTTTATTCTACCAACGGGTGAATTATGAATAAATCAATGCTGCGTCTGATCCTTATCTTTTTTGTGCTCGGGCTCGTTCTCCATTTCAGTGCAGAGGCTCAAACAGGCCCTGATGTATTAAAAGAACCAAACTGGACGACGTTGTTTGACCGTGATTCGGGCTGGACCGGCAGCGACGCGGTTTATTCCGTTCCCTTTTCCGGTTTTGATGCGCCGGGTGGCGACGATGACGACAGCACCATGTTTTTATTTGGAGATACTTTTATCGGCGAAGTGGATGAAAATAACAACCGACAGGACAGCAAGCTCATTCGCAATACTATTGGCGTATTGAATACAAAAGAGCCCATTGAAGATGAAATCCAATTTTACTGGGAAACCGATAGCCAGGGCGAACCGGAAGCCCTGTTTAAAGCCGATACCCCCGAATCCGATCCCGATGATTGGATTTGGCCGATGGATGGCATCCGTCTTGGCAAGCGATTTTATATTTACGGCTTGCGTCTGTTCGATCCGCCCGGCCTCGCTTCATTTGAAATTAACGGGGTAACCCTGATATCTTTTGAACTGGATTCCACAAATCAAATCATCAATTGGCGCCATGTGGACACGCCGCTATTTCACAAAAACGACGAGGATGTTGAGATCGTAATCGGTCAGGCAGTCATGCCAATGACCGATGCGTCGGGTAATCCGGGTCCGGATGGCTACCTTTATATTTACGGGCCGCGTAACCGTCCCTTACAGGTAAAACAGATGGTCGTTGCCCGGGTTCAACCGCAGCATATCGAGCAATTCGATCGTTATGAATACTGGGACGGCAATACCTGGCAGGAGCATATTGAAGAGTGTGCGGTGATAACGGACAGTATTTCCCAAGAATTCAGCGTAACGCCGCTCAATGACGGAACGTTTATTGCCGTCTTCGAATTTGATAGCTGGGTTTGCGTACGTTACGGAGAAAGTGTTACGGGGCCCTTCGATGAAGTGCAATATATCTACGAGTGTCCTGAAGACACCATGTATAAGTCAGCTTATGTTTATAACGCCAAAGCCCATCCGCATTTATCCGAAGCGGGGGATTTGCTGATCAGTTACAATGTGAATACGTCCGATTACAATGAGCTTTATCAAAATGCCGATACCTACCGACCGCGCTTTATCCGATATTACTTGCCGGGCGATCCCAGCGAACTCGAAAATGAGTCGTCGCCGCCAGGAGGTAGAAACCCGGTTCTACAGCCGAATTACCCAAATCCGTTCAATGGCGAAACCCGTATACCGTTTTCAATCGAACGGCGTGCGTTCGTACATATAGCGGTTTACAATGCGACGGGGCAACGGGTTGCAACGCTACTGCAGCGCCGTATGGATGCCGGCCGGCATCAGGTGCGCTTTGATGGCCGCGACTTCCGGGGACGTACACTACCGGCCGGAGTCTATTACATTTCATTAAAATGTGGGTCCCATACACGGGTTCGGAAAATGGTATTTCTCAAATAAATCTTTAGTTCGGAGCAATTGTTTGCCGAATTTCACTTATTTTTATTCATCGCCACCTTTTTACCAAAATATAACATAGTCGTACTGCGTATAGGGAGCCGGCGTCGTCTGTTGCTGATAAATGTGATGACGTGTACTTTCAGGCAGGAATCCTTCAGAACCGACATGCCTGTTGTTAACGGACCGTGTTGGCGTTTGATGTATCGCTGAGAATACCCAATTGTAGCATTTGCATATTTATGTGTTGTTCGTATATTAATTAAAGAGTCAGAGGATCAATTAAAAATGTGAATGAATTCACTACAAAGCCGACTGTACGGATGCTTTTACCATGCAACTTAGCCAATTCTGTATTCCCATATTAGAATCATCGGGTTTTAAATCATTATTCGATCATATATTTTTCGAACAGCCCTTCAGGCTTCGTATTCGTTTTATAATAAAGAGAGCTTTAGGAAAATCCAGACTCAATAAGGAGAATTATCGATGCGTGCTATTTCATACCAAATCGTACTGTATTTGCTTTCCCTTTTGACCCTTCTGAGCGCCCAACATGGGGGCGATGCTGCAAAAGGCACAAAAGAGTACGATCAGTTCGAACGGCCCGGGGTTTGTAAAAGCTGTCACGTGAACTTTTACCAGCAATGGCGCCAGGCAATGATGTCCCAGGCCTACACACACGAATGGGATGAAGTGGAGTACTTCCAACTTGCCGTCCCTCACGCCGAAAAAGATGAAACGTTAAAAGGCGCCGCCGACGGATGTAATGGCTGCCATGCTCCGATCGCATTTTTAGCGGGGGATGTCCCGCCGCCGCGGCCTTCGGAGAACAGCCGCGCCAATGAATCGGTATCCTGCGATTTCTGCCACACCGTTAAGGGATTCGAAGGCGACGTGCCGCACAACTACAACTGGATTTCCGATCCAGGTCGCCTCAAGTACGGCAACAAACCCGGCGTAGAATCGCCGCATCATGACACGAAGAAAAGCGATTTTATAAGCAGCGCCGAATTTTGCGCTACCTGTCATAATGAAAAAAGCCCTTATGATGTATGGGTAAAATCCACTTATCTGGAATGGAAAGAGGGACCCTATGACGAGCAGGGGGTGAAATGCCACACGTGCCACATGCCGAAGGCCAGGGGTAAGAACGCCAAAATGGCCGAAGAGGACGTCGTCTCACTGCATCTGTTTCACGGAGCCCACGATCCCGGTAAATTGGCAGGCGCCATTGAAATGCGTATGAACCCGCTGGAACGTGAACTGCCTTATGATGCATCCGCGATGATCGAAGTGCAGCTGTTCAATGGTAAGTGCGGACACAAAGTGCCCAGCGGCTCTGTGGAAGACCGCATCATGTGGTTACATGTTACCGCCACTGATGTTAACGGAAAAACCTACCACCTGCCGGTCGATAAAAAAGGATTCGGTGGCGAACAATATACGATTGCGTCCGATGTGCTTGCGTATCAGGATATGGCTGTACCGCTTGATAAGCCCGATTTCAAAGGCTTACCCCGCGACGGCGTCCCGGTCGGCGATCGCATATTCCGCATGCCCTATTTTGATCCGCAGGGACGTATGACGATTATGCAATGGAATACAAAATCGCTCGGTGTGGACTACCGCATCGGTCCCAGAGAAACGAAAGTCGAAACCTATACCTGGGCGTTACCTCCCGATATTCCTAACGGAAAGGTTACCTTTAAAGCCGAACTGATTTATCAGAAACTGGTACAACCGGTCGCCGAATATCTGGGCGTTCCCGATGAAGCCAAACCCGATACCATCAGTACAGCGACAACGTGGGTTGAGGTTTATGATTGATTACAGGAATAACCGCACTGAACTAGAATTATTGGAGTGCAAAATTAAAGAAGGAGTAAGAGACGATGCGTAAGCAAATAACATTGATAGTGAGTTTAGCTGCTTTTTGTTCGGCGATATTTATGAACGCGCTGTTTACATCCGATGCGGAAGCCATCCCGGCATTTGGACGCCAGTATAAATTATCCTGTACCACATGCCATGCGCCGATACCGAAACTGAAGCCTTACGGCGATGACTTTGCAGGCGACGGTTTTATCCTGAAGGAAGATTTAAACGAGCGGGACTTCATAACCGCCGGTGAAAGCGACCTGTTCCTGAATAAGGAGTTTCCAATGGCGGCGCGGTTCGACGCTTATGCCGTTTACAATGACAAAACGGATGTATCACAGGACTTACAGTCGCCGTGGGGGCTGAAGCTTCTGTCGGGCGGCCCGCTTTTCCGCAATATCGGTTACTATTTCTACTTTTATATGTCCGAACGGGGCGAAGTCGCCGGCGTCGAGGATGCCTATTTGCACTTCGACAGCCTGTTCGACACGGAGCTGGACCTGATGGTCGGCCAGTTTCAAACGTCCGATCCCTTACTTAAACGGGAGCTCAGGTTAACCTTTGAAGACTATAAAGTATTGACGCAAAAAATTGGACAGTCGGTGACCAATCTTACCTACGACCGTGGTATTATGGCCACGTATGGAATTGCCCGAACCGGGACGGATTTTGTCGGTATGCTGGTAAACGGAAACGGCAAGGGGGAAGCATCCCCGGACCGTACGTTCGATCAGGACGATTATAAAAATGTGGGTTTCCGTGTAAACCAGGGAATCGGTAAGCATTTGAGTGTGGGCGGTTTTTTATATTATGGGAAAGAACAAGGAAATGAAGATGTGGATAATGAAATAACCTACCTGGGTCCGGATGTTAATGTCAGCTTTAAACAGTTGGATTTTACCGCTGTTTATTTAATGCGTAAAGACAGCAATCCTTATTTCCAATCCGGTGGAGAAGAAGCCGAGACCAGTGGTTTGGTCGCACGGGCTAATTTTGCTCCACGCGGCGACCGCTCCAAATTCTACTTTACGGCTCTATACAATTTAGTGGACAGCGACGCCGCTTTCGAGGGTTCGAACTACGACTACGAGACATTCACGCTCAATGCCGGCTACTGGTACATTCGCAATCTGCGCTTTTTACTGGAATATACCCGGGACTTGGAATATACGGACAATCGCATCGTATTTGGTTTTATGTCCGGATTCTGATTGCTGTAGCTTATACAATGGATAAAGCCTCCGTATTGATGCATTACGGAGGCTTTTTTTATTTAGGGTGTTATCGAAGCAGAGCTGAAACGGATTGCTTGGCATTGATATTGTGGATCACTTTGGCAAAAAGCGGTGCGATGGAGATCTCATCATACCAGGGATTGCGCTTGAGAAAAGCCTCTCCGTGCATGACCGAATCGGTGCTGATAACTTTATCGATGATCTTATCTTCATAGGCTTTGCTGAGTTTCTCCTCGGCGTCGTCGTTAAAGAAAGGCAGGCTGCAGGCCACATATATTCGGTTTGCACCTTTATCCTTTAAAAGCTTCGCAGCATTAATAATGGTGCCGCCGGTACTGATCATATCATCCGGAATGAGTACATCCTTGTTTTGTACATCACCCACCAGGCGCATGCTCTCGATGACCCCGGATTGCGAATAGTCACGCGCTTTGTCCACGATCGCCAGATCGGTTTGAAGCTTCTTGGAGTAATAGCGTGCTTTTTCGGCGCCGCCCACATCGGCGGAAGTGATGATGAGATTGTTGGCGTCATAGTGTTTGGTAAAATGATTGATAATAACCTTTGAAGCGTGCAAGTCTTCCAGTTTAGCCGTGCTGAAAAATCCCATGATTGCTTCGGCGTGTACGTCGAGCGTGATAACACGATTGGCGCCCGATACTTCAATAAACCGGGCAATTTGCTTGGCTGTAATGCCTTCCCGGGTTTTTTTGCGTTCCTGACGCGAGTATGGATATTGGGGCGATACGACGGTAATGGAATCGGCGTCGGATTGGTAGGCCGCATTCACGGCCGTGAACAGTGCAAAAAGGTTGTCATTTATAGAGCGGTCGCTCGTCGGGTCATCGACGCACTGTACGATATAGTGATCATCCCCTCGTATATTTTCGTTAATCACGGTCTTTATTTCACCGTTTGGAAACGTGATTTCATTGGACTCCGTTAAGCGGATAGGTTGTGAATTCTCTTTATTCTTGGTGATCTTGTTTAAGGCGTTTATAATACGCCGGGCCAGCTCTTTGCCCGATTCGCACCCCATGATACTGAGTGCGCCGCGTTCGCCCTTTCGTTTTGGAGTTAGTTCATCATTGGCCAATGTTTAAAACTCCTTTATTTGTTGTCCACAGGTTTAAATTCCGGAAAATGGTTTTGAATTTTCTGACTGAGTTCGAAATGAATATTGCCGTTGGTTGCCAATAAATATTTATTGTATAAAAAATTATTTTGATTCCAAAAATCGCTGATCATACCGCCTGCTTCGCGCACAATAATGGCGCCCGCTGCCACGTCCCATGGACTCAACCCCAATTCCCAGAAACCGTCAAACCGGCCGCAGGCCACATAGGCCAGATCGATAGCGGCGGCGCCCAGGCGACGCATCCCGACGGCGGTAGTGAAAATATCATGGAAAGCAGAGACATACGCCTGTAATTTGTGTTTGGCCTTGAACGGAAAACCCGTTGCCAAAAAGCCCTCGCTCAGTCGTCGCGTCTGGCTGACGTTTATGGGGCGGTCGTTCAAAAACGCGCCTTTAGCTTTTTCGGCGCGAAACAGTTCATCACGCAACGGATCGTAAATAACGCCGGCGACGATCTCATCTTCGTGCTTAACGGCAATCGATACGGCAAAGACGGGAATACCCGTGATGTAGTTTTTGGTACCGTCCAGGGGATCGACAATCCACTGGTAATCACTTTCACGTTCGCGCTTTCCGCCCTCTTCCGCCAGGATGGTGTGATCAGGGAAATCGTCGTGAATCATTCGGACAATTGTCTGTTCGGATTGTTCGTCCACAAAGCTGATTAAATCATTTTTACTTTTCTCGCGCACTTCGGCGTCGGGCACTTGCATAAAATGGCGTCGGACGATATCGCCGGCAGCCCGCGCCGCTTGTTCTGCGGTTTCAATAATCATTATAAATCCAATTCCGGTTAGAATTTCCGATTTTTCTCTTCGATTAAACGAATCATCGCATCGTGTATGCGACCGTTCGTAGCCACTACGCCGCGATTATGGACCAGCTTCTTACCGGCGTTAAAATCCAGTGCATGGCCAAACATGTCGCTCACCCGCCCACCGGCTTCCTTAACCACGATATAACCGGCGGCATGATCCCATATTTTTTCCCGGTAATCGGGTTTATCAGGGTTTGGCATACGCAAGTAAACGTCTGCCAAACCCTGCGCCAGGACAGCGTATTTCACCTGACTGTCATATCGCACGGCCCGTGCTTTATGATGCAATGCCTGCATAATTTTTCCCTGCAGGCTGTGATTGGCATGCCCCGATTCGACGCTCTCCAGAAACCGGATCGTGTCTTCCATGGTGTTTTCGGAAACGGCGGCGCGCCGTTTTTCGCTCCCGCTTAGTTGTTGAGCATGAGCGCCTTCACTGTTAACCGCGTACATTAATGTTCCCGAAGCGTTATTTTCAGAGAACGCAAGATTAGGACACCCCAGCACGCCCAGCACAACTTCGCCTTTATGGATAAGGGCCAGGGCGATAGCGTATTGATCGCCGCGTAAAAAGCCTTTGGTACCGTCAATGGGGTCCAGCGTCCAATAGGTCTTTGCCGGCGTTCCGTTACCCTGATCGATGTAGTGAATAATTTCATCCTTTTGCCACTCCGGCAAAAACTGTTGAATCTTCTGTAAAATCGGCGCATTGTCCGCCTGCCGTAAACCGGCGGCATCCTCTTCCCCGACAATGACGGCACCCACATCGTATTCTTTCAGTGTTTTGCATATAACGGCCTGGGAGGCAAAATCCGCAACGGTTACCGGGCTACGGTCCTTTTTCGTTAAGGCGTCTTCGGCCACCAGTTGTTCCTGAATTCGGCTGCAAATGCGGCTCGCTTCGTTTACGGCATTGATTGCGGTCCGGAGTTGGTCGTTCATAGCCCCCCTTTTAATGATAAAGTTTCAGATTTCGCTTCAAATCAGTGTTTATTAAAAGCCTTCTCGCCGGCGGTTATTGCTAACGATAATTCATTCTCTTTGGGCGGGATTGCACAACTGTAGCGGTCGCTATAGGCACAGTATGGATTATAGGCGTAATTGAAATCCACAATGTACTGACCGTCCGCCGCCTTCTCCAGGTTGATGTAACGCCCGCCGCCGTATGTCGATTGGCCTGACGTTTCATCCCAGAAGCCCAGAAACAGATGCCCTTCTTCCGAAGGATTCTTGGATAAGATTTTTATGATTTGTAATTTATGTTCCTGACCGTCTTTATTAAATTGAAAGTAACCGTATTTCAGTGCAGACCGGACATCGTTTTCGCCGGTGCCTGTTATGGTGATCGAATCGGGCGGATTATAGGTATGAATGGGGCCTTTAAAGCGCCATTCGATCTGGTATGGGTAATACCATAATCCTCCGAATTGTTCTTTGTCCTTATCCTTTAAAGGCGACCAATCCGCATTTTTAAACTTCTGATTTTTTTTCTCAACGTAGATTTGAAAGGCCTTACGCAGGGAATCGATTTCCGCCTGCGTGTATTTTTTTTGAGTCTGATTTGATTGGCATGCTGTCAGACCAATCGCTAATATTAAAATGGTGGCTTTAGAACAAATGTTTTTCATAAATGATCCGCCGCCTTTGGTTTTGGTCGATATGAAATGCGTTGCGTTTTGTTTGATTAATCAATTAATTTATTTACTTGCAGCAGGATTTGCAATTTAAGATATCAGGACATATTTAAGACAAATAGGAAAAAATTGGTAAGGTCGGGATCTAAAGACGTTATGCGGGGCTCTCTTTTCCTTATTAAACCCATCCTTTTTAAAAAACAGGATTAAAAGACGCGATCGGGCTTGAGCTTCCGCCTTTATAAAAATCGCCTTCCGTTACGGTGGATTCATTTCAATGGAGAATCGACATGGAACCTTTCAATAACCAAAGCATCCGGCTATACGCCGTTGTTATCTTCATCCTCATTCTGATGGCATGTCGTCAGGAACGCAAAGCAAGCGATATGCAGTATTCCATGGAATTGGCCCGGGTGGTGCATCATGTTACCACCGGAATGATCACTGCCGATGCCGCCATCGAGATCGGCTTCGTAAAACCGGTAATACAACCCGGGCAAGTGGAATCTCAAATCGATCCGGCGCCCTTCCGCTTTGATCCCCCTATTGACGGTAAGGCGTTTTGGAGAGATCGGCACACGCTTGTTTTTCAACCGGCTGAGCGGCTGCCGCTGAATGGCAAATACCGCGGTGAAGTACGTTTGAAAGATGTGTTGCCCGAAGAAGAGCTGGCCGATATACCCGAAAAATTGCCGCTCCAATTTCGGGTTGTCGGCAGGGAAGTGCAAGAAATGCAAGCGGAAGTGCAGGCGGTGGAAAGCGAAACGGAAAACGTTGTGCAACTGAGCGGTGAAATCACATTCACGGAACCTGTGGAGCTGTCGAAATTACGCAATGCCTGCGTTTTATTACTCGATAAGCAGAAATTGAAACTACAATGGACAGAATTGCACGATCAACGGCGCTTTAAATTTGTCGGTCCCGCGATTAAACGTAGCCGCAGGGCACAGCAACTCACTATGACTGTGAGTCGGGAGCCGCTTGGTATTTCCCGCAGCGTGCACCGCACTTTTAAAATTCCGGCCGCAAAGGCGTTTGATGTTACGGCTATTGTGCAGCAAACGATGACAGACCCGCCGGCGCTGGTAGTTGAATTTTCGGAAGAACCGAAGCCTTCCCAGGATTTAAGAGGCTTTATTCAAATCGAGCCGTTTGTGGATTTTGACGCTAAAATTATCGGCCGTGAAGTATTGCTGCAGGGGGCGTTCGAACGCGGCAATTCATACCGCATTTCCATCCAACCCGGCATCCAAAGCCGCCTCGGTAATCGTTTGAATCAAACCATTGCGGAAAAGGTTGATTTTGAGGACCGATTGCCAAAAATCCGGTTTACCAAATCCGGAGTGTTTCTTCCATCGCTTAACCGACAGAAGATCGTGTTCGAATCGGTGAATGTAAAACAAGTGTATGTGAAGGTGATCCGCGTGTTTGCCTCCAATCTCGGACAGTTTTTACAGATGGAGGCTCTGGAGGGGCAACGCGACCGCAACCGCACATTTAATTATCACACCAATCGCGTGGGCGTGGAAGTCGCCGCCGATACGCTTGAACTCGGCAGCCCAAAAAACCGTTGGGTGCAACACGCGCTGGATTTGAGCCCCATGATTCAACCCGATGATCGCGGCCTGTACCTTTTATCGGTGCAGTTTGAAAAAGAGGATATGCTGTATGATCTCGATGAAAGCGATTTGGATTACAGGCGCCGCAGCAGCGACTGGTATTATAACGATCCACGTTCGTGGGGATATCTGTACAAACACGGACGGATTTATAAGCCGGTCATCCTTAGCGATATCGGTCTGACCTGTAAAAAGGCAGGTAACCGTTATCATGTGTTTGTCAATGATGTGATCACCACCGAACCGCTTTCCGCCGCAACGGTTCGTCTAATGACGTTTCAGAACCAGGAAATCGCCCAAAAACAAAGCGACGCATCGGGTAAGGCAATCTTTCGTGATGTAACGGATGAAGTATTTTACATTGAAGCCGAAAAAAACGGGCAACGCAGCGTCGTTACACCGTCACGCATGGGATGGAACACATCCACATTCGATACGCGCGGCCGGGAGCCCTCACCCGAAGGCGTCAACGCTTTTTTATATACAGACCGGGATGTACACCGCCCGGGCGACGTTATCCATCTTGCAGCGATCATACGTAATGACCAACATACCTTTCCACTCAGCCATCCGGTACAACTGCAAGTCTTCAATCCCAAAAATCAATTGGTCTATTCGGAGGTGAATTCCGACGGAAAAGACGGATTTTATGCTTTCCATATTCCAACCGAACCGCAATTTATTACGGGCAACTATCTCGCCAAATTAAAGGCCGGCAGTCGCACATTGCATCACCAACTGCATGTGGAGACGGTTGTCCCCGAGCGGTTAAAGATACAAATTACTCCGGCGAAAACGGACCTTTCATTTCAAGATCAGCAATTAAAAATCCGGTTACAAAGCGAATATCTATTCGGCCGGCCGGCTTCGGGCCTGAAGACGAAGATGGATATCCATCTGTACCATGAAGAAAAACCGTTCCGTCGTTACGGCGATTTCATGTTTTACAATGAAAGCCGTTCGTTCGAACCCATTGAGGAAAACGTGTACGACGGCGTTTTGGATAATGAAGGCGCCGCAGAAACGCTATGGAAACTTCCACCGCTGGATGAAGCACCTTCCGCCGTGAAGGGCGTTATCGCAGCGGAAGTTAAGGAGCCGGGAGGCCGGGCGTCGAAGAACAGCGCGATTATCAACATCAATCCCTATCCGGTTTATGTGGGCATCCGAAAGCCGGAGCTGCGTTATGGATACGCCAATACCGGAACGCCGATGAACATCCCGGTTGTGCTGGTCAATCCGGAGGGCCAGAGCGTTCCCGACCGCAATGTAATTGTAAGGATTTTTCACAACGAACAGCACTGGTGGTGGGAATACCAATCGCGGGAACGTTACCGCCTGCGCTTTAAAAGCGATGAAACCACCCGCCTCGTAAAACAGGACACATTGGTTTCCGCTAAGGAGCCGTTTTCTTTCACCTTTAAACCGCAGGACCGCGGACGCTATTTGTTTGAAGTACAGGCGATTGATGAAGACGGACACAGCGCCGCCTGTTTTATAAGCGCCTATCCCTGGGGGCGGGCTGTTGCAATTGATGAAAATGCGGGCATGCTGACCTTGAAAACGGATCAGGAAATGTATCAGCCGGGAGAAACCGCACGGATTCATTTTCCTGCGCCGAGTGAGGGATCGGTGCTGTTCACCGTGGAAAAGGGCCGCCGTATTTTGGAATCGCGCTGGATCGACCCGCCGCAACAGGCAGATAAAATGAACATTGCGTTTGAACTGACCGAAGCCATGATGCCCAACGTGTACGCCTCCGTCTCGGTGATCCAGCCGCACGCTAATGCCGATAACGATCGCCCCATGCGCGCCTATGGCATCGTTCCTGTCAAAATCGAGGATGCCAATACCCGCCAGGACTTGCAATTGAATGTACCCGAACGATTGCGGCCGAAGCAATCCTTTACCGTCGAAGTTCAGACGGCGAACCAAAAACCGACGCAGTTGACCCTGGCGGTGGTGGATGAAGGACTTCTGAGTTTGACCCAATTCGAAACGCCTCAGCCGTGGCGGTTCTTTAACAGCCGTGAACGTTTGGTTGTCGAAACGGCCGATCTTTTTTCCAAGATCATCGGGGTTCACCGCGGCGACATTTACCGTACCTTTTCCATCGGCGGCGGTATGTCCGAAGCGGCCTATCGCGAGCAGCTATTATTGCAACAAAAGGCGCGTCGGTTTGAGCCGGTCGCGCTTTTTAAAGGTCCGGTCGAAACGGATGCAAACGGCCGGGCGGCGTTTTCGTTCACGATGCCCAATTATGTGGGCGCGGTCCGTGTTATGGCGGTAGCGGCGAACGGTAAACGCTATGGCCACGCCGAACAAACCATTGCGGTTAAAAATGATCTGATGCTTTTACCCACTTTACCCCGCGTGATCGGCGCCGGCGACCGTTTTGAATTGCCGGTAACCGTATTTAACGAACGTGGATTTGGCGAGCCCATTGGTATCGAACTCCGTACCGAAGGGCCGCTTGAGGTGGAATCGGATATACGGAAATCTCTGAACTTACCGGAAAAAGGGCAGGGCATGGTCTATTTCACATGCCGGGCCAAAGAAGCGATCGGTACGGCCCGGATTAAACTCACGGCCCGAGCCGGAGAGGCGAACGCTTCTTACGAGACGTCGCTGGCGGTGCGCGTTTCGGCGCCCCATACCACTGAAATCACGGAAAAAACCCTCGAACCCGGGCAATCCGAAACGATGGACGTACCGGCTTCGGGCGTTGAAGGGTCCAATCAGGCCCGTATCAGTATCCAGCGTCGGCCGAACCTGCAGTTAAATCACCGTATTCTGTGGCTGATCCGATATCCGTACGGATGTATCGAACAGATGATTTCATCGGCGTTTCCGCAACTGTATTTGTCGGGCTTCATTCCGCAATCAAAGGCGGCGCAGACCGATATGGATAAACACATCAATAGAGCAATCCGGCGCTTAAATCGATTTCAGTTGGCCGACGGCGGGTTTACCTACTGGCCGGGCAATACGGATGTATCGACCTGGGGCAGCCTTTACGCCGGTCATTTTATGCTGGAAGCCCAATCGCTTGGCTATCACGTTCCTTCCCGGCTATTGCAGGATTGGGTCGATTACGAGAAAAAGGAAGCGCGCCGGACGACGTCCTCCGATCTGATCCAGGCTTATCGCGCGTATGTTCTGGCTCTGGCAGAAGAGCCGCCTGTAGCGGCCATGAACCGTCTGCGGGAGAATCGTTATGATGAACTTCGGGATGTGGAAAAGTGGCTGCTCGCTTCGGCTTATAAATCGGCGGGCATGGAATCCGTGGCCGGACGTATCGTAGAAAAAGCCGGCGCCTCCGTTCAGGATTATGATACGTTTACGGATACGTATGGCTCCGCCGAACGGGATAAAGCCATGATTTTGGAACAGATGATCCGTTTCGAACACTGGCTGCCGGCCGACCGTATGGCCCGCGATCTGGCTTTGAACCTCTCTTCAAAGGAATGGTATTCAACACAGAGTACCGGATTTATGCTGACGGCGCTCGGGAAATATTTCAAAGCGCTGGTAGCCGAAACGAGCGAACAGCCGCGCTTAAAGGGCGTCATTGCGCTACCGGACGACAAAACGATTCCCTTCGATACGGATGCTATCGCCGTCCATCGGTCCCTTAATGATTACGTCGGAAAACAGATCAGCGTTTCTCTGGATGAAAACAGCGATCTTAAACGCGCCTTTGTGAGCCTGCAATGGTCCGGTTTGCCGCTGGATTACAGCGGCGAAACCATCGCACATCGATTGCGGCTGACGGTGGAATGGCTGGATGACTCCGGCATGCCGATGGACATCGGCCATCTGGAGCAGGGCGCAACCTTCTGGCAGCATATTCGCGTCCATCGGAAGCCTGGCTACGCATTTGATATTGAAGAACTGGCGCTCAGCCAAATTTTACCCGCGGGCTGGGAAATCGAACATACCCGACTGTCGGAATCGCAAAAACCGCAATGGATGCAAAGCTGGATGTCAGGACAGGAAGCATATCGGGATATCCGCGACGACCGCGCCTTATGGTTTTTCGATCTGCCGCAGCATCGTTCCTATCTGGATTTTGTAATGAAGATCCGCGCTGTTACAGCGGGAACGTTTACATTGCCGCCCACACAGGTTGAGGCGATGTATAATCATAATTTTCGCGCCATGTTGAAAGGCCGGACGGTAACGGTACGACGTGCATCGCCGTGAGGGACCGCTATGCATTGGAATAGGATTAAAACATATTGGCGGCAAAGGAACCATGTGAAAAGCGTCGCGAGCGTTATCGCCGTTCTGTTTGTGCTGGCGCTGTCATATACGTTGATACCATTGCCGCAACCGTTATTTCAGAACGATTACAGCGCAGTCGTTCTGGATCAATCCGGGAAGCCGTTGCGCGTGTTCCTGAACAAATCGGAGCAGTGGATACTGCCGCCTTCGGAGCAATCCATTCCTCCAAAATTAGAATCTTCCGTACTGCACTACGAAGACCGTTACTTTTACCGGCATCCGGGCATCAATCCGGGATCGCTTCTGAGGGCGCTTTATCAGAATGTCACGTCCGGGAAAATCGTGAGCGGGGCCAGCACCATAACAATGCAGGTCGCCCGATTGATGGCGCCCAAGCCGCGTACGTATGGCAATAAACTACTCGAGATGTTACAGGCGATTAAAATTGAAATGCGGTATTCAAAGGAGGAGATTTTACGCCTGTATCTCAACCATGCGCCTTACGGCGGCAATATCATCGGATACCGGACGGCGTGCCTCCGTTATTTTCAAAAAACACCGCAATCGTTAAGCTGGGCGGAAGCGGCGGCGCTGGCCGTACTGCCCAATGCGCCCGGTTTAATCGCGCCCGATGCAAACGCATCCGCCTTAAAACAAAAACGAAACCGATTGCTCCGTTTTCTGAACGAAGACGGCATCATTGACAGCTTAACGCGCCGGTTGGCCTGCCGCGAACCCCTTCCCGACCGTGAGTATCCGTTTCCTTTCATGGCCCCGCATTTGAGCCGTTCCCTGAAACAACAATATCCGAATAAGCAGGTGCTCTCGACGACGATCGACCGGGCGCTTCAAAGAACCCTCGGGCGCATCACAGACAATCACATGGAACGCTTGCTCGTCGGCGGCATTCAGAATGCGGCCGTACTGTTAGTGGATAATGCAAGCGGCGCCGTCCGGGCCTACCTTGGCTCCCATGATTATGATGATCGGGAACACCAGGGGCGCGTCGACGGCGTCCGGGCGTCGCGTTCCTCCGGTTCCATTCTGAAACCGTTTTTATACGCCCTGGCGATGGATGTCGGCCAGGCTTTGCCGAACACCCTTATTCAGGATATTCCGACGCAAATTCACGGATTTTCACCATCCAATGCCGATGAACAATATCGCGGCATAATAACCGCGCATAAAGCGCTGGTGCATTCGTACAACGTACCGGCGGTGCGGCTCCTGAATCAATACGGCTTATTTGATTTTTATTATTTTCTGCAGAAAGCGGGGGTGAGCACTTTGTTCCGATCTCCTGAATCTTACGGATTGCCGTTGATCCTTGGCGGCGCGGAAGTTTCGCTCCGGGAGATGGCCATGATGTATCGCGGACTGGCTGAAGGCGGCGTGTTTCAAAACCTGCATATTCTAAAGAAGCGGGAACGAACGCCCGGTAAAAATCCCTCTCAACTCATAAGTAAGGGCGCAAGCTGGTTAATCTTGAACGTGCTCAACGATGTTCACCGTCCCGGCGCCGATTTTTACTGGCGCCGTTTCCGGGATCAGTGGCCGCTGGCCTGGAAGACGGGTACCAGTTACGGCCAGCGCGACGCGTGGGCGGTCGGCGTTAATCCGCAATGGACCATCGCGGTGTGGGTGGGCAATTTTAACGGAGAGGCCAATACCAATCTGTCCGGCGCTCGCTCGGCCGGTCCGCTGCTGTTCGATATATTCAATGTTTTGCCCAAAGATCCGGGCCGGCGATGGTTTAGCGAACCGAGCGATGAACTCAAAACGATTCGACTATGCGCGCGCAGCGGATTTGTCGCTAATGAACACTGTCCCGAAACGGTTGATGTCCCGGCCCCAGCAGGCATGAAAACCATGCAGCGTTGTCCCTATCACCGGCAAATCTATGTTGCGGAAGGGGACAATGAGGAGGTATGTTCGCTCTGCTGGGAGGCGGGTCGCTATCGAAGCGAGGTGCGTTATATTCTGCCGGCGGCGGTGCAACAGTTCTTGCACGAACGACGCAAAGCAGCGTCGCAACTTCCATCGCACCGCTCCAATTGTCCGGGACATCAGATCCGACCGGCATTGCGAATACTCTATCCAGAAGCCGATACGCGTTTGTGGATTCCCAGAGATTATGACGGGCAGCTTCAGAAAGTGACCGTCCGGGCCGCTCATCAGCAGGAAGACCAGGCACTGTACTGGTATCTTGACGATCACTATATGGGAAGCAGCCGCGGACGGCACGCACTGGCGCTGGAAATTAGAAAAGGCTGGCATACACTGGAGGTGATCGACGGGCAGGGGCGCAGCCGCATCGTGCGATTTTATGCCGCAATAATGGAACATTGATGTTGAATCAAGATTGAAATTCGTCGCTTGCGAAGTCCTGTAGCTGCTTTTCAAGAACTTGCCAGGACTCGAGGCGATCCCGAACCTCGACATTCTGTCGGATTTCCGCTAATACATCCTCCACATAATCCACATGACGCATTCCGACAAGGATGCTGCTCACGCCCGCAGTGGAACGAAGGGCGCGTAGCGCCTTGTGCGTCATGGCGGTGACGTCGTCCCAATCGGGATCGATGTTGCGCAGACGTTTTTTCAGTTCATTAATTTGACGGGCGGCCATCAACTTGAACTGGGCGGTCAGGCCGTCGAGGGCGTGGTTAAAAGTGTGAATGTAGTGATCGATCCACTGTTTTTGTTCGTCGCTCAGGGTCGGTCGTCGGGTCAGGATTTCCATACCGGTATTGATGCGATCCACCAAAATACGCGATTGGCTGCTGATCCATTGATCGTACGGACCGAGTTTTTGCCAGTGCATGGCCAGGTAGCTGCCGGTGGCGAACAGCTCTTTTACCTGCGCTTCGGTTTCGCGGTCCAATTCAAAATGCGGTAATAGCTCCCGTTCGAAACGGTTCTCTTCCCGGATCAGGGTGTTGAGGGATTGCTCCGTTTCTTCCATTTTGCTGCTGATAGAACCGCTGATATCCGCAAGGCGAAAGAGGGCGTTGTGTTGTATGGCGTTGAAGGGTCGGTTGGTCAGGACGGCGATATTGTTTTCTTTGGCAATGTCGAGGGTCGATTGTTCGCCGTGGTTTTGATTTTTTTCGGATATCGCCCCGCTTTCCAGAAGATTAAAGGGCATCTGCATGACCTTCAGATTGTGGTTTTCAGCGACTTTACCTGCGGTATTTAATACATCCCGTAAGGATGTATGGACATAGTGATCGGAAGGCTTTGGGAAGGTGTTGGAGCTGATTCCGTAGCAGGCGATACGGCCGTCGGCGACTTCGTCTTCCAGATAAGCGAACGCCTTTTGTAATCGTTGGTAATATTCCTCTCGTGCTTCCCGTAACGGCATGTCCACCTCTTTGGCCCATCGCAGGTAATATTCGGGATTGTGCAACAGAAAGACATCAATGGTTTTTAATCCGAGCCGATTCAGGGATTGATCGATTTGTTCCTGCAGGAAATGGGGATGGATACAGTGTTCCAGGTTGGGTCGGTATTCAACCAGGTCGGGGTGCGGATTGCCGTTTTCCTGTCGCTGTTTGCTAGCCTGAAGCACGCGGCCTTGCAGGTAGCCCGCTTTGGTTACAATGACCAGTGATCTGCGATTTAGTTGTTCGCTGTTACAGAGTTTGCGAACAATGTCGCCGATGAGTTGTTCGGCGCCGCCGTCGCCGTAATTGCTGCTGGTATCGATGAGGTTGATTCCGTTGAGCAAAGCTTTTTCGAGCGCTTGATGGTGCGCCTGGTAATCCACATGGGCGCGATAAGAGCCGAATCCGGCTGCGCTGACCCTGAGGCCGGTATCGCCTAATCGATTGTAGTGAAGATCGGGGAAGTTGTTGGCGAATTCGGCGGTGTACTCCTGTGTTGCACGGTTTTTCATGGGTTGTGTCATGCGATTTCTTTGGTTTTTTTAAAACGGTCGCGGGTAACTTAGGGATGCAAGGGGGAAATTGAAAGGGGAGTACAAGATATCAATATGAAATCAATATTTACTGGCACAAAAAACCTGAAGGGAATGTTTGTCGAGGGTTTACGGTTTCTAAGTTCAGCTTTCTTCATATAATTCAAGACACTATAAATGTGGAAAATTTGCAACAGAAACTTTAAAAAATGTTGCAAAAATAACACACCTTGCTTTTGAATTTAAATCTCAATAAACGACTTTACTATAAATTGCTTACCATTTTGCAGTAATACTGAATAACGGCATATTTCTTGCTTTATAAAAACGTTAACCAACGGCTATTTGATTAATGATGTGAGAGAATTATGCGGACAATCCAACTTGTATACTTTGTTTTTATCATCAGTGTTCTGAGTTCACTTACATGTACTAGTTCAAAGAAAAACTTATATGAAAAGCACCTCAATTCATATTCTGAAAAATATTTGATCCCCGAAACAATCAATGCACAATTGGATGTAAACACCGATTGTCAACGATTTGAACAAAAAAGACATATGAAACCATTCGGTGTCTATAGGGGGCTAGGTACTGCAAAAATCTTGGTAAATGAAGAAGAGGCTTTGCATATTGCTAAGTCTAATGCTTTGAAAAATATTGCTGAACAAATTCGCAGTACAGTAATAGGGGAAACCATTCTAGAGAAGGAAGAGTCCTCCGCTGGTAAGATGGACACGAAATTTAAAGAAACAGTCAATGTTAAAACGGTCGCAACACTTAAAAATGTGAAAATTATTCAATGTATACGCCAAAAAGAAAATCGATGTTTCGTTTTGGCGGAAGTAGCCAAAAAAGATGTCCGACGGTCTATAAATGAACATGACAGAAGAATACAAGAATTGTCAAAACACTATTTTTCAGAAGCCTGTAAAGCAATAAGAGAGGGGAACTATACTTTCGCAATAAATCAGTATTTCAGTTCACATTTTTTAGCGAATCAACTTTACAATCGAAAAAGCATTAATTATTATCATAAGTTTAATGAGAAGAGTTATTCCATAATTCCTGATGCAGAGAATATAATTGAAGATATTCTTAATAGAACGATTATAAAACAAGAGAGTAGTTTTCAAAAGTATTCGAATAATAAAAACTACTTAGGAATATGTACATATCGAATTTTTGTTGATAATACATATAAAATTCCGCTCAATAACCTACCAATTTTATTAAACATTTATTCAAGACCATCTAATAATTATAAAGTAAAATTAGAATCTAACTCTGAAGGGATTATTAAATTAAAAATACCCAGAAAATTTTCAGGGCTAAATCCTATAAATATTGAAATGTATTTTAACACACGTTCAATAATTACAAAAAATATGAAATATATTTATAATTTAGATAAAGTCTCATCAAGTTTTAATGAATATTTATATAAATTAGGGGCTAAAAAGAAGTTGTATCTAGAACCAATAACAGTTAATGTATATATTGCCTATAAAACTGAAGATAATTTAAATAAATTAAATTTTAATAATCATTACTCAGATAATTATAACTTTATTTATAACAGAAAAGCTAACAAAAGTTCCATAGAAACGATATTGAGGGACAGGCAATTTGATAGATTACCAAAAGAACAGGACCTTGTTATTTTTGGAAGGTTGGCTCTTGAAATTAGACGGAGCAGATTTATTGATCAGATAACCATTATAGGAAGTTTTTACGGTTTATATATTGATAACAGGGATTCTCGAAAAAAAAGTACTATTGAGTTAAACCCATTTAGAGCTTATGGGAAAAATGTTCAATCAGCTGTTAGCAAATTTAAGGAAAAATTTAATGATAAGCTTACCAATAAACTGACAATAATAGAATAAAAACGGAGTTCTCTTTAGAAGTATGAAGGACTGTAATGATCGAATAAAGTTGATTGTTAAACATAATGGTGAAATTAAATCGAGAGGTAAACTAAGATTGCCCGTAACTGTTGGTAGAAGTAAAGATAATAAAATATTAATTCAGAATGCTTTGGCCATATCAAAACATCATTTAACTATAAACAAAAATCAAGGTAAGATAGAAATAATTGGTCATAGCAAGAATGGATTTTTTTTAAATAATAAGTTTATTAGATCAAAATTTACGTTAAATGAAGGAGATGTTATTCATTTTTTAGGACTGAAATATGAAATATATATTGAATCAATCGTTTGTCCATCTTCAAAAAAGAAAGATGCATCTGACAACAATTTAATGGTCAAACACAACAGATCGAAAGCATATCAATCAATATATTTTACTTACAAAAAAATACAAGAACAATTCTATCTTCAAAGATATATCTATATATTAGGCATTCTAATCATAATAGGACTGTTTACGTTTATAATAGTTAATATAATTCATGAGAAAAAAACGCCTATCCGGGAAATAATAACTATAAAAAAACATAAGAAAGAAAAGGGCCATTTGTCTGATAAAAGTACAGGAAATGAAAACATAATATATAGACAAAGGGAAACTATCAAAAAAAATAAAATTGAAGAAAAAGTGAGTTTTAATATTGAAAAATTAAGAAGTGATATAGGAAAAGATTTTAAAAATGAAATTGTTGAGATTTATTATAAAAACAAGCATAATGAAATTATAGATGTAGTAAATGGTTATTATTATAAAAGTTCAATCGTTGCCTATTTCCCTTTTAGCAATAAAAAATCATTGGGAGAAATAAAGCAAATAGTGGTTAGATTCAAAGGCGATTATGAAAAAACGATAATAAGTAAAGGAATAATAGACTATAAAAATTTACATTTTGCAATCATAAAACTACCGAATACTAGTAAAGTAACATTTTCTAATCATACAATATACGATAATTTATCCCATTTAAAACATAAAGATCGAGTAATATTTGTAGAATTTAATAGTGAGATAAGCAGCAAGCTATTTGTAACGAAAAGTGGAAGCATTGCGGAAGAAGGGCAAGATGAAATTATATGTAATGATAATGGAAACAGCAAATTGCGTCATGGAGCTATAGCACTATCTTCTAATAAAACAGTAATGGGATTAGTTACTGAATTAGGTAATCATCTTAAGGTTAAGCCCTTGAATCGTATTTATAAGGAGATTATAAAAAATGAAAATTGATTATTTAAAAGTTTCAGATAAAGGACCATATAGAAATAAAAATGAAGATTATTTAGGTATATATCCTGAAGAAAAAATCGGAAATTTGTATGATGAAGCATCGCTATTTATTGTTGCAGATGGTGTAGGGGGGGGGCAAGCAGGCAACATTGCCAGTGAAATTGCAGTTAAAACATGTATCAACCTTTATAGCCGAGACGATTTAACTGACATTGTGGAAATATTTTACACAATTAATGATACACTAAAAAAATATGCTAAAGATAACAATTTAAAAAGTTTTGGTACTACACTTACTTTATTAATTAGTATGAAAAATGAATATAAATATTTTCATGTTGGCGATTCTAGATTGTTTTTGTTACGAAATAAAAAGCTCAGACAGCTAACTATCGACCACAAACCATATGAAGATGGGCATAAAAGCAGAAATCTTATTTCTCAAGCACTTGGTATATCTGATCATATAGACGTCGATAAAGGTACAGGACAAATTATTAGAAATGACATATTCCTATTAGCAACGGATGGTTTACCTAAGCAAATTTTTAATGATTATAAAATATTAAAAGAACTAAACAGGACTTGGAATCATGAATTACTTGATAATATAATTAGTAATAGTAGACAATTAGGTAGCAAGGATAACATTTCACTCATAATAATTAAATATAGAAAAAAATGGTTTGTCTATTTAGTACTAATTACAATTATAGTTATTATAGGTGGGGCTACAATTGTTTTACTTCTATAGAAAAAATACACGTGTGAAATCGTTTCTTATATCTCATAAGGGCAAAATTCGTGAAAAAAACGAAGATTTTGCCAAAATTTATCAACCAGAGAATGACAACCATGTTAAAGAAACAATATTAATTCTCTCAGATGGGATGGGAGGATATGAGAAGGGAGATGTTGCCAGTCGAATGAGTGTAATTAAATTTAAAGAACATTTTGAATCATTAAAAGAAAGAGATCTTCCTAAGAGAATAAATAAAGCAATTAAATTAACAAATAATGATGTATACGATTATTCAATAAAAACAAATAGTTCGTCAAATATGGGGGCTACAATTGCTTTAGTTATAATATATAATGAATATGCAGTGATTTCAAATGTTGGAGATAGTAGAGTTTATTTATTAAGAGAAAAACACCTTAAACAAATTAGTAAAGACCACAATTGGGTTACAGAAATTGGTTTATCAAAAGAAGAGGCCGATAAACATCCCCAAAAAAATGTTATTACACGTTCAATAGGTAGGAATAAAGAAGTAAAACCGTATACTGAAACAATCAGACTACGTAAAAATGATGTTATATTAATTTGTTCAGATGGTCTTAATGCACATGTAACCGATGATAATATAAAAAAAATCATACTTAAAAATTCAAGTTTGAAAAGTAAAGCCAATGCCCTTTTTCGTACAGCACTAAATAAAGGCGGAACAGACAACATATCAATCATTTTGGCTTGTATTGATAAAATCAGAGCCTCGAATAAACTCAGAAAAAAACGTCTTGTTAAAAATTTAACAATTTTTTTGGTGTTTTTATTTATTGTTGTACTTGGGCTTGTTATAAATAGAAGCTATTTTAAATGGAGTATTTCGATGCCGAATGATGTACAAGAAAGCAAACTTTTCTTTGCAGATAGTTTGAGGAATCAGGAGGTAAAAGATAAAACTCACAATAATGATATCACTGATTCGGTTGATATGAAAAAGAGTAGTGTCGATTCACCAAAATCAAAGGAAATAAATGAATGATGCTCCAAGTGTGGTATGATTGCAACAGAAAATATATAGAATGTTGAAAAATAATCACAGGGCTCGAATTGTAAAGTCAGTATAAGGTCCTATTAATGCATGTTTGGCAGAAAATAACTAAAATCGGAATCGAATTGGTATTATTTTTGTAATTTTGGAAATCAATTCGATTGATTCAATCGGTGTCAGAGGAGTTGCAAATGAAATCGAAACCAGCCGGTGTTATAGCATTAGCAATATTGGCATTTTTAAATGCTATTCCCCTCATAATTTCAATATTTTCAACAAAATTTGCTGTAGATGGCTTATATGAAATGTCGCATCGGCAATTAGACTTAAATAATTTCGGCCTAGGATTAACCGTATTATCATTTCTTTTAGCGGCATATTTAATTACTGTCGGAATAGGGATGCTCCTTCTACAAAACTGGGCACGGATTCTATATTTAATTAATACATGGATTGGTACAATTTGGTCGGGTCTTGGAGCTATGATTTCATTAGTTTTAATATTTGCTGTTGGTCCGGCAGCATTGCTAGTGTTACTGATTCAAGGCGTGATATTGACCGTAAATATTATAATATTAAATTATTTATATAAAGACGAAATAGCTGAAGTATTTACGCAACCAAGTCATTCAGATTCTTTTAAAGAGTTAGAATCTGGTATTGAAGACCCAGATGAATTAGATGAATTCGACGAGGATGAAGTGACGTCATCAAAAATGGAAATTAATCCAACCCGTTCTAAAACTATAAAAAATGAAAAAGAAACACGGGTGTCTAAAGAAAATCATACAAAAATAGCGATGTTAATCGAAGATCATGGTGGCGGGCGTTATAAAAGTTTTGATATATTAAAGGCCAAAACTTCCATTGGACGTTCAAGTAGAAATGATATTATCTTAAAGGATGATCAAACAGTGGGAAGGGAGCATGCCCAAATTATCTTCCGTAATAGAAAATTTTGGTTATACGACCTAGCTAGTACCAATGGAACCTATTTGAATAATAAAAAAATTGAAAAACATGATCTTCTTGAAGGTGATGAAATACTTATTGGTGAGCATAAATTTATTTTTAAAACACACGATACATGATAGGAGTTAAAAATGGGTAAACCTAAAACAATTAAGTTGGAAGATGGGCGGACCGTAACAATCAATGATAAGAGGAGAAATATAGGCGACAAAGACGGTCAGGAGGATGCTACTAAAGTTCAGGGCTATAACCAGTTGGGAGAACCGTATGAGGATAAAACAGTCGTATTGGGCGAAGAACCCGCGTTAGACGGTCCCCTTGCCTGGTTAATTGAAAAAAAGGGCGAACGAGTCGGGATGACGCATCGACTTAAAAATAACATTACAAGCATTGGCAGAGATGC
>CAZIVP010000017.1:0-80830 GCA_964542915.1 uncultured Calditrichaceae bacterium | reverse complement strand
AGAAACCGAAAAGCGTCCAAATTCTTCCCTACTACCCCTTTTTTACTTTTTCCTTTTAACTTTTTACTTGATTACGCTTTCCTCTTTTCTATCTCTGCGGCCTCGGCGTTCTCGGCGGTTACGCTTTCTTTACCGCCCCATCCCAAACCCTTCCCTCCCGAAACTTCGGGACAGGGAAGGGCTTAGAGTGGTGCATAATTATTCGTTTGTTTCTTTTTACGCCACCGCGCTAAAGCACGGTGTTAATGTAAAAAACCAATAACGCTCAACTCTTTACGCTTTTCTCTTTCTTTTATCCGTGTCTATATGTGTCCATCGGGGGAGGGGGGTAACGTTTGTTGTCTTGCTTCAAGCCGATTGTTTTTGATATTCAAGCGGTAATTTACTTAAAATGAGCTCTTTCAAATCTAATTTTTGGCCCGCATTATCGATATCGATCCCTACTATATTGCCGTCCTGATCGTAATCGACGACAACGCCTTCAGACACGTCGAGGCTATCGGAGCTGCTTTTGGATGACAGATCGATATAAAGTGAATCGGTTTCGGGATAATAATTTAATTTCATTTTTTAAACCTCCTGTCCGGAAAGGCATTATGTATGGTCTTCTGGGCTGCCAGAGTAACAACCCTTTAATACTCTGCCGTCCCATTCATTGATGACGCCCCAATAGCGATAGCGATTGGTTTCTTGTTTTTCAACTTTGATAGGATTTTCAACAATTCGAATACACCATTCCTTTTTTAAATAGGGACGTTTTCTTAACACCTCATTCTCAAAATAAGCTGTAAATTTATACGTGGTGCTTTTCGGCATTCGTAATTAATTCCATCAAATTTATAAACGGTCATTCCTTATTTCCCTGTATCCTGTTAACTGCACTTAGCTTTCGGTTGACGCCTCATTCAGAAAAGAGAAAAGAGTACCCATTTTCCCTAATACCCTCATTGCCTCTCTACGCTTTACGCTTTTCTCTTTTCTATCCCTTCATCCTCCGGCCAGTCCAGGCAGCGCAGTACGCCTTCCTGTTCTTCCTTATACCGCCAACCGCTCCGCGGGCAAACCATAACGCCGTTTACATCGGCCTTTGGAAGGCGCACGCCGTGGCGGCTCATCCAGCCGATATGTCGGGCGGGTACGCCGGCCATCAAGGCGTAATCGGGTACATCTTTGGTAACGACCGCACCCGCGGCGATAAAAGCGAAACGTCCGATTGTATGGCCGCAGATAACGGTGGCGTTCGCTCCGATGGAAGCGCCGTAACGCACCAGCGTCCGCACGTAATACTCGCTTCCGCGTTGCGGAAATTCCACGCGCGGATCGACGATATTGGTGAAGACCATCGAAGGCCCGCAGAATACATAGCTTTCCAGCTCCACGCCTTCGTAAATGGATACGTTGTTCTGCACTTTGCAGTAATCACCGATAACCACGTTGTTGCCCACGTTAACATTCTGCCCGAACACACACTTCTCACCGATGCGTGCACCCGACTGCACATGACAAAAGTGCCATATTTTAGTGCCCGCACCGATGGTTACTTCATCGTCGACGTAAGAAGATTGGTGGACAAAGTATTTAGCGGCTTTTTTCATAGGAACCTCTCATTAGAAGTAAAGAGAAAAGAGGAAAGAGCAAAGAGTGTTGTTGCTTACTGCATGCCTAATTTCATTGAAAAATCCATGATTTAAGATGGTTTTGATCATTTCTCTGAACATATTCAGTGGATTCTTCGGTGACCTGATCATGCTTTGAATTCAGGAGAAAACGGAAATAGCCATCTAAAACTTTAATAGCTTCATTAATTTGCTTGCTGAGTTTATTATATTTTTGATCAGTTATATGATTTTGATCCATACAGGTGATTAAATGATCCTGTAACTCGTATAGCGAACTCCTCGATTGCCGACAAAACTGTATGTTTTCATTAAAATGGTATCTTCCATAACCCTCTGCAATATTAGATGTTACAGAACATGCCGCTTTTCTCATTTGCTGTTCTAAATTGTATTTTTCTGATTGAGGTAGGGTTTTGATGATCTCATAAACAGCATTTTTAATGTTCCTTGTTTTCTGCCAAACGATCAGATCATTGAAGTGTCTGACCTGTTTTTTCTCTTGTGGTATTTTAACTGCCTCTCTTTCCTCTTTCCTATCTTCTCTTTTCTGTATTTTCCAAATATGGATGCACGTAGTCGCCGCGCAGACCCACCGGTTTGGCGTAGCGAATCTGGTGGGCCAGCTCGATGGAAGCCCGGGCGTCATCGATGCGAAACCCGTTGCCCTGCATGATGTCCTGATAAACCCTGGTGTGCAAATCCGTGAAGCCGCCCGAAAATTCGAAGGCCTCGCCGTCGATGGTTATGGAGCGAAACGTGGATTGCCCGTTCTCCCGGGCATCCGGAGGTAAATCTTCGCGATCCAGAGAAAGAAACCAGCGCACCTCCGCCTCTTCCAGTTCCAGAAAACCGCCCACTTTTTTGTGATCGGCATAATGCACTTCGGAGTGCTGCACCCGTCCGAATATCCACATCAACATATCGAAAAAATGGATGCCGATATTGGTGGCGACTCCGCCGGACTTCTCCACGTCTCCCTTCCAGGAGTAAAAATACCAACGGCCGCGACTGGTGATATAGGTCAGTTCGATTTCCGCTTTCTTCGTTCCTTTGGTTCTTTGTTCGCTTCGCTGCTTCTTCAGCCGCGCAATTTCGGGATGAGCGCGTAGTTGTAAAACATTATAAATATTGCGGCCGTATTCCTCTTCGATCTCCTGCAGCGCATCCAGGTTCCAGGGATTGAGCACCAGCGGTTTCTCGCAGATGGCATCGGCGTCGACGCGTAAAGCAAACCGCATGTGGGCGTCGTGTAAATAATTGGGCGAACAGATACTGACGTAATGCACCTCTTCACCGGCGTCCTTGCGCCGCAACAATTCCACGTGACGGTCGAAGCGTTCAAACTCCGTAAAAAAATCCACCTCATAAAAATAGCGATCGAGAATACCGACCGAATCGGCGGGATCAACGGCGCAAACCAGACGGTTGCCGGTTTCTTTGATTGCCTTCATATGGCGCGGGGCGATATATCCCGCCGCGCCAACCAATCCGAAATTTTTCATCAACGAAGCAATTTTCTTTTTTATGGATGATCAAACATTAAATAGGAATCGGAATATCTACAGATATTATTGTTTTTTAGCAAACGATGACTTCAAACATTTTTCTTTTTTTCACGAAGGGCAATGGCATATATATGACCGTCAACGTCTGCGCGTTTTCATATCGAGAACGATAAACAACGTTAATCCCAGTATAAGCAACAAGGTATGGATGGAAGCGATATCGCGTTTTACCATGATCGGTCCGATATTAAAACATCCAACGATGAGCGCCAGCCATTTGATAAAGGCAACCAATGATTTATGCTTTCGCATGAACCGGCGTAACCGGTGATACATGTATGAGCTACCATTAGTGAAACATTCTCGTTATGATCAGCCAAGCGGACGGCCGTCTCTTTAAAGCTCCGCCCCGTCAATTACATCCTTTTAAAAAGAATGCAGCCACGCGACAAATCAGCCTCTATGTGACCGAACACTACCGTAAAATTACTAATCGTATTTTTGATTCGGGGGAGTTTTCACAGTCTCAATCGTTTACGAAGTAACGTACATTTTCATTCTTTATACCGCCGTTTGTGCAAGTCTGAAAATTTAATAAAAATTTTATTTTATGCAAGCGATTGCACCGCTGCGGCGGTTTTTAATTTCCGGCCGATTACGGCCCCAAGCTTGACTTTTATTAACGAAACTTCTACCTTCATCATCTTTTATCGACGTTTTTTTTCGTCGCTCATCACGTTTAATGCGACCATAATCGGTTAAATTAATATTTTCTTTACCGGAATTAAGCGCATAAATGAACGAATGTTAATTTTGTCGAAATAGAATTTAACGCCTGGAGCCTCGCGGTTCCAGACCCAACACCCCTTACAAAAAAGGAGTTTTATATGTCATCAGCACTCGTTCCGCCCCATGGAGGACGCCTGATTCCCCTTTTACTGCAAGGCCAGGAACGCTCCCGGGAAAAAGACAAAGCCGCCAATCTCACTCAGATTCGTATGAATTCGCGTGAAACATCCGATTTGATCATGCTGGCGCAGGGGGCGTTCAGTCCGCTGGATGGTTTTATGCGGCAAAACGATTACAAAACGGTCGTAACGGATATGACCATGGCCGACGGAACGCTCTGGCCGATTCCCATCACCCTTTCGGTTTCCGCCGAACAAGCCGACGGGATAAAAGAAGGTCAGGAAGTGGCACTTCTGGATGATGATTCCGGCGAAGTAATGGGTACCATGACCGTGGAGGAGAAATACACATACGATAAAAAGCATGAGGCGCGTAACGTATTTCTAACCGAAGATGAAGCCCATCCCGGCGTGGCCAAAATATACAATCAACACGAGGTTTACCTTGCCGGGCCGGTCAGGGCGCTTAGCGAGGGCCCGTTCCCGGAACGTTTCGGCGGTTATTATGCACGTCCGGCCGAAACCCGCGCCATCTTCGAGGAGCGAGGCTGGTCCAGGGTTTCCGGATTCCAAACCCGCAATCCCATCCATCGCTCGCACGAGTACGTAACTAAAATTGCTCTGGAAGTGAGCGACGGCGTTTTGATCCATCCGCTGGTCGGCAAGTTAAAGGCGGGCGATATTCCTGCCGACGTACGCATGAAATGTTATGAAGTATTGCTGGATAATTACTATCTGAGGGAGAATGTGGTATTGAAGGTCTATCCCATGGAAATGCGCTACGGCGGCCCGCGCGAAGCCGTCTTGCACGCCATTTTCCGTCAAAACTACGGCTGCAGCCATCTTATTGTCGGGCGCGATCACGCCGGCGTCGGCGATTACTACGGCCCCTTCGACGCCCAAAAGATTTTCGATGACATCCCGGAAGAGAAACTGCACATCCGGCCGCTGAACATCGACTGGACCTTCTGGTGCCACAAATGCGACGGAATGGCGTCCATGAAAACCTGTCCGCACGGCAAAGAGGATCGGGTTCTGATCAGCGGAACCAAATTACGGGAAATGCTATCCAACGGCGAATACCCGCCCAAGGAATTCAGTCGCCCAGAGGTGGTGGATGTGTTAATGGCCTATTATCAGGGCAAATAAACCTATTTTGTAAAAATAAATTATTAAAATGCAAATCGTAATACCCCCTCCCCGGTTCATCTGCAGTTTGTGGGAGTGCAGGGCTGGGGTGTGTTTAGACAAGGCAATTTTGTCTTTTTTTATTTATTCGGGAAAAGCCTGGAATAATTAAAAAGGCGCCGAGAAGCAGGCTCCAATTTGTTATGATATATTCAATCTGAAAAAAACAGGCGAAGCTTGTAAATGCGCTTCTTTTTTAACAGCGGAAATGGCACTGACTTAAAAAAATCGTTAACATTGACCGCAAAACGAGAAACGGGAGAACCAACCGATGTCAACACAGAAAGCAACCAATATCACCTGGCACAAGGGCCACATTACACGGGACGACCGCGAACGCCTTTTAGGTCAAAAAGGGACGGTCATCTGGTTTACGGGTCTGTCCGGTTCCGGTAAATCGACCCTGGCCAATGCCGTCGAAGAAAGACTATTCGAGATGGGCCACCTCACTTATGTATTGGACGGCGACAATATACGGCACGGCCTCAATAAAAATCTGGGTTTTTCGCCGGAAGACCGCGAAGAAAACATCCGGAGAATCGGTGAAGTGTCCAAATTATTCGCCGACGCCGGCGTGATCACCATGACCGCCTTCATTTCGCCTTACCGCGCCGACCGTGACAAAGTGAGAGAACTAATGGAGGAAGGCGCCTTTATTGAAGTTTATGTAAAAGTGCCGTTAGATATCGCCGAGCAACGCGATCCCAAAGGATTGTACAAAAAAGCACGCGCCGGTGAAATCAAGCAATTCACTGGAATCGACGCCCCCTACGAGGAGCCCCTGAAACCGGAATTACTCATCGATACCGGTCAAATGGCGCTCGAAGAAAGCGTCGGGAAAGTGTTGTCTTATCTCAAAGAAAAGCGTCTCTTTAATGAATCGGATTGAGTACGGTGCGATCGTTCTTATTGAAAAACACGGGCAAGGGGGCCGGCTATTGCCGGCCTTTTTTATCTCAATTTTCACTGAAATACTCCGATTGATCTTCGCTTTTTTTGCCGGAATCGGACATGTTGTCGTGCGGTTTTATCAGATATTTTCCGAACCAGCGGTAGAACGGCCGGATCAGGGCTGGAATCCATAAGCTGCCGGTCAGTAAATACAGGGTAAATAAAAAGAGGTATGGCGTGGCCTGCCAATCCAGAACGTAAGCGACATTCGATAGCACCAGAAAAACAGCGCTTAAAATGTAGCCAAAACGTTTTACCGGCAGGTTTTGACGGGTGGTCGCGCCCTGCAGAAACACATTCATGATTCCAGTTCCGCCCGGTTAATACGTTTGACGAAATCCGTATCGATGTCCACCGACACCGTCTGCATAATGCCATCGATGGTTACCACCAGCCTTTTCGATCCGCGCAGTTCCCGTACCATGCCTTTGAGCCCGTTGAAGGGCCCGTCGGTTACTTCGACAATTTCTCCGGGCCGGATGTAGTTCTCCAGCGTCAACGTCTGCGGATGCTCGAGCATGCGTCTTAGCGATTCGATTTGCCAATCCGGGACCACGGCCGGCTCGCCGCTGAAGTTCACTATTTTGACCAGTCCTTTGGTTTGCAAAATTTGATGGCGATATTTGTAGTCGAAGCGGGCGAACAGATAACTGGTAAACAACGGCATCTCAACGGTCTTCTTGCGGTCTTTCCACTGCCGCACCCGTTTTACGAGCGGTAAAAAGGCTTCGTGGTTCTTATCAACGAGTTCATCATACACTTTTTTCTCGTGCCTCGGGCGGGTATAAATTGCAAACCAGTGTATCATAGGGCGTCGTCCTGTTTCTTCCATATTAAGTTATGTCTGCCAGTGCAACACAGTTAAAAAATTTAAATTGCCGGCCCGCTCTTTTCAACTGTCATTCCTTATCGTAACGTTCATCAGGTCGAGAATGATACGATGCATATCCCGGATTGACAAATTTTTCTCATCGGGAAGTGCGGCGCCGTGCAGGAGCGCAAAAGCATCGTCAAAACAATGCATGCCGTTAAATGCCGTTTTTCGGAACAATGACGGACCGGAAAGATCGCCTTTCAGATCATAGCCCTCCGTGTTCTCGATTAAAAGATCGGGGATGCGGGCATGCGCGAACGGATCGTGGCTCTGCAAGGCGCCACGCTTGTTTTGGTATAAGGCTTCGGCGTAGAGGACGCGTCTGACCACAGCCTTGCCATTGCGCGGATCGTGCAGTGTCTGCAGATGCTTTGCAAGCGTTTGCCGCCATTTTTCATATTCGCGCGCGCCGCTAACGCTTCCGTTTTTCTCACGGCCTTTCAGATTAATGTGGATACGGCCCGGATACAGGCTGTAGGCCGTGCTGCGGTTATCCATATCCTGTAAGGAGCTCGGCGTGCGGGTTTTAAACCGTAAATAGCCTTCCTGAATCAGCCATTGATTGAGCAGCACTTCCTGCTCCAGCGCGGTAAAACCATGATCGGATAGCAAAAGCAAGTAAGTATCCTGCTTTATTTCATTCAAAATGTCGCCCAACAGGCGATCGATCCGGGCGTACAGATCGTAGAAGCGCTGCGTAAACTCCGAATTCCCGGCCAGCATATCCTGCCAGAAAAAATGGTGCAGGCGGTCGGTTTCCATGATGTGAACCATAAAGAAGTCCCAACGCTCTTGCGGCCAAAAACGCCACAACGCTTCAATGCGTTTTTCCAGAATGTACTCCAGTTCATCCATTAGCGCCGCGCGGTCCGAGCGTCCCCTGGCAATATCGGCGTCCGCTCGGTAGCCCTGCGCCTTTAACAACGGCCCGATATGGGCCGGATAGGTATTGGTTGCCACATCGTTTCCCAGAAAGCCGCCGATCATAACGCCGTTCAACGCCAAGGGCGGACTGGTCATGGGCACATTCATCACAAACAGCTTACGCCCCTGCTGCGAAAGTCGTTGCCATAAGGTGGGTTCGGGAAGATGGCCGGAATGGGGCAGTATCCACTCCAACGTAGCGGGCTGCCGGTCAACAAAACCAAAAATACCGTGTTCGGCCGGGCTCCGGCCGCTAATAAAAGAAGCCCACGCCGCCGATGACACCGGCGGATAAACCGATTGCATCGGACGGAATGAAGCATCCGCCCGCAATGTTTTTAAGTTGGGCATACAGCCGCCCGGCGCGCTCAGGCGCTCCAGAAGCGAGAACGGTGTCCCGTCGAGTGCCACTATCACAATACGATTTTTAGATGCCATCAGTCGAACAATGGTTTTCCATCCATGTGCATTTGCGGCGGTATGCCCATACGCTCAAGTATGGTGGGCGCCACATCCAGAATATGCGCCTCTGCTCCGTTTTCATGGGCAATACCTTCACCGTTCGCAATGCATACGCCATGATAATCGTGATTGGCGCCGTCGCTTCCGGCGTCATTGGTTTCGCTAACGATTTCCGGCACACCGACGGTGGCCAGGGCGCGATAATTCAGATCGTCGAAATAGACGAACAGGTCGGGCGGCATACCGTTCAGGGTATCATACAAGGCTTGCGGCCGAAACACACGGGTTTGCATGGCATCGCCGTTCCGGCGTCGGATCATCTTCAGTTCGCGCTGCAGGGCGTCGAGGAGCACTTCTTTTTCAACAGTATTTACTATTCCATGCGTCTCCCGATCCTCGAGATTCAGGAAGATGCGGCTGTAATAGCCGCCTTCGGCCCAGGCGCGCGTTTGTGTCCAGTCGACCATGTCCTTTTGTAAACGCACCTGCGCGGCCGGCGCCTCCTTCAATACGAGATACCCGCGCTGTCGTAACCACTCGTTAACCGCCACACCGCCGTGGTTCGTTTTCACACCGTGATCGGAAACGAGCCAGATATCGGTGTTTTTTTCCAGTCGTTGCAAACGCTTCCCGAGTTCGGCGTCGAGAAATTTATAATAATTTAGAATAACGTCCCGGAAGCGCCGGTCTTCAATATAAAATGGACTATCCTGCGCCATAAACTGCCAGAATCCATGCTGGATTCGATCCACGCCCATTTCCACAAAGACAAACAAATCCCACGGACGATGCTGCATGAGAAAATCGATCCATTGCAGGCGAGCACGGGTCATGCCATAAATATCGTTCAGCAGTTCTTCTTTATTTCGATTTCGGAAATTCGGTATATCCGCCATATAACCGGGCGCTTCCCTTCCCAAAAATCCCTGCAATGTCGGCGGAAAAGTGGCGGGACGGCCGACATCCGGGCTTAGCATGCCGCTCGTCAAATAGCCTTTCAGGGGCTTCGCCGGGTAGGTGGGCGGCACGCCGACCACAACGGAGTGTCGGTTGTACTTCGTCATCCAATCCCAGAGGCGCGGTGCTTTTACATCGTCAGCGGTCGCTACTTCCAATGGCCTGTAATCCGTGTGTTTGCGATTACGAAAGCCGTAAATCCCGAGTTTGCCGGGGTGCTGTCCGCTCATCATTACGGCCCAGGCCGGAACCGTTATGGGCGGATCGCTGCTGCGCATCGGTGCGCTGAACCCATTGTCGATTAAGCGGGATATGGTGGGGAGTTCCGCTCTCCACCGATTGAATATCAGATCCGGATCCAGGCAATCCAGCCCGATGATGAAGGTCTTTCTGGATGAATCCTCAGCCATGATTCCTACCGAAGATTTTTATTTGTCTTTGCCTCAATGCTTCCACCACCGAATATGGGATATTCAGGGCGCCGCGCCCTCTGCCAATCTCCACATCTTTTTTAGCTTCGCCGTGAAAGTCGCTGCCGCCCGAAATCACCAGGTCATGTTGACGTGCGAAATCCAGCAACCATTCTGTAAAATAACGATTGTGGCTCGGATAGTAGGCCTCGATACCGTCCAGGCCCATACGTTTGAATTTCAAAACCTCTTCTCCCAGCGGCGGATAGGTATCATATCCCAGGCTGACGGGGTGAGCAGCGATGGCAAGTCCTTGTGCTTCGTGAATGGCGTTGATGGCTTCCTGAACGTTCAGTTTAATTTTGGGCACATAGCCGGGACGCCCCTTAGACAGGAAGCGGTTAAAGGCCTCTTTCACGGAATGAACGACCCTTTTCTGAATGAGCAGTTGTGCCACATGCGGTCGTCCTGCACTGCCTTCGCCGATAATGGTTTTAAGATCATCATATTTGAGGGGCACGCCGTGAGCGTTCAGTTGTCTTATTATTTTTTCGGCGCGGTTATCGCGCTCGTGGCTGAGATATTGCAAAGCTTGACGCAAAGCGTTGTTATCCGGATCGATAAACAGGCCCAGAATGTGCAGATGGTTGGCGCCCGTCAGCGGGTATTCGATGCTTAACTCCACGCCTGCGATCACCCCGACACCCTTGCGTTTTCCGTGCTCACGAGCGGGAGCGATGCCGCCGGTTTCGTCGTGATCGGTGACGGCGATAATGCCCACATCCTGTGAAGCGGCGTGCTCCACCAACGCCTGTGGGGATAATGAACCGTCGGAAAAATTGGTATGGGTATGGAGATCGACGCGCATATTACATGTAACCCAAATCCCGTAGCCGTTTTTTCAGCGACGCCTCATCTTGCTCCTGAGAATTTTGTGGTTGCTCCTGTTGATCCAGGTAATCCTGCAAGACAAAGGTTATCAGATCGTTCAACGATGCAAAGGCGGTTGTTTGGCGATGTTCTTCAAGCTTCCGGTGCAAATGTTCGGGGATCGTTATAGTTTTGCTTTTGTTCATATCGGATCGTCAGATTTTTATGAACGTAAAGATCTCAATTACAATGTCGGTCGTTGATTGAATCTAAGGCTTTATAGCTTCAAATCATATTAATGTTGCCCGGCCCTGCGCCTCTTCCGTAGCACGGAAGGATGCGGGGCTGGGGTTTCGTTGACGACGGGAAAAACCCGATCCGCCTTTTTCAGACTCAGGCCTTAAAGATCTTATCCCGGTTTTCCAGCACTTCTTTGGTGGCATTGCGCGTATCGACCACCATTTTGGCGTTTTTCACAATAAAATTCCAGTCATAAGCGGAGTGGTCGGTGCTTATTAAAACACAGTCGTATTTCTTTAAATTTTCCGGCGTCAGTTCCACGCTTTTACGTTCGATGTCGTACATACGCATTTTCGGCAGTTCCGGTACGTGCGGATCGTTGTAATCCACCTCGGCGCCTTTATCCAATAATAATTCCATCAGTTTAAAAGACGGCGATTCACGCGGATCGTCCACATCTTTTTTATAAGCGGCGCCGAGTACCAGCACTTTGGAACCGCTCAGGCTTTTACCGTGATCGTTCAGGGCGTCCATAACTTTAGCAATTACCCAGCGCGGCATTTCGGTATTAATCTCGCCTGCCAGCTCAATGAAGCGCGTGTTCATCTCGTATTCCCTGGCTTTCCAGGTCAAATAGAAGGGATCGATGGGAATGCAGTGTCCGCCGAGACCCGGACCGGGAAAGAAGGGCATAAAACCGAACGGTTTGGTGGAGGCGGCATTAATCACCTCCCAGACATCGATACCCATACGATCCAGAATCATTTTCATTTCATTCACCAGCGCGATGTTGACGCTGCGAAAAATGTTTTCCAGCAGTTTGGTCGCTTCGGCCGCCTGGCTGCTGGAAACAGGCACCGCCTGAACGATCACCTGTTCGTACAGGGCGCGCGCCAGTTCGCGGGCGTACTCGGTATTGGCGCCCACAACTTTGGGAATGGTGCGGGTGTTATATTTCTGATTATTGGGATCTTCGCGTTCCGGAGAAAACGCCACCCAGAAATCCCGGTCTCCTTTTAAACCGGACTCTTCTAAAATCGGCTTCAGTACTTCTTCGGTAGTGCCGGGATAAGTGGAACTTTCCAGAACGATAAACTGGCCTTTACGAATGTTTTGGGCGAGCACTTTGCCGGTGTTTTGAATATACGACAAATCGGGTTCGCGGTGGCGTGTAAGCGGGGTAGGTACGCAAATCAGGATACAGTCGGCTTTTTTAATATGTTTAAAATCGGAAGTGGCCTCAAATATGCCTGTTTCCCGCACAGTCTTAACCCGTTCGCTTTTGATATGCTGAATATACGATTTGCCGTCGTTCAGTTTAACAACTTTGCTGTCATCCACGTCAAATCCGATGGTCTTGAATCCCTGTTCCACAAATTCCATCAATAACGGCAGTCCCACATAACCGAGACCGACGACGCCGATCACGGCTTCTTTCGATTTTATCCTCTCTAACAGATCCATAGGTGCTCCATTGGTTTGTTCACATCGATTGTTTTCAATTTTCAATTAAACGAAGTAGTCGACAAAATCTGCAGACTCCCCCGCCTCCGAATTCTTCTCGTAAAATTTGGAGTGATGAAGGGCCGTATCCTTAAGATTTAATCCAATCTTTCTATATTTTTTTTTTTACAAGTCTGATTTAATCTGTACAACTAAACCATATCCAGCGACGAGGGCCGGCCCACCGAAAAATAGTCGATGTTCATTTTCCGCATGCGTTTGGGGTCATACAAATTGCGCCCGTCGAAAATGACCGGTGTATTGAGCAACTCCCGGATCAGGTAAAAATCCGGTTCACGAAATTCATTCCATTCGGTCATAATGATCAAACCGTCGGTATTTCTGAGTGCCTCGTAACGTTTTTCGAATAGAAACAGGTTTTTATCCAGGTGGTCTTTCAGTCGCCACCGTGCCTCTTTTATGGCTTCGGGATCGTGGGCATGAATGTTAACGCCCATTTCAACGAGCTGATTAATCATCGCAATAGCCGGCGCTTCGCGCATATCATCGGTATTGGGTTTAAAAGAAAGGCCCCACATCCCGAAGGTTTTGCCTTTCAGATTGTTTTTAAAATAGGCCTTTAGTTTATTGAGAAGAACGGTTTTCTGGCGTTCATTGACATCTTCCACCGCCTCTAATACCGAAAGGGATAGTTTGTGTTCGCGGGCGGTCCGGATAATGGCATGCACATCTTTCGGAAAACAGGATCCGCCATAACCCGTACCCGGAAAGATGAAATAAGGTCCTATGCGCTTATCGGAGCCGATACCCCTGCGCACCATTTCGATATCGGCGCCCACGGCGTCGCACAAATTAGCCATTTCATTCATAAACGATATTTTCGTGGCCAGAATGGAATTGGCCGCGTATTTGGTGAGCTCGGCGCTGCGTATATCCATAATCATGATGGGCCGACCCGTTCTCACAAACGGCGCATAGAGATTCCGCATAATTTCTGCCGCTTCTTCGTTATCGGTACCCACGATCACACGATCCGGTTTCATGAAATCTTCGATGGCGGCGCCTTCTTTCAAAAATTCAGGATTGGAAACCACGGCGAAATTGTGTTTGGTCTGTTTTTTGATCGTTTCTTTTACTTTATCCGCCGTGCCCACCGGAACGGTACTCTTATCGACGACCACTTTAAAACCGTTCATATAGCGTCCGATATCGTTGGCGACGCCCAGAACATATTTCAGATCCGCCGAACCATCTTCATCGGGCGGTGTACCCACGGCAATAAAAATAATGGCGGAGCGCTCCACGCCTGTTTTAATGTCGGTGGTAAACGTCAATCGTTCCTGTTCCACATTACGGTGCAACATCTGCTCCAGGCCCGGCTCGTAGATGGGAACCTTCCCGTTGTTCAGCATATCGATTTTATTATCATCAACGTCAACACAAATGACTTCATTACCCGAATCGGCGAAACAGGTTCCGGCAACCAATCCAACATAGCCTGTGCCGACAACAGTGACCTTCATACTAATCTCCTTTACATCAGTCTGGATTTATCACATTAGAACCGTTGTATTTGATATGACAAACGGAATATTCTTCTCATCGGAATAATTTCGAAAAAAATTAGCGACTGAACCGATTTGATCGTTTTTGTCGCTTTCCCTTGCCCGGTTTGGAATAATACTGGTAATAATAATAATAGTAGTAGCTGGAGCCGTAGCCGCCTTCCAGACTCACATTGTTCAGCACGGTACCCAGTATCTTCGTATCCACATTTTGCAACAACGTCTGGGAGCGCTGGATCACCTCTTTATTGGTCTGGCCCGCGGAAACAACCAGTAGGGTGCCGTCCACTTTCGTACTTAGGATGGCGGCGTCGGTAACGGCGATAATCGGCGGGCTGTCGAACACGATAATATCGAAGGCCTCGCGCAGGGATTGTATAAGCTCTTCCATCTTTGCCGAACCCAGTAACTCCGAAGGGTTGGGCGGCAACACACCGCTCGTAATGATCGACAGGTTTTCCTGGAACGTGTCAAGTATGACTTCTTCGAACGTATTCGTATTCATTAGGAAATTGGTCAAGCCCTGATCCTTATCCAAATCAAATATGGAATGAATCACGGGCCGCCGGAGATCGGCGTCCACCAGAACGACGCGCTGACCCGACTGGGCCATAGCGATGGCGAGATTGGTCGCCGTGGTGGATTTACCTTCTTTGGGGCCGGAACTGGTAATAAGAATACACTTAACATCCCGTTCGACCTTGCTGAATTGTAAATTCGTTCGCAATGTCCGGTAGGCTTCCGATACGGGCGATTTGGGATCGAAATGCGTTATCAGACGTGCCTCGATGCGGCGCGCCTCCATGGGCATCACTCCGGACATCTGGCGTTCCAGTTTCTTTTCCACCTTATCAATTTCGATGGTCGGAATGGTCGCCATGATGTTAAAACCCATCCGTTCCAGCTCTTCATTGGTACGAATAGTGGAATCCATGTACTCCATCAGAAAAACGATGCCCACGCCCAGCCCGATGCCGATCAGCGCGCCCAGCATAATGTTAAGCTTACGGTTGGGCTTGACCGGCGAGAAAGGTTCGATGGCTTCGTCAATAATGCGCACGTTTTTCTGTTTGGCCGCCACCTGAATTTTGGCCTCTTCCAGTTTTTGGGTGAGCATGATGTAAGTTTGTTCATCCACCTGGCGGCGACGTTCCAACCGCGCCAACTGCAACACCTTATCCGGCAGGCCTTTCAGGCGTTGATCGTAGCTGCTAACCACATCCTGCAGGGCATCGATTTTAGCCGTAGAAGCTTTAATTTCCGCCTCGACCCTCAACAGTCGATTCACCAATTCCTGCGCCAGTTTCAGCGGATCCTGCACCATATTGGAAGTGGAAATCTTGTTTGCCTCTTCCTTTAACTTTTGACGCAGCGCTTTTATGCGTTCATCGTACTGCCTGACTTTACCCTCAAAATTGCGTTTGTCGATATTTTGTTCGGATTCGATAGCCGTAAGATAAATGGCTTTTTCGGCCTCGGCTTCGGCCAGTTGGTTTTGCAGAGTCGTCAAATACGGCGTCGATATTTCACTGATTTCTCCGGAAAGCCGCGCCTTACGTTCCTGCAGTTGTTCTTCCAGCGACTTCTTCAATTCCAGATTGGCGTGAAGCTCTACCCGCGCTTCTTCCAGTTTCGATTCCACTTCGGCCAGCCGCGATACCAGCTCATTGGTCTCTTCATCCAGACTGGCCACTTTTTCACGTTCCTGGTAGTCGCGCAAGCGTTCTTCGGAAAGACGCAGTTCCTGCCGTTTTACCGCCAAACGTTCTTCAATAAAATCCCGCATTTCGGTTACTTCCGAGCGGCTGGCTTCCACATTCATTCTCTTAAATTCATCGGCGATGGCGTTGGCCACGTAAGCCGCTTCGAACGGGGTCGGCGCCTGATAGCTGAGAATAAGAATATCGGTGTCGCGCTTGGGCTCCACTTCCATGTTATTGCGTATGAGCCCTCCGGCCGCACGCAAGCTCAAATAATCGCCTTGTTCGTTCGGCTGAAAAAACCTCAGCGAATCGCGTACATCCGACAGATCCAGACGTTTAATGACGCGTTCCGCCAGTCTGCGGCTCTTTAAAATTTCAATCTGATTGGCGATCAATGTATTCTGGTTGCCCAGATTATTAATATCGAACAATGTGCGCTCCATGGCGCCGGTGCGTTCGATCATTATCGAGGTTGAAGCCTGGTAAGTCGGTGCTGTGGTGAGGGTGTAAAAAATGGCGGATATAAACACGATGATAAATGATAAGATGATTATCCATCGCCGGCGATAAATAATGGCGATGTACTCTTTTAACGAGACCTGCTCCTCATATTCCTGTTCAAAGGGCTCCATTGAGGCCATAGACTCCTTGTTTTATTATTAAACGCCTGCATACCTTTTGGGGTAAGCCGGCTCCCGGCTTCTCCTCATATTCGGCAGATGTTGGTATCGTCATTAATAACAGAACCGCAAAAAATAAGAAAATGTAAACACCGGTTCAATTTTTTCTTCTCTTACTCCGGAAGCGTTTCCAGAGTTGTGCCAGAGGGTCAAACCATCGTTTTTGCAAGCCGTTCTCCTGCAAAGGCAGGCGCTCGATCGTCCGACCTTCAATCGCACGCTTCGGATTGTCCCGGAAGATAGATATGGCGCGCGATTCTCCGGTGATTTGGATCACTTCTTGCAGAGCCTTTGGCATAACCTCGTACGATCGTGCATTCACATTATGGGCGTCGGACGCGACAAATTGAAACATATCCGCCTGCAGATAACGACGGGCGGTTTCCCGGACAGTGTTTCCGAATTGCCCCAGAATGCTTCCTGCGTTCATCTGAAACTGACAACCCTGATGAAACCACTTGATCAATTTATTGGGATCTTCCGCAAGATAGCCGTAACGTTCGGGATGTGCTAAAATAGGCACCAGGCCTTCCAGCCTGCATTGAAAGATAAAGTCGTCCACTTTATCCGGTAAATTCAATAACGGTAACTCAAAAAGTAAGTATTTGCGATTGTTATTGAATGTGGCCCAGGGATATTGCAGCCACTCATAGATTTTGCCGCTAAAAAACAGTTCGGATGCGAGATAAAGCCGGATGCCCATGCCCTGCCGTTCCACCTCTTCCTGTAATTGTTCGAAATGCGCCATTATTATTCGGCTGATCTGGTCATTCGTTAAATCCGTTATGTGCGGCGTCGCCAATAAGTGTTTTATACCCAGTTCCCGGGCTTGATTCAAAAGCCCGAGCGCTTCTTTGCTGTCGGAAGCGCCGTCATCCACATTAAAGATAAAATGGGCGTGTATGTCGACCAGTTGGCAATTTTGAAGCATGTTCATTTTGTGCGTCAACGGCGATCCACCACTTCCATGTTCTCAGAGGGATGAAAGATAAAGAGAGAATCCGGCAAAGTCTTTTCGGTATTCATATCGCTTATACGGAACAGGGTTTTATTGTCGTTCATTTCCGTGGCTTCAATTTGCCAAACGTACCAATCGTCTTTATCGATCCACAGCTTCACGCTTTTAACGTATCCGTATACATCGTCTTTGGGATCCAGCTTAACAACATAAACATCCTGTTCGTTTAGCTTTTCTTCTCCGAGCAGGGTGGCATAGTGGGTTTTGGGATATTTAAATAAAATATCACGCGGGAGCAGGGCGGATGAGTTTTCCCGAACGCGATCGATTAACACCTGGTTACTGCTTCGGCTGTACGACCAGATCGTATCACCGTCGGTTACAATGGTTTGGAGATCGGATTCAAAACGATATTTTTCTCCGTGGGAAACGTATATTTTTCCGGTTAGCTCTTTTTTCGAACCGGTGAGTTGAAAAGTCTCCACCTGTTGGAACGAGGCCGTTAAATAATCCATATCGTCGTAGGTTTCCTGTACATTCTCCACGATATCCTCAACATCTTCCGCGTAGCTTTGTGAAACGGCGATAACAAATACCAGAATTAAGATTGAAACAACATTCAGCTTCATGGATGCTCCTTCACGATTGCATTTCTTGCAGTTCCTGTAACGTCATTAATACTTCGCGTGCTTTACTTCCATCGGGCGGACCGACCACGCCTTCTTCTTCAAGTTCATCCATGATACGCGCCGCCCGGGCATAACCGATTTTCAATCTACGCTGTAAAAGCGAGATCGATCCCTGCTGGTGTTGCACCACGATCGCCATGGCGTCCTTATATAGCGGATCGCGTTCGCCTCCCGCGCCGCCAAAACCGCCCGCATCGCTGCCGGAGCTGGCCGGCTGCGGCAGACTATAATAGGGCATTTTAGGCTGCCGGCTTATATGCTCGATAATCTGTTCCACCTCATCGGTCGAAACAAAGGGATTCTGCAGACGAATGGGCTTGGCGCTGCCCGGTGGCAGGAACAACATATCGCCGTTTCCGAGCAACTGTTCGGCGCCGTTCATATCAAGCACCGTACGGGAGTCGACCTTGGTCGCCACCTGGTAAGCCAGACGCGCCGGGAAATTGGCCTTTATCATGCCGGTAATCACATCCACGCTTGGACGTTGCGTGGCCACGATCATGTGGATGCCGACGGCGCGCGCCATTTGCGCCAGTCTTGCGATCGGCGTCTCAACTTCCTTGGCGGCGATCATCATTAAATCCGCCAGTTCATCGATAATGACAACAATATAGGGCAGCGTCTGTAATTTTTCCTGTTCGGCGCGCGCATGGCCGTTTTTAATTTTTCGATTGTATTCCGCAATACTGCGGCTGTTTACCGTAGAAAGCATTTCGTAGCGCTTTTCCATTTCCAAAACCAGACTGTTGAGAATGCTCACGGCGTTTGTTGCTTTGGTAATCACCGTTTCATCCAAATCGGGCCGATAAATCAAATAATGATCCACTAAATGCCGGAACAATGATAGCTCGAGTTTTTTGGGGTCAATCATTAAAAATTTAACTTTACCGGGATCGACCGCATATATCAGGGAAGCAATGATGGTATTGATGCCCACACTTTTGCCCGCACCGGTAGCGCCTGCAATAAGCAGATGCGGCATACGGGTTAAATCCGCAATATAGGATTCGCCGTTAATGGTTTTACCGATGGGCAACGGTAATTGGTAATCGTTTTTATTAAATTGCTCCGAGCGAATCAACGATTTCAGATACACGGTTTGCGGATTGCGGTTTGGAATTTCGATGCCCACGGCGGCTTTGCCCGGAATGGGAGCGATCATGCGAATGCCGCGGGCTTCCAGCGCCAGCGCTAAATCGTTCGCCAGAGATACGATGGAGTTGACTTTGACGCCCGCCGCCGGTTGTAATTCATACAGTGTGATCACCGGGCCGGCCGTAACACGTATCACGCGGGCGTCCACTCCGAAATCATTCAACTTCATTTCCAGCAATTCGGCGTTGGAACGTAATTCTTCGCGGCTGACCCGCGTATCGGTTTCGGGCGGCTCACGCAGCAGATCAATCGACGGGAAATTATAGCGGGAAAGGCTTTCCCTGACCAGTTCGTCGTAATCCAGTTCTTTCTCCTGTTTCTGTTCCTTCACCTCAAAATCGACATCCTCTTGCCCTTTGCTTTCCTTCTCGTCGCCGCCGGTTTCGGCCTCTGTCGCCTGGTTTGCGGCATCGATGCGCGCTAATATATCATCCAGCGTCGTCTGGATCGGCTGCGGTTCTTGCTTTATCTCATTCTCTTCCGCCTCTGGTTCTGCATCTTCTGCAGCCGTTTCCGCCTGTTCTTCGATACTGATTTCGGGGATCTGCTCCTCTTCCTGACCGCTGAATTTCTTTCGCGCTTGTTGGGCTTTACGCCGGCGACGTTTTTCGAAACGTTCGGCCAGTACGGCAAAACTTTTTGTAAGCCCCTTTTTCAGTGCGGCCGCGCCATGGGCAACCTGTTTGACCATGAATTCGATAAAACGGAAAAAGCGGTCTATTTCAAGGCGAACGGACAATACCAGCAATGCAAGGGTAACCGCGATCATCGAAATCAAGCTGCCTATCTTACCAAGGTAGATCACCAGATTGGAAGCAATCCATCCACCGATCAGTCCGCTGGGGTAGTATTCGCTGATCTGACCCTGGGTTTCGAATGCATCGGGTAACGCCAGATAAACGGAAATAACCACGGCCCACAGAAGCGAAAGATAAACCACACGGCTGAGTTCGGAAAAGGGCTTGCGGCGAATGGCAAATATGGCAAACAAGGCCAATAACAAAGGGAAGACCACAACCGGATACCCCAGGGTCCACTGCATAAGGCTGTAAGAAATACTGGCGCCGAGCGGCCCGAGCCAGTTCGAAACCCGGATGGGGTTATCCTGGATATTGAGTTGTACCGGATCGTTAACATCGAACGAAACGATTGCCAGTAAAATCAGCACAGCGACCCCAAGCATCAGGATGCCGTATGCCTGGCGGCGCTGGGTCTTTAATTTTTTCTTCTTACTTTGCGCCATTTTCTTTATTTTCAATCACAATTTTAACTGCGAAAAATATAGGCAATTGCGTTTGATAATACAAGACAAAAGCCTGCCTAAGTTATTTTATAATATTAACTTGCCTGCACTCAAATACGGAATGATCCGGTAATGATTCAATCGCGCCGCCCAGGTTATATCACTTTTCGCGCCTATGGTGTGCAAATAGCGGCCGTGCACCGTCCCGCTCATTAATTTCATTAGCGTTGACCGATCCGGACGTCCGCCTGCCAAACCGGCGCCGTCGAGGGCCTTAACGGCCCAACTGGCTTTATCCGTCAGCTCAACGCGGGAGCTCTGCAAACGTATTTGTTCGGTTATCATACCCGCACAAAGAGCGTCTTCGAACGAAAATCCCCCATTATGACCGGCGCAGACAATTGTAACATCCCGTCGGCGCCGGTAAAGCGTCCTGGCGGCCGCATTCGCATTAATGAAGGCGGCCGTAAACACCGAATCTGCCTGGCGGACCCGTTCGAACGCACGCGTGCCGTTTGTAGTGGTCATAATGATCGAATTGCCGCGTACCCGGGTGGCCCGATATTCCAGCGGCGAATTGCCAAGGTCGAAGCCCTCCGACATCAGACCGTCGCGCTCGCCGGCCAGCAGAGCTTCCGGCATTAACTGCTTTTTCTTTCGCGCTTCTTCCATTGTGGATACCGGCATGATTGCCCGGCAGCCGTTGGCCATTGCCGTAATGACGGATGTGGTTGCCCGCAGTACATCAATAACCGCAACCGCCTGGTCTTCCACCCTAAGAGCTTCGGAAGGCATTATGGCCACATCAACCAGCATATTGAGCCTCTCAATGATGGTTTCCTGATCGATAAAAAAAACAGATTACAAGCTTTGTACAGATTTCGCAAAACATTTATATGGACGATCCGGTAAAAGGTCTCCATCAAACGGCATTATGTTATTCGTAATAAAGTGTCGGTTTAAAACCATAACGCTTGATCGTAGCATTGTTAAATGACCCGGATAAAAAGCAATAATTTTTGAATCTTTATCACGAATTCCCCGTAATGGCTGCATATATTGTTTTAGGGCGTTGCTTTGAGATTTGATGATAAAATATGACAACATATTTTCAAAATTGTCCGCTTTGTATTAAATTTTTGCCAATGACTTGATACCACTCAGGAGGATATATGATCCGAAAATGCTATGTTATCATCGCAGTTTTGTTATCCCTGCATGCGACTGCTTTCGCTTCCGGATTTTCCATTTACGAACATAACGCAAAGGCAACCGGCATGGCCGGAGCGTTTATTGCGCAAGCCTATGATCCGTCCGCGGTTTTTTACAATCCCGCCGCTATGACGGGACTGGAAGGTTTACAAATCAATACGGGTACGACCCTCATCGCAACCGAATTTGCATTTCAGGGGCCGCAGCGTATCGACAGACGGCAATACAACAAAGCCGAACCGGGCCTGTTTCCGCCTTCAACTTTTTACGCCACCTATCGCTTGCATCCGCGCCTTGCGATCGGCATGGGCGTGTTTTCGCTCTTCGGACTATCTTCGGAGTGGGGCGGCCCAACCGATCAATGGGTCGGTGAACAACTGGCGACCAAATCGGAACTGCAAACCCTTTATTTTAATCCCGCCGTTGCGGTAAAAATTTTAGACAATTTATCCCTCGCCGCAGGCGTTTCAGCGGTTTGGGGCGATGTGGATTTGCAGAAAAAAATTTACTTTGCGCCGCGCCATGTGTTCGGTTACTCTCAATTAACGGCCAGCACCACCGGTTTGGGTTATAATGTCGGCCTGCAATTTGAACCGTTTGATGATTTAAAGATCGGGATGATATATCGTTCCCGGGTTGCAATGGATTTTGATGACGGCACGGCCTCCTTCGATTTTCCGTCCACAGGTAATCCCGTTATCGATGCAGAAATCGATGCTTTGTTTCCGGCTGAAACCGGCGGAAGTTCTTCGCTGGATTTGCCCTCACTGTTCGGTATCGGCGTGGCTTACCATTTCACCGAACGCTTAACCGGCGAATTTGACTATACGGCCTTTGCATGGAGTTCATACGACAAGCTTGTCATTACATTTGACGAGCCGGTGGCCGGAGAAACGCAATCGGTTGATATTAAAAAGTACCAAGATACCTACAGCCTGCGCTTTGGCATGGAGTACCGGTTTCATCCCAACATGAAACTACGCACCGGATATTACTGGGACCGGCACGCCGTTCCTGATAAATACGTGGAGCCCACCCTGCCGGAAGCCGACCGCCACAATTATACCGTTGGGTTAGGATTCCATTGGCGCGGTATTTCGGTCGACGGCGCTTACCATGTCCTGCTGCAGGACGACCGCAATATCGAACAGTCCGTGAACGGTTTTAACGGCGAATATACCGGTATGGCTAACCTGTTCGGATTAAGCGTTGGATACACGTTCTAAAACAAGCCAAAGATAATTGAAGGAGTTTATTCCATGCATTATAAAAAACGATCCCTAACGATTACGTTCGTCCTGACGATCGCTCTCGCCGCTTGCAGTTTACAGGAACCCGAATTCACCGGAACGAGCCTCAGCAGAAATGAACAAAATATGTTCAGCCGATTTGTAGCGTTCGGCGACAATTATATAGCCGGTTATCAAAACGCTGCGCTGGTTCATAATTATCAGCAATACAGCTTCGCAAATTTGATGGCGCAACAAGGCGGAGCTTCTGATTTTCAACAACCCTTGCTCGGCTACCCCGGACTCGGCGCCGAATCACACGTGGGTTTCGGCGTTTTAGAACTACATTATCTCGATAATCCTGCAACGCCGCAAAGCGTGAATCCCGATCCGGTGGTTCTGCCAGCCCCCTACGCCGATTATCCCGATTTCGATCCCAATGACCCTTACATTTCCGATAGCGTTAAAACGTACGAATTTTTCTACAGCAATCTGGGCATCCCCGCTATGCTTACCGCCGATATAGCCACAGCTACGCAGAAATTCGACGGCGACGCCGGTTTAAATCCCATGATCGATGTGGTTTTGCGGCAGACAGGCTATACCGTTTTACAGCAGGTGCGACTATTCCAACCCAGCCTGATCGCATGCTGGATCGGCACTTATGACATTCTTGGTTACGCTATCTTTAGTCCGCAGGGCCTTAATCTGGATGAGCCGACGCCGGTTTCGACATTCGAGACCGAATTGACGAAAATCGTGGATTCTTTGCTCGTTACGCAGGCCCCCATGGTTGTGGGCAATATTCCCGACTTCACAAGTGCGCCTTATTTTAATACCGTGCCGAAGGTTGTTATCGATACCCTCACCAATGCACCGCTGCTCGATGAAAACGGAAATCCCATCCCTCTGTTGAAAGACGACGGAGAGGGTAATGTGGTTCAAGTTACAGAATCAGATAAATTATTAATGCCCGCTCGTCAGGCGCTGGCTCAAGGCGTGGGCATCCCGCAAGACATTCTTAACGGAACGGGCGAAGGTCTACCCGACGAATTTGTCCTTGACGCCGGCGAACAGGAGGTCGTACAGACCGCCGTTGCTGAATATAACAGCGTTATTGAATCCGTATGCGGCGCCCGCGGCATTCCCGTCGCAGACATGTACGGTTTGTTCGATCAGGTGGATAACGAAGGTTACAACCTCGCCGGCTTTCGGTTCAACAATAATTATATTTCCGGATCCTTTTACAGCCTTGACGGCCTGCATCCCTCGATCCTCGGTCAGGCCCTGATTGCCAACACCTGGCTCGAGTCCCTCAACTCCAATTTCGGTATGAGCATACCGCTGGTCGATGTTCAACAACTGATGTACGAGATTGAGCCCAACGATAACCTATTCTAAACGATATCTTCTTCTATTTTGACCCAAAAAGGCAGGAAAATTTTTTTCTGCCTTTTTTCATTTTTGGCAAACGCCAAAAAATAATATTAAATTAGGCGGCTGTCAGGGATCACCGTACAAACCCTGACAGGCACAAGAATGCGTGATCCAAAACGGTGGATTGTAACCATTTCCGGAAGTCATGCATCTTTTTTATTGAATCAAATCTAAAAATAAAAGATAAACATAAAAGGAGAGGAAAAAATGGCGCAAAAGAAGACAAAATCGTATAAATTTAAAGCCGAAGTCAAACAGTTACTGGACATACTCGTCCATTCCCTTTACACCAACCGCGAGATCTTTTTACGAGAACTCATTTCGAACGCTTCCGATGCACTGGATAAGGTGCGGTTTGAAACGACCCGCGGTACCGAAGTCGTCGATCCCGACTTACCTCTGGAGATCAATATCGAACTGGATAAGGACAACAAAAAACTGATCATAAAAGATACCGGTATCGGTATGACACAGGAGGAAATTGTCCGGGATATCGGTACGATCGCCAAATCGGGCTCAGCCGAGTTTTTGCAGAAACTGGCCGACGAAGCTAAAGACAAAGATATCTCAAACATTATCGGTAAATTCGGCGTCGGCTTTTATTCCGTTTACATGGTGGCCGAAGAGGTCGTCATTACAACCCGATCCTACCAGAAAGACGCCACGCCCATCCAGTGGCGCTCCGACGGATCCGGTAGTTTTAAAGTTACGGAGCTGGATGAATCGATCAAGCGCGGCACGACAATCGAAGTACATCTGAAAGAAGACGCCACGGAATTCACGGAAAAAGACCGCATCGAAAACATCATCAAAAAGCACTCCAACTTCATTTCGTTTCCGATTAAAGTAAACGGTGAAAAAGTTAATACCATACAGGCGCTCTGGCGCGAACCCAAGTCCAATATCAAACAAGAGCAGTACGAAGAATTTTACAAATTCCTGACCTACGACAGCGAACCGCCGCTGGATACCATCCATGTTTCGATTGATGCGCCGGTCCAGTTCAACAGCATCATGTTCATTCCAAAACGCACGTTCGATTTATTCGGCGTTTCCAAGGAGGATATCGGGCTGGATTTATACGTTCGCAACGTTCTGATCCAGCATAAGAATTCGGATCTGTTGCCCGAATACCTGGGCTTTATCAAGGGCATGGTGGACTCGCCCGATATACCGCTGAACATATCCCGTGAGACGCTGCAGGAAAACCGGGTGGTCATGAAAATCAAGAATACACTGGTAAAGCAAGTGCTTTCGCATCTGGAAAAAATGGCCAAAAACGATCCGGAGAAATATGCCGAGTTCTGGAATGTGCACAGCAAAGTATTCAAAATGGCCTACAATGATTACGCCAATCATGAGAAAATCGCGGAGCTGATGCGTTTCAATTCTTCCGCCAATAAGGACGCCGAAGGATTAACCTCATTCGCCGAGTACCTCGAACGGGCTAAAGAGGAACAGAAAGACATCTATTACATAAGCGGCGCCAGCCGCGAAGCGTTGAACAGCGATCCGCATCTGGAAATTTTTAAGCGCAAAGGCATCGAAGTACTGTATTTGTACGAACCCGTGGATGAATTTGTGATGAGCGGTCTGGCTACCTACAAAAAGGATTATAATTTAACCGCGGTTGAACAGGCTGATATGGCCACTCTGGAAAAGTTCGAGGATGTGGAAACGGGACAGGAGGAAGAGGTCGAATCCCTTAGCGAGGGCGAAGAAGCGGTGTTCAAAAAACTGCTGGACAAAATCAAAGACATACTCGGCGATCGCGTAAAGGATGTGCGCGAATCCAAGCGCCTTAAAGACAGCGCTTCATGTCTGGTCAGCCCCGACGGCTCCATGACCTCGCACATGCAAAAGATGCTGCAAATCATGAACAAGGATACGTCGGTGCCACAAAAAATATTCGAAGTGAATAAAGATCATAAGTTGATACGTAACATGCTTAAAATTTACAAAAAGAATCCAAAGGATCCCTTTATTGACGAGTCGATTGAGCAACTTTACGAATCGGCTCTGTTACTGGAAGGATACCTGAACGATCCGCACAAACTGGTGAATCGCATTCAGGATATCCTGGTGAAATCCAGCGAGTGGCATCCGGGAATCAATTAAATAATCTGCGGGGCTGAGCATTCACGACCATTCGGTTTTATCTTCCATTTTTAAACTTGAATGCTTCGCCCCCATTCTCCCAATATTCGTGGAGTGAAACACAATCTTTACTATTTAATATCTCTTTATTTGGAAGATCATCGGTGTAAGCTAACGGAAACATCCTTTGCATCACGTGACATTAATTCGCGGTTCCTGAGATCACTGGTATGCCGGTAAATTTTTTATCCTCTATCAATCGTGCCGATAATAATTTTTATGATAACATCTTTTATATTAAATTGTTAAAAACACTTATTAGTGCAGGAGGGGCACCACTAATGAAACATATTATTATGATAACATTCCTATTTATCAGCACCCACTCAATTTTTGCTCAAAATGCCTGGATCAATGAATTTCACTACGATAATGAAGGCAGCGACATGAACGAATTCTTGGAAATTGTCATTGAGAATCCCGGCGATTACAACCTTTCTGATTTTACAATAACCTTGTACAACGGTAATGCGGGCACGTCCTACGATAGTAAGACGCTCGATCAGTTCACCGAAGGAAACAGCGACGGCGCTTTTACCTTTTATTACTATGATTTCCCATCCAACGGCATACAGAACGGATCGCCGGACGGATTTGCGCTGGATTATCAGGGCGCCGTTATCGCCGGCCAATTTTTAAGCTATGAAGGCGTGGTAACAGCAACAGACGGCCCCGCCAACGGCCAGAGTTCCACGGATATCGGGGTGGCGGAAAGCGGCGGCGTCACCTCAGACCAGTCACTGCAATTGGCGGGCATCGGCGACAATTATTCTTCCTTTCACTGGCAAGAAGCCATGGCCAACACCAAAGGGCAGATAAATACCAATCAGACGTTTTCATCGGAAGTCTTCCCGGAACCGGCAAATCATGTGACTGAGTTTCAGGTCGATTCTGTTAAATCAAACACAATATATTTATCGTGGACTGGCGCTGTTGGCGATCCGCTACCGCAATCTTATCTCCTCGTCGGCCGAACCGAAAGCGGAACCTATCCGGACGTGGTTGACGCCACACCGTTGCAAAATGATCACGACTGGTCCGATGGACAGGCGGCCTACAATACGGCACACAGGGACGGAAAAAACACACTCACTGTCGAGGAACTGGAGAGCGAGATCACCTATTATTTTAAAATTTATCCCTATACCAATTCGGGATCGGATATCGATTATAAAACCGACGGTGCCGTTCCTGAGGTATCGACCACCACAACTGCGGTTCCCGTTCTGTCAATAGCCGATATTCAAATAAGCGATGAGCGGGACATTTCAGTTAAAACAAGCGGTATTGTGACCGCTGTGTCCGGAAGTAATTTTTTCATCCAGGACGCTTCTGCGCCATGGAGCGGTATCAATATACACGCACCGGATCATTCCGTCAGCCGCGGCGATGAGGTCCGTGTGTCCGGAACCGTACAGGAATATTTCGATCTTACCGAAATCACCGACCTCTCCGAATTAACGGTGCTTTCGACCGGCAATGACCTTCCCGAGCCTTTGACGGTAAGCACCGGCCAGGCCAATGACGAGCAATATGAGAGTGTGCTTCTTTCCATCGAACAGGCCGAGTGTGTGGATGAAAATCCCGATGCTCCGGACGATTTCGGCGAATGGCTGGTCGATGACGGCAGCGGTTCATTACGCGTCGATGACCTCATGCACCCGTTCGAACCGGTATTGGGTGAATCTTACAACATCACCGGCGTTCTGAATTTTTCCTTCGGCAATTTTAAACTGGAGCCGCGGGATGAAGACGACATCAGCGTTTTCACCGAAGGGCCCATCATAACGCAGATGGGCATGTCCGATCTACCTTATGCCGACGAAGATTTTCAGGATACCGTTTCCGTTGTACCTCAGACCGGCAACATTAGTGAGGTCGAATTCCGTTATATTCTCAACGGCGCCGACACCGTCAAGGTACCCATGCAAACCATAGCCGGCAGCGATTCCCTCTATCACGTTACCATTCCGTCGGATACGTATAACGACGGCGACCGTATGATTTTCTGGGTACACGCCTCCGACGACGCCGGGAATGTTTCCACCGGTAATATCTTTCGGGCCTTTATCGGCGTAACGCCCATCGACGATGTGGACGACGTCGATGAGAACGGCGAACTGCTATACCGCGGCTATTACGCCCGCGTCAATGGCGTCGCCACCGTGGGCACAGGCGTTCTGGACTCCCTCGATCTTGATGTTTACATTCAGGATGAGACGGCCGGCATCAATATCTTTCAGTTCGAGATGGCCTCCGTTAACATTATGGCCGGACGCCGCTATGAAATTTGGGGCGAACTTACGCAATTTAACGGCAAAGCCGAAATCGTGCCACAGGAACCGGGATGGATCAGCGATAAAGGCGAAGCCGCCTTACCGGAAGCGGTGGAAGTAACGATGAGCACCCTTCTGTTTAGCCCCGAGGTGTTCGAAGGCTTACTGGTCAAAATAACGAATGTGGATACGGTAAACGGAACGGATCCCTGGCCGGAAGAAAACAACTGGGCTAATCTGACGGTGAGCGATGACGGCGGCGCCTCGCAGATGACTTTGCGGATCGAATCCGCCACCAATATCGACGGCGCGCCGGAACCGGCATGGCCGCAGCAAAGCATTACCGGTATCTTCTCACAATACGATACGGAAGCGCCGTTTAGCGATGGCTATCAACTGATACCGCGTTCGGCGGACGACTTCTCCGATCTGACAGGCATTGTCGCTGATAACATAAGCGCACTGCCCAACAAACTGACGCTGTATGACGCCTATCCCAATCCCTTCAATCCTGCGACGACGATTGCATTTGACTTGCCGGCGCGTTTTATTAACAATCACGCCGTCGAACTCCACATTTTTAATGCCCTGGGTAAACGCGTACGCACTTTTGATCTCAGGGGGATGCAGGCCGGCCGGAATACGGTACGCTGGCAGGGTCGTTCCGATCAGGGCAACCGCGTTTCTTCCGGCATTTATTTTGCAGTGTTGCGCAGCGGACGAACCCAACACAGCACCAAATTGTTGCTCATCAAATAAAGACGATGGGCAAACAGGCGTAAAGAAATATTTGCATACGGATTATATGGCAGCGTTCTGTGGACAGGGCACGGAACGCTGCCCTGTATCAAATTGATTGAGGATGATCTATGGAAAAAAGAGAACGGGATTTCTATTATAAGCTCCGCAAACAAATAGTACAATTTCTTGAAAAAAGGCATTTTAAACATGGCGATGTGCTTCTGCTGGCCCCGGACTTTTTTCACCTGCTGGTACGCCTGTCGATGGATGAGCGGGTTCCGGGCGACAAAAAAATCAAACTCCTGCTCGGCATCGCCTACTTCATCTCACCCATCGATGTTTTACCGGAAGCTTTATTCGGACCGGTGGGCTATATGGATGACCTGGCTATCGCAGCCTATATTCTGAACGATTTTATCAATCAAAACGACCTGGATGTTCTCTATGATAACTGGGCGGGCGAAAGCGACGTGCTGGCCTCTATCCAGAATGTGCTGACCGTCGCCGATAATTTCCTCGGCGAAGGCCTGATTAAAAAAATAAAACGCATCATTAATCAACATTAACCGATCTGCTTTTAAAGACTAAAACAGGGTGTGCATCGACCGTGCCATCCAATGAAAGGAAGCGCCTATGTCTGCGGCACGAACACGCTCTATCTTATTCGCCCTGATTGTTCTGTGCTTCTGCATTGCCTGCGACGACAGTAAACCCACCCGACCGCTCTCCGTGGTAAACCATCCACGCTGGAGCATCGATAAAACGATATATGAAGTGAACGTACGCCAATACACGCCGCAGGGTACCTTTAAAGCCTTTCAGAAACACCTGCCGCGCCTTAAAAAGCTCGGCGCCGGCATCCTCTGGATCATGCCCGTACAGCCGATCGGAAAAGAAAATCGAAAGGGCACACTGGGCAGTTATTACTCGATCCGCGATTATACCGCTATTAATCCCGAATTTGGAAACTTGCGTGCATTCAAGGAACTTGTGGATGCCATCCACGAGCAGGGCATGTACGTTATTCTGGACTGGGTGGCCAACCACACGGCCTGGGACCATCCGTGGGTCAACGAACATCCGGAGTGGTACACGCAGGATTCCAGCGGTCAAATCATCTCGCCCGTCAAAGACTGGAGCGACGTGGCCGATCTCAATTACGAGAACGAAGCCATGCGTAACGCCATGCTCGGGGCCATGACGTTTTGGGTTGAAGATATCGGCGTGGACGGATTCCGGTGCGACGTAGCCGAAATGGTTCCCATCGACTTTTGGGAAGAAGCGCGGTCAAAACTGAATGCCATTAAGCCTGTGTTTATGCTTGCCGAAGGTGAAGCCGCTTATCTTCATGAAAAAGCATTCGATATGACGTATGACTGGCGCACCTTTTACGCCATGAACCACATTGCCGCCGGTCAGAGAACCGCGCGCGCCGTCGATTCCATTCTTACGGAAGAACGACGCCTTTATCCTCCCAACGCCTTTCGCATGCGCTTTACTACCAATCACGATGAAAATTCCTGGAACGGAACGGTCTTCGAACGACTGGGCAGGGGCGCAAAGACTTTTGCCGTTTTGACCGCGACTTTGCCGAACAGTAAACCCTTGCTTTACAGCGGCCAGGAAGCCGGACTCAATAAGCGATTGAGATTTTTCAATAAAGATACCATTCAATGGCGTGATAATACCTTTCATACTTTCTATCGCCGTTTATTTACAACCTTCCAAAATAATGCCGCCCTCTATCGCGGAGATTACGAACACATTGAAAGCGAAAACGAAGAGGCCGTCCTCATTTTTGTCCGAACTTACCAACAAAATAAGGCGCTTATCGTGCTCAATCTGTCCGCACAAACTCAGAAGGTCGCTGTCGAATCCGAACATCTCGCCGAGCCTTATGAGGAAATATTCAGCGGTATTCCGGTACGATATAAAGAGCAACATACCTTTAATCTCGAACCATGGGCTTATCGTTTGTACATAACAGAGTAACGATTGTCGCGTTATCAAGGGAAGTACCGCATTCCTTTTTAATATGCCGGCATGAACGGCTTACCAATGCTGTTTTCTGAATCACATTCGGCGGCATGGCAACGCCCGGCGGTTAAAGTCCGGCCCTCATGTTTCGGCAACTTACCTATACCGCGTCCAAAGGCGCAGTAAAATTTTGAAACCGATCAGTTCTAAAATTAGAATTTATAAGGAGTTAAGTTTCGATTTTATTTGACTTTTATGCGATATTTGTTTAAAGTCTTAACACTCTGCTTGTAACCTTTTATTTACAAACAATTTGGTACACTAATTTTTAATGGAGGCGCTATGCGAAAAACGTTACTGGGTGTATGTTTTATGCTGATGTTTGCCGGCCATTCGATGGCCGGTGGTTTCGGACTTTACGAATTCGGGGCACGTTCCAGCGCGCTTGGAGGCGCCGCGGTAGCACAGGCCTGGGACGCTTCAACCGTATTCTACAATCCCGCCGGGCTTTCGTTTATTGACGGCACCCGTTTTTACGGCGGCGTAACTTTGATCTCCCCAAACAATCATTTTGTGGGCGCAGAGCCGATCTTTTCCGGTGAAGAACATGAAACAAAATCCAATATATTCACGCCTATCGGTATTTACGCCAGCCACCGGTTTAACGACAAGCTGGCAGCGGGCATCGGCGTTACCAATCCCTTCGGTTTGGGTATCGAATGGGAAGAAGATTTCCCCGGGCGCGGCATTGCACGGAATACCGATCTCAAATCATTTTATATCTCGCCGGTCGTCTCCTATCGCATTAGCGACAATTTCAGCATCGGCGGCGGCCTGGATCTGGTATATTCAAGCGTATTGCTGGAGCGCAGCGCCTATCTTTTCGAAAGTGAAGGATCATCCGGCTACGAAGTCGGCACATCCAAACTCGAAGGCAACTCGGGGATCGGCGTTGGTTTCTCCGCCAGCCTCATGTACCGCACGGAACAACTCGGACTCGGTTTCTTATACCGCCATTCCGTAAAGAATGAATTTGAAGACGGCGACGCCACTTTTGAAATTTATGACACCTACGCAAAAAATCTGGCGCAGGCAAAATTAACCGACCAAAAAGCCAGCACCAGCATCACCTATCCCAACTTTTTTTCGGTTGGCGTCTATTATAAACCCATGAAGAACCTGGGCGTGGAAGTGGACTACATGTGGTATAATTGGAGCGTTTTTGATGAATTGGTCATTAATTTCGACGATCCCGATCTGGACCAGACCGTGCCGGAGCATTACGAAAACAGTTCGCAGGTACGCGTCGGCGTTCATTACGATTTGACGCCGCAATTGCAGGTTCGCGGCGGGTATATTTATGACCAGACCCCGCAGCCGGTGGAATCGGTAAGCCCGTTGCTACCCGACAACGACCGCAACGACTACTCCATCGGACTGGGCTACACATTCAATCAATTTCAGTTTGATCTTGGTTATATGCTGGTCGATTTTGGCGAACGTTCAACCGTTGAAGACGGCGAAGGCCAGAACGAATACGGATTCGACGGCGCCTACAGTTCCGCCGCCAATCTCTTCTTTTTCAGTTTTGGCGTACAACTGTAACACACGGCCGTCGCAGCTATCAAATGAATGGAAAATGAACGAACATAACCAGGAGAAATCCCAATGAGAAAAATATTAACGATACTCTCCGTCAGCAGTCTGCTGATATTAATGGCTTGCCAGGCAGAGAAACCCAGCGCACCCGATTTGGATATCCAGCAAAATCAGCTCGTGGTCAGCAAAATGGCGGCGGTAGGTAACAGCCTGACAGCCGGTTTTCAATCCTCCGGCCTGAAAGAAGATTTTCAGTTGCACAGCTATCCGTATCTGGTCGCTCAGCAGATGGGTAAAGCGGATATTTTTGAACAGCCCCTGATTGCCGATCCCGGCATCGGCAATCCCGCAGGCAAAACACCGCAATACCTGGACGATTCGGGCAATATCGTTCAGGACGATTTAACCGTCGATCCGACTACTTTGTTGCTTAATGCTCAACTTGCCCGGCCCTATGATAACCTCGGCATCCCGGGTATCAATCTGGACGAAGCCCTCAACGCTTTAAGCGCCCAGTATTCGGGTAACGGTTTTGTTGATATTGTTTTGCGCAACTCCGCTTTCGGCGGTATGTCACAGATTGAGCAGGCCATCGTTTTGAAACCTTCCCTTTTATTGCTGTGGCTGGGCAATAACGATGTGCTTGGCGCCGCATTGGACGGCGGAGACGCAACTCAGATCACTTCCCAGGCGGATTTTCAGAGCAACTTAACGGAAATATTGACGAAGATAAGGCAGGACCTGGACAATTCGGCTATCGTGATGGCCAATATCCCCTACGTTACCGATATCCCGTATGTGAATACACTGGACGGCGTTTTCAGAGACAGCCCCGGTCTTGGCATCTCTGCCGATGTACCTGTTGTTTTTGATGCAGAGCTCAATCCCGTCAATTTCGATCCGAATACGAACCTCTATATTCCGCTGTTAACGGAAGAACAGGCCGTTGTACATATCACATTGCCCGGTTTATCCGCTTACCAGAGCGGCATAGGCATCCCGGATTCCGCAGCGCTGGTTGCAATGGGTTTACCGGAGGCCAATGCAGGCGCTCTCGAGCAGGGTATGATTCAGTCGGGCCTGAATCCCACCGGGACGCCGATGCCCGGCGATTACACGATTACCGCTGCCGAAGCGACGACCATAAAAGACGCGATTGAAGGATTCAATCAGACCATTACCACTCTGGCCGACAACTTTGTTGCGCAGGTAATCGACGCTAACAGTCTGCTTACGGAACTGAACAATAATGGCCTGAGCGGCCTTAACGGGCAGTATGTATTGTTCGATCCCCAGGGCAAAACCGCCTTCAGCCTGGATGGCGTACATCCCAACAACGCCGGTTACGCCCTGCTGGCCAATGAATTCATTAAAAGCATCAACAGTACTTACAGCCTGTCCATTCCTGAATTAACGGTTTCGGATTATGCCGGCCAGTACACCGGCGGCACGCTGCAGCTATCGCGAGAAGCGCAACTACAACATGTAAACAGTGTTAAGACTCTATTTGTCAATTGAGGTAATTTTCTTTGTACATCGAACCCGGCTTCCCGAACGGATGCCGGGTTTTTTTATTTTAACAGGAAACGCCTGCATATCCATATAAAAACCGGCTTAACAAATGTACCTGTTCGGCCGGAATTCCCGCCTCACAGGCCAACCCTGATCGCCTTTCATTCATAGCACACCACGAACAAGACCGCTATCTTTAAAGAACGGTTTCTTTTTCACCAACGTTAGAGGCGCTATCAATGCGACTTTAAAGGCGTCAAAACCTGACATCCGTTTCGTTACATTTCCTGTTTTCCTGCGTCGCCATTCAAAAATTTCTATCGAATTTATTGATTAAATTTGTTATCTTTTCTTCTTGCGGTAAAATCAGCAGAATGTAACAAGCGTCCAACAAACCTGTGAGGAAACGGAAATGGAAAAATTATTTGGAGTTATGCTCATGTGTTGCATCTTATTCAACCAGAACATGCAGGCCGGTAATAGTGCGTATGAATCGCGAGAGGATATCCCCGCGCATTACAAATGGAATCTGGGCGATCTTTACGAGAACAAAGCGGCCTGGCAAAACGAGAAAGACGCGCTGACGACTAAGATTTCTAAATTCGGCGAGTATGAAGGTACACTCGATCGATCCGCCGACAGGCTTTACGAATGCATGGAATTTTTTGTGGAGACACAAAAAACATTGCACCGTCTCTCCTCTTACGCTTCGCGTTTGTACGATCAGGATACCCGGAAGTCGGAGCCTCAGGCCATGACCCAAACGATCCGACAGCTCGCCACGCGCATGCGATCGGCCTCGTCCTTCATCGAACCTGAAATATTATCAATGGATCGTTCCACTATTGAGCAGTTCATAAAAGAGAAGCCCGCCTTAAGCGTTTACGAACACTATTTCGATGATTTGCTACGACAAAAGGAACACACGCTCAGCAAAGAAGAGGAAAAAGTCGTCTCCGAAGCGGGCATCATGAGCAGCGCCCCTTACGATATTTATGGTATCTTTAAAAACGCGGAAATGCCGCGTCCGAAAATCGATATCGGGGGTAAAGAAGTGCGATTGGACGACGCCGCTTATACACTTTACCGCGCGGACGCCGACCGCGATTTGCGCATCCGCGTCTTTGAAGAATTCTTCGGCGCCTACAAAGAATTCGAGCGAACATTTGGTACGCAGCTGGCTTCACAAATCAACAAGGATATGTTCTATAAAAACGTACGCGGCTATCAATCATGCCTGCATCGCGCACTGGATGCCAACAACATTCCCACCGAAGTCTATCACAGTCTCATTGAAAGCGTCCATGAACATTTGCCCACGTTACATCGCTATCTGACGTTACGCAAACAATTGCTTGGCGTGGATGAGCTGCACTATTACGATATGTATCCCTCGCTGGTGGAAAAAGTAGACCTGTCATTTGAAGTGGCCGAGGCGCAGAAACTGATCAAAGAAGCCCTGCAGCCTCTGGGGAAACAGTATGTCGCCACTCTGGACGAAGCGTTTAATAATCGTTGGATCGACATGTTTCCGAATACCGGTAAACGTTCCGGCGCTTATTCCAGCGGTTCGGCGTATGAAGTGCATCCGTACATTCTGATGAACTACAACGGTAAATACGAAGATGTGAGCACGCTGGCGCACGAACTGGGCCATACCATGCACAGTTATTTTTCAAATAAAAACCAGCATTTTATTAACGCCGGCTATCCCATCTTCCTGGCCGAAGTAGCTTCCACCACCAACGAAGCGCTTCTGATCGATCACATTCTCGAAACGATAGACGATCCGCAAAAACGCCTCTCCATTTTAGGCAATCAGTTGGAAACATTCCGCACCACCCTCTTTCGTCAAACCCAGTTTGCCGAATTCGAGCTGCGTATTCACGAACTGGCCGAAAAGGGCGAACCCATTACCGGGGCTAAATTGACCGGGATCTATATCGACATACTGAAAACCTATTACGGTCATGATAAAGGCGTGACGGTTATCGACGACCTGTACGGCATCGAATGGGCTTACATTCCGCACTTCTACTATAATTTCTACGTTTACCAATACGCGACTTCCCTGTGCGCGGCGACAGCCGTTTCCGAAAAGATTTATGCTGGGGGCGAAGCCATGCGTGATAAATACGTGAATGATTTTTTAAGCGCCGGCGGATCGGACTACGCCATCCCCATTCTTAAAAATATCGGCGTGGATATGACTACCTCAAAGCCCTTTGACCTGGCCATGAAAAAGATGAATGATATTATGGATGAAATCGAGATTCTTTTGAAACAACAAAAATAATTATAATAGCGGTGTATCCATAAAAGCCTCTTCATTCTTTGGAGAGGCTTTTTTATTTAAGCAGGAGCCTCTCCGGTCTAAATCAATGAAGTTGAACATAGGGCCCATCTTACTTGCCGTAAGGCATCCCGTTCCACAGGTTGTTGCAGCATAGCCTATAGGGATTTTGGAAGCGAAACGCAACGACCTTCACTTACAAAATCAGCGTTTGTTTGGGGCAGTATTCATTTAGTGCAGCATAATCACGCCCGGTTCCTTTTGCTCATTATAACCGTCTTATCCCGTCAAACCTCTGTACGTTTTACTTTTTCCTTTTGACTTTTACATTTTAACTTAAAACGTACCCGCCATATTCGAAAGATCCAGTTCATTGATACGGATATTGGACGGCTGGCGCACGCAGTACATGACGGCCCGGGCGATGTCTAGCGGCTGCATCATTTGCTTCCGGTCCCAGCCCAGATTCAATTTGTCGTGCAACGGCGTATCCACGGCGGCCGGAAATATCGATGTTACGCGGATGCCCGTATCCGCCGCTTCCTGCCGCAGCGTATCGGCCAGCGCCCGCAAGCCTTGTTTGGATGCGTTATAAGCGCCCCATTCCGGAAACGCCTGTTTGCCGGCCACCGAATTGATGAACACAATCTGACTTCCGCGGTTCATGTGCCGCAGCAACGCCCGGGTTAGCAGAAACGGCGCCGTAAGATTGACTTCGATTATCCGCCGCCAGTCCTCAGGCGCAAAATCGCGGATGGGTCCGACCCTGGAAATGCCGGCATTATGCACCAGTACGGAGAGATCGCCCGCAAAACGGGTTACAAACTGCTCGACCCGGGCGATATCCGTTTCTTTTGTCATGTCGCCGCTCAGTGTGTACACCTGGCCGCCTTCGGCCTGCAGATAGTTCGCAACCCGGTTCAGCGCCTCGGCATTGCGGGCAATCAACAAAACGGCGAAGCCCTGCTCCGCCATCTCACGGGCGACAGCCGCTCCGATGCCGCGGCTGGCGCCGGTAACAATCGCCAATTTAGAAGCTTGCACTGCGTTCACTCCTTATCAGATGTAAAAATTCCGATCGCGTCTTCTCGTCTTCCTTAAATGAGCCCAGCATGGCCGACGTAATCATTTTGGCCTGATCCTTTTCGACGCCACGCATCATCATGCACATATGCTGACCTTCCACAACAACGCCGACGCCGTCGGGTTGTAACGATTCGTTTATGGTATCCGCGATTTGCTGCGTCATATTTTCCTGAACCTGTAGTCGCCGGGCAAACATTTCCACCAGGCGGGGAATTTTACTCAGCCCGACCACCTTGCCTTTTGGAATATAGCCGACGTGGGCCACACCGAAAAACGGCAGCAGGTGGTGTTCGCACAAACTGTAATAGGCAATGTTCGGAACGACGACCATCTCATCGTATTTTACATCAAACATGGCGCCGTTAATTAATTTTTTGGGATTTTGGTGATAACCCTTGGTCACCTCTTTATACATCTTGGCCACACGAAAAGGCGTATTCTTTAAGCCCTGCCGGTCGGGGTCTTCCCCGATACCCTCCAGTATCGCACGAACGGCTTCTTCCATACTCTTCATTCGATTATTCCCTCACTAATTCAAAATAATTGTTCCTGGTTTCCCATAATTTAAGCGCAAATAAACGGCATCCCCCGAATTGCTTATCCAACTGCCGCCACAAGTACTGGATAATGTTTTCCCCCGTGGATACATGATTCCTGAAAAATGCCACTTCCTTATCCAGGTGTTTGTAATCCAAATTAGAAAGCTGCTTCCGGACGACGGCGTCCATTTCATTCATTGAAATAATCATACCGGTATCGTCATCAGGCTGTCCCTCGACGGTCACCTCCAGGGTGTAGTCGTGACCGTGCCCGTTCAAATTGTTGCATTTATCATAGAGCTCCTGATTCTCCCCGTCCGACATCTTACCGGAGTGTAAACGGTGCGCGGCGCTGAAACGATAAACCCGGCTGAAGCTGACATTCCGGATCATGAATCATCTCTCCAAACATCGGCATAGATATCATCCCGTTCGTAAAGGCGTACGCGTTTGAGCTGCAAACGATCCCTGTAATCGCTCAGACGCTCATCAATTAAATCGAACAGCACCAGTGCAATGTTTTCCGTTGTCGGTACGCGCGTCTTAAAATACGGCGTATCCATGTTCAAAAATTTATGATCGAACTGATCCACAATCGCGTTTACGATCCGTTTTAATTCCGTTAGATTAATGATCATGCCCGTGGCTTCATCCACTTCGCCCAATACGGTTACGTGTAATTCGTAATTGTGTCCGTGGCCGTAGGGGCTGGTATACGCCCCGAAGTAACGTTCGTTTTTTTCGCGGCTCCAATCCTCGCGCCAATAGCGATGACTGGCGGAGAATTCAAAGGTTTTGGTTAACCAGACGCCGTTCTGATTCATTCCTGACCCATCCTTATTCCTGTTTAATGTATTGCCTTAAAACGCTCATTTCGCTCAATACAAGATGCCGCTTTAACGACGTGATGTATGCTTTTATTCCGGCATTTCGCTCGTTTTTTGATAGCACATGGCATCCAATTGTTGCAGGAGGGTTTCGGACAGACGCCGCCAGCGAAACGCCTCTATCCGCTCGCCGCCCTTTTTTATCGCTCGCGCTCTCAGGGAAGCATCGCCGGCCATTGTAACGATGGCGTCGGCCAGGCCGTCTATATCGCCGGGCTCCACCAGAAACGCTCCCGCTTCGCCGACCACCTCCGGTACAGCAGTGGAACGGTAAGCAACCACCGGAAGATTGCATGCCATGGCTTCGAGAAAAACGATGCCGAAGGTTTCGTGATAGCTCGGCATACAGAAAAGGTCGGCGTTGCGATAGAACGCCGTCAAGCGATCGGTGTCTCCGATGTCGCCGTTAAAACGTACCGCTTGTTTGAGGTGGAGCGCCGCCGCCAACGCCCGGTTGTTTGCTTCTTCCGGTCCGCCGCCCACGATTTCCAGGCGGATATCCGGTATTTTGCGCGCCGCCAGCGAAACGGCCCGTATGAGATCCGCCACGCCTTTACGCCGGTATTGCCGCGCGGTACATAAAACGGTGAACGGTTTATTTTCGCGTTTAGTCGTTTGATTGCAGCGCCGCCGCCACGCATCGACATCGATGCCCAGCGGCACCACCGACACTTTCGTTTCCGGAACGCCGTAATACTGCATGATCCGTTGTTTGCTGTAGCGGCTCGGTACGATTACCATACGCGCCCGGGCTACATTCTGCGCCTCCAGTTCGGCGAAATACGAAAGGATTTTGCCGGGCATGCCGCTTTCAAAGCGTACGATGTCAGCCAGCAAACCGGCGTTGAGAGCCGCTTTTTTTTCATTGAAGTATGCCGGAAGCCGGTAACCGTCAAAGTCGCTGGCGAGTATGAAATCGAAGGGAGCGTAATCGCCTGCGGCCAGAGTGCGATTAAAACGCAGGCGCCGGCGGGCAAACGGGACGAGCCCCTCAGGCGCGGCAGCCGGATGGTGTACGGCGCAGCGTTGTCCCAATTGTTTCAACCCGCTGCAAAATCCCTGAATCATGCGCACCACGCCCGATCCGATGCGTACATCCATGGGATAGGAGGTAAGAAAAACAAGCGCTCTGGAAGAACGGTTTGCCATCATAAAGCAAGCTATTTTTCAGGGGGCGTTGCTGTCGTTATTTTCGAACAGATCGCTGGGCATGTCGGTCAGGGTTTGCTCGCCTTCCCAGTTCAGTTTGGGCGCCGGCAAACCGTTCGTGTGGCAACGCTGCATGGCTTCGGATTTGATTTGATTGCGCACTTCCACCGATTCGCCCTCGCAAAGGGCCAGAATCATCTGCTCGAACGCCTTTTGCGGGTGGCCGTAAAGCCGCACAATCTCGCCTTCCTGCACATCCGTCAGCCCCATCACTGCCGGATTGCTGCGTAACTTTTGCTTAACCTGATCGATCGGGATGTGGCTGTGGCTGTAAACGATCATTTCGTTACAAAGCGACTGGTAATCGTTTATCAGCTTTTCGCTGCTGCTGTTTTCGCTGTCCATGCGGGTCGGCAGGTACAGCAGGCGCTCCAGTACGGTATCGATCCAGCTGCCGCGCAGCAACGGACCGAACATGGGCGCGATCAGCAACGGTCGCGGCTGTAATTGTTGCACCAGCGCCAGGGCATTGCGAAGCTCGCGGGAACCGGGCATCTGCCGGAAATGAAAGCGCTGCATGCTACGCCAGTGGATATCTTCATAGTAGAGCTGTTGTCTGAGTTGGGCAGCTTTACCGCTGCTGAACAACATGCCGCTGAAAAGCACCCGCTGGTCGGGATCATAGGTCATAAACGAACCGGCATGGGGGCAGAACGGTATTTCGATAAACTGCAGTTTGTGGCCCGTAATAAAACGGCTGGTGAAGTCTTTGAATTGTTCCACCAGCTTCACGCTCTTTTCGGGAATATCCAGATGGCGGATATGTCGCCAGTGCTCCCGGGAGGTAATCATCACGGCCTTGGGATTGGCATTGCGAATGAACATGCTGTTGATGACCGACTCCGGAAACGGCGAATGAACGGCGTACAAATTGATTTTGGCGATGTTTCCGATGACGTCGGCGATTTTGGCGGCCAGTTTTTTAAAATGCAATGCCGAGCCGGGATCGATCAGGGCGTTAATTTTGCGGTCCTCATTTTGAAACCGGCGCAGATACACGTTATAAAGTTGCCGGCGTTGGCCGTCGAAATAGCCGACCCACCAGACGCCTTCCGAAATCTGTACGGCTCGGTTCAGGCCTTTATCGTCCTTCGATGCATCCGTATCGGTTTGCTGCTTGCGAAAGCCCGTATGCAGCATATCCTGTTCCGTGTGAATGACAAACAGGCCCTCTTCCCAGTTGCGCAATTCATCCAGCGCTTCGTTCATGTTCATGTCCGGCAGCTGCACGTCGACAATATCGCCGCCGCTGAGGGTGATCTTGCCGTGGGTGTTTTGGTTCTGCAGAATCAGTTCGCCGCTGATGCTGCGCTGGTGGCAGATTCTCAACACCTCATCGAGCCGGTATTCGCCGAGACTGCCGCGGTATTCGCTGGCCAGTTGCCGGCTTTTATCCATGCGGCGAAAGAGCGCTTCGATTTTAACGCCGACCTCTTCATCCTGCAGCGGTTTAGAAATAAAGTCATCGGCGCCGGCTTTCAGGCCCTCCGTCATTTGCTCTTTCTGTTCGGTGATGAAAATGAAGGGGATGTTTTTGGTCACGTCGCTGTTGCGGATGCGGTAACACAGTTGCAGGCCGTCCATTTCGGGCAGATCGAATTCGGCGACGATCAGATCCGGGGCACCTTCTTTGCGGAGCTGCCGCAGGGCCTCTTTACCGTCGCCCAGGCGGGTAATGGCGTAAGCGCCGTTGGCTTCCATAATTTTGCTGAACGAAGCGCTCAGATCCTCGTCGTTACTGACGAGATAAATGTGGTGTTCGGCCATGGCTCATCCGTTGCTTGACGTGCGTTGCATGACGTGCATTATCGTCCATCTTAATTATTTTTGAGGGAAAATACAAACAAAATAGCGACAAGTGCAAGCAGAACAAATAATTAAGCGCATTCGGTCGATGTGGGTTGGCGATGGTTTGTTATCGTTGGTCGCGATTCGGTTTCGGGAAAATGTATTTAATATTGTTAATCATGTACATCCATTATTAAATTGGTCGGCAGATATATATAACGGTGTCATAACCCGGCGGTGCGTAAACATTCAAAACCGTGATTAAAAAATCTGATCAAGATTTTCAGGATGCTTTCCGATCATCGGAGAGAAAACAATGGAACGCATCGTGGATAGCGGGCAATGGAATTTTGCAGAGCGTTCGCTGCCATCGAACAAAAGAGTAAGCCTCCGTATTGATTATGATGCATCCGACTTAAGAAGAAACGTTAAGACGCTTGCCGGAAAGTGGGATAGTAAAACTAACGTTTGGAAGTTTTTCTGGGCAAAGGGTAAAACGATTGGGTTTAAATCACAGCATTGTTGAGGTTCGAAAGGCGAATATATATTTCTTATATGAGAAAAATTGAAAAGGTAAATGAAAGTAGACTATTAATATGTTATGCGATAATTGCGATTTCAACATCATAGGTCTCTTGCACTAACCAACATAACTTGTATGACAAAAAACACTGTAAGCAGCCTTGCAATTCTAACCTCAAATTGGCAGGTCAATAAAAGAGATTATATCGAGAACTTTCTACCTTTTTTTGCTACCTTGTTCAAGAAGAAAGACTATCAACTAATCGATATTGCCACCTTATGTGAAGATTTTGGGCAGGAGTTCGGTTTGTCCATTCCATTTCATCCGATGCAAACGATATTAACGAGAGCGAAGAGAAGGGGGTTAGTTCGCAAGCAGCACGGCAGTTTCATACCAGTCAAAGAAAAAGTTTCTGATTATGAATTCTCAAGTCCTGCCAAGGAGCAATTGCGAAAACAAGAAAAGATAATAACCGAAATTGTCTCTTTCGCTGAGCAGAAATATGATCAAAAAATCACCAACGAAATTGCGGAGGCAGCTTTCATCTCATTCCTGAAAGCACATGATTTAGACGTTTTATTTGCTGCAGAGGAATCAAGTCTACTCCCAGATGTCTCCCCTTCCAAGAAAGAGAAATTCATCGTGTACAGGTTCATACAACATGCCCATGAATCTGAACCAGCAACCTTCCAGTTTATCGTCGACACGGCAATCGGGCACCTAATGGCAAACTCTTTACTTTACAGAGAATTTAGTAGATTCGTTGGTAAACTAAATGGGGTTGCTTTTTACCTCGACACAAGGTTCATATTTAGACTGTTGGGACTTGAGGGTAATCAAAGAGAGACTGTTTATACAGAATTCTTAAAAACATTGGTAAATGAAGGCGCCCAGCTATATATATTCAGGCACACTTATGAAGAGGCTATGGAGATATTGGAGGACTGCCTGAATTGGGTCGAAAGCACAGCCTATGATCCCAGTCGTGCAACTCGAGTACTCCAATTCTTTGTGTCTGAAAACTACAGCAAACTAGATGTTATGCGATTCATAAATAAAATAGAAGCCGTTCTAGAAGAACATGGCATTCAGAGTACAAATATTATCGAAACCCCGGACAAGACGAAGGAAACACTTTATCAAATTGACGAAACTCAGCTACAGAAAGTAATTGTGGAAACGTATAAGCGCTTCGATCCATTTTTTGAGGAAACCATCAAAGAGGCGACATTGAAGCGTGATATAGATTCAATCGCCGCGGTATACAAGTTAAGGAAGGGATCAAAGCCGAGACATTTGAAAAACGCCGGCCATGTTTTTATGACGACTAACGCTGGTCTTGCCTATGCTGCAAGAAGATATGACATAGCAAGATCAGGAAGTACATTTAATGTACCAGCTTGTGTAACTGATACTTTTGTCGGAACAATTCTCTGGCTTCAGTCGCCAGCGAAGATTTTGCAAATAAATGAAAGAAAAATCATTGCGGATTGTTATGCTGCTTTGAAACCAGACTCTCGCTTGATAGGAAAATATTTGAGTGAAGTCGAAAAATTCAAGAATGAAAAAAAGATCGATGAAAATACTTATTACTTGCTACGACGAGACAGTGTTGCGCTGGAACTTTTAGAGGAAAAAACCTTGGGGGATCCTGATAATTTCGATAGTAGTGTCTTAAACGAAATCTTGGATGAATTTAAAGCCAGTCTTACTGCCCAAGAGCGTACGAAGCTCATCAAAGAGCAAAAGGAACATGTAGAAACTTCACGGCAACTTGAGTCGCTTGGTGGGGAAATCAACCAAATGCAAAATGTTATTGAACTAAGGGCTGAACAAATAGCGGGACTTACGTCTAAGATTATTGGATATCTAATTTTAACCATATTCGTTGCCGGATTTCTTATTCAATTCTTACCAGCACTATTTGCGAATTCGATTGGCAAGTTCATGCTTGTTTTATACATGGCCTTGGGGGCCGCCAATGTAATTTATGGCTTCAATATATTGGGGTTGAAGAAAAATCTCAGGTACCGTTTAAAAAGTCTTATAATAAAATATTTCACTGAATGAGAGTAAAAGATGCATAATAAAAGGCTTCACTGGACAGCAGGGCTCCGGTTCTCTGGGTTGGTATTGAGCTTCTTCGCAGTTTATTTTTGTTTTTTAAGTGAGGTGCCCTGTCACCTGCTGCCAGTGAGCCGTCCCGTTCGCATGAAAGGATAACCTGAAATGGCGATACCAGATTTCCAAAGCATAATGCTTCCGCTCTTGCAGTTCTGTGCAGATGGAGAGGAACACACAAATCGCGAAGCTTTGGAAGCTCTCGCAAGCGAATTTGAGTTGTCAGAGGAAGATCAGAAACAACTACTTCCCAGTGGGCAACAACGCACCTTCGACAATAGGGTTGCCTGGGCGCGCGCCCACATGAAAATGGCTGGAATCATTGAAAACACTCGGCGGGGCGTGTTCCGGATCACTCACCGTGGACAGGAAGTATTAAAAGAGCCCCCACCACAAATCAATTTGAAATTCCTCCGGCAGTTTCCAGAATACATGGAGGCCCGGGGTAGGACTAAAAAGAGTCAGCAACAAAGCGAAGTCGACATATCAGATGAGAAGGAAAGCCAGACGCCTGCGGAGCAACTTGAAGAAGCGTATCAGATACTGCGTGACAATCTTGCCAACGACCTCCTTACGCAGCTGAAATCCTCGTCCCCCATCTTTTTTGAGAAGGTAGTCGTAGAAGTTCTTGTCAAAATGGGTTATGGTGGTTCAAGACAAGACGCCGGGAAAGCCATTGGTCGTAGTGGGGACGAAGGTATAGATGGGATCATCAAGGAAGACCGCTTAGGGCTCGATATTATTTATATTCAGGCGAAAAAGTGGGAGAATAGCGTATCAAGGCCTGAGATCCAGAAGTTTGCAGGTGCACTGCAAGGCAAACGAGCACGAAAAGGTATTTTTATTACTACGTCGGACTTTTCTAACGGAGCGCATGAATACGTATCTTCTATTGACAGTAAAATAATTCTGATTGATGGACAGCAACTTTCCCAACTGATGATCGATCACAATGTGGGAGTGTCAACTGACGCCGTTTATGAATTGAAAAGACTTGACTCCGATTACTTTACGGATAATTGAGAACTAAATGAGAACAAAACCATGCACTCGAACGTGGAGTTCCGCTGCCACTACACACCACGCCGGTGATGGCTGACGTTATACCGATCCCGATAAAGACGAAGCACTGAAAGAAATGCTCAATGTCATCAAATCCAAAGCCGAAGCGCGATAACACATTCTGTTATTAATAAAGGCGGCATGATAGAGAATATAAAAATTGAACCGATCGGCAATTTCAAGAATTAAAATGAAGCCTTCAAATAGTTTAAGGCCCGGCGAGGGTGGAACAATGCTTTTGCCCCGAACTTCTGCCTTTTAAATATGAACTCATCCCCAATCCGCCCTGAATTCCCATCACACTGTATCCGTATACCCTCACCACCCGCTTAACCTTTTTTCCCGGGGGCACTCTGTGTTCCCGGTGCTTAATGCCTTTCAACATATCATCAGCTCAAACCGCTCCGCGCCGCACACCGTAGCGCTGTATTGCAATCAGTGATCCACCGCGTTCCCATGCACCGCCTTGCCTGTTTCGAAAAAAAATTCCGGCCCGTGTGACTTTTTGCCCTCCTTATACGACTTTATATATAGAGAGTAAAACGGTCTGCGGGGCGGTGTACGTTTAAAAGGCGTTTGTTCAGCTACGCCCGACCGGCAGGCGCATTTCACTTTAATCAGCGTTGCGAGGGTCAAACTTAGCAGGAGAGCATACGGTATGCACATTCACTGGTCATGGTTTAATCGCATCTACACGAATACGGAAGTACAGGAGTACGTGCCCAACGAGCCCGGCGTTTATTTGCTGTGGCTTTATATCGATCACGACAACTGGCAGTGTTTCTACGCCGGAAGTACCCCCAATCTGCAAACGGCTTTGCTTGGCCATCTATCGGATGAGGAGCCCAACCATTGCATCAAAAAAGCGATCAACGATAACGTCTGCGGTTTCGAATACGCCGCCGTAACACATCGCAGCAAACGGGACGGCATCTGCAAATATCTGTACGATCACTATCAACCGCTATGCAACGAGGCCGATCCCGGCGGGAAGCCCATAGCGGTCAATTTGCCGGCCATGGGTCCCTGGTATATCAACCAGAACCGCTAACAGCACGGTTACGAAAAACGTCGTATTTCGATTTCAAAACTGACGTGTGTATGCCAGCCGCCCAACTTGTTTTGCCCGCCTGCGTTTACAGCCCGCCCCGATACGCTACACAATACATTTAATACCGGAACCCGGCGTCGGTTATTAACAACCCGAATTCACCAAACCAAAATTTGAATGTACGTATCGCGACAGACCTCTCTCCTTACTAAGTGGATAGGGATGCAAAGGTGGGGCGTGCGCGAACGCAGCCATAAAAAAACCCGCCTGCGGTCCGGCGCAGGCGGGTCTTCGATTCAGTAATATGATCCGGTGTTTGCGACGCCGTTATTTGATCAGCGTCATGCGAATTACGGAAATATCCTTACCGTTAACGTTGAAGCGCACAAAATAGACGCCGCTGCTCAGATCGTCGCCTTTAAAAGTGACGCTGTGGTAGCCGGCGGTCCGGCGCGCATTGGTTAATTCCGCCACGCGGCGACCGTTCACGTCATAGACGTCCAAACGCACCTGGCCCGCTTTGTGTAAACGGTAATCGATGCGGGTTGTGGGATTGAACGGATTGGGATAGTTCTGCGAGATCGAAAAATCGGACGGCATTTGTTCCGTAAAGGCGTCATCGATGCCGACTGCCGTGCTGTCCTCGAAGAGCAGCATCCGTTCCACTTCTTTGATCTCGGCGTTGTCCGCTCCCACGGTTATGGAATAAAAATAGGCTTCGGTATCATCCTGGTTCGACACTTTGGCCATGGACGATTGCGGCATGGATTCAATATAAACCTTCCAGCTGTGTTTGACGGTCGTCCGGGTCGGAATATCGCCGAAGGTTTGGGAGCTATCCGCCATATCCATCAGCGACCATTCCGGCGGCAGATGCAATTCAGCAAAGGCGTTGGTCGCATCGACATCGCCGTTATTGAATATTTCGGTCTCGAGTGTGAATGCATCAAACGAGAGGCTGTCGCCGTTATACGTTACTTTGGAAGGCGCGTTAACCACCGTGGAAAGCGGCGGCAGCAAATCATCGTTCGGTATTAAAAAGCGCGACGCCACATTATTGGATTCGTTGGATTCCACAACGGTATTCCTCTGATCGACGGTCACGTACACAGCGTGATACTCGGGATAACTTGGCGTCTCCCAGTTGACCGACAGAGTTTCTTCGCCGCCCGCCGGTATGGAATCCACCGTGAATACGGAACTGATGTTATTGTTGGCGCTCGGTTCGCCGTCGTAAAATTGTAAGGTGACGTTTTTGGCTGTTTTAAATCCGTAGTTGTGAACGGTGGCGTTAATCGTAAACGGCGTGCCCGGCGTGGTGCTCACGGAATCGGGGTCGAAATCGATGTCGATCGCCGAAATCGCCAAATCCGGCAGTTCGACCGCAAAATCCAGCGCCACAAAATCCGCGCCGTACGAACCGCCCCAGGATGTGATGATGGAGAGGTTTTCCGAACCCTTTACTTCGTAAACGGTTTTTGAAGGCGATAAATGATAGTGTTCGCCCTTGTTCAGCATGAGCTGGGCGGTGGTATCGTTGGTACTCAAATCGACGATGGTAACCGCGTTATTATCGCCGAACGAATAGAGATCAAAGTCGCCCGGGATGCAGGGTGCCAGGAAGTGTTTGCCGATGCCCTCGCCACTGGCGTCCATTTGCCTCACCAGGTGGTAGTACTGGTTGGACCAGCCGGCGTACGGTGTATTGTTCACGGTCACCTTTTTATTCGTCTGTACCTCCCAGTAGAGATTTTCATTTACTTCCAGGGCGGCGGTTTCGCCGTAATCCAGGCTGTCGGTCAGGAGCGTGTCGCCCGTCTCCGAATTCAGAATCAGGCACGAGGTGCCTTCTTCGTAAGCGGTAACCACAACGCCGTTGGTCCAGCTCCCGATGTAGCCCGAAAATCCGTAAAACTTCGTACCCGCAAACGACCCGTTATCAGCCGGCACATAATATCCCTGGTCGGCGTAGCTCAACACCGAAACCGGCTTCGAGGCCTTTACGCCGATAAATGTACTCGTTACGTTCGTGATCTCCATATGTTCGCCTCGATCCAGGACGCCGGCTGCCACTGTGCTGGAATCCGACAGGTTGCGCACAAACACCTCGGTGCCGTTTTCGTAAGCGAACACGACCAATCGCTCTTCGCCCCAATCCTCAGCGGGCATATAGGTATTGATGTGCGTCGAAAGGGGGCTGCCCGATTCATCCACGGCAAAAAAGCCCATAACGCTGCGGCTGATGGGGTCGCCGATCAGAAGCGTAAACGAATTGTTGCAATCGATTCGATAAGTGCCCGATCCGGGTCGAAAGGTATAGAAATCGTCTTTATTCAGAACCACACTGTCCACGGCCGTGCCGGTATTATCGAAAACGACAAATTTGGATTGATCGAAATAACTGAACACCACAAGATCGTCAAAGGTAAACGTCGTTGTACTATAAACGAACCCCTCCTCTATTTTAAGATCACTCTGTTTGGCTTCGGAAGATAAGATAACCGGACCCGTATTTTCCCTGTTCCCAAAACCTCCAGTTTGTTGTTGCGCCATAACGCAGATGAAAGAAAGTAAGATAAAAACAATTAAAAAACGTTGCATGATGCTTCTCCTTTTTTGTTGATTGGACTTGCCAAAATCCTTCTTGTTAATGTTTTGCCGTACTTTTGATAGATCAACTATAACTCGAACAAAGCAAAGAATTATTTAGAGGAATGGCCGGATAATTTTTTTTAGAACCAAATTTGTGATTTCAGTTGAACCAAAAATGTATTTCACAAACCACCCGGCGACGCCTCCCGGCGTTGAAGCCTTGCGAGGCGGTTAATTACCGGCATTCAGGGTGTATATGGTAGAGAACGAAACTCTGCTCTTTATGAGACGTAACATCCACCAACAGTGTGTTGTAAGACAAAGATTTGATTTTATCGCCTTTTTTTGTGAGTTTTATGCATTGTTAATTGCAAAGCGCTGTGTACCTATGACGGTAAAACTGCAGATTACGGAGATATTATGACCGAGATTTTAGACAAACTCAAAAAGGTCCTGGAAGACGGCTACGGTGTGGTGCGTACCAATGCCCAGAACGTGCGCGACGTGGCCGAGGAATACAGCAAGATCGCACGCCTGCGCTTTCATTTGTATCAGCTACAAAACGCGCGGCAGAAAAAGCTGGAACTTCTGGGTTCAACCGTGTATCCATTTCTTCTTGAAAATAATTTTGAGGGATTGCAGAAACACGAAACGATGCAGATATTACTCGACGGCATTAAAAACATCGAAAACCAGATTGAACTGACCCAAAAAAAGATCAGCGAACACTCGGAAAAGGAAAGCGAGACAAAAGAGGACAATTCCAAGCATCAGGATTTACAAAAACAGATTAATGAACTGGAGGACGAAATAGAGGCGCGACTTAAAGAGTTGAAAATCGTCAAGGAAGCCATTAATAAGAAGAAGTAAGCATAGCGAAGCCGTTTTCGCAGACGTTATTTGACAGATATTTGAGATCGTATTATATTGACTGCTCCGTTGGGGGTGCTCAGGCTATGGCCGGGCTGAGATGATACCCCTTGAACCTGATCTGCCTAATAGCAGCGCAGGGAAACGGCTACAACGAGAATGAATGTATGAAAGCCGTTTTACTGTGCTGCCGGGGCACGGGAAAACGGCTTTTTTTATTTGGTACGGTAACACGATTCCCACGCTATCCGAAAAGCGTAATAACGGGATGAAGAAGGATGCAATTAAACCGTAAGAGGGGATACAATGAACGATTTTACAAATGTAACCGCCCGTAGTCTTAACGAAATCAGAGAAAAGACGCCGCTCATACACAACATCACGAATTATGTGGTGATGAATACGACCGCCAACGCCCTGCTTTCGCTGGGCGCATCACCGGTAATGGCGCACGCCGTGGAAGAAGCGGAAGAGATGGCCGGCATTGCATCGGCCCTGGTGCTAAATATCGGCACCCTCAGCGAAAAATGGATCGAAGCCATGTTGTTAGCCGGAAAGGCTGCCCGGCAAAACGGTACGCCCGTCATTCTGGATCCCGTTGGCGCAGGCGCCACAGGGTTGCGAACCGACACAGCGGTAAAAATCATTCACGAAGCCCAACCCGGCATCGTCCGCGGAAACGCTTCCGAAATTCTGGCTTTGGCGCAGAGCGAAATGAAAACCAAGGGCGTAGACAGCACGGCTTCAGCGGAATCGGCTCTGGAAACCGCACAGGAATTCGCAGCCAAAACCGGCTGCGCGGTGGCTATCAGCGGAAAGGTGGATTATATCGTCTCCGACGATGGTGAACAGGTGCTGGAAGTTCATAACGGCTCGCCGTTAATGGGGCGCATCACCGGCACCGGTTGCATGGCCACGGCCATCAGCGGGGCCTTTTCCGCTGTCGATAACCAGCCGTTCCGGGCGGCGGCGTCCGGAATGATCGCTATGGGCGTCGCCGGTGAAATGGCCGCCGAACACGCCAGTGCGCCCGGTTCTTTTCAAACCGCCTTTCTGGACGCTTTGTATCATCTCAGTGAAAACGAAATCAACAAACGGGCCAGGCTCGAACGCAATGGTTAAATATGGTTTGAAGGGAGTATGGGCGTTTTGTCCGGCTATAAAGCCGATATCCCATCATTGCAATCATTCAATCATGCACTCATTCACTGATAAATCCGGTCAAATATTATGGATCGAAAAAACATTAAGCTCGAACTCTATTTGGTTACCGATCGTGAACTGTCGCTTGGCCGCCCGCTGGAACGGGTCGTTGAACAGGCGGTCAAAGGCGGCGTCGATATCGTTCAGTTGCGCGAAAAAAACATGGAAACCCGGCGCTTCATCGAAGAAGCGCTGCAAATCAAACGCTTGTTGCACGGCTATCATGTCCCGCTGCTGATCAACGATCGTATCGATGTAGCGCTGGCCATCGGCGCCGACGGCGTTCATATCGGACAGTCCGATATGCCGTATCCAATGGCGCGCAAATTATTGGGCCAGAAGGCCATCATCGGCCTTTCCGTCGAATCGTACAAGCAGGCGGAGGATGCCAATCAATACGATGCGGATTACATCGCCATCAGTCCCGTGTTCCGGACGCCGACTAAGGACGAGCTCAAAACGGAACTGGGTCTCGAAGGCGTTAAAACCATTTGTGCAATCTCCCGCCATCGGGCGATCGGCATCGGAAGCATTAAAGCGCACAACGCCGGCGACGTGGTTCGGGCAGGCGCTGAGGGAGTCGCCGTGGTTTCCGGGATTTGCTCGGCCGAAGATCCGGCCGAAGCGGCCCGGCAAATTAAAGAAAGAGTGCGACAGGCTAAAGCTGTGGATCAATGATTCCTATCCCCCGGCTTGATAAGCGTAAGACAAAACGACAAAAAGTAAAGGCTTGGCAATGAAACTTTCGGAAATCGGTGAGTTCGGCTTGATCGACCGGATCATCGCACCGCGGTTCGAACATTTGTTGCGGGAAAATCAAACCGGCATCGGCGACGATTGCGCCATTTTACCTTTGAACGATCATCAGGTTCAACTGCTCACCAGCGACCTTTTGATCGAAGGCGTTCACTTTCTGCGCGAAAAAATCCCGGCCCATGACCTGGGCTTTAAATCCCTCGCGGTCAATTTAAGCGACATCGCCGCCATGGGCGGTTCACCTGAAGGCTCCATTCTTTCCATCGCTTTGCCCGGTGATATGGACGTCTCGTGGGTGGAGGCGTTTATGGACGGCTATCACGAATTATCCGAAGCGGAGCACACGCCCCTTCTGGGCGGCGACACCACAAAATCGGAACGTACAATGGTAATCAACGTGACGGTTATCGGCGCAATGGAAACAAACCGCGTCAAGCGTCGTTCGGGCGCACGGGAGGGCGACATTGTTTGCGTTCCTGATGTACTTGGCGATTCCGCGGGAGGCCTGCAGTGCCTTTTAAACAATGTGGAACGCAATGCCTCGACCGATGCCCTTTATTTGCAGCACTACCGGCCTTACCCCAAAGTGGCGGAGGGACAGTGGCTGGCGGCGAACGAAGCCGTGCATGCTATGCTCGATATTTCCGACGGCGTTTCATCGGATCTGATGCATATTCTCAATCGCTCGGGGATGGCCGCCGAGCTCGACGTGGACGCCATTCCTGTTTCCGAAGCGTTAAAGGAAAACGCACAACGTCTCGGATGGAATATCACGGAACTGGCTCTGGCGGGCGGCGAAGATTATTCACTCTTATTGACGGTCGACCGCGCCCGATTCGCTTCCGTCGCCGAACAATTCCGGCAACAATTCGGGCGTCCCCTCCATGCCATCGGCCGGATAAAAGAAGGACGGCCCGAAATAACCTATATAAGCAAAGGAGAGGTCGTGAAACCCTTTAGACGGGGATACAGCCACTTTTAATAACAGCCAAAGGTTTCTTTAAACCAGCAATATATTCCCCCTCCTTCGGAGGGGGATATTGTTACTGCCATATATGCAAAGAGCCTTGTGCACAAATTAAAAACAAGAACCGGGAGTATTATGCAGCAAAATAAACACTATCCCATCGCCCTGACCATCGCCGGCTCGGACAGCGGCGGCGGCGCCGGCATTCAGGCCGATTTAAAAACATTCGCCGCCAACGGCGTGTACGGAATGTCGGTCATTACAGCGTTAACAGCCCAAAACACAAAGGGCGTGGCCGGTATTCACGGCGTACCACCGGCGTTCATCGAACAGCAATGGCAGGCGGTTATGGATGACATCGGCGCCGACGCCGTGAAAATCGGTATGCTGCACAGTTCCGCCGTAATCCGCACCGTGGCGGAAAATCTGAAAACGTACCGCCCCCCTTACGTTGTGCTGGATCCGGTGATGATTGCGGCCTCGGGCGATAAGTTACTTGAAGACGATGCCATTGATGATTTAAAAATGCATTTACTGCCGCTCGCTACCGTTCTCACGCCCAATCTGCCCGAAGCCGAAGTGATCTTACAAACAACAATCCGGTCCACGCCGGAAATGACGGACGCCGCCCGGCGTATTGCCGAAACATCGGGGGCGGCCTCGGTGTTGTTGAAAGGCGGACACAGCGGCGATCAAAAGCTGGTTGATATCTTTTATAACGCTCGCGATCATACCAGCCAATTGTTTACCTTCGACCGTGTGGACACGAAGAACACCCACGGCACCGGTTGTACGTTATCTTCGGCCATCGCCGCCGGTCTGGCCAAAGGACAGTCGTTGAACGACGCCGTTCAAAAAGGCGTCGATTATGTTCATGAAGCCATTGCACGCGGTTCGGCTTATAAATTGGGCAAGGGACGTGGCCCCGTTCACCATTTTTACAATTTCTGGAAATGAGGATTCCCATGCGATTTACGGACTACCTGTGGAAGACTATCGATCCGATCTTCAACAAAATTATTGAACATCCCTTCATCAAAGAGTTAACGGAGGGCGCGCTGCCGTTGGAAACATTTCAATTTTATATCCAACAGGATTCCCTGTATCTGGCGGATTTCGCCAAAGCGCTGGGTATCGCGGGCACCCGGGCCGGACATAATCAACGGATGCAGGATTTTTTCGAATTTGCGATCGGCGGCCTGGTCGTCGAACGGGAGCTGCACGAAAAGTTCTTTAAGGAATTTAACATCGATCCCGACGTGGATCAGCAACCGGCGTGTTTTGCTTACACCCGGTTTCTACTTTCGGTAACGGCGCTAAAATCTTACCAGGAAGGCGTGGCGGCTCTCCTGCCCTGTTTTTGGATATACGGTGAAGTGGGCAAACATATCATTAAAAAAACGGCGCCCAACAATCCATATCAGGCATGGATTGACACATACGCCGGTGAAGAATTCAATCAGGCCGTGCAAAAAGCAATCGAAATTACGGACGAGGCGGCAGAACATTCCTCCGACGAGACTAAACAACAGATGGAAGAAACTTTTGTACAGAGCACCAAATTAGAGTGGAATTTCTGGAACGCGGCTTATGAACGGGAACATTGGAAAATATGATTTGAGCTGTTAACCATACTCAACGTACCAGGGGTGCTCCGGCAATCGGCGGGGCTGAGATCAGACCCTTGAACCTGATCCGGATAATACCGGCGCAGGAATGGAATAGAGGACTTTTATTTCAGATAAGCCATTTCCTGCATTACCGGAAATGGCTTTTTTTATGGCGAGATAATGGTCTTGTCCAAAATAAAACAGGGAAGAAAGGAAAAACGTATTTGAACACGCGCCCCCTGCACCTCTCTTCACTTTGTGCGGAGGGGAAGGGCAAGGGGTTTATCACAATTTGTATATTAATATTTTGTTTGGTGAATATAAGTGGTTTAAAAACAAAATAAATTTTGATATTGAAATTTCTTTCGGATTGTAGTTGTATAAAATGATTTATTAGAAATGAAAGGAGCCATAAAATGCGTGCCTTCCTTTTCCGTTTAGCGGCGGGTGTTTTAACGACAACGATCCTGCCCGCCATACTTTTTGCTCAAAACGCTTACCTCATACACGGTATTATCCGCGATGCGGATAATCAACAACCCCTGCAGGGCGTAAACGTTTATGTAGAGGGAACGACCATCGGCGCCATCAGTGATGAGCAGGGTTATTTCCGGCTGCCCGAGCTACCGACGGGACACTATACGGTGTATTTCAGCTATATCGGGTACAGCATCCAAACACGGGAACTGGATCTGCAAGACAATCGACGGCTCGATGTCAAACTGAGCCAGACAACGCTGACCGGTCCTATGGTTACCGTCGAAGCAACCCAGGCCCGGGAGCGCGTATCGCCCGTAACGTTTAATTCCATCAACCGCCGCGATATCGAAAATCGCTATACCATCCAGGATATACCGGAAGTCATTTCGGAATTACCGTCCACCACTTTTTACTCCGAAAGCGGCAACGGTCTGGGCTACAACTATGTGAGTATCCGCGGCTTCGATCAGCGCCGTATTTCGGTGATGATCAACGGCATCCCGCAAAACGATCCCGAAGACCACAACGTCTATTGGCTCGATTTTCCCGATCTTATCTCCAATGTTCAGGAAATCCAGGTCCAGCGCGGCGCCGGTTCTTCGTTCTACGGTCCGGCGGCTATCGGCGGTTCGATCAATATCAAGACCAATTACTTCACACCACAGAGAGAAATAAAAGGCTTCTACGGAATGGGCGCCTTCAACACCCGGAAAATGTCAGCTTCCTACAGCAGCGAGATGCTCGACGACACGTTTGTTTTTTACGGACGGCTCTCCAACATTAAAAGCGACGGTTATCGCGAACGGACCTGGGTCGATTTCCGGAGTTACTTTTTAGGCGCCGCCATGTACACGGATGCACATAATCTGCGTCTGCATTTTTACGGTGGCCCCATCGAAGACGGCTTAGCTTATAACGGCTTGCCCAAATTTGCTAACGATGACCCACAGCTGCGCCGAAAAAACTTCAGTTACTGGGAAGCGAAGGGCGACTCGCTTGTTGCATTCAGCGAACGCCGAAGCGATGAGATCGAAAATTTCAACCAACCGCATTTGGAGTTTTTGCACGAATACAAATTGGCGCCCAACCTGACCCTCGATAATAACTTGTTCTACATAAAAGGCTACGGCTTCTTCGATTACGACGGAAGCTGGGGCACGCCGGCTTATTACCGGCTTACGCCTGACTACGGCTACAATGTGGACGCGATTCCTTCCGACGCCCTGATCCGCGCCTATGTGGATAACGATCAGGTGGGTTGGCTGCCGCAATTATCCTACGACCACACTCACGGCAAATTGATTGTCGGCGCCGAATTGCGCGCCCATCGCTCACTGCACTGGGGCCGTTTACAAAAGGGATCGGGGTTACCCGACGAAGTGGTCGGCGATGGGGCCCGCCGTTACTACGAATATAACGGCAGCAAGGACATTGCCTCGTTTTACGTTCACCATAACACCAAAATCCATCCGCGGTTATATTTGATGAGTGAATTGCAGTATGCCTTCAAACACTATCGCCTTTATAATGAGAAATTCATCGGGACGGAATTTGATCTGCCTTATCATTTTGTGAATCCACGACTGGGATTCAATTACAACGCCAACGCAAACCTTAACCTGTACACCACCTTTTACCGTACCACCCGCGAACCGCGTCTGAAAAATTTTTACGACGCCGCCGAAGCCAGCACACCGGATTCCTGGGACGCGGTGGAGCCTCAGTTCGAACTGAAAGCTGACGGTAGTTATAATTTTGAAAAACCTCTGGTCGAACCGGAAACCCTCACCGGCATCGATCTGGGCTTCGGTTATCGCCGGCCGCACTGGCAATTCTCGGCCAACGTTTACTACATGGATTTTGCCAATGAGATCATAAATAAAGGCGCCATTGACCGCTTCGGCCAGCCCATTACCGGCAACGCCGAACAGACGACCCACATGGGCCTTGAATTGAGCGGTAAGTGGCAACTGACGCCGCGTTTCTCTCTGAATGGTAATATGAGCATATCCCGAAATCAGCTCACCGCTTATACCGTATACAATGAAGACGGCGAAGCGGTTGAACTGGACGGCAATACCATCGCCGGTTTTCCTGGCAAAATCGCCAATCTCCGGTTTATCTATTCCTGGATGGATATATACCTGGCGCTGGACGGACGATATGTCGGCAAACAATACACGGATAATTTTGAGAACGAAGCCCATACGGTCGATCCCTATACGGTATTCAATCTGAATCTAAGATACAATTTAAAGCGCATCGGGTTGGAACATATCATACTGCAGGCGCGGATCAACAATTTGCTGAACCGCAACTATCTGATGTACGGCATCGGTCCCAATTTCTTCCCGGCCGCCACCAGACATGCATTTGTGAGTTTGCAGTATGAGTTATAAGCGAAAGCGCACCTCTCTGGTATTAATTGTTGCCAACGGCGAGCCGCCTTCTGTACATCGATTACAGGAGGCGGCGCTTCAGGCGGATACGATTATCGCCGCAGACGGCGGTGCCCGGATTTGCCGCGAAACCGACGTGCGCCCGCATTACATCATCGGCGATCTGGATTCGTTCAGCGATGAACTGCAGGCTCAATTTAACGAAACCCGCATCATTCATAAACCCAGCCAGTACGCCACCGATATGGAAAAAGCGTTGGCGCTCGCGCACGAATGCAATCCGCACCGGATCAAAATATTCGGCGCCCTGGGTAAGCGGCAGGATCAATCGGTTTGTAATCTTCTCTTTTTCAGTGCGTTCGATCCTTCGATTCATCTGGAGATTTACGACTCTTATGGCAAGCACACGATCCTGCCTCCGGGCGTCCATACATTCCGGCATCTTAAAGGCAAAACCGTTTCACTGTATGCCGTACAACCGGTCCGCCAACTCACTCTTCGCGGCTTTCGGTACGATCTGGAAAAACAGGATTTCGAACCGTACTTCGCAGGCGTCAGTAACGTTGCGGAATCGGAACAGTGCATCATCGAGTTTGAACAAGGAACCCTCTTTATGTATGAAGTTGACGATGAATGATCGTTTGCCGCCGGCGGATATACTACCGTTTATAATCTACGTTATTCTGTTGTTGTACCTGGGCTGGCGCGCCCGGCGAAAAGGCGCCGACCAGCAGGAGTATCTTTTAAGCGGCCGCTCACTGAGCACGCCGGCGTTTGTCGCCACGCTGGTAACGACATGGTATGGCGGGATTCTGGGTATTGGCGAATTCGCTTATACCTATGGCGTTTCGGTGTGGTTCGTGTTCGGGTTGCCGTATTATCTGTTTGCGGTTTTATTTGCGCTCTTTCTGGCATCGAAAGTACGCCGGGCGGATAACTACTCAATTCCCGATATGTTTTACCGTAAATACGCGCGTCCGGCCGGCCTCCTCGGCAGTATATTCATTATCTTCATGACTTCGCCCGCTCCGTACATTTTAACGCTTGCGATTTTACTGCAACACATCTTCGGTCTGAATTTTGTTCTCAGTATCATAATCGGTACAATTTTCTCAATCATATATGTTTACAGCGGCGGCTTTCGTTCGGTTGTCGCCACCGATCGCCTGCAATTTTTCTTTATGTTCAGCGGCTTTATCCTGTTGTTTGTTTTCCTGCTATCCTCTTCGGTTCCGATCGATCAACTTTCCAACCGTCTGGATACGGAGCGCCTGAGCTGGCACGGCAATTTGGGCTGGCAGAATCTCGTGGTTTGGTTTTTAATCGCCAGTTGGACGTTCATCGATCCCGGGTTTCATCAGCGATGTGCTGCAGCGCAGTCGCCGGCTACGGCAAAGAAAGGCGTTTTATTATCGGTTGCTTTCTGGTTCGTATTTGACATGCTAACCATGCTAAGCGGCCTGTACGCATTTGTACTGCTTCCGGATACTGAGCCGCTTATGGCGTTTCCCGCCCTGGGCGACTATATTTTACCGCCTTTTATAAAAGGGATCTTTTTCACCGGAATGCTGGCCGTCGTTATGTCCACCATAGACAGTTTTACCTTTTTGTCCGCTCTGACTTTCGGAAGAGATATCTTCTGGCGTTTGGGGCGTGAAAAATCTGAAGAAACAATTAATCCCTTGGTTCGCCTCGGCCTCATTTTAACGGCGGTTATTGCCATTGCATTGATCGTGGGTTTTCCGTCGGTCATTGAATTGTGGTATAACCTCGGCAGTTTGTTCATTCCGCCGCTCTTGTTGCCCCTGCTCGGCGCCTACTTCAGCGGTATCCGGATTTCAGCGAAGGCAACGGCGGTTATAATGGCAGGGAGTTTCATTATCTCGGCAGGATTGTTTATGTGGGGACAAATTCATTCCGAACAGGGCATACCGCGATACCCCCTCGGCGTCGAACCTTTTTTCCCGGGCATGGCGTGCAGTCTTGCGGGTTACGGCATCATGATGATCACAAATAAGGTAAAATGCAAAATTAAACTGTAAACGGGGAAAGCATATCTTCTAACAGTGCTTGAACGGATTCGTGCAGAAACGTCCTTCCGCTCCACACCAAACATCCTATTCATAGCGCAGCGCTACAATGGGATCCAGGCGCGCCGCCCGGGCTGCGGGATAAATGCCCGCCGCCAGGCCGACGATCGAGGTTACCAGCAGCGAACTAATGACCGCCCATACCGGAACCGAGAAGGGGATATGGAGCGCCAGGCTGGTTAAACCGGCAAGGCCGAATCCCAAAAGCATACCAATAGCCCCGCCGAGCAAACTGAGGATAACCGATTCGTTTAAAAATTGTAGCAGAATAATACGCCGTTTGGCGCCCACGGCTTTACGGATACCGATTTCGCGCGTACGCTCCGTAACCGTAACGAGCATGATGTTCATCACGCCGATACTGCCGACCAGCAGAGAAATCAGACCCAGCAAAACCGCCCCCAGTTGGACTTTGCTGGCAATATTATTAAACGACTCCACCAGTGTTTCATTGGAAAATATAGCAAAGTCGTTATCCTGCCCCGGCGGCACTTTGCGTTCTTTCCGTAAAACCCCGATCACCTGGTCCTTGGCGGATTCAAAATCGACATTATTCTTAACCCTCACCGTGATGTTAACGGAGCGTCTCCGTCCCCATATTTTTTCGAAAGAGGTTATGGGGATCACAACCAGATTATCGCGGCTCTGGCCAAAGGTGGTGCTGCCCATGCGTTCCAAAACGCCGATCACCTGAAATTTATATCCCTGAATCTTAACGGTTTTGCCGAGCGGATCCCGGAAAGGAAACAGGAGATCGACCACATCCATACCCAGTACGGCAACCATGCGATTCAAATGGACGTCCTGGCTGGTAAAGATGCGTCCGCTTTCCGTAAAATATCCGTTATTGATAAAGAACTCTTCCTCCCCGCCGGCCACACTGATATTGGGGTTGGTATGCGTATCCTTGTAATGGATCGCCTTGCCGCTTTCCCAAACTTCCGCTCCCGCCGCTTCCACCATATCACAATGTTGGCGAATGGCAGCGGCAAGCTCGCGTTTCAAGTCTTTTCTCCGTTCGCGTTCGCCGCGCCCTACTTCCACGCCGCGGAAAGCGTCCTGTTTTTGAACCTGAAAGGTATTGGCGCCCAGTACATTCAATTCGCTGGTAAGGGAACGGTTATAGCCTTCCAGAACAGCGACAATAAAAATGACCGTCCCGATACCGATGGTAATACCAAGCGTCGTTAATACGGAACGCAGTTTACTCGATGTGAGCTGCCTGAATGCCACGCTTAGGTTTTCTTCTAAAAGCATTGCGCAACCGTCTTATTCGTAACGTAGAGACTCAATGGGATTAAATTTAGACGCCTTCCGGGCGGGATAAAAGCCCGCCAAAATACCTACAAACGCTGAAAAACCGAAACCGATCACAATGGAGGAGACGTTCATCCCACTGGAGAGATTCATATTCTGCAGCACTATGGTGCCTCCGATATAACCCAATACAATGCCCAGTACGCCGCCGACCAACGCAATGAGAACGGATTCGATAAGAAACTGCGACAGAATGTGTTTGCGTTTGGCGCCGACCGCTTTGCGGATCCCGATTTCCCGCGTGCGCTCCGTTACACTTACCAGCATGATATTCATAATGCCGATGCCCCCGACCACCAGTGAGATGCCGCCGATGACAAATACAATAGCAAATAACGTGGACGTCATTTGAGCGTAAAGTTCGGTGAGCATGTTCTGCTGGTTAATGGCAAAATTGTCCGGTTCACCCGGCGGCACCTTGCGCACGCGGCGAAGGATGCCGCGCACTTCATCTTTCAGTTCCTGCAGCTGACCGGCATCGCCTGTCTGGACGGCAATCTGGATGGAACGCCGTCCGCCGAACACCTCCCGGAACCTTCCGATGGGCACAATGGCCACATTATCCATACTTTGTCCGAAAAAACTACCCTTTTGTTCGAGTACACCGATCACCCGGTACTTGGATAAACCGATTTTAATGCGTTTTCCTATAGGCGTCTGCTTATTAAACAAACGATTCGCCAGTTCATTACCGATAACACAAACGGGTTGTGTTCTGCGGACATCGAGTTCGGTGAGAAAGCGCCCCACATCCGGATAACTGTTTCGCGTCTCTTTATAATGCTCGTTGCTACCGATCACGGTCACATTATCATATTTTTTATTACGATAGCTGACCCTTTTGCTGGCGTAAACTTCCGGCGAGATATAATCGGCTTTACGACTGTATCGTTGCAGGGCTTCGTATTCTTTGAATGTGATATCCGGCCGGTTACGATACTTCCACCAATCTTCCTGCACCACCCATGGCATCTTTTGGATGTAAACGGTTGTGGCGCCAATATTGGAAAGCTGGCCGTAAACATATTCGTTTAAACCGCTGATGGTCGTCCATATTGTGATGATGGTGGTTACGCCTATTAAGATTCCAAGTGTGGTCAGAAAAGAGCGTAGTTTGTGGCTTTTAAGGGCAAACCACGCCATACGCAGATATTCGTTGATGCGGGATACGATCCATATCATAGATATCTGTTGATCAAATTTTTGTTATTGATTGGGTAAATCGTCGGTAATTTTACCGTCCAGCAGACGGATAACCCTTCGACAATGTTTGGCCACATGTTCTTCGTGTGTGACCAAGATGATTGTGTTGCCATTTTCGTTTAGTTTTTCGAAAATCTTCATGATTTCTTCGCCGGTGGCGGAATCCAGATTGCCGGTGGGCTCATCCGCCAGAATGATCGACGGATTGTTCACCAGCGCCCGTGCTATGGCAACGCGCTGGCGCTGACCACCCGAAAGTTCATTGGGTTTATGGTGGACGCGATCGCCCAGTCCCACCGATTCCAGGGCATTCCTGGCCATTTCGTGTCGCTCGTTACGTGAAACGCCGCGATAAATCAACGGCAGCTCTACATTGTGGAGGGCATCGGCGCGGGGCAAAAGATTGAAGGTCTGGAAAACAAAGCCGATCTCGAGATTACGGATTTCGGCCAGTTGATCGTCGGAAAGACGGCTAACCGCTTGTTCGTTTAAAATGTACTCTCCGCCTGTCGGTACATCCAGGCAGCCGATGATGTTCATCAATGTCGATTTACCGGAACCACTCGGGCCCATGATTGCCACATATTCATTCTTATTGATGGTTAAATCGACGGCCTTCAGGGCTTTTACTTCAATCTCCCCGAGAAAATAAGATTTGTACAAATCATTGATGCGTATCAGCATGTCTATTCTTTCTCTCTTTCGGTTTCAAACGACACCGGGTCTCCGTCGTTTAACGTTTTGCTTAACAGGCGAAACGGGCCCGTAATTACCCGTTCGCCGCCCGACAGACCGGAACGAATGGCGTAGTGCATTTCATCGCTGATGCCCAGGGTTACGGGTTTTGCCACGGCCCTTCCGTCTTGCACTACAAACACAACTTCTTGCATAGCTCCACTCATACTCTCTTCTTCGGGCGATGCGTTTTGCCCTTCATTCTTTTCTTCCTTCTCTGTATTAAGTTGCGAAGCATCGCGAATCGTTACCGCCTGAATGGGTACTTTTACCATGTCATCCACGCGTTTAGTCAGTATATCCACGGTCGTGCTCATGCCCGGTAAAAAACGAGGGTCCGGCTTATTCAGGGTTACCGTTACCTCAAAATTGGTTACCTGCTCCTGTGTGCCGGCGCCGCGTGTGATGGCCGAATGGGCGATTTCCGTAACAATGCCGGTGAACGTAGTATCCGGGAAAGCATCAACCTCGACCTGCGCCGAATCCTTAAGGCTGACATTCACGACGTCATTTTCATCCACCTCAATAACGGCTTCCATAACCGAGAGATCGGAAACCACCATAACCACATCTTCCTGAAATTGCGCCCCGATCGCCATTTCACCTTTTTCTTTGTTCAGCTTGGTAACAATGCCGTCCATGGTGGCATAAAGTTGGGTGCGCCTCAGAGCCTCTTTTGCTTCTTTTAAAGCCGCCTCTGCCTGTTTACGTGTACTGACCGCAGATTCATAACTGGCCTGGGTCGCTTCAAATTCGGCCTGCGAAATGAGGTTACGTTCGTAGAGCTCCCGGCTTCTTGTTAAATCGCTTTTGGCCTTTTTCTCATTGGCTTGCGCCGATTGCAGATGGGATTCCGCCCGTTCCACCTCGGCAACGTATTGATTCGGATCGAGCTCCGCCAATAATTGACCCTCCTGCACCGTGTCGCCTTCCGCAGCATGAATAGCGATGATCTTACCCGCCACATGAGCACTGATTTTAATCTGTCGGGCGGGTTTGATTTGTCCCGAACCCGTTACTTCTTGCTGGACGCTCCCGCGCTCCACCAGTCGTGTGTTGACTTTATGCCCTTTCTCCTTTTTAAGAAGATTCACCGCAATCAGGGCAATGACAACAACGATAACACCGCCTAAAATCAGTTTCTTTTTCATAGCACCGTTTCATTACTCCATATACTTTTTATATGACAGACCCAGATAATTATCCAATTGAGCAAGAATGAGCCGGGCGTTGTATTCCGCCGCAATAAGGGTCTGTTCCGCTCTGGTTAAATTAACCTGTGCTTCGCGTACTTCGAGGGCGGTTCCCGCGCCAATCTGGTAACGTTCTTCGGCGAGTCTCAGTTCTTCACGGGCCGCCTCGAGATTGACGCGATTAATTTCGATGATATCGAGATACGATTTATAATCTTCATAACTCTGATGGATATTGGATTTCAACTCACGTTTATACTGTTCATAATTTTCGCGGGCCGTTCGGTAATTGATTTGCGCCTTTTGAATTTGAACATAATCGTTGAAACCGTTAAACAGATTAAAGGAGAGATTAATCCCGTAGCGCGTCTGATAATTTTGATCGAAATCGGAAAATACTTTGATTGCATCTTCGTGAAATCGGTCGTAATTCACATAAGCCGATATTTTGGGATAATTCAGACCTTTGGCCATATCCACCGATAATTTACGCGATTTGATGTTTGACTTATTTTTACGAACCATCGGTTGTTGGGCAATGGCCTGGTCAACCAGTTCCTCAACCGAAGGTAAATCATCTTTCAGTTGCACTTCAGAGACTTCCACGACCAGTTGCGCAAGCGGATCGCGCCCCATGGTGACATTTAAATTTTTTCTGGCCTGTGTCACAGTGTTTTTCTGTTGGAGCTTGGAGATACGATCGTTGCCTAAATTCACTCTGGCTCGAAAAACATCCAGTTGGGCCGTAGCGCCCAATTCATACATCTGTTCGGCACGCTCCAATTGAGCCTGACTGCGCGCAACAGCAAGGGAATCCACTTCCAGCAATTTAATCTGTTTCCCGAGTTCAAAAAACGCTTGTTGAATTTGGTTAATGGTATTGTTGCGTTGCGCAATCAAATCGTATTTGGAAGCCTTTTTATCTGTCTTGGCTTTGCGGATTTGATTCCACCAAATCCCACCGTCAAAGATTGTCTGGTTAAGATTAATGCTGGCGCTGCTGGATTCGCGCGTCGATCTTTCGATTTTACGGGTTCGCTGCTCGTAAATAACGTTACCCGTCTCGGGATCGATGCCCACCGGCTCGTTACTTAAATACTCCGAGGGTCCGGTTACGACTTTGCCGCGTCCTGCTGAGGTTGTTATGGAGGGCAATATGCCCTGGTAGCTGGACAATACATCCTGTTTTGCGGCGTCAAATGCTAATTCGGTGTTTTTTAACTGGCTGTTATTTTCCAGCGCAATCCGGATACAATCCTCCAGCGATAATACAGCCGTTTGCGTCAAACCGATGTTAGCCCACAAGAAAAAAACCGTTACGGCTGCGATGCCGAGTCGATTCAGTTTTTCACCAGAATTTCGCATGTATATGCTCCTTTATTAATAATAATTTGCCATTAGAAGAGTTGACTTATTCCGATGTTGATCGCGACGTAAACGACATAGAGGGAGACAACAGCTACAGCCGCCTTCTGGGTGCTCACCCTGTAGAATATGGCAAAACCGATCAATAGTACAATGATTTTCCAAACGGTGAAGATATCCAGCGCATCGAGAAGTTGAAACAACGGTTCACGGTATCGGGAAGCATCCAATAGCACCGCGGGACTGGTTTGTACCAGAAGCGTATCATTGATCAAAATCAGAGGTAATTTTACCAGCATGCCCAACGCACCGATTAATCCGCTCCAGCTGTACAATGCAAAATTGGACCTGAAGCTGTTTTCTCCGCCGTAGATAAAGTTTCCAAATACCTGAAGAGCAGCGGCAACCACTAAAAATGCTACGAGTGTCCTGAAAATAACGCCGATAATCGGTAACACTTTTTTCTGAAAGAATCCCTGTGTTTCCAAACTCTCCAGCATGTCCGCTTTGCGGTTTTCAGGAATAATGGTCGAGTTGTTTATCATTTCGCGTTGTAATTCAATTTGTTGCGATGTGGTTAAATAACTGGTTAACGAGCTGACCAATAACACAATAATAAGCGGCAACAACCAACTGGGTTGGCTCCGGAGCGCCTGGAACGCTGGAACGGGATCCGTAAATATTTGCACGGCGCGTTCCCAGCCGTTATTCTGAGGCGGCTGCTCCTGCTGAGATGCGGGTAATATTTCTGCCATAACCAATCTCCCGAATTTAAGTGTAAAGACGTAAGCATCTAAAAAAAGTTGCCCGACGGATTTATATCATCAACGTTAATATCAGGCTAATTTAATACCAACCATACGGATAAATAAAACAAATTTTTAATTCGCTTTAAACTTCAAAAAGCGATTCTGTTTTACCGTCAGCATGTAACAGGGCTTTGGAAACAAAGCGCAAGATATGATTTTGTTTCGGTAATCTCAATTGTGCAGTACCATTATTTACCGGATCGGGACTCAACATCTTTGTTCTCCGACACCAAAGCTTTTTTGTTTTGTTTAATATAAGAAACGCAGGCATCATGATCGTTAGGTACATCACCGTTCAGTATGGCTTCTTCAATAAATTTCTTGATACGGCCGACCGCCGGACCCGGCTTAAGTCCGAACATTTGCATGATTTCATTACCATCAACAGGCGGCTGAAAATTACGGAGGCGGTCGCGCTCTTCGACTTCTTTCATCTTTTCGATCACGCTTTCATAATTGTTAAGGTAGCGTTTTACCCGTTTGGGATTTTTTGATGTAATATCGGCACGGCACAATTGCATCAAATCATCAATGTCGTCTCCGGCAGTGAACATCACACGCCGGATGGCGGAATCGGTAACTTCGTCGTCCACCAGAGCCATCGGACGCAGATGCAGTCGGGTCATCTTTTTTACGTATGCAATGCTTTCACCGGAATAACGCATCCGCTGCATAATATGACCAACCATGCGCTCTCCGACCACTTCATGCCCGTGGAACGTCCAACCCTGATTTTGATCGAAACGTTTCGTCGGAGGTTTGCCCACATCGTGGAAAAGCGCCGCCAACCGCAATTCAAGCCGATCGGTGAACGGCGCTATGTTATCAACCACTTCGAGCGTATGGTAAAAGACGTCCTTATGATGAAATTGATTGCGCTGCTCCACGCCTTTCAGCTCGGGCAATTCGGGCAAGAATTGTTGCAGTAAACCCGTCTCCTCCAGCATTTGAATACCTTGTGAGGGTTTTTCAGCCAGAACAATTTTATTGAATTCTTCGGTAATACGTTCCTGAGAAATAATCTGCAAACGATCGCTGGCTTGTTTTATGGCTTCATAGGTTTCATGCTCGATGTTAAAACGGAGCCGGGCTGCAAACCGAACCGCACGCATCATACGCAGGGGGTCGTCCGAAAACGTCTGCAACGGTTGAAGCGGCGTACGAATAATGCCATTTTTTAAATCTTTGCGACCGTCATACGCATCGATGATTCGGCCATACCCTTCCCCTGAAATATCCATTGCAAGTGTATTTATGGTGAAATCGCGGCGGCTCAGGTCGGTATAAAGATCCGCCGGCCTGGTGCGGGGCTTCCGTGAATGCTCGGAATAAAACTCGGCCCGCGCCTGCACAAATTCCATGTTAAAACCGTAATACCGGATCATAAATGTACCGAAACGCGGATAGCGTACCACTTTGCGCAAGCGCCATTCTTTTTTGATTTGATCCGCAAAGGCCATGGCGTCTCCAACGACGACAAAATCAATATCCTTGCCAGGGCTTCCGAGTAAATAATCGCGCACATATCCGCCGACCACATAAACCTCAAAACCCGCATTGCGGGCGATATTATGGACATTTTGCAGTAGTTCTTTATTCTTCATATTTAAAGCCGTTTCTAAATTCGTTCTATAAAAAATAAGCCATTTTCCGATACAGAGAAAATGGCTGTGTAAAATTTCTTAAAGATTCGCTTAAATAATCTTTAAAAATTAAAATAGACGTATATTGCTTATTGTATGGCCAAAATATCTTTGTATTGTATCTGATCGTTCAAAACGGACAGGGCTTCGGTTACCTGCTTGTCGCGTTCAAGTGCAAATTTATGGCGCGCTTTTCTTCCGAGATATTTTTCTATCAATTCCAGCCGGAGTATTCGTTTTATTTCATCACTGTGTTCTTCAAAAGCCCGCATTTGTTCCTGTTGAAAAGCCTGGTCCACTTTAGTAAGCAACTGCTCAAGATGTTTGGAGTGATTATTTCGATCGGCGATCTTTTTCAGATCATTTAACTCTTTCATACCTTCAAACGGTAAATCGATATCTTCTTTTTCCAAAAATCGTTTAAAACGCTTTATGATCGTTTTATCTACACGCATTGAATCATCCCAGGTGGGATGCTCCTGGTGATATGCGACGGCAAAATTGAAAAACACATTTTTACGCAAAAGCTGTAGCGTAACAAACGCCATTGAATCGCTTTCCACGCTGATATCCGGATAAATACCGCCTTTGTCATAGACGGGGCGATCGTTGCGTGTAAAAAATTTCCGAACCTTTTCGGCTTCTTCCCGCAGGGAATCCCTGATGATCACATTATTATCAAAGCCGTAATCTTTTTTCTGGATACAACGACCGCTCGGCACATAATACTTGGCCGTGGTCACCTTCAACTTGGCTTCTTTATATTTATCGAGATCAAATACTTTCTGCACCAGACCTTTTCCAAATGTGGGTTGGCCGACAATAACGGCGCGATCCATATCCTGAAGAGCTCCGGCTACAATCTCCGAAGCGCTTGCGCTTCCTTCATCCACCATTACCACCAGAGGCGTCTGGGGTAACAATGGCTGCCGACGGGTGCGGAATTTATATTCTTCTTCGCGGTAGCCCTTTGTGTAAACCACCAGCTCGTTTTTGGGTACGAACACGTTCACAACCTCAACGGCAGCATCCAGTAAACCGCCGGGATTACCACGCAAATCGAGAATCAAACGATTCAAATCCCCTTTTTTCTGTAAAGCCCGGATGCTATCACGCAGCTCATCCGCCGCTTTATCGGTAAACCCTGTGAGACTGATATATCCCGTACCATTTGAGAGGAACCCAGCGTAGCCAATATCTTCGACGACAATTTCCGAACGTTCCAGCGTTAATTCAAAAGGCTCGGATAACCCCGGTCGTTCGATTTTCAAGGTCACTTCCGTGCCGATCTTACCGCGCAATTTCGAAGAAACCTTGTTGACGCTCCAGCCGGTTATTTCCTGACCGTCAATGGCGCGAATAATATCGCCCGCCTGAAGACCTTTTCGTTTGGCCGGACTGTTTCCAATGGGAGCTATGATGGTAACGTTTTTGTTTCGTAAACCGATCTCCATACCCAGACCGCCGTATTTACCGGTTGTTATGATTTTCAAACGTCGCTGCCCTTCTTCTTCAATAAAAACGGTATAGGGATCCAACTCGTCCAGCATGCCCTCGATACCCGCTTTAATCAAATTATAAGGATCGATCTCCTCCACATAATGTTTGTTAAGCTGCTCATAAACATTTTGTAAATATTTCCAACTCTTCTTAAGCCTGTAATAGTAATCTTGCTCATCGGCGTTAAGAGGATGGTTGAAAGCAGCTGTCATCACAAGAGCAGCAAATAAAACTGACGTCACATAACGAATCCAATAGGTATGCATCATTAAAGACCTATCTTTTTTTGTTTTAAGGTATTGATAATTGTTGTATGAATTTGTTCAACTGGTTGTGCAGCATTGAGCACGTGAAAACGTTCCTCGTGTGCTTCAATTATGTTTTTATACCCCTGAAACACGCGCCTGTAAAAATCTATTCCAGACGCTTCCAGGCGGTCATCTTTCTTTCCTTTTTTGTCACGCCGTTGTTTGGCCGCTTCGGGATCCAATTGCAAATAGAACGTCGTTCGCGGTAATAGTCCGTGTGTGGCGGCATTATTAATCTCAGTAACCATTTTCAAATCAAGCCGGCGGCCATAGCCCTGATACGCCGTCGTCGAATCCACATAACGATCGGCAATCACGAAATAGGATTCGGATAACAAGGGAATGATTTTTTCCTTCACTAGTTGCGACCGGGCCGCACTATATAAAAAAATTTCCGTATAGTTATCCATTGTATAATGGTTACGATCCAGTAACAGTTCCCGTATTTTTTCCGAGATATCCGTACCGCCGGGTTCTCTCAATACATAAACCTTGTATCCTTCTTCTTTCAGATAGGCTGCAAGCAAGTGTATCTGTGTTGTCTTTCCTGAATAATCGATGCCTTCAAATGATATAAAGCGTGTGTTATCAATATTAGTCATCCGTGGATAACCTCTTCCATTTGTTGCGGTTGAATCGCCAATAATTTAATACCAATCGTCCGCCTTCATCAATAATTTGAATAAGCCATAATCCCAGTAACCCGAGACCAAAAGTAAATGACAGGACATAAGCGCCCAATAGTTCATTAAGAGCAACGGCTCCAATGGCCAGCCACATCAACCAGTTTAAATCGGCCGCACCACGCAGATTGCCGGAATAAGCGGTATTGGCGGCTTTCGGCAGTTGCAACAAAACAAAGGCCAGCGCTACCGAAATACCCACTTTAATAACCATCGGTTCATCCGTAAAAATATGAAATATTTCCTCGGCAAAAATATAGAGCACAAGCGCGATGACGGCCGCATTGAGCACGGAAACCGCTCCGACCACCTGTCCGCTCTTTTTGGCTTCTCTCAAATCACGGGCACCGATATTACGACCGACAAGATTCATTCCGGCAACGGCGAATCCCCAATTCACCATCGAAATCACCGATTGAATGCGAACCATAACCTGATGCGCTGCTAAAACCGTAACATTGATACGGGCAGCAAACAAACTCAGAATGATCTGCCCGAACGACCAGACAAATTGCTCTATCGTCGTCGGGACGCCTATTTTAAACAACTTTTTTACGGTCGATAATTTGGGACCGGTAAGTTCACTCACCGCTAAGAAGAGGCTCGATCGTCGATTGCGCACAAAAGTAATGGTAATCATAAAACCCACTGTATGAGCAATGCCGACCGCCAGCCCGGCGCCAAACGTTTCGAGTTTGGGAAAGCCCAGTAAACCGAAAATCAAAACCGCGTCCAAAGCAATGTTTATACCATTGACCACCAGGCTGATGGTCATAGTCAGGAAGGTATCGCCCACGCCGCGCAGTATCCCCATTGCAATAAAGTTGGTAATAATAATCGGCGAGAAATAGGCAACGGTCCGTATGTAAATGATACCGTATTCCCGCGCCTGCGCACCCTCTTCTTTTATGAAATGGAAAATGAGGGGAATAAGAAAATACCACAATAAACCGATAATAACGGATAATATGACGCCGATAAACAAGGCCTGACCGAATACATGATTGGCGTTCCACTGGTCTTTGGCACCCAAATAACGGACAATAATAATCGAACTTCCCACAACAAAGGTCAACAACACGGTAAACGTTAAAACGATAACCTGCTGGGCGATACCGACGCCGGCGAGCGCCAGGGCAGAAAGCTGGCCCATGAATATTGCTTCGATTAACCAGGTGACCGTCTGGGATGACAGATCAATCGCCGCCGGAAACGAGGTAGTGAGGACTTCCCGGAGCGTCCCTTTTTTTGCTTTTTCACCATCCTGCATGGAATAAAGGAATTCCTTCCAAACTTTCCTGTAACATTAAAAAGGGGATGGAAACCGTTGGAGTTCCGCATCCCCTCTACATCAATGTTGATCTTCACATGCCGATTTATTTCATGTAATATTCAAGACCCAGGTGGGTAATTTCCTTCTCGCCGGCCAGCACCCGCAAGGTGTTCTTAAGCTTCATCTGCTGGATAAACAGATCGTGTTCGGGATAAACTTCCGGAGCGTGGAGCGGGCTCTTAAAGTAAAACGACAACCACTCCTGTATGCCTTTAAATCCGGCGCGCTTAGCTAAATCCAGAAACAACACTAAATCCAAAACAATGGGCGCAGCCAGAATACTGTCCCGGCAAAGAAAATCGACTTTTATCTGCATGGGATAACCCAACCATCCGATTACATCGATATTATCCCAGCCTTCTTTATTATCCTTGCGCGGTGGATAGTAGTTAATGCGTACTTTGTGATATAATTCCTTATACAGCTCCGGATAAACATCCGGCTGTAAAATATATTCCAGTACGGACAATTTGCTTTCTTCTTTGGTTTTAAACGACTCCGGATCATCCAGTACTTCACCGTCGCGATTACCTAAGATATTGGTCGAAAACCAGCCTTCAAGTCCGAGCATTCGGGCCTTAAAGCCGGGCGCCAGAATGGTTTTCATCAGGGTTTGGCCGGTTTTAAAATCTTTACCTGCCAACGGTACGTTCATCTCATCGGCAAACTCAATCATGGCAGGGAAGTCGGCGCTCAGATTCGGCGCCCCGTTGGCATAGGGTACGCCTTCTGCAACGGCCGCCCAGGGATAAATCATGCTGGGCGCTATTTCCGGATGATTTTCTTTCAGCCCTTTTTCAAAAGCCTCTTTGCTTTGATGCACCTCGCTTTTTTGCATGAATATTTCCGTGCTGCCCGTCCAAATCATTACCACACGGTCCAGGCCATACTTTTCTTTAAAATTACGGATATCCTCCCGCAGCAACTGGTATTGTTCGTATTTATTGCCGGTCTCCTTTACGTGCGGACCGTCCAGTTTCTTGACATAACGGCGATCAAAAACCGCTTTCATCGGTTCAATCGCCTCCAATTCCCCTTTGATTTGATCAAGAAGCGTTTTCTCTAAAACGCCTGCATTCAGGGCCGATTCGTACGCATTATCTTCAAAAATATCCCAGCCGCCGAAATAAAGATCATCCATTTCCGTCATTGGTATTAAATCTTTAATGAGGGGATTCCGATTTTCGTCGCGCCTGCCCAATCGGATATGCGCCATTTGCGTTAATGAACCGATGGGCCGGGCAAGGCCTTTACGTATGGCAATGATACCCGCAATGAATGTTGTGCTCACGGCGCCCAGTCCAGGCAGCAATACACCGACCTTTCCTTTCGAATCGCTGATTTTAAAATCGTCTATTTTCTTGTTTTCCATTACGCCTCCTTACTCCATGTTTGCTTGATCCAGTTTGCGAATATGCAATATGCGTTGAATCGCTGTAAAATTAGCAAATAAAGCCACAATCCATATAATGACATCCAACAGATCAACCGGAAAATCTCTTACATGAAAAATGGTCAATTGAAACAGTGTAAAATTGAAGAGAGCGCCCACACCGATTAATACCACCCGTTCCGGCCGCTGCATCATTCCTACCTTGGAATCAAATCCGAGGCCTTCCGCCCGCGCACGTACATAACTTACCATGGTGGAGCCGCCCAGCGCCGCAAACGTTACGACCGATAACAGATAAGAATCGGAGCGCACATAGTAAGCGGCAATTCCAAAAAACATGATGACCTCGGAATACCGATCCACCGATGAATCAAACAGGGCACCGAACTTGGAAACTTTATTGGCATAGCGCGCCAGTTTTCCATCCAGAACATCACATAAACCGCCAATTAAGATGAGCGCACCGGCCCAGTGCACCAGCGAGGGGTGGACAATTAAAAATACCGCTGAAACAGAGGTAATGATAAGGCCCCACACGGTAAATGTATTGGGATTAAAATCCCGTTTCGCCAGGGTGTCGACCAGAGGCGTTAAAAGTTTGACAAATCCTTCCTGCAGCCAGGCCGGTAAAAAACCCTTACTGCTCATTGCCATGTTGCTTTCCTTTCGTATGCGCCTTCCCTTGAACGATTAAGACAATTTCGCCTTTAACCCGTCGCTCTTCAATCCATTTTTGAAGGGCGCTCAGCGTCCCCCGCAAAAACTCTTCATACAGCTTGGTTATTTCGCGAGCCATTGTGCACGGACGGTCGCCAAATGTTTCGAGAAGTTCCCTTACCGTTCGATGGATCCGGTGCGGCGATTCGTAAAAAACGATGGTTCGTTCTTCTTCGCTGAGGGTTTTCAGGCGGGTTTTGCGTCCTTTTTTCAATGGCAAAAAGCCCTCATACACAAAACGATTATTGGGCAACCCGGACGCCGTTAATGCCGCCAGAAATGCGGATGCGCCCGGGATGGGTATCACACGGATCTTTTCTTTAACCGCTTCCTGCACTAAATGAAAACCCGGATCGGAAATACCGGGGGTACCGGCATCCGAAATAAGCGCGATGGTTGATTCGTGTTTTAGTTTTTCGATCAGGCGCCGGGTCTCCTTTTTAAGATTGTAACTGTGATAGCTGGATAACGGTGTATCTATCTGATAATTCTTCATTAACACGGACGAATTCCGCGTATCTTCGGCGGCAATAAGGTCGACATTATTCAAAACATGAACCGCCCGATAGGTGATATCCGCGAGATTTCCGATCGGTGTGGATACCAAATAAAGCGCACCTTTCTCGATGGTTTCCAACGTTATACTCCCCAGTCGCGACAGTATCGAAAATCCTGGTTGATCGTTCGGTTGGTTAATTTAGCGATAACGGGCGGTCGCCGTTTAAATTGGTTTTTTTGAATACGCAAACGAATATCTTTAATGGTCGCCGGTTCATATCCCATATTGACTAAAATTTCATCCGAGTAGCGTAAATCGATCAGGTAGTGCAAGAGTTCATCGATGTGACGGTAGGTGTATCCCAGTTCATCCTCATCGGTTTGGCCAGCCCATAAATCCGCCGAGGGTTGCTTCGTGATAATCGCCTCCGGCACATCCAGATATTCCGCAATTTGCCAAATTTGATTTTTGTAAAGATCTCCAATGGGATTGATAGCACTGGCCATATCGCCAAAGATCGTTCCGTAGCCCAGCATCAGTTCTGTTTTATTGCTGGTACCGATTACCAGCGCCTGATGGGCGGAGGAATAATCGTAGAGCAAACACATCCGTTCCCGCGCCATCTTGTTTCCACGTCGTATCACATCCGCATCCGGATCCTCTGCAAAAAAGGCGTCGACCATGGGCGATATATCGATAACATCGTAATCGATGTTTAGAATAGCCGCCACCTCTTCCGCATGTTCTCGACTTTCCGGACTGCTTTGGCGGTAGGGCATGATAAGAGCATGGACGTTCTCCCTGCCCAGTGCCCCTGCAAGCAAATAAGCGACCACCGCCGAATCGACGCCGCCCGACAGACCCACTACGGTTTTTTCCATCCCGATTTTGTGGGTTTCCGCGGAAAGGAAGCGGTGCAATATTTCGATCACCAGTTGCGGATTGATTTTATACATGAAATACGCCTAATACGTTGAATTCTTATGAATATAAATAGCGAACCATTATTTTAAAAAATTTTTTAATCACGCATCACAGGTACCTTTGCAAATAATAGTAAGGCTCCGTCAGCTGTCCGTTATAAACAATGACGCCGGGTTTAATATGAGGATGCAAACCCGAGTCCTCCAGGCGTTTATGCCACAAAGCCTTCATTAAATTAGGCACATACGGACGCAGCTGGTTACTGAAAAATACCGAGGCGTCATTGGGCAACTCCGCCGGTAAATTATCCACGGCTAAAAGCACAATCCCGTCGCCAAGATGTCCGTCTTTAACGGTCCGCTTTTTGGGATCCACTCTGTAAGCGGGTTGTCCGCTATCCGTTGTCTTAACATTGCATTCGATGGAGCCGTTCACATCGCAGGTAATATCGGCTATACCGGCCAGTTTGGGTTGCGGAAATCGTTCTTGTAAGAGTCTTAAGCCCTTCCACGTAACAAATCGCGGATAGCGTTCGTCCCAATAGGTGGCGTTGACAATAATGGTAAGATACGGCAAGTACGGTTCAAAAGCCGCTTCATATTTTTCCGGGTGTATATAGTAATCGTTCAGATTAAATGGGTGCCCTTCTTTGGGTTTTACGAGATGTCTTTCTTCGAACACCACGAGATAAATGCGGTCGTTTTTGGCCTCGCCGTTCTCAATTAAAGCGGGCAGCGCATCCGGTTTAATATATTCGGTCGGTAAGGCGTTAAAAATATTTTGGGCTCCCTTTGACACATTGCCATAACCGAGTATACCGATTACAACCGGACTGATTTCCGGCGGCCATCCCTTTTCTTTTATTTGATCGCCAATGCGCTCCAAATGGTCTTTGGCTTCTTCGACCGAATGATACTTTAACGCTTGTTCAACCTTATGCAGAGGGCTGTTTATGTCCTTGTGGCGCCAGTATTCGCCCATCAACCACAAAATGTCGATAGCGCCGGCATCGCCTGCGTAACGTCCGAAATACACTTGTCTGCGTCCCTTTTCATCGATAATCTTTTCATAATCGATCAGGGTGGAGCCGCTATTCATAATTCGCTTCAACATGGGCATGTTGCCCGCCTGTCCCTTGATTGTGTGTGAGAAAAAAAGATAGATTTTATTATCAAGGATTTTTTCTTCCGGGATTTCCTTAACGCCCAGAATGATATCCCCCCCGGCCATGCCTTCGGTTATCTCAGCGCCAGCTTTGCGATAAGCTTCTTCTTTGAAGAAACGTTTACCAGATCTTTCAACAAAGGCTTTACCGCCGGTTTCCGAAAGAACCGTTTTTAAATCGTCCGGAATAAGCGGCGTTCGCTTTTCCCACTCGTTTTTATCTTCCGCGCGAATCAGAATCGTCTTCATGGTGATCCCCATCTCCCTGTAGAATTGAATCGAATATCAGTGTTATAAATAAGGTCTGTAACTTAACAATTTTGTTTATAATTAGAAATACCCGCACCGAAAAGCTTCGGTGCGGGTTTCGGCACAAGATCGACTCGAATTTATTCGGAAATCGTTTCCGTTTTTTCAATCAGCCGAATATTCATAGTCTCCAGCTCCTTCAGTACCGGTTCATACAGTTCCGGGTAAACCGGAATTTTAACGCCGGTTAATTTAATAGTGCCATTCAGAATGTGTTTAGTGGCAATCGCTGCGGGCAAACTGACTGTCCTCGACATGGAGCTGTCTCCGTGAGGAATTCCAACATCCACCATCGTGGACGCGATCCGTTCCCTGCGCTTATTTTCGTATTCCGCTTCAAATAGATGGTGTTGAACAAGTAAGTCAACCTCTCCTTCGTGATAAACCAGCTTATGTTCAAGAATATGGGCAAACATGTCAAAAACCGAAACCTTACCGAGATCAAGCATTTGATCGCTGAAAAGCCCTAACCATTCCAACTTTTTAAGCGTAATGGCATAAGGCGGAATGCCAAGGAATTTTGCCGTATCGGTTACCACATCATCACTTTTACCGCTGACCAGCGCAGCCATTACCTCTCGTGGACTATTCTTCGAAAGATCGAAAGTGCGCTCCTGGTCCAGCAACCCCAATTTTTTAAAATTATGCCACGATTCGCAATGGCTGATATTTCGCAACGTTCCGCGGTATATGGAGCGAACCGATTCAAGGCCGTACAGCTCTTTGTAAATCAAAGCATCGCGGTTCACGTATGCCTCAAACGTACCGGCGCCGGGTACATCCACAAGCCAGTAATGTTCAAAGAGATGCTCACCGCTAATTTTAATCAGTTTTCCATCCTTTAAATAACGTCCGTCATTTTTGGCCGCCAACATCACACCTGAAGGACTCCAGGAAAACTTGTAACCTAAAGGATTGTTATTATTCTGCAGGGCAGGTAATCCTCCGCAATAAGAATAAAACGCCGTTATTTCGCCGCCCTGATTTTTAACTTGATCAATAACGCGTTTGGCCGCCATATGGTCGATGCCGGGATCAACGCCGATTTCATTCAAGAAAAGAAGACCGCGTTTCTTAACCTCTTCATCGAGCGCTTTCATTTCGGGTTTTACATAGGAAGTTGTAACCATATGCTTATTATTATTCACACACAAACGAGCTACTTTCAGGTGATGGACCCATGGCAGCAAACTAATAACCAAATCGGAATCCCGGATCATTGTTTCCAATTTTTGTTCGTTTTCCACATTAAGGGTAACGGGAGTACCATTGGCATGGCCTTTTAACAGCTTTTCAGCTTTGCTGACCGTTCGCGTTGCAATAGTGATATGGATATCACCCTGATCCAATAAATAGCGTACCAGCGGCCTTGCAACCAGACCCGCTCCCAGCACTAATACTTTTTTCATAACAAAACTCCTTTGGCTCTAAACATTTATCCATTGGTAACATTAAGAGTCTCTCGACTCGACAAACATGTATATTTTTCCCAAATCGTGCAATAATATAACCATTAGTTTTTTAATAACTTAAAACATTATAATCCCGGATGCTCAAAAAGTCAATAAGAGGCTTTATAAATTATTTTATCTCCGGTCAAAGCGGGTCTTTCATAATTGTATTCCAAAAAATTTGAGCTATTCCACTCTCTTTTAATAAGGTACACACATCGATGCACCTATTGAACATTTTTAAATAACGTTCATTGATGGATGTGCTCCGGCTTCAAACTTGACATTATAAAAGCATCGTTCGTAACTTTAAATTATTGAGAATAAGCGGATCGGGTTGGACTTTTAGGTCGTGCTGAATCCGTCTGCATTTTATTCTGAAAAAACGTACCGGCGGTTTATTCGGCGCACACTCTAAGATTTTTTGAAAGATTTGGAATTTTGCAAAGAGAAGAAAGCGAATTAGTAAGAAAAGCGAAAACAGGCGACGGAAGCGCGTATGATGAATTAACGGTAATGTATAATGACTCTGTTTACCGCATCATTTATCGGATGGTACATAACCGCCAGGAAGCGGAAGATTTAACACAGGAAGTATTCATCAAAGCCTACAACTCACTAATTTCTTTCAATGAAAATTACGCCTTCTCGACATGGTTGTTTAAAATAGCAACCAATCATTGTATCGACTTTTTTCGCAAACGTAAGCTCAAAACACAATCGATGGAACAAACTATCCGATACAAGGATGATGAAATCAAACAGGAGTACGCCGACTCGGATCCGACGGCTGAAAAAGAAATGCTGGCCGATGAGAAAAGCCAAATCATTAAACAGGCCATAAAGGAATTGCCGGAAAAATACCGGGTCGCAATCGTACTGAGGCATCAGGAAGAACGAAGCTATGAGGAAATTGCCCAGATGCTGGAACTGCCTCTCGGCACGGTTAAAGCACGTATTTTTCGGGCGCGTGAAATGCTAAAGAAATCTTTGAGAGACATATTTTGATATTACATACACATTTTTTTCTGTACCGATTAGCTTGATCCTGTTAACTCAAACAGATTTCCCTTTTCAGCCAACAAAAGGAATTTAAAAAACCGACTCTCTGGAAATATACAAGGTGTATTAAAATAGGGTTTTCAATAAAATTTATAAGCATGGGAGATTTTGATTGCACATCCTGATTGTCGCCACCACCAATAAGGATAAAATACGTGAATTCAGTCGTTTGTTGACACAGCTTGATTTTGAACTAAAATCATTAAAAGATTTCGGGTCGTTTCCTGCGGTCCACGAGGACGGTCATACATTTGCGGAAAACGCCGCAAAGAAAGCGCGTTCCTATTTCGACTATTTCAAAGAAGCTGTTATAGCAGATGACACGGGGCTGGTGGTGCCGGCGCTTCATAATGAGCCGGGTGTTCAATCGGCGCGTTACGCAGGAAAAAATGCGGATTATATGCAAAATAATCGATTACTCATGGAGAGAATTAAAAAAATCCCACCAGAGAATAGGACTGCATATTTTACCTGTACGATTTGTTACAAAGACGAAAAACATGAAAAATTTTTTAGCGGTCGCACGCAGGGAATCATCTTGGATGAACTACAGGGTAATGAAGGTTTTGGTTATGATCCCCTGTTCTTTGTTCCTGAACGAAACAAAACTTATGCCCAACTCACAATCGATGAAAAAAACCATATCAGCCATCGAGGTAAAGCGATTCAATCGTTTATGAAATGGGCACAAAATCGATTTTCAGTGGGTTGAATTTAGAATTGACTCCATAAATCAAACTTATTATATTTATAATTTGTTAATTTGACATGTGTTATTCGGGGCGTAGCGCAGTCTGGTCAGCGCACCTGCCTTGGGAGCAGGGGGTCGGAGGTTCAAATCCTCTCGCCCCGACTACGCTGCGCCCTTAGCTCAGTTGGATAGAGCAACTGCCTTCTAAGCAGTGGGTCGGAGGTTCGAATCCTCCAGGGCGTACGACATGGTGGGTGTAGCTCAGTTGGTTAGAGCACCAGATTGTGGCTCTGGGGGTCGTGGGTTCAAATCCCATCACTCACCCAAACATCTGTTCTTTTACATTTATTTGAGCACCATCTTTTTATTATGCTCCCATCGTCTAGAGGCCTGGGACATCCCGATTCTCGGGACGACAGGGCTTCGAATTCGGTGGCTTTGAAATTGCTCCCATCGTCTAGAGGCCTGGGACATCCCGATTCTCGGGACGACAGGGCTTC
>CAZIVP010000016.1:0-86817 GCA_964542915.1 uncultured Calditrichaceae bacterium | reverse complement strand
CCCGCGACCAACAGCTTGGAAGGCTGTGACTCTAGCCAGCTGAGTTACTCCCGCATATTTACCCCAACCTCACTAACTTTTGCGGTGCTAACATAACCCCTGAAAAGGCTAAGCCAACACATCTCGCGATGCGAGCTGGCGAGAGGACTTGAACCTCCAACCTACTGATTACAAATCAGTTGCTCTGCCAATTGAGCTACGCCAGCGATTCCAAAAAACATGAGTCTTGTAATATAAAAAAATATTTCGGATTGTCAATAGATTGCATTTAAAATTCTAAAAATAATAATTATACAAAATGCATGAGAAACACGCAATTTCATTTATAAAGTCGAAAGAATGCGCTTCTCAGAAACTATAATCCCTGTTTTTCACGCAGCATCCGGTGTCATTTGTTAAGATTACCCATCCCAAGCGCGGTTTTAAAGAGACCATGTCCTATTTTGATAATTTCGTGCAGCGCTTTTCATTCCATTCAAGCAAATCCGTCCACTTCGAGGATCCACAGAAAATGGTAAATAAAGAAAAGCAATGGACCGTTGTGCATCTACATTCATTAATGTAAGCCAGAGAAAGTTAACATTTTTTGGGATACCAGACAGAGGCATTTCTAAAGAATCGAACCTTTTCGGTTTTCAAAAAGCGGTTGCCGGAGCTTCGAGGGTAATCATGCTTGTTTCGGTTGGGAAATGCTATTATCGTCGGATTGGCTCGGATCTTTCACCGTCGCCAAAATAATGCTGCCCAGAAGGAAAAACAGAGCGACAACGGATACGCCCGCCCGCTGTGATGCAAATATGTCGGTTAATACGCCGAGCAGAAACGGACCCATAAACGCCGTGAATTTTCCCGAAAAGGCAAAGAAACCAAAAAATTCATTGATCCGCTCTTTGGGGGTTAGTCGTCCCATCAGGGATCGGCTGGCCGCCTGATTCGGTCCCGAAAAAATACCAACAAGGATGCCGGCCGTCCAGAACATCCATTTATACGGCGACAGGACGGCTAAAATTGTAGCCGCGATCAGACACCACAAACTGATTTGAATCGTTTTCTTGCCGCCGATGCGATCATCAATAAATCCCATGGCATAGGCGCCCAATCCGGCCGCCACATTTAAGACCACCCCAAACATCATGATTTCCGTGAACGTGAATCCAAACGTTCCTGCGGCGTAGATACCTCCGAACGCAAAAATAGTAATAAGTCCGTCATTATATATGAGGCGTGCTAATAAAAAACGTGCAATATTTTTAAAATGAGTGATATTCTTCAGCGTTTTTGCCAAATCCTGAAAAGCGCTTTTAACCAGACTTTTTTTAAGTACTTTTTTGGTTTTACGATGATCTTTAACAAAAATAAAAAAAGGCGCGCTGAATATTGCAAACCATGTCGCTACCAAAAGGTTTGTTGCTCTTACGTTTTCACCTTGCTCTGTGGTAAAGCCAAACCACGGGGTTTCGGCGTCTACAAAACCGACCATTGCAATGAACATGGCCAACAGACCGCCAACGTATCCAAACGCCCAGCCGTACCCGGAAATCCTTCCAATTTTATCCTGCGGGGCGATATCGGGTAAATAGGCGTTATAAAATACGCTGGCCATCTCAAAAGCGATATTACTGATCACAAACCAGATCAGCGCATAATAGATTTGGCCTGGTAATGCGGTGTAAAGGAAAATCGTGCCGATGATCGTAACTGTGGTAAATGAGAAAAGAAATTTTTTACGATAACCGCCGAGGTCGGCAAACGCTCCCATAATCGGCGAAAGTAATGCCACGGCTATAGCCGTAATGGTAACCCCACGCGACCAAAGTGTAGTACCCACGATTGTATCCGGGGCGATAGCTTGCGTAAAATAGGTAGCGTAAATAAACGTAACAATGAGGGTTGTATATGCAGAATTGGCGAAATCATAAAGAATCCAGGCACCGATGGTTTGTCTATTTGACTGTCCGGACTCTTTATTATGAAATAAATTCAGCACCGAATTTCCAGATTTAAAGAACGATTATCCAACTGCAAAGGTTAAGTTATAAAACAGTTTTTTAGTAATTTCCATTTATAATACCAATAAAGTCTTCGCCGCTCATAATTCGGTTTGCACTTTTTTGACAACCGAATTAATAACAGCTTTCAATGTGTTGAATACTTCATCGCCGCGTACCGCAACCCCCTCAAAATGGGGTACGCCGAAAAAATTGAGTCGTTTTTGAAGTTCTTCAACCGATTCCACTCCCGGTAGATCACGTTTATTATATTGGATTACCCACGGGAATTCTTCAAGGGAATGATTATCCTGTTTGAGATTATTCTCAAGATCCAAGAGCGTCTCAATGTTGGCTTCCATACGGTGTGGTTGCGAATCAGCAACGAACACGATTCCATCGACGCCGTTGAGAATAACCTTTCGACTGGAAGCATAATATACCTGGCCCGGTACGGTATACAAATTGAACTTCGGTTTTTTCCCTTTAATACGGCCCACTTCAATTTGCATGAAATCAAAAAAGATTGTCCGGTCTTCTTTTGTTTTAAGAGAAACCAAATCGCCCTTAAGGGAGGGATCCAGTTTTGAATGAATATACTCCAGGTTAGTAGTTTTACCACTCATACCCGGTCCGTAATAAACAATTTTCAGATTAATTTCCTGCAACGCCCAATTTATAAACATCCTGTTCCTCGCCTCTTAATTACCATCTGATTTTATTTAAAAGTATCGTCCAGTGCATCACCGAGCAAGCTGCTGAAATCGGAATCAAGTTTTTGCTGATCTTTATCTTCCTGGGACGGCTCTTCTGCCAATGTTTTACCGAGGTCTTCAATCGCTTTTTTGGTATAAATCCGAATTAAGCCAAGAGTTACGCTTACATCAAATACCACAACGAGAAAAAAATCGTCACCCACATTCGACAGGTAAACGTTGCGTTTCTCGCCTTCGTGAAAGAGTAATTTAAATTTAGCTTCTTCACCCACCAGCTTCGCCATTTCCGAAGTAGCGGCAAAATCACTCGCAGCCAGAGCCGATAGAACAGTCGTATTCATATCTTCAGTATTCCCGCGCTGGCTGATTAACTGCCCGCTCATATCGGCAAATAATATGGCCGAAGCTTTGGTCTTTGTGGCAAGCTCGGATAGTATCTTTGTAATATGCTCGTATTGCTTACCACTCAAAATTACCTGGCGGCTGCCATCCTGTAACTTCTTGGTTTGTACCATGATATTACCTCATTTATCTTACATGCGCATTTGTTGATTTTTCTTTAAACGATCGAGCGCAATTTTTACACTTTCCCTCAGACGGTCTAACGCTCCCGCCAATTTTTCTATTTCATCTCCGGTTTTTACCGAGACCTCCTGTTCAAGTTGCCCCTGGCTTATCTCTTCCGCTTTTCGTGTAAGGTAAAGGATTGGCGTAATCATTCGGTTCGCCAGTAAAATTACAATTATAATTCCGATAACTGTTACCGCCAGGATCGTTATAATAATAATCAAGTTTGTATGTGCTATGGTTTGAGATACAAACTTTTCTTTGATGCCAACCCGAATATACCCAAGATAACCCTCTTCAACCGGCATCCATACATCATAGCAATAAACATCGGTCGATTGCAAATGTACCAAATCCGGTTCCCGGGTCGGGACTTCGCGTCCCACATAATTGATCTCTTTCAGGGCATCCGGGACATCACTGTTAAAATTGTCGGCTAATATATGTCCTTCATTATCATGAATTAATATGTACTGCACACTCTCGAAGTTCAAACTGCTATTGATCAGTTGACGCAACCCAACCACATCTTTTTTTAATAATAGTTCGGCAGAATATTGCGCAAGATTAGCAGCAATCGTCCGACCGCGTGCAATCAATTGAGCACCAAGGTCTTCCGAGACAGTTCGGTTTACCGCAATAATCAAAAGCACGCCCAGAATCAGGTTACTGACTATTAAAATCCCGCCGATTTTCCAGCGTAAGCTTAAAAACTTCAAGATTTTGACAACTCTTTATAATTGTTCAACATTGTTTCCTGGAATTGGAGCCTCTTGCCGTCATCTTTTATTTCATCGCTCAAAGTTTCGATTAATATGGGAAGATGCTCAATGTCGCAGTCATCCTTTTTTATTCCCAGATCATAAATGGTATCTTCGAGTAAGTATGGAGCAACCGGCCCTACAAAACGCGTCAGCTCTTTTTGTAGCCATTTAAAGAACTTCTCTGGAACAATGCGCCGGTCTTTCTTTTTGGATCGGAGTTTATTTATTAAACCTTTTTCCTGCAATCCGGCGAATATTTGAGCCGCTTCATCGTTTCCAAGCGCCAGAATCCGCGCCACATCCGCGACGCTTTTATGGCCGTCCACCTGGGTAATCACAGCCCACTCCCGCGAGCGGAGCGTTACTTCCGCTGGCGAGCTCCCTTGCTCCAACGTAAATACGTCGTCTTTGTCCGGTATAAGGGTTTCGTTTGCCACATGCCTTTCATCGTTTTATTAAAGCATTAAGTTACACCAAACAGCGCTTTATTTCAATTTAGACAACATATTTTTTTCGCTATCGCTCAAATCATCCTTTAACCATTTATCGGCTTTTAAGGCCGCTCCCTTGATCTTGTTGTCCTTGCTTAACTGATTTGCAGCGACATTGAGCGTCATCCGCAACAGCGCCGAGGAAACCGGCAAATTACAGGCAATCAGTACCATGGTCCCCCTATCAAACCTGCAAACGATATATACACTATCCCAATAAAATTCGATCATGTTTAACGAATGGGAACGGCCTTGGAAGACCGTTGCTATCCTGAATAGATGTTTAATTAAACTGTTTAAAACATTTTTACTAAAACGGGTGCCGAACGATTGGAGAACTTCTCCCTCGGAATTAAGCACATAAACCGCCTGTACATTGCTGATCTGGGATAGCTCCTCTAACCAGTTTCGATCCATTCCATACCCTTCAAAAACGAATGATTGTTTCTCAGCCCTGTTTAGCCTCTTTGATTAAAGGCAGAATAATCTCAGCCTTTTCTTTTGGCTGAGTGCGTAAGACTAAATAAAGCTGATTATAGGGCGTTATAATAAGTCGTTCTTCATTTAAAGAAAGACATATGAATTCGGGTAACTCGACCGATAAACGGTCTCCAAGTAATTTGCTCTCGAGAATCGTAAATGCCAGTATGTTATGATCGTTGCTATTTTCATCGGGCGTTGAAGCAACGACCTTACCATCCTTGTTTATAATATAAGCACTTTTTAATCCCTGAATCGTCAGGATTTTATTGAAAAGATGCTCATAATTATGATCTCCGCTGTTTTGTTTTTCCAGATGATCGACGTGATGCAGCCCCTCCAGCAGAAGATTATTCCAGTTGGTCTGAATAGATTGGGTTGGCGGACGGATACCGATCTCAACTTTAAAGTTGCCCGCCGGCAGACTTAATAACCGATACACAGCTTGTTCTCCGATATCCGGTTCATATTCCGCATGTACGACCTGGCCGTTATGAAAATAAATGAACCCGTAATGATTGCGATATTCTATGGTCAGCTTTGCCGTGTTGCGTTCCATGCAGTTGAGCTGAATCAAACTGGGTAATTTTAAATCTTTGAGATTTCCTACCAGCGCCATGTTACTCCAGAAAATCTAATACTTTTTGTCTGAAATCCTTAACATTGAATGGTTTTTCAATATATTCCTTGGCGCCAACGTTTTCTGCTTTTTTCCGGTAATCTTCGGAACCATAGGCCGTTATCACAAAAAAAGTGGTGTCGGGGTGTTGCTCCTTGATACGCTTGATGAGTTCAAAGCCGCTGATACCGGGCATAAATATATCGGTTATAACCAAATCGAATCTACCATTGCTCGTTTTCTGCAAGGCTTCCTCGCCGCTGGATGCGGTAACTACTTCAAACTCGCTCTGTGCAAGTATAAAACTTTGATACAAACTGAAAGTTACGCTTTCTTCGTCATCTACGATGAGAACACGTTTTGGCATGGTTGCCCCCATAACTGAGTTAATCGCCCGCGGTTTTTGCTAACGGCAGCTTTATTTTAAATACGCTCCCTTCACCTTCGGTAGATTGAACCTCCAAATCCCCGCCGTTTTCTTTAATCAAACGCATCGCTATCGATAATCCCAAGCCGATCCCCTGGCTTTTCGTAGTAAAGAACGGATTGAAGATACGCTCTAAATTTTGGGCTGCAATGCCGCAGCCGTTATCACTTATAACCAGATAAAATGAGGGTGTATGACTATCACTTTGCTGCCATTCAGTCGTTATTTTAATCGCGCCGTCGCGTTCAACAGCCTCTGCGGCGTTCAGCATGATATTCATTAACGCCTGTTCAATCTGTCCTGAATCCACCAAAACTTCCGGTAAGTCATCATGTAAATGGAGCTCTAAGCGAACTTTTTGTTTACGCAGGCGCGTCTTTAAAAGCATGGCAACCGCATCGACTATTTGTTGCACACGCCTTGCTTCGGATTTCGGTTTAACGGGTTGGGCATAATCAAAAAATCGTTTAAGCAAATGATTACTGCGATCCACTTCCCGGATGATGCGGCTTACCATCGGGCTACGAAAATCACCCGGACTAAAACTTTCTTTTATGACTTCCGCCGATGATTTAATACCTGCCAACGGATTTCGGATTTCATGGGCAATGCCCGTCGCAAGCTCTCCTAACAGCGCCATACGATCCATACGTTCGAGACCTTCGTTGCCCGCAAACGTTTCGTTCACCGGGTGAAATTCGAACAGCGCCACCGCGCTCTTTTCCATGAAATGGTTTGAAAAGGTTACAGGCGCCGTCTCGCGGCTTTGTGTTAGCAAATAGGTTTTATAATTGCGGTAAACTTCACCACGATCCAGAATGCTACGGCAAATGTGTTCGCCTTCCTCAGAATCGGCAAATAAGTCGACTGGCGACATATTTAACAAAAGGTTTTGTGTATAGCCGGTAAGGGATTCAAAAGATTTATTTAAAAATTGAAGCCGGGCGGCGTTATTATAAGCAATGAGAGGCGTAGTTAAGGTATGTAGTATTTCCTGTTGCAGCCGAACAGCCGCCAGTAAATCTTGATGCTTATTAAGTAATTGTTTATATTGCTCTTGTACTTCTTTAAGTTCATCGTTTTGTTTGTGAATGGATTCCAGCTCATCCACATACTGACGAATACGAAGGGATTCAGCTTTCTTTTTTTCCAGACGGTCATTGGAAGATTTACGATGCAACGGTTCGCTCCCCTGTCATCCTTAGCAATTTCAAATGTATAAAATTACATTTAAATTGTAAAAGTTTAACGACGAATACATTTGATAGCAAGTACTTATTTAATGCATGAGGATCGGATCAACGTCCACGGCAATCCGCGTATTTCCTTCAATCAGGTTGTTTCCGGAAAAAATGAGTTGCTTTAGCAACGCCTTGGTATTTCGGCCTTGTGGGTCTTTTTTTTGATTCAAACGAAGCATGAGCTGCCAGCGAAACATGTTTTTTATTTTGGGGATGACCGTCGGCGAGGGACCGATGACTTCACAATAGGCACGCCCGCGCTTATTGATATTGAGGGCAAAATTACGCGCCGTGTTAATAATATGACTCATTTTGTCGGAAGTAAATAAAATCTGAATAAGTCTTTGATAGGGTGGATATTTATAGTCCTTACGATGGCGCATTTCTTCCATATAGAAGCCTACATAATCATGTTCGCGTGCATACTGTATGGCGTAATGCGCATACTGATAACTCTGAATAATGACTTCTCCGCTCTTGTCTCCGCGTCCTGAACGTCCGGCTACTTGCGTTAAAAGTTGGAAGACGCGCTCCGGCGCCCGGAAATCCGGTATGGCCAAACCCACATCGGCAGAAACAACCCCAACCAGGGTAACGTTCGCGAAATCCAGCCCTTTGGCGATCATTTGAGTACCCAGTAATATGTCGGCGCGACCCTCTGAAAATGAATTCAAAATTTGATCATGGCGGTTTTTACCGCGGGTGGTATCCTGATCCATGCGCAGGATTCGAGCTTTTGGAAATAACGAGTTCAACTCTTTCTGAATGCGTTGGGTGCCCACGCCTTTATATACGATTTGCTCGCCATTGCAATTAGGACATTCGTAATAAACATGCTGCCGGTATCCGCAAAAATGGCACTGCAACATCTCATTATAGGAATGGTACGTCAGCGATACATCACAATTGGGACAAACCGCAATATAGCCGCAGCGTTTGCATTGCATGAACGAAGAGTAACCGCGGCGGTTCTGCAAAAGAATAACCTGTTCGTTGTTTTGTAATCGTTGATCGATCTTGTCCACTAACTTTTCGGAAAAAAGTGTAAGCGCTTTATCGTTATCGCTTTTCTTATAACGATTCTTGCGCATGTCGACGATAGTCACATAAGGCATTTTAATATTTTTGACGCGGTTACGAATAGGTAACAGATGGTATTTTTCTTTGCGGGTATTATAGTATGATTCCAAACTCGGCGTTGCCGAACCCAGTATTATAAGTGCATCATTGATCTTCGCTCTGAATACCGCGGTATCACGTGCATGATAACGGGGGGCGTTATCGGTTTGCTTGTACGTCGTCTCGTGCTCTTCATCTACCACAATTAACCCGAGGTGTTTTAACGGAACAAACAAGGCCGATCGTGGCCCCACTACGATTTTTACCTGTTGGTTGTAACACCCCATCCAGGCGTCGAAACGCTCCCCTAATGACATTCGACTGTGAAATACGGCGATCTTTTCGGAGAATGTAGATTTAAAGCGATGCACCGTCTGCGGCGTTAACGCAATTTCAGGAATTAGAATAATCGCCGTTTTGCCCTGTTTCAACACCCCTTTCAAAATCTCAATATACACCTGTGTTTTGCCGCTGCCGGTCACACCGTGCAATAAATAGGGCTGAAATCGCGGCTCCTTCAAACGGCGCCCGATCGTATCGATAACCTCTTTCTGTTCTGCATTCAGTTGGATGGCAACCTGCATAATGCCTGTGTTGTAGTTAAACTGAGGTTGGCGTTCCTCGGCCATTTCGACGATATCGCACAAATTATAGCGATCCATTTTCTTGAGGGTCGCCGAAGCCATACCGGTTTCCTTCAGAAATTCAGACATCAGAACAGCTTTGTTGCGGCGACGCATCATATACGCATCAATTTCGGGACGACGTATGATATATTTGAGATAATCTTCGTAGTTGTTCTTATGCTGTTCGTAATTTTCGGCAACAACGACGAACTTGCGAATACGCTCACTCACTCGTGCATCCCGGCGAATACGTTGACGTTCGATCAATGCTTTTTCTTCAAGCCGGTTCAAGAAATAATAAAAATTGGATTGACCAAATTTGCGTCGATAGAAATCGATGGTGTTACCGGGTTGAGCGCCAATAATATGGTAGAGTTCGCGTTGCTTTTCCGTTAATTTTTCGTCGCCGTCCGGATCAATAAGATGGATGATGTCTTTTTCTTCGCTATCGATACCGCGGGGCAGCGCCAACTGCAAAGCCTGCCCCCAACTGCTGAAATAGTAATCAGCTATCCAGTGTGTAAGCTCAAGCATTTCCCTGTTAATCAGCGGCTTCTCATCAAGAACATCGAGGATGGGTTTAGTGGATTTCAGATCGGTGGTATCCGAAATGTTTACGACAATTCCGGTAAGGGTACGTTTACCAAACGAAGCAAGCACCCGCATACCCGGCTGTAGATTTTCTATATCTTCGGGAACGCGATAGGTAAACGCATGGTGGACGGGCACGTTAAAAACAACTTCGACAAACGCCATATGTCCATCACGGGATAAAAGGATGCGGACGCTTTTCGCGCCCGCACCGCATGGATTGAATTTTTATTCCTTAACGACCCAGACTTTAACGGTTGCCTCTACCTCGCCATGCAGCTTCACGGGCACTGAGTAGATGCCAAGCGATTTGATCGGGTCTTTAAGTTGAATCTTTCGTTTATCGATTTTGTATCCCTGTTTATCCAGGGCTTCGGCAATATGCTGGCTAGTGACAGAACCAAACAGCTTATCTTCCTCGCCTACCTGCATTGGAATGGTACAGGAAACGTTGCTCAATTTATCTGCCAGATCTTCCGCCATCTTCTTGTCTTTTTCCTGCCTCCAGGATTGCTGGCGGATATCGTTTTCCAACCGTTTTTTATTGGAGGGCGAAGCGACATAAGCAATGCCTTTCGGAATCAGATAATTGCGCGCATAGCCCTCTTTTACCGTCACGATTTCGCCGGTTTTGCCCAGATTCTCAAAATCCTGGCGTAGTATAATTTCCATGGTGATTACCTTTGCTTTTTACAGTTTATCGGGTAAAATCAGTAACAAACGGGATAAGCGCCAGATGGCGGGCGCGTTTAACGGCCCGGGCCAATTGCCTCTGATGACGGGCGCATGTGCCCGACGTATGGCGCGGGATTATCTTACCCTGTTCGGTGAGATAACGCATTAAACGCCGTTCATCTTTAAAATCGATATAATTTTCGCCCGACTCACAAAAATGACACACCCGCTTTCTTCTCATTCTAAGCATGATCTTTGCCCTCTTCTTTATCTTCTTCTTTCATTTTTTCGTTTGGCGCCTCTTGATCGCCCTGTTCGGGTGTTTCATCTTTTTGCGATTCGTCCACCGGTTTCGCTTCTTCTTTTACCTCGGTTTGTTTTTCTCCGACAGGCTCCTTGCGCGGCGCTTTTTCCTTTTTCTCTGCTTCCGCCATCATTTTAAGTTTATTTTTATCATAGCGGTAAGTCAGATACCGCATAACACGGTCATTATAATTGTATTCGTGTTCCAGCTCTTTGGGAATGTTGCCTTCCCCTTCGAACTCGATGGCTGCATAATAACCGTATTGCTTTTTCTCAATCTCATACGCAAGGCGACGTTTGCCCCACTTGTCGACTTTAAGCACTTTTCCGCCGTGATCGCTGATCACCGTTGAAAAACGCTGAACCAGCTGTTCAATCTCGTTTGGGGGAACGAGGCTGTCGATGATAAAAATCGTTTCGTAAATTGCCATTATACCTCCTATGGACTCAACGATTCCGTTTAATGCAACAGAACAGGATGAATGGTTTGGTTTATTATATGTTTATTGAACATACCAAACGGTACGTTCCATGGTTTCCTCAAATTCTTCGTCTAAGATTCAATGTCCAGACCGGCTTCCGTTGCACCGACGTTCGTTTAAATGAGCGGTGCGATAACCAGCGAAACCACGGACATCAACTTAATCAAAATATTTAGCGACGGACCGGCTGTGTCCTTGAATGGATCTCCTACCGTATCGCCGACCACGGCCGCTTTGTGGGCTTCAGAGCCTTTACCGCCGTGATGACCACTTTCGATATATTTCTTACCGTTATCCCACGATCCGCCGGCATTGGCCATAAAAATAGCCAGCAGCACGCCTGAAACGGTTACACCCGCCAGAACGCCTCCAAGCATGCGCGGCATACCAAGTATCAGCCCAAAAAAGACCGGCGTTAATACCGCCAGCAGACCAGGCGCTATCATACGTTTAATGGCAGCGGCTGTTGCAATATCAACACAACGGGCATAATCGGCTTTGGTCTCTCCTTCCATCAAACCCTTAATTTCCTTAAACTGACGCCGCACTTCTTCGATCATATCAAAGGCTGCTTCGCCTACGGCTTTCATAGCGAAAGAGGAGAATATAAACGGTAGTACGCCGCCAATCAATAAGCCGGCCATTACGCTTGGATTACTTATATCGAGTAACAAATGATCGATACCGAGGGATTGGGCCACGGTTTCCCGATAAGCGGCGAATAGGGCCAATGCCGTTAACGCCGCTGAACCGATAGCAAAACCTTTGCCGATAGCCGCGGTTGTATTGCCCACCGCATCGAGTTTATCGGTGCGTTCCCGGACTTCCGGAGGCAATTCCGCCATTTCGGCAACGCCGCCTGCGTTATCCGCAATCGGTCCGTAAGCATCGACGGCCAATTGAATACCGGTCGTCGAAAGCATACCCAACGCTGCAATGGCAATACCATATAATCCGGCAAAATAGTAAGATACGATAATGGCGAGTGCAATGGTAATAACCGGGTAGGCAGTGGAATACATACCATTCGCCAATCCCGCGATGATGTTGGTAGCCGGTCCGGTTTCACTGGCCCTGGCGATATACTGTGCCGGTTTTTTGCTCTCTGCCGTAAAATACTCGGTGAACAATCCCACGAGAATCCCGGCAATTAATCCTGCGATCGTCGCCAGGAAAATATCCAGAGCGCTTACCATTACTCCGGAAACATCGACCGGTCTGTTCACCATATACTGAATGATAAAATAACTGAGTACTACCATCAGAAAACCCGCTGTAAAGGTTCCGATGTTCAGGGCGTTTTGCGGATTGCCGCCCTCTTTGGTACGAACAAAAAAGGTTCCCAGAATAGAAACCAGGATGCCAAAGCCTGCCAGAAGCAACGGTAACATAACCAGGTTGCCTGCGCCTGCCGCCGCCGCCAGCACCATCGCTCCTATGATCGAGCCAACATACGACTCGAACAGATCGGCGCCCATTCCGGCTACGTCGCCGACATTATCGCCTACGTTATCTGCAATCGTTGCCGGATTACGCGGATCATCTTCCGGTATACCGGCTTCGACTTTGCCGACAAGGTCGGCGCCCACATCCGCCGCTTTGGTATAGATGCCGCCTCCGACACGGGCAAAAAGCGCTATGGAAGACGCGCCCATGGCAAAACCTGATATGAGGGTCATAACGAATGGTAAATTAGCGCCGACCTCAAAGCCGCCGTAAATCCAGAATAATATGGTAATGCCTAAAACGCCGAGTCCCACGACGCTCATACCCATAACCGACCCTCCGTTGAATGCAACAGCGAGTGCGGAATTCAAATTACTTCGGGCGGCATGCGTGGTACGGTTATTGGCTAAAGTCGCCACACGCATCCCAAAAAAACCGGCTAAACCGCTGCATAAAGCGCCAACAATAAAAGAGACGGCAACCAATTCCGTATTTTTGGGAAGGTTTCCGATAAACAGTAAGATAGCCACCGCTAATACAAAAACCGATAACACTTTATACTCTCGGGCCAGAAAAGCCATTGCGCCTTCTCGGACAGCCTGCCCGATTTCACGCATCCGTTCATTTCCGGGATCTTGTTTCGCAATCCACCGGCTTTGCCAGAGTGCATATAATAATGCCAGAACACTGCTGATCAATACAATGACTAGAATGGTCACATCCATCTTCAACCTCTTCGGTTTTTATTCTCCGTTATCGTCTATCTCAATGAAGTTACGGTTATAACCGTTCATCGCCTCTGTAATCCCGTTGTTAAACCAGGTAAGAATACCTTGTTTTATATGAGGTAACATATTTATAATACGCTGCCACTCTGCACTTTTGAAAGTAGTCAATACATATTTAACCGGATCATCCATCGTGCTGCCGATACCGATCTTCAGTCGATCAAACGTCCGGGTTTCAAGCCGTTCAATAATGGACCGAATCCCGTTATGCCCTCCGTCGCTTCCTTTCGCCCGGAAGCGGATCGTTCCCAACGGCAGATGGAAATCGTCATACACGATCAAAATATTTTCCTGATCAAGTAAAAATTGCTCCATCGCCTCCTCAACGGCTTTACCGCTCATGTTCATATACGTCGTGGGTTTAATAAGCAGTAAACTGTCTTCTCCCTGCAGATAGCGGCAAAAATAAAAATCTCCTTTTCCCGGCCGGAAGGAGATTTTTTGATCATGAATTATATAATCTAAAACGATAAAACCGATGTTATGACGGGTATAGCGATATTGGCTTCCGGGATTACCCAAACCAATGACAGCCCGTGCCGGCATGGATGCCCTATTCTTTCTCTTCCTCTTCTTCTTCGTCTTTCTCGCGTGAAGTAATTACTTCCGGCTCTGCCGCCTCTTCCTCTTCTTCTTCGACCACTTCTTCTTCCTCGCGCATCGGATATTCGACCATGCAAACCACATCCTCGGGATCATCCAAGAATTCCACATTCTCCTTCACGATATCTTTGATGCGCAGACTGTCCCCCATCTCAAGATGGCTCACTTCCACATCAATATAATCCGGTAAATCTTTAGGCAATGCGGAAATATACACTTCCGTTTTATAGCTGGAAAAAATACCGCCGTCATTGGAGCCTGCCGCTTCACCTTCAAAATGTAACGGAACACTCATTTCCACTTTCTGTCCCTTACGAATGCCCATAAAATCAACGTGCAGAATGTGGCCTTTAACGGGATGGTATTGAATCTCACGGACGATGACCTGGTGTTTTTTGTTTTTAACCTTTAAAGATACAATGGAATGGTCTTCCCTCAGAGACATCTCAAAATCGTGCCTGTCAACAAAAATCGGCGTTGCTTCTTTACCTTCGCTATACATAACCCCGGGCACTTTATCCTGCCTCCTAAGGCGATGTACTTCTGCTTTTCCGAGCGCCTCTCGTTTTTCTGCAAGTAATACTGCTTCCGCCATTCTCTTTACTCCTCATTAATGCTTTATAAAAAAATGCAAGCCGTCGCTTGCATCACTTCCATTTATATGCTGGGGCGGCAGGATTCGAACCTGCGCATCACGGGACCAAAACCCGTTGCCTTACCGCTTGGCTACGCCCCACTGCTTTTAAATACAGTTTTGCAATTTAATATGAGGCTATGATTATGTCAAGATATTTTTGTGCTTATAACGAGGCTCCTGCAGGCTGTAAAACGGTCTGTAACAAACGATTTCGCCCCAAAACGCTCTGTTTACCACAAAGTTTTCTCTGCATTTAAGCCAAACCTATCGCATTTAAAACGAAATGCATTTAAGCTTCTGTTTAATGTGAGTCAACCGGACTCCAATATAGGCGCCATTTTTCCCCCGGGCTTCATGAATATCCTTAGGGTCGCGGTTGTTGAACCCGAAACCTCGAAACATGTTTACATTTTCTGCAACAAAAAGTGCTATGGTTCAGTTCAATTGCATTTGAAAACAATGGCGTTACAAAATATCTTTAAGCTAAACAAATTAGAGTGGTCGCCTTCATGTGGTTATTGTTTGTCTTTCTGTTTATCGCGCTGTTTTTCTCATTTCTCTGCTCCATACTCGAGGCCATGTTGCTATCGGTTACACCCGCTTTTGCATCCGCTCTTATCAACCGATCGCCCAAACGGGGCAAACGCCTTCTCAAACTCAAAGAAGATATCGACCGGCCCCTGGCGGCTATACTCAGCCTGAACACCATTGCACACACAGTAGGCGCCGCTGGCGTCGGGGCTCAGGCGGCTGTGGTTTTCGGCAGTGCGTATGTAGGGATCACTTCGGCTATTTTGACATTGCTCATTCTGGTGTTGTCCGAAATTATACCCAAAACGCTGGGGGCACTTTATTGGCGTCAATTGGCCATACCCGGCGCTTTGGTTATAGAGTGGCTCATCTGGATCATGTATCCGCTGGTATTCTTCTCTCAGGAGATTACAAAACTGTTATCCGGGAAAACAAAAGTGTCCTCCATCAGTCGTGAAGAGTTCCGGGCGCTGACCGATCTCGGGGAAAAAGAGGGCATATTCTTCCGCACCGAATCCAAAATATTCAAAAACCTGATGCGCTTCAGCTCCCTTAAAGCCAAACATATCATGACGCCGCGAACCGTTCTATTCACGCTTTCCGAAGAACTTACCATCGGCGATATTCAGGAAGGAAATATCCAACTGCGCTTTTCGCGCATCCCCATTTACAAGCGGGAAAAAGATAATATTCGTTATTACGTTTTAAAAAATGATATCTTACTGGCAACGGCACGGAGTGAGCACAAAAAATCGCTTTATTCTCTGGGTCGTGAAATACTGGTGCTACCCGAATTGATTGCTTTGCCCGGTTTATTTGAGCGTATGCTGAACCAGCGCGAATACATTGCTCTCATGGTGGACGAACACGGCGGGGTATCGGGCGTCGTTACGATGGAAGATGTTCTGGAAACAATACTTGGTATCGAAATCGTGGATGAAACCGATGAAGCCACTGATATGCAACAGCTAGCACGTAGACAATGGGAAAAACGGGCCAAAAAGCTGGGATTGATTCCCGATTCAAACACAAACAACAAAAGCAAATAGAAAACTTAACCTTAACGGAGGGCGCGGCGTGAAGTATTCGTTATTTTTAATATTTGGTACCCTTTTCATTATTCTGGCGAGCTGCAACAAAAAACAAATCCAAAGCACAAAACAGTTCGAAAGCGATATTGATTGGGCCAAAGGCGCAGTCTGGTATCAGATTTTCCCGGAGCGGTTCTACAACGCTACTAAAAAAAACGACCGCCGAAAACAAAATATGCCCCCTGCCATCCGTGAAACCGACTGGCAAACGCATCCCTGGACCAGCGGCTGGTACACCCTGCAGCCATGGGAAAGGGAGATCTCCGATCGTTTTTACGATGTGGTGTACCAACGCCGGTACGGCGGAGATTTGCTGGGAGTAACCGAAAAACTGGATTATCTGAAATCGCTGGGTATCGACGGTATCTATTTTAATCCCATCTTTGAAGCACATAGCCTGCATAAATATGACGGAGCGTCCTACCACCATATTGACGATAACTTCGGACCCGCTCCGCTTGCTGACCGTCGCCGTATCACCGAAGCTCAGGAAACGGAAAATCCCGATACCTGGATATGGACTCGGGCGGATAGCACCTTTCTGACGTTGATTAAAGAGGCGCACGCCCGTGGAATCAAAGTCGTCATCGATGGCGTGTTCAACCATACCGGGCGTGATTTTTTTGCATTTAAAGATATCTTGCAATATCAGCAAGATTCCCGTTATGCCGAATGGTACGAAGTGACTTCCTGGGATGTACCGGAAACCGAGACGAATGAATTTGATTATAAGGGCTGGTGGGGCGTTAAATCCCTCCCGGAGCTGGCGGAGGATGAACAAGGCATTGTATCCGGTCCGCGTGAATATATTTTTGCTGCAACCCGGCGCTGGATGGACCCCAACGGCGACGGCGATCCTTCCGACGGTATCGACGGTTGGCGTCTGGATGTGGCCGAAGAGGTGGCGCGGCCATTCTGGCAAGAGTGGTATGCACACGTAAAATCCATCAACCCGCAGGCAATTACCGTTGCTGAAATTTGGCATGACGCTTCGGACTGGATTAAGAGCCGCTGTTTTGACGGCACCATGAATTATCTCTGGTCAAAAGCTACGGTGCGTTTTTTCATCGATCGTAACAACGAATACAGCGGCAACACGTTTGCCGAAGATTTAAAATCGATTCAGAAGCAATATGGCGACAGCATCGCACTTCATCTGTGGAATCTTATGGATTCGCACGATACCGACCGACTGGCGTCGATGATTATCAATCCCAACCGGCAATACGACCGGCAAGCCTCCCCGAAAGACAATCCGGATTATAAAGTCCGCAAACCCAATGCCCGGGAACGATCGATTCAGAAACTGATTGCCGCCTTCCAGATGACCTGGTCCGGTGCGCCCATGATTTATTACGGAACCGAAGCAGGAATGTGGGGCGCCGACGATCCCGACGACCGCAAACCGATGGTATGGCCGGAGATGCAGTTCGAACCCGAAACCCAACATCCGCTGCCGGGACGTCAACGCCCGGCGGATTACGTTGCATTTAATCATGAGTTGTTCCGGTTTTATCAGCGCTTAATCCAATTGCGACATGAATATCCCGCCCTGATGCGCGGCACGATAAATATTGAGAATGATTTGCTGGCTGAAAACATATTCGCCTTCAGCCGACGGCTCGGAGACCGCATTTTGATCGCTCTTTTTAACCGCGCTGAAGCAAAACAAACCGTTATGTTACCGGAAAGTCTGAGGACAAAGGGCGTGTTCCGGAATGCTTTAAATGATACAATCGATGACCGGGCCGCCATCGAATTACTACCGTTCAGGTTTGTCGTTTTGGTGAACGATTCTTGAAACCTTTGAATTTAAATTCGTAGATTAGTAATAAATGACGAACAGAAGCGTTTATTATTCGCCTTGCGGATAAACGACCGGCGTGTGTAATGAAACATGCGTTTAACCGGTATCGGCCTTTACGCGTTTAAGGAGAGACAAAATGGAAATCATCGCTGTTTTATTGCTGATAATGCTGGCACTCGGTTTCTTTAAAATACTGGGCCTTCTGTTTCATGCAAGTGTATTTATGCTGGCCCTGCCGTTTAAAATTATAGGTATGATGATCGCCGGATTGGTTTTTTTCCTGATCGTATTACCGCTTGGTCTGTTAGCCGGCTTCGTCGGTGTGGTAGCCGTGCCTCTGGCTTTGCTGCTACCCATTCTGCCGTTTTTATTGATTGCGCTCGGGACCTGGCTTCTTTTAAGGAAACGTTAATAAAAGAAACGAGTTGAACAATCCCTCCGGTATTTCCAAGAACGGATCATCGTGTTCGAAAAACGCACAGACTGTTAAGTGCAACACATTCAGTATAGTACCAAACAGATGTAAGAATATCCCGGAGGCTGCATTTTTAGAATAAACGGTTTGCCTTCCAAATTTAACATTGAACTTTTTCAATCAATCCCAATCGCCCTGCTCTTCCGTCGACTCATAACATCTTAAGCCAATTCCTGTAGTAATGTATGTGTGATGAATACCATAATTATGGTTTTTTTTAAAATTAAATTTATTATATTGAACGTATGTTTAGTTTAGAAAAACATTGGAGTGTATTAAGTTGCTGATCTAAATAACTCTAAGAATCAGATAACTCTCAAATTTGAAAACCGGGGAGCTCCTTCTATGGATAAGAACAAACGAATGAGCGACGCGACGAAAAGCGTTCATGCAGGCATCGACGAAAATGAACATCTGGCTGTGGTGCCGCCAATCTACCAAACATCCACGTTCAAGTTTAAAAGCGCCGATCACGGCGCCCAACTGTTTGCAGGCGAAGAAGAGGGTTTTATTTATTCCCGCATGGGCAATCCTACTATTAAAGCTCTGGAAGATGCGGTGAGTCAACTGGAACTCGGCCATAAAGGTCTGGCCTGTTCCAGCGGCATGGCCGCCATAAGCACGGTTTTTACGGCGTATCTCAACCAGGGCGATCACGTCATTTGCTCCGAGGCCGTTTACGGGCCGACCAATACCCTTCTTTCCACCATTTACAAACGGTTCGGAGTAGAGGTATCCTTTGTCAACAGTGCAAATGCGGAAGATATTCGCCGCGCCGTAAAAAATAATACCAAAATGATCTATATCGAAACCCCGGGTAACCCTACCCTGGCTGTAACGGACATCGAAGCATCAGCGGAAATTGCCCATGATACCGATGCCATCCTGGTGGTGGATAACACCTTTGCCAGCCCCATCCTGCAAAAACCGCTGAAGCTGAGCGCCGATATCGTTTTACACAGTATGACCAAATTTTTGAACGGTCACGCCGATGTGGTCGGCGGTATGATCGTCACCAAAAACGAAGATCAGTTCCGCGGTCTACGCAAAGTACTCAATTTACTGGGCGGCGTCATCGATCCCATGAACGCCTTTTTGGTGCATCGCGGTATCAAAACCCTGAAAATGCGCATGGATCAACACTGTTATAACGCCCATAAAATCGCGGAATTTTTGGAAAAACATCCCGGCGTTTCGCGCGTTCTCTATCCGGGATTAACGTCGCATCCGCAACACACGCTTGCCAAAAAACAGATGACGGATTTCGGCGGGATGATCAGCTTTGAAATAAAAGCCGGGCTGGAAGCAGGCAAATCCGTCATGAATAATGTAAAACTTTGTCAGTTGGCAGTCAGTCTGGGCGGCGTGGAAACCCTTATCCAGCATCCGGCCTCCATGACGCACGCCATTATGGGAAGGGAACAACGGTTGGAAGCGCACATAACAGACGGTTTAATCCGGCTTTCCGTCGGCGTCGAAGATGTAAATGAAATTATAGTGGATTTGGAGCAGGCATTGGAGAAGATCGAGACCTGAAAAAGATAAAATTTGCATTACTGAGGAATAACACAACCCGCAATCCATCTTGAATTAATATGTTTCTTTGACTTTGTGTATGTTTTTAGGAAAAGCGCCGCAATGAAACATCTGCGAAATTATAAACAGACAGGCTTTATATTATTAGGCATCTTTCTACTGACCGCCGCCTGGCTACTGTTTCGAACGAAACCGGAGCGTGAAAGCGGTAAAAAGGCGTTTGTTTCGTACCCCTCGGAGTGGTTTTTTCTGCAACGCACCTTCCCTCACGGCAAGGCGGACAGCGATGTTTATCACCAGGCCATCCGGTCGGTTAAACGTCAGCGCATGCTGGCACGCAAAAGCCGTATAGCCACCTGGCAATTTGCCGGACCCGGAAACATCGGCGGGCGCATTGCCGATATCGAATTCGATCCGCGACGACCAGATATTGTATATGCCGGCGCTGCTACCGGCGGCGTATTCAAATCGACCGACGGCGGGCAAACCTGGCACCCCATATTCGACGCTCAAGCTGTATTAACGGTCGGCGACATCGCCGTCGATCCGCAAAACAGCGATGTTATTTACGTGGGCACCGGCGAAGCAAACGGCGGACACAATAATTTCCCGGGCGGCGGAATCTATAAATCCATCGACGGCGGGCTTAGCTGGAAGTTCATCGGACTGGAAGCCTCCACATCCATCGCCCGCATTCGTATCGATCCCGAACGAACCAACCGTATTTTTGTGGCGGCCGCCGGCTCTTACTTCAGTCCCAATCCCGAACGCGGTATTTACATGAGCGAAAACGGCGGTAAAACCTGGCACAAATCACTCTTTGTGTCCGATTCGACCGGCGCTATCGATCTGGTGATGGATCCCGCAAATCCCGATCATTTGATGGCGGCCATGTGGGAGCGGGTGCGGCGCCCGGTTGATTTGGATAAGACCCATCTTTACGGCGCCACCAGCGGTATCTATCGCACAGAAAACGGCGGAAAAAACTGGCAGCGCCTGGGCCCTTCCAATGGCTTACCGGACGGAAGTTCCGAGCGTATTGGCCGAATCGGCTTAAGTCTGCATCACGCCGACGGCCGAACGGTTTACGCTCTCTACACCGACGGATTCAATATCAGTGGCCTGTATCGAAGCGATGACTTCGGCAATCAATGGCGGAAACGGGATGAATCCCGGCAACTAAGAGAGGGCGACGCCGGTTTTAGCTGGTATTTCGGACAGGTACGGGTGCACCCGGACAATCCCGACCGGGTTTTTGTTTTGGATGTGGCGCTAATGCGATCCCTGGACGGCGGCGATTCCTGGCCGATTCGTTACGGTTACGGCGGTTACAACAATTTACATGTGGATCACCATGCCCTGGCCTTTCATCCCGATAATCCCGATATCATTCTTGACGGCAATGACGGTGGAATCAATATCTCTAAGGACGGCGGCCGGAACTGGACCAAAATAAAATCGCTGCCCGTAACCCAATTCTACGAGATCGGTCTGGATGCCCGGAATCCGCAACGATTATACGGCGGTACTCAGGACAACGGGACGATTCGAACGGTGACCGGCTCCAGTGATGATTGGGAGACCATTCTCGGCGCCGACGGATTTCATGTGCTGGTGGATCCCTCAGACCCCCAAACGATCTATATGGAATATCAATTCGGCAACCTGTTTAAGTCCACAGACGGCGGAAAAACCCGGGCGTTCGCAATTACCGAAGAAATGTCCGAGGAGCAATCCAACTGGTCCACGCCTGTGGCAATGGATCGCAATCACAGCGATACGCTTTATTACGGCACCTACCGTCTCTGGCGAACGGAAGATGCAACCCAAACGTGGCAGCCGGTCAGCCCGAATCTCACCCGGCAGCTTGAAAACAGCCGGGTGGGCACCATCACCGCCATTGCAGTAGCGCCGTCCGATCCCGATGTCATTTACGCCGGCACCGACGACGGCCTCGTGTGGGTGAGCCAAAACTACGGCCAAAACTGGCAGAACGTATCAGACAGTCTGCCCTTTCGCTGGGTTACAAGAATAGCGGTAAACCCTCTGGATGCGGCGACCGCCTATGTAACCTTTTCGGGTTTAAAATGGCGCGACCCGCAGCCGCATATTTTTAAAACCTCGAATGCCGGCAGAAGCTGGCGGGACATTAGCGGCAATTTACCGGATGCGCCTGTGAATACCATCGTTGTCGATCCATTACATCCGGAACAACTCTATATCGGTAACGATGTGGGTGCGTTTGTAAGCTTTAACGGCGGTAAATCCTGGGAACTGTTGGGAGAAGGTTTACCCACGGTTGTGGTGAGCGATATGGAAGTTCACGAGGCTAACCGAATGTTAGTAGCCGGCACTTACGGTCGCTCCATGTACACACTGGATTTAACGGCATTCACCGGCGTGGATCGATCGCCGACAAACCGGAGACTTCCGACGACGGTGAAATTACACAATAATTATCCAAACCCATTTAACAATCAAACCCAAATCCATATTGATTTAAACAAAAAGATGCCGGTTCGTTTGCGTGTATTCAACAACCGGGGGCAATTTGTCAGGACCCTGGCTGACGGGGTTTTCTCCGACGGCAACCATACCTTTACATGGGACGGCCGGGACAAAAGCGGACGGCCTGTCGCCAGCGGCGTGTATTATCTTGTTATGAGAGCGGGAAGCGAGAAAACAGCTCTGCATAAAAGCAAGAAGTTAGTATTGCTAAAATAGTCCTAAAAGGAGCACGTTGGAGTGCGCCGCTATTGAAATTTAATCGCCTACATTGATGCCGATGCCGCGGGCGGTTCTTAATAACTGATCGTCCGGTTGCACGCGATTATAGATGGAAATGGCGTCTTTAATGGGGACGGATACAATATTGGGATGTTTATAGGAAACCATGGAACCATAATCTTTTTGTAAAACCATTTCAAAGGCCTTTACGCCGAATTGGGTTGCCAATATTCGATCATAGGCATAGGGCGTTCCGCCGCGCTGTAAATGACCGAGAATGGTTACCCGCATATCTTCTTCACAGCCGGCGTCTTTCAGTTCTTGTTTTAAACGCAAACCCGCTCCGCCGAGGTGCATATTTTGATAGCCCACTTCATGGCTCTTCTTGGCAACCGCTTGGCCGCCTTCGGGTTTGGCGCCTTCGGCAATTACGATGATTACAAAGCCGCGCCCTTTATCGATTCTTGAATGGATTCGATCCAGGACATTCTCAACACGATAAGGGATTTCCGGTATCAAACAGATTTCAGCGCCGCCCGCTACAGCCGAATGCAGCGCAATCCAGCCGGCGTCGCGCCCCATCACCTCAAGAATAAATATTCGGTTATGGCTCTCGGCGGTGGTTACCAGTTTATCAACCGCATCTGTGGCAATTTCCACAGCCGTCTGGAAACCAAAGGTGAAATCCGTACCGGCCAGGTCGTTATCGATAGTCTTGGGCACCCCGATTATGTTTAAACCTTTTTCAAAAAGTTGTTGTGAAATATGCTGCGAACCGTCGCCGCCGATATTAATAACCGCTTCTACATGTTGGTACTGCAGTTTTCGGATCAATTCATCCGAACGATCCACCTCGGTCCAATTGCCTTCTTTGTCTTTAATCGGCCAGGCAAAAGGTCCGCCCTTATTCGTCGTCCCGATAATAGTGCCGCCTTTTACATGAATTCCGGATACGGCACGGTCATCCAAAACCATAATTTCCATCGGTTCATTCAGAACGCCGTTAAACGCCTGATAGCTCCCCAGTACCTCCCAGTTACGTTCCTGAGAAGCGCGCTTAACCACGCCTCGTAAAACAGCGTTTAGTCCCGGGCAATCGCCGCCCCCTGTGGCTACAAGTACGCGATTTTTCATACCAACCTCTTGTATATTCTTTCGATTAAACGTTCAAAGTTAATTAGAACGATGGAAACAGTAATACCGACTCAACCTCGACGTATAGCCGTTAGGGCTGAAAACCGAACATGTTAGGGTATTGACCGTTTGCCATTTCTTACCTAAAATATCAAATAAATAATATAGAAACCGTAACTTGTTTAAGCAATTTTAATTTAGACATACATAGTTTGAATGGAATCCGTACATGCCCGCTCCGCCCTTCCGTTGAAGCAACAAATAAACAACGGATTAATGAATGGGCATTCCCGGCCCCCTACTTATTTAAATCCCCCGGCACAGATAAAAATAGCCGCGTCTTGTTTCCAAACTTTACGGATCGAATAAGTTTTGCACCGGATGTGATTTTTCCTAATTTCTAATCATAACGGGTTCGATTAACAGAGGATTCAGCCATGTCGCGTATGGGTTTCTATCTCGTGATTCTGATGATTTTTCCTTTTTTGTGGTCGTTACAGGCGGAGGCGTGCACAACGGCTATCATTTCAGGCAAGTGTACGGTGGACGGCCGTCCTTTGCTGTGGAAACACCGGGACTCCGGTTTCAAGCAAAACAAAATCATGTATTTTGATGACGGACTTTACGAGTACAAAGGCCTGGTCAACACCGTCGATACGCTTGGCCGGGAAATCTGGGCCGGATACAATTCGAAAGGCTTTGCCATTATGAATTCGGCCTCATATAATCTAAAACCGGAAAGTGACACCACCAGCCTGAAAGACCGGGAAGGCGTCGTTATGAAAAAGGCGCTGCAAACCTGCACTACCGTCGACGACTTCGAAGAGCTGTTGCAGGAATGGTCCAGACCCATCGGGGTCGAAGCGAACTTCGGCGTGATTGATGCCCACGGCGGCGCGGCCTATTTTGAGACTTCAAATTTCAATTATCATAAAATTAACGTAAATGACCCTGCTATAGCCCCTTACGGATATGTGATCCGCACCAATCATTCATTTAATGGTAAGCATGATGACGGCTACGGATACATCCGCTATATGGCCGCTGAGAGGCTGCTTTATAATGCCGCGGCTACCAATAACCTATCGGCGCGTTTTCTTTTGCAAACCGGCAGCCGCGCCCTGAAACACGCCCTGACCGGAAAAAATTTAAGAGCGCATCCCTTGCCGCGTGAAGATAAAGAACATTTCGTTCTTTTACAGGATTTTATCCCACGCTACAGTTCGGTATCAACCGTAGTGGTGCACGGTGTTAAAAAACAACAGTCGCCGCAATGGACAACCATGTGGACGATCCTGGGATTTCCGTTAACTTCCGTTGCGGTACCGGTATGGATTCAAACCGGGAAGGCACTATCCGACCTGCTGAAATCAAATGAAGGCGCTCCGGCGCCGTTGTGCGATTACGCGCTTGCCCTCAAAGAACGTTGTTTTCCGATCCAACGCGGCTCCGGATACAAGTATTTACAATTGAGCGCCCTGTTAAATGCAGAGAATAGCGGTATCATGCAAGTTCTTGAACCGCTGGAAAACCGCATCATAAACCGTACGCAGGCCGCTCTGGAAACATGGCAGAAAGAAGGGACATTTGATACAAGCGCCGCAAAAACTTTGCAAAAAGAGTTCAATCAAGTGATTCGCTCTGCCTATCAGTCTCTTTTAGACAAGGAAGTATCATTGCAACGGGCGTCCGATTGATGTTGGATTATCCCGCGCATATCAAAATCAAGCATTATCGAAGTAGCAGTGGTCTGAACATTTATGCCGGTCAGGACGACGAAAGCAATGAATATTTAACCTTTAAACTGGCCGGGCCCAACGACCTGTGGTTTCATGTGGCGGATACGGCTGGCAGCCATGTTGTTTTGGAGTCCAACGCCAGGGAAGCCGATAAAACAAGTATTCGCGAAGCCGCCCAGACGGCGGCATGGTTTTCAAAAATGCGATCCGGCGGTAAAGTAACGGTCCATTATCTGCCGCTTAAAAATGTAAGCAAACCACGGCGGGCGCGGCCGGGACAGGTACACATACGAAGAGCACAAAAAATCAAAGTGCAACCCGACTTATTACCATCCCAACCGGAGGAGTCATAGCCATGGGATTATCCAATGAAAAATCACAATTAGCCGCAAAAATAGCCGAATCATTAAAACCATCATATACACATCTGGAGAAGCGAATCCTTCCCCTGCTTATTTCAGATAAAAGGGGCAAGCCGCAATTGTGGGAGGCGGCCAAACAATTCGGCGCCCGAATGAATGAGGCGGATGTAACGGCGGAAGAAATGCACTTTTGCCGGGAGCAAATCGGCGTCATACGAAGCTTTTTCGGCCGTACAGCCGAGGAATCGGACAATCCCACAACAGTTGTATTCGGAACATCCGGATGGCGCGGAATCATCGGTCAGGACTTTCATCTTTTGAACGTTCATAAAGTCATCCGTGGCATTATCGCTATGATGCAAAGTGATATCTTTTTGGACAACAACGGGTACCACAACTTTAAACAGGTGCAGGAGGCGGGTATTTTGGTATTCCGGGATAACCGTTTCATGGGCGAACGCTTTATGGAAGCGGCAATGCGCGAACTGGCAGCGGCGGGAATCCGCATTTATGACGCCGGTGAATGTCCGACCGGAGTTGGCTCCGCGTTGCTTGTCGAGCTCAACGCGGCCGGTTCAATCAATTTCACGCCTTCGCACAATCCTATGGAATATGCCGGCGTTAAATTCAATCCCTCGGACGGCGGCCCGGCCGACAAAGAGTTAACCGCGCTCATCGAAAACGAAGCCAATCGTTTTATGCAACCAGACGCCCGCTTCGAACCGGCGCAGAGCGATTACAACGCGTACTACAAAATGGTGGATGCCAAAGCCATGTTCACCTCCTTCGTCCGGTCCAAAAGCCGGGTTTTTAAGATGTCTGACTTACGCAATTGGCTGCTTGCGAATAGAGATGATTGTTATATTCTGGTGGACAATATGCACGGCGCTTCGCGCGGCTTTATTGAGCATTTGCTCGGCGACGAGACGACCCGGCAACTGCAAGCAGCCGGTTCGTTGCAATTTGTGCACACGGAAGATGATTACGCTTTTCACGGTCTGAAACCCGAACCGAGCCCCCAAAATCAGAACATTTTGATCAACCAATTGCGCAACCGTCAACGCCGATTTACGCTGGCCGTTGCACTGGATCCCGATGGCGACCGGATTCGTTATGCGGACGCTGATATGGATATCGACATGAACCGTTTTGGCGCCATTGCGTATAGCACGCTGTTAAAAAAAGGCTTCGAGGGCGGTCTGGCCTCGACGGCGCCCTCCTCGGATTTTGCGCTTGAAATAGCGCGCCGGCACAATCAACCCGTCTATGAAACGGCGGTCGGTTTTAAGCACTTTCGTTCCGTATTCAAGGAAGACAAAGTTATTATGGCATTCGAAGAATCCGACGGTATATCATTTATGGGCCATACGCTGGAAAAATGCGCACTGGCTGGATTTCTTGCGGCAATCGATGCCATGGCCGTTCACGCTCGGAATCTCTCGCAAATTTATAACGACCTGCGGGAGCAATACGGCTACTTTTATCCCGGTAAGGCCGGCGACGATGTACAGGGTGTCAGCGTGGAAGCCTGGCAAAATTATAAAAAGAACGTTCTGGAAACCCTGCAGAATGACATGTTCAAGGAGGGAGACGTCATAACGATCGGCGACAAACAAAAGACGATTCAGACGATCAATACGATTGACGGAATCAAACTCATTTTCAATGACAAAAGCTGGATTTTACTGAGACCATCCGGAACCGAACCGAAGTTCCGGTATTACTTTGAAATCGTAAGTGACCGCCCCTTAGACAATGCGGATCGCCTTGCAGAGCAGTACAAAAACGCCGCGGCCGACATTCTGAAACAAGCCAGAACCAGAGTGGATAATGTATAAACGGGAGTGTGAGGATAATGGAGCAAATTGAAGCGGTTATATTCGACCTCGGACGGGTACTTGTCGATGTGGATATGAGCCGGGGCTTATTCCAATATATGCCATCCGACAATAACCGGAGCGACCTGGAAATAATGGAATCCCTGTTTGCCGATCCCGTTTTCCGTGATTTCGGCCAGGGCAAGATCGCGCCTTATGAATTCTACCAAACCGTAATAAACCGGTGGCCCCTCAATATACCTTATCAGACGTTCAAAAGAGAGTGGTGTAATGTTTTCAGACCCATGGAAGGAATGGAAGAATTAGTAAAACAGGTGGCTTCTCGCTACAAGCTGGGCATGCTTTCGGACATCGATCCTCTGCACTGGGATTATCTTCACAAGCATTATCCCATTGTTCGTTACTTTTTAAAACCGACGCTCAGTTTCGAAATTGGCGCACTGAAACCGGACCCAAGGGCTTACCTAACCGCAGCCGAAAACACGGGCGCAGCTCCGGAATCCTGCCTGTTTATCGACGACCGCATGATCAACACGGAAGGCGCTGAAAAGGTGGGTATGAAGGCCATTCGGTTTATTTCGGTCGACGCGCTGAAACAACAACTAAAGGAACGGGACATTTTTTAAATATTAGAGTAAGCATTGTTTTCGGTGCACATTGGAAACATGTACAATTTTTTTCGCAAAACCAGATAACAGGCGTGCGCCGTGTGTACCAAATCGGACCAGCCTTGCATCCAACGGGAAAAAATCAATTTAATAATGATAGGGAATGCCGTATGGAGATGCATGACTTAATCGGGAAATTGCAACATGTGAAGGTTTATTTACTACCCCCTGAGGCCCTGGATGACGTTTTGGACAATTGCAACACTATTCTGGAAAGAGATACGCTGATATCAGGCTATATCCGTATTCTGAAATGGCATCAATATTATTTAACGCAGGAAACTACAGACAAAAACGAGATCGCGCTACGCCTATTTCGGTCTAAAGAAGAGGCGGAATATCTGGTGAACGACCACCTGAATACCTATGAAGATATGTGGAACGGCTGCGGCTGCAAGGTGAATTATTATTCTTAAATAGAGGCGGCAAAACCTCATTGTTTCGTAACACCTTCGTAACGAAGGCTTCGATCAATGAATGATCCGGATTAAAAGAAACGGAATTAAAATCAATAAGGCCGCGTTTGGCGGATTAAGTTTGATAAAACCATAGCCGCAGGAGGCGTAATGAGTAAAATTCACAAAATTAAAGATTACATGGATACCACATTTGTCACTCTAAAGCCGGACACGGACGTCTATAATGCCATCGACACCTTTCTCGAAAAAGGCATAACAAGCGCCGTGGTTACCGATGAGCAAGACAAAGTTGTGGGTATTCTTTCCGAAAAAGACTGTTTGAATTTGTTAACACGCGGCTCTTATTATCAATTACCCAGCGCCAAGGTCCGTGATTTTATGACGCAGGATGTTGTCTGCATTCCGCCCTACACCGATATTTTTAAAGTGGCCGATATGTTCCTGTCGCACTATTTTAGGCGTATCATTATCACCGACGAGGACAATCGTATGGTCGGCCATATCACAAGGCGGGACATGCTGCGCATCATTAAGGAATTGAAAAAGGAAGAGAAAAAGACCAAAAAAGCGCCCATTCTTTAATAAAGTACTTCAGGCGCGCATAACAGGCATGGTCATACAACGGCAACCGCCGCCTCCGCGTGAGAGTTCATTTCCCGAAATGGCCACGGCGTACTTATCCAATTTATTCAAATCCACATGACCGTCAATGACATCCTGGGCTTCGACGCGCGGAATTCCTGCTTTTGACAGCTCTTCATACGTGTAATAGTTCATCCCGTAACCGATGATCCGGCCGGGAGCGACGGTAAAAAAATTGGCGCCGGATTGCCACTGCTCCCGCTTCTGGTACAGTGCGTTCGGCCCGCCGCAACGGATCGCTTCCAGATTGATATTAACGGTACGCAACGCATCCAGCAGATGGGAAAAACGTTTCAGTTTCGGTTTTTGTGGATCGCTTATATTGATATGAATGACATCCACGGCGTTCTTTTCCATAATCAGGGGCGGAAATACGACCGCCTTATCATAATCAATCATTGTGAACACCATATCCAAATGGATCGTCGCACGGATTTTGGGTAAAATAACGGCAAAAACGTGTTTGATCTGATGCCTGTTTTTGAATTCATGAATGAGATAATCAATGCCCTTCGGACTCGTTCGTTCGCTCATTCCGATCAAAACCGTATCTTCCTGAAGTAGGAGGATATCCCCGCCTTCAAAGGTGGTTTCCAGCATTTTTTGTTTCGAGGCGTCCACAATGAAATCTTCACAAAGCAATTCGGGATGGTAACGAAATATATGGCTCATGATAATGGCCTCGGCCAAACGTATTTGGTTGGCCATGTTGCCGATAAAAACACGGTCATTGATTACCATTGCCGAATCACGCGTGAAGAACAAATTGGGCAGCGGCGGTAAAGCAAACTGTTTTTGGGACAGGAAACGTTCCAGCGTATCCCGCTTCATTTCGGTACCGGCAATGAGTTGTTCGCTGAGTTTTTCGGCCGATAGATCCAATAGCGTTTCTTCAACCTCCGGGGCATCTAATTGACGACATAACTCATGAACCAACGATACTTTTACCTTGCCATAGCTTAGAATTTCCCTTAAAAGAGTCCTGACCTGTAAAGTTCTGCATACGTTATTGAGTACGCCGATCAACTGGTTGTGCTGTTCTATGGCCGCTTCCAGATTTAGGATATCATCATATAGGAGTTCCATGGAGGCTTCGGGCGTCATGCGCTCCAGCTCCAAACCGGGGGTGTGAACAATTACTTTTTTAAGCGGACCGATTTCCGAGCATACGTTTACGTTGTTCACTAAGCGGCTTCCTTTCTCATGCTATCGCATAGCATCGAAAATAAAGGAACCGCTAACATGAAGCAAGCTTTTGATTTGCAGTGCACTGAGTCAATTTAAAATAAATATAATAAGAAATGAGGCCGTTGAATTATCAACCGCCAAACCAAGTGTAAGGCCGGAATCGCTGGGCGTTGGTCTGTTAATAGAAGTTACTCCGCTTTGTCAATACCTTCAGGAAACCGAATTTCCATTGTAACACGATAAGGAGAAACATGTACACGATGATGTTCATCCGTTACCGAGAGCATATCGCCGTCTTTCAAATTGAATTCTTTAACGGTCTTTTTAATGTTCTCGATAATGGACTCAAGGTGTTTCTTATGCATACTTCCTCCTTTTTGTATGTTTAAAGTATCAGCAACGAAATTTATGGAATATGGAGAGCTATTGTTTGTTTCATATTAATTACATGTTAATAAAATGTCAATATTTACAAACATGTTTTTATCATTTAAAAATCCTTTTTCGATTAAATGCAAACACCTGGAAAAAGTTACAGTCATAAATGAATTCATTCACTTTTTGCAAACCCTAAACTTGAAAAAATTGTTCCCGTTTTTTTGATATGGATTACGTTTTTTCAATGTTATGTTCCATAAAATACTTTGATATTGAATTTAAATTGGATAAATTGAATGCAATGTTCTTGCCTTTTTGAGTTCCTAGCAAACGATCATAATTGCACCGGGAGGCGATATGTTTCATAAAACTTCCTCATCCGTATGCCTTTTTTCATTTATGTTTTATTTAATCTTTATCAACGTTAATCCACTGATTGGTCAATCCAAGGAAAAAGCCAATCGCATCGCCGTATTTCCTTTTGACGATTCCAACAAAAGCGCGAAGGAAGAAGAATATGGCGAAGCAATTTCCAGTATGATAATGACCGAACTCATCAATGGGAATGTATTTCAGGTGATAGAACGCAGTGAAATCGATCGCATGATGAACGAATTATCGCTACAGATCTCAGGCGTTGTTGATGCCTCAACAGCAAAGAAAATTGGCGAGGTATTCGGCGTCGACATCCTGGTTTTCGGTAATGTGGCCAAATTCGGGAACTTGGTTGAAACCGACATACGACTCGTGGATACCCAAAGCGGCGAAGCGTTGCTGGCAGAGCACGAGAGCAGTCGCAGCTCCTCTGAAATTCGCGATATGGTGCAGCATTTAGCACGAAAAATCGAAGATCGCTTTCTGGGACGCTACATGGCGAAAATTGAAGTGTCATCCAGTCCTCAGAACGCAGACGTCTACTTAGATGATGAAAAACAGGGTACAACCCCTCTTAAAGTTAACGTGATTCCAGGCAAACATACCATTCGAATTAGCAAGGAAAATTACCGAACATGGGAAAGAAGTATCGATGTGCCGGAAGAAGGGGGCGCCATCAATACGGAGTTGGAGATGACGGCGGCCTATCGTTCCCAATTACAACAACGGCAACAGCGTACCCAAAAAGAGAGCCAAACGGAGCCCGCCGCTACTAAAGGCAAAGACGGGGGCGGTAGCGCCGTTTGGTGGATTGTCGGAGGACTGGCAGCAGCCGGCGGCGCGGCGGCTTTTCTACTGCTCGGCGGTAAAGAGAACGAAGAGGAATCCAACACGTCCTCCGTCAATGTTGTGGTTGAATTGCCTTAATTGCAGGAGACTATATTATGCAAATTAAATTTTTATCTCTGGCATTAAAATCAGCGTTAATAGCCTCTTTTTCGATCTTAAGTTTGAGCTGTTCGCTTGATTCTCTGACCAATAATGAAAATGAACATAGCAATGTTTCGCTCAATATCACCTTGCAACTAACGCCGGTAGATTCGGCGTCCCTCGGAAAACCGGCGGAGGCGGCTGTGATCGCCCGGGTTTTAGTCAGCGTCAATGGCCCCGATATGAATGCAATTGCAACCGAGCTCACAAGAGACGGAAATCAATTTCGCGGGAGTATCGATGTTCCAAAGGGAAAAGATCGTACATTTAAGGTTTTTGCTAAAAATTTATTGGGTATAGATGTATACGAAGGAAGTAAAACTCTTAACATTGAAGAAGATGAATTAGATGTTTTTCTAAGTGTAAATAGAATTGCTGCAGATGTTACAATAAACTCTTCATATGTCGATCCTTCAATTGTAGATGAGGCAATATTAAAAGTTACAGGGCCAAATATGCCAGAACTTAATGTTAATCTCAACATAGAAGATAATCAATTACAAGGAAGAATTGATGTTCCAAAGGGAAATAACCGGTTGTTTTATGTATTGGGAAAAAATGAATTGGGATTAAATCTCTACGTAGGGGAGAAATCGGTCGATATCCAACAAAACGAAATGATCGTGAGATTAAATCTACTTCCCTTCAAGCCCAAAGGACTTGATGTATCAAGAGATTTAGAGGATCGTATTCATCTGGAATGGGACGCTGTCGATGGCGCCGAACGTTACACCGTATTCAGGGATTCGCTGCAGGATGGTAACTATCCGGTGATAAGTGCACCTTCCGGGACTTCGTGGGATGATCACGACGTACGGCAGGCGCGCTGGTATCATTATGCCATCGCAGCCGTAGCCGGAGACGAAGCAACTGCACCTTCAAGAGTTGTAAGCGGTTACCGTATGGGCTGGCGTTTCGACAATACAAGACCTTATGCAGATAGCGATGGCTTCGGCAGCCTGTTTGATTTATACGCATTCGGATTCAAAGATCAAACCAGAGCGGTCGCCATTTATGCAATATACCAGGATAATAACGGAAATTTAGACTACGTTCCCGGGAGCGGCGAATTCGGCTTTGCCGCAGCAACCGGATCGCGCAAACCCGGCTTTTCGGAAACCGTATTCGAAGATGATGAGGCATTTCTTGCATATGATTTGTGGTCCAGCGATTGGCAAAATGACAATTTTCAACAATACATTGTGGTGGATGTGTTTAAGAGCGCCAATATTTCGAGTCTGGGCGATCCTTCCTATGACTTTTTTCTCTTTTCCATTACATGGGGCAGTTCATCCACCGAAGGGCAGCCGGTCGCACAAATCCAAAGCCCCCAACAAGCGGGAACCATAGAATCCGTTAAAAAACAATTTCTGGCCACACACAAAAGGAACAACCGATAAAGTTGTAGAAATAAACCCATATCGATCATTAATTATACCATTGTTCGGAGGTCATTAAGAGCTATTATGAGACGATCCATCCTATTATACAGTTTTATGTTGGTGCTCTTATTTAACCCTTTCTTATTTTCTCAGGAAGATCTGCCGGACTGGGTGACCAACCACCCGGTTTTAAAAGAATATTATATCGGCATCGCTATGGCCTCTAAAGAGCAGCTAAAAGGCGATTATCATGAGGTTGCCAAGAAAAATGCCCTTCGCAACATGGCCTCGGAAATTACCGTTGATATATCAGGCGAATTTGTACACCGGCTGGCCGAACGCGCCGGCATGGTGGAAGAAGAAGTCGTTTCCCGCGTACAATCCAGAACCGAAGCAAAGTTACGGGGCTATGAACTGGTGGATAACTGGGAAGACGACAGCGCCTATTGGGTCTATTACCGCCTGTCGAAAGAGAAGTACCGGCAAATGCGAAGCGAAGCTCTAAGAAAGGTTGCCGGTTTAGCTTACGATCTTTATTTAAAAGGACAGAACAGCCTTCAAAATGGAAAAGTCGCAGAGGCGTTACAACTATATTTACAGGCTTATCGCGCCATCGGAGATCATCTTGGCGAACCCGTTACCCGTTTGAGCACTGATGGGGAAATCTTTCTTAATAACGAAATATTTCTGGCTTTACAAAATCTCTTGTCGGCCACCCAACTTCAGGCGGAAAACGGCAAACTGTATGGTAAAATAGGGCAGCCTCTGGACAATCTCCTGAGAGTGAAGGCCTCATATAAAAATCAGCCTGTAAACCGGCTGCCCGTTCAATTCCGATTTGTGAAAGGCGAAGGCGAATTGTCCGATAAAGTCTTAACCAATAAACAGGGCCTGGCGCAGTGTAAAATCAGTAAAATAAAGGCGGCAAAATCTTTACAAATCATCGAAGCCTCGCTGGATTTCTCATCCATTCAATCTTTTGACAATCCCATACTGGCAAAAATCGTCAACGATTTACCCGCCCCCAATACCCGTATTTTAATAGAAGTGGTCGGTCCCACTTTTTATGTGGAGTCGGAAGAGAAGCACCTTGGCAAGCCGACCGATATGCTGTACGTGGAACCCAAATTAAAGAAAGTGTTGAGCGACCGTAATTTTACCTTTACCGATAAGATGAACGAAGCGGATTGGTTTATTAAACTGGAAGCGGCTTCCCGTAAAGGCGCAAAAGTGTATAACCTTTATTCGGCCTTTGTCAATCTAAATATCGCCATCACCGATTTGCGGACGGGCCGCGAAATATACAAAAACTCCTTTTCCGACATTAAAGGCATTCAACTGGATTTTGAAAAAGCCAGCATTACCGCTCTGGAAAACGCCGGTAAAAAAATCGAAGAAATTGTGCCGCAGATTCTGAGCTCGGTCAATCAATAACCGCCTTCCGTAAAAAATGACGGATTTTTCAAATCCGTCATTCCCGCCTTCATTAAACAGACCTGTTCAGGCCTGCTCGAATACCAGCCTGCTTTCTTAAGTACCGATATAAAAGGACGATAATAGATGCAATTGTAAAATAAATCACAAAACCGGGAACAATTAATACGTAGTTTTGTATTTTATCCGGCGCGTTTAATCTGATTTAATAAAGGAAGGTCAGGGATGATAAAAAGGAATTGGCGTATCAGCGTCGCGTTTTTAATCGTGTTGTGCGGCATCCAACCTTTACTTTCTGATAACACGACCTCCGGTACCCTTTTTCCGGGATTAACCGGAGAGCAATTGATTGACAGTCTCGTAGCGAACTATAAACCGCAAACCGTTTTAAGTTACGACGACGCCCGCGACACCATGTTCGCCGTCATCGATAATCATGAAGACAGCGTTTCCTGTGTTTACAGCGGCTATCGTATCTATATCGATCCACAGAATGATCCAAGCAGCGACGCTTATTTTAAAGACATGAACACGGAGCATACCTGGCCGCAAAGCAAAGGCGCCGATCAGGGTAATGCCAAGAGCGATCTGCACCATTTGTTTCCCACACGCGAGCACGTAAATTCTTCCCGTAGTAACGCTCCATTGGGAGAAAGCGAAAATATCTCTACCGATAAATGGTGGCGGCATGACTACGCGTTGACCTCAATTCCGGATCAGTTTATCGATGAATATAGCGAAAAAGAAAATGACGACGATTGGTTTGAACCGCGGGAAGATCACAAGGGCGATGCAGCGCGGGCGGTCTTCTATTTCTATACCATGTACCGGGAGCAGGCGGATGACGACTTTTTCGAACTTCAGAAAGAGACGCTCTACGACTGGCACGATCAGGATGCGGTTGATGCCAGGGAAACCAACCGTAATGACGCCATTGCCCCTTACCAGGACGACAAGCAAAATCCCTTTATTATTGACAGCACGCTCGTCCGGCGTTGCTATTTCTCCGATGAGGTTGATAAACCAGCGGATTTCACGGCTACAAATGTTACCGATACACGCAATGATTTGAGCTGGGAAAAGAATATTGACGGCGACGATGTGATGATCGTTTGGGACAACGAAGGCTCGTTTGAACCTCCCGTTGACGGCGTTGTTTATAGCGACGGTCAGCAAGCGTTGGGAGGTACAATCATCGCCCGGCAATCCGCTACTACCTTTATTCATGACAATTTACAAATCAATACCGTTTATTATTACCAAGCGTATTCCGTACACGGCACACACGGTAACGAGCACTATTCCGCCGGTGTTGAATCCTCCGCTTCCACCGGAGACGATCCGGTGCAAGCCCAACCGGGCGACATCCTTATCACGGAAATTATGAAGAACCCATCCGCCGTAAGCGACGCCGACGGCGAATGGTTTGAAATCTACAATAATACCGACCGTACAATTGATTTGGCCGGGTGGTATATACGGGATAACGATTACGACGAACACCGCATCAGCGACGCTTCTGCCCTGCTTCTTGATGGCCAGCAATACATGGTCCTTGGCCGCAACGCGGACAAAGCCGTAAACGGCTGCGTACAAGTGGATTATGAATACAACGACATCGCTCTCGGAAACAGCGGCGATGAAATCTATCTCTACCTTGATGACGGCAGTACCCGCATCGATGCGGTTGAATATGATGACGGCGCATCCTGGCCCGATCTGAATGGCGCATCCATGTATTACAACGGCAGTCCCGATGCCGACAACAACGATCCCTCAAAATGGGAAGCCTCTTCAACCGTCTGGGAAGACAGCGACGGCGATCTCGGCAGTCCCGGTTATGACGGAACGATCGCAACGCTCCTATCTGAGAATGTTCGTACACCAGGGATTTATCAATTAAAGAACCATCCCAATCCCTTCAATCCTTCAACGACCATCACATTCTATCTGCCTCAAGCGGGTGCATCGACCCTTACGATCTACGATCTGCTTGGCAGGATCGTCACATCCTGGGATATTCCGGAACGATCCTCAGGCGTGCACTCCATCCGTTGGGCTGGTAAAGACGATGGGGGGCGCATCGTAAGCGGAGGCATTTACGTGGCTGTTTTGAAGACGCCGGCTATCACACTATCCCGACGCATGGTGTATTTAAAATAAACTACTTACGTACCTTTAAGAGGGAGTAAATCCCCAGCGTTAAAAAGATCAGATTGCCCAGCCAGGCCGCTAATAAGGGATCCAATTTGCCCTGATGGCCGAACACCTGACCGGTACGGATGATAATGAAATAGATAAAGCTTACCATCAAACTGATACCGAAATTCAAACCGATGCCGCCGCGCCGTTTCCGCGAAGCAAGCGGGGCGCCCAGCAAAATGACAATAAAATTAGCGAACGGCATGGCAATTTTCAGATGCCGCTCCACCTCCCATTTTTTCACCTCGGCTCCAATAGCACGCAACTCCCGAATAAAACGGTTTAATTCGCTAAAACTCATCTCTTCGGGTTTTTTTTGAATATCCATCAAATCTTCCGGACTCAGTCGACTGGCTTTGAAAAGGCTGTCCTCGAAGGTCATCAGTCGTTCGCGATTCCCCGAAAACTGCCGCACCCGGCCCTTTTTTAAAAGCCAATGGCCGTCTTTCCAAACCATGCGCTCCGCATCGATGCGTTCGATCAGCGCCGGGCCTTCAAACGTCTGGATACTCACGCTGCGGGCCGTGTTATTCTTACTGTTAAAATATTTAATGACGAATTTGCGGTTTTCTTCATCCTGGCGGTAAATATTGGATCGCGTCATCTCGGATGGACGGTTGTGCCCCGAAATCTCGTAGCGTTTTAGATTCAGTCGCAATTGATTCGCTCGCGGTACGACCTTTTCATTAAAGAAACCGGCCCCAACGCTGATTAATAATGCAACGACAAACAACGGCGCCAATAAGCGGTAGAGACTGATGCCCGCGCTAAATTCCGCTATCAACTCATTGTTATTGGCCAAAGTGCTCAACGTGAACAAAACGCTTAATAACATCGCAACCGGAAGCGTAAGGCTTATGATATAGGGGATGTAATAGAGATAGTATAAAAACACCTGCTGGAAGGTCGCTTTATGATCGATGAATTTGGAAATATTTTCAATAATGTCCACCACCAGAAATATGATGATCCACGTTAACACCGCAATGAGTACATTGATGAAGAAACGCTTAAGCAAATAGCGATCCAGCATGCGATCCAATAGCATTAATGCGCCTCATTCTCCTGTTTGGATTTTCCTATAAACCTAAACTTGCTCATTAAAATGGACAACCATTCCCAGTGTATAAAAGTGGATTCTTTGACAGCCCGCCACAACAAATACATTCCTCCGCCGCCTACTATGATATTGGGCAGCCACATAGCGATAAACGGGGTCATAAACTTCCGGTCGGCAAGATCTTCGCCGCCAATCAGAAATACCCAATATAAAAGGAAAAAACCAATACTCAAACTGATGGCCGCACCCATGCTGCCTTTTCGACTCATTACGCCAAGCGGCGCCCCGATCAGGACAAACACAATACAGGCAAACGGTATGGAAAATTTTTTATGAATTTCAACCGCAAATCGGTTAATCGAGGATCGTTGATTATCGATGATGTTCTCTTTGGTGCGCATCTGATGATAATGGCGCTCGACTATACGCCTGGCGGCCGATTTTGCGCCTTCATAACGGTTTTTCGATACGGGCGGGAAACGGAATGTTTGGGCGTATAATGAATCAACCGGGCGTTTCAGTAATGTATCGATGCGGACGAAGTGATCGCGCAAACTCTGCCTCACCCGGATTTGTTGTTTCTCGATCTGTTCTCTGAACGAATCGATCTTATCCTGCATCATGCGGACACTCATTTCCCGGTCGCTGCGATAATCCTCCTTTTTTTCTTCAAATTGAAATTCTTCCGCGGGTATATACACGACATGCTTTTTAAACTTCGAACGTTGATACTCCTCGGCTTTTTTATGATCCAATTCGTGAAATTCTCCGTCAAATAAAGTAAATATCAATGTTTTCCGCGGTTTAGAATAAACCATATATCCTTCGCTCGCCACAATCGTAATCGTCTTTGCCGGATCGGTTCGATCAAAAATAGTCAGATTTTTTAGGCGGTCTATCGTATTTTTATCCTGATACGCCGGACCCAGCATTTTATCCAGGCTCAGCCATTCTTCCTCGAGCGGTTTTTCAATATCTTCGACCAGAAGCGTATATTTATTGATGGTATAGAAAATGTGTTCTTCTAACTGTAAAGTGGGTTTTTTTTCTTTGACGGCGGAAAACATATTCTTTGCGGCGTGATTGGCTTCGGGCAAAATTCGGTCGTTAAAATAGATCATGACCAACGTGAGTGCCAAGCCCATATAAATGGAAGGTCGGATAATGCGATAAATGCTTATTCCGCTGGATTTTAAAATAGTGATTTCATTGTCCGCCGATAGACGACCGAAGGCCATTAAAACCGCGACCAAAGTCGCCATCGGCACGGCGAGCGCCAACATCCAGGCCAGATTCAACACAATTAATTTGGCAATGATAAATGCCGATAATCCTTTGCCGAATATATGGCCGATGTATTTCACAAGGAAATTCATCAGTAAAATGAACATGATGACAAACAGCGCCATAAAAAACGGCATGATATGTTCTTTAAGTATGTAGCGGTTCAGAATTTTCATAATGATGGTTGCATACCGTATGCTTAAATGAGTTTAGTTCCCACCGGTCTCCGTTGCGTTATCAAATCGAATGCCAATTTAATGCGTGCTTTCGGCCCATACAAAGTTTTTCGTTTGCGTTCAATAATTCCCGAACCTTTATTTCAGGCATACGTTAAAGCTACTAACCATTTAAAAAATGTTAAAATAGGGCGGCGATTTACCCTTGAAAAGCGGGGCGACGCTCATTATATTTTGCATTTGTTAAAACGAAGTACCCCTCAAACACTCGGAGGTCGTTCTATAGCGTCTATTGCTACCGTTCAATTAAGTGTACGTTGTTGGTTATATTAAATTCTGATGATTGGAGCTTGAACATCAATAGGAAACGCCTGGAATCACTACTCCGAGTGGGAGCGGTTGGCATTTGTTTCGTGCTTTTCCAGGGAATGGCACAAGCACAGATTGGCGTCGAAATGCCAGAACCGCCCAAAGTGGTTGATTTATTTGAGCCCGAATTTTACGGGCTGCAAAAAATTAAAGACGATTCAACCATTTTCCCTCACCGGCCGTCATCTTACCAACGCATCGTTAAGATGGATTCCACCGGGCGCTTTATCTCCATAAGCGAAAAGCTAAATAGTACGGAATTCCTGTTACCCGCCGTTGTGGATTTGAACACCTACATCGATATGCGTATGGATTTTCAGGAAAAAGAGCTATGGAAAAAAACCATCCTCCAGAACTTTAGAGGCCAGCAGGAAGAAGCTTTCGGGGCGATCGAACTCGACATACCCTTTCGCATTAAAAACGAAACGTTTACCCGTATTTTCGGCTCCGACCGTATCGGATTGAGGGTAACCGGTAACATTTCTTTCGATCTCTCCGGCCGGACCGAAGAGCGTTCTGGATCCGCCGTTTCCGCCATCGAAAGCCAAAACACATTCAGTCCGCGCTTCCGGCAAACACAACAATTCACGGTTGAGGGTAAAATCGGCGAAAAAGTGACCGTATCCGTAGAGCAGAACAGTGAAGCCACGGTGGATGTGGAAAACACACTCAAACTGCGTTACGACGGCGAAGAAGACGAGATCGTACAAAAAGTAGAAGCCGGCAATATTTCGCTATCCCTGCCTTCCACGCGTTACGTGATGTTCGGCGGCTCCAACCAGGGCTTATTCGGTTTAAAAACGCAGATGCAATTAGGCAACCTCTATTTTACCGGCATTGCCTCTCTGGAAAAGGGCCAGCAGCAAGAGTTGACGGTAAGCGGCGGCTCGAAGGAATCGCAAACGACGGTTAAGGATTACGAATTCATTAAAAACCGTTACTTTTTCGCCGACCTGTATTACCGGAATTACTATGAACAGGGATTCGCTAACGATCCGCAAACGTTCTCCTATACCCGCGGCACCGATATCCTCCAGTTGGAAGTCTGGAAAACCACCGGCTACAATGATCCCGATGCGCGGCAGGGCATCGCTGTTTCCCAGCCGGTCGCCTATTTCAATCCTTCCACCGGCCGCTTCGAAGTGGATCTGGATACGGTAACCACGGAAAACCGCGAAGGGCGCCTGGAAAAAGGATTTTTTAAACGACTGGAAGAGGGTAAAGATTATACCTTCGATAAATACCGCGGCTTTTTTAAACTAAACCAGACCGCACAGACCAATGAAGCCATCGCCGTCGCATTCGTAACTTCCGCCGGCGCAAGTAACCAATCCGTTGGCGTTGAAGCCCCGCAATATTTGAACCGGCCCGTCGGCACATTAAACGAAGCGATTCAGGACAGCGGCCAGGCTGTAGTGCTCAAACTGATTAAACCCAAAGCCATGCAGCCCACTTACGAAGAAACCTGGCCGTTAATGATGCGCAACGTGTACTCCCTGGGCGGCAGCAACATCGAAAAGGAGGGATTTGATGTCCGCCTGGAATATAACGTAAACGGCAATCACGAAACCTATCCCGAAGGCAGTGACAAATCATTCCTTAACCTGATGGAGTTGGATGTTCTGGACGAAAACGGCGAACCGATTGAGGGCGGCGATGAAAAAATCGATAACAATCCCTATATCGTAAACCGCGCGGACGGCATTCTCATCTTCCCTTCCGTTCAACCGTTTAATCCGCCGGAAGGCAGCCGTTTTAACGATAAGCTGGACGACAAATACACCGTGGATATGTACAACTTCAGTAACAGTAACGACAACGAATTTCTGAATCGCTCCAAATTCGAAATGATCGTCACTTCAAAGAGTACGAAATCCACCTTCGATCTCGGCTTTTACGTTCTGGAAGGCAGTGAAGTGGTCACACTCGGCGGGAGAACCCTGCAGCGGGACAAAGATTACACCATCGATTATTTCAGCGGCCAGCTTACGTTGGTTTCTCCGGAGGCCAAGCGCAGCAGCTCCAATATTCAAATCAAATACGAGCGCGCAAATCTTTTCCAACTCGATAAAAAGACCATTTTCGGCGGGCGCATGGAATACCGGTTTCTGGACGATTCCTTTATCGGATTAACCGCCCTTTATCTCAACAAATCGACCCTGGATCCCAAGGTACGCGTGGGGCAGGAACCCTTCCGCAATTTTGTGTGGGACGTGAACGCCGCCTTCAAGTTCAAACCGCGCTTTTTAACCGAAATGGTAGACGCTCTGCCCATGGTTGAAACCAATGCCGAATCCCGAGTGAACTTCGAAGGCGAATTCGCCCAGGTTTTGCCCAACCCCAATACGATGAACAACGAGTCCACCAATGACAACGACGGCGTTGCTTACATCGATGATTTCGAGGCCAGCAAACGCACCACGACCCTTGGCATCCGTTACCGCACCTGGACGCCGGCCAGTCCGCCCAAGGAGTTAAAAACGCTGGGCTCTGCAACGCCCAAAGACAGCGTCGTCAATAAATACCGTGCCAATATGGCCTGGTTCAATCCCTACCATCAGGTGCCCATAAAAGACATCTGGCCGAACCGCGATGTGAACGCCCAGACCGGTCAAACCACCGACGTTTTGGGTATCGACTTCTGGCGGGACGAAGATGCCAGTGAGGACAGCGCCTGGGCGGGTATTATGCGTTCGACTCTTAGTTTTGCCGACCAGCAAAAGACCAAATACATCGAAATGTGGGTGAAGGGCTATGACGGGCGCGTCAATATCGATATCGGGCGTATTTCGGAAGACTGGTACATGAAGGGTAATAATTTGCGCGGCGAACAAAGCTACGGCAATCTTAATACGGAAGATCGTAACAATAACGGTCTGCTGGATGAAGGCGAAGATACCGGCATCGACGGCATCCCCAACGGCCGTCCCGGCGACGATCCCGACGATAACTGGTACGATCCCGAACGCGGCGCCCTCGATGTGTACGACGGCATCAGCTACGACGGACTGAATGGAACGGAAGGCAACAGTAACTCCCGCGCCGCCCGTTACCCCGATACCGAAGACCTGGACGGCGACGGTCAGATTTCCACAACCAATGAGTATTTCGAATACTCCTTTTCTCTGGATACCACCAATGCCGAAGCCAAAAAATGGATCGCCGGCGCCACCCAAAAAGGTTGGCGCCTCTTTCGTATCCCCATTAAAGATTTTCAGAAAAAGATCGGCGAACCCGACGAAGATTTCCAGCAGATATTCTTTGTTCGTCTCTGGTTCGATAAACTGCCCACCGAACGTCGGCGCATCTTCATTGCCACGTTTGATTTTGTCGGTAATGAATGGGAAGAAACCGGCATCGCCGAAAACGATACCGCCGATTTCGTCAGAAACGATTCTTTATTTACACTGGCTACTTATAATACGGAAGAAAACGCCACCGCTGCGGGCGATATCGAGGCATACCACTCACCGCCCGGGGTAACCGGCGTGGAAGACCGCATCACCAAAGCGCGATCCAAGGAGCAGTCGCTCGTTATGCGGTTTTTCGGGTTACGCGCGGGTCATGTGGCCGAGGCCAAAAAATTACTGTACAAACCGCTCGATCTCCTCAACTACGAACGGTTGCGCATGTTTGTGCACGGCGACCGTAAATTGCCCGGAGGCCCGCCCGTAAACCCTGAAGCGGGCGACAGCTCCAATATCCGTTTTTACCTGCGTTTAGGATCGGATCAAAACAATTATTACGAATACGGCCAGGATATTTACTCCCACTGGAATACCGACAATAACAACATCGATATCGATCTGGATGCGATGGCGCGGGTAAAAGCGCTAAGCGGCGAAACCAGCATTCAGGAGCTTAAAGGCAAGCCCGGCGGTTATTACAAAGTGGAAGGGTTGCCCAACCTCAAAAACATCCGCTATTTCGTCATTGGCGTAAAGCACATGGGTAACCGACCCGGAAGGGACCCCACCGATTTTGTTGGTGAGGTATGGCTGGACGAATTGCGGTTATCCAACGTGCGCAAAATTAACGCTACCGCGTTAAGGATGAGCGCCAATGTACAACTGGCGGACCTGCTTTCGTTTAACGCCCAACTGGAGAGCAAGGACGCCGATTACCACAACATCAGCACCCAGTTTGGCGGCGGCAATACCGAGGAAATTCAGAACTATTCCGGGAAGATCAACCTCGATAAATTCTTACCGGAATCGTGGGACCTTTCGTTTCCCGTGGACGCAAGAGCTGCGTTTAACCGCAGCATTCCCAAATATCTGCCCAATACCGACCGCTTAAGCGGTTACCGTAATCAGACCATTACCGAAAAGTTGCAGTCGCTGGTAGGACTGCGCGAACTTCCCGAGGAATTGGAAGACCAGGCATCGGAAAGTCGTGTGTTTGGAATCGGGACGACGATCCAGAAACGGTCCAAGTCCAAACACTGGTATTTGCGTTATACGCTGGATCAGCTCAGTCTGAATGTGGATTATTCGCAACGCCACAACAGCAACTGGGAAATTGAATTCAACGATTCCCGGCAGATGAAGGAATCCATTAATTACGGCATTCCGTTTGGTCGCGATAATTACGTACAGCCGTTTTCATTCCTCAAGAAGATCCCTGTTGTCAAGGCCATCAGCGATGAAAAAATTTATTACACGCCGGAACGGATCAACATGAATCTTAATGTGTCCGATTCCAAAACCGAAACATTGCGACGCAGCGACAACGACACCACACAGAATGAGGTGAAACGCATTGTCAATACCTCCGCCAATCGCTCCATCAATGCCGGATACAAGCTGATCGAAAACCTCAGTTTCGACTATTCCCGGTCCTACCAGTCCGACGCCGACTCCGACAGTTTGAACCACAGCCAACTCTGGAACAAAATCATTACAGAGGGCAATTTTGGGTTGGATACTGACATCAACCAGACGTTCAAAGGCACCTATCGTCCCAATCTGACCAATTGGCTGCGTCCCGATTTCTCGTTCAGCAGTAATTTCTCTTACCAGTTAACCAACGGAAACAAGTACAAGAAGAGTTCAAACCGTACGCAAAAACAAATCAATATGACGTTTAATCCCGGCAAGCTATTAAAAACCATCTATACGCCGGATGGGCAATCGGACGCCCAACGCGGGCGCCGCGGCCGACGATCACGCTCCAACCAGCAGGATAATCAACAAGAGCAAAAGGGCGAGGAGGAAGAGGAAAAGGAAGAAGAGAAGACGCTCCGTTTTCCGAACCCCCTCATGGCTGCTTACAACCTGTTAAGCGAATGGCAATCCATAAAAGCCAATCTTACCTTTTCCGACCAGATTTCGCACCAGTACCTATCGGGCATCCCTGCATGGGATTTCCAGTTCGGTTTTACACGCAATCCCGGCGTCCCGCAAGACAGTTCTCTCTTGTTTCAGGAGAATCCGGTCAATCTGGTGGGACCGATACACCAGCAGCAAAAGGGGCTGCGGACTAACACCAGCTTCAACGTCTCGCGTAATATTTCCATATCGCTTTCCCATTCGTACAGTACGCAGGAATCCAGCTCCGATTACGGACGCAACCGCAGCGGAAGCACCTCGAGCACCTATTTCGCCCTCAGCGACAACCCCAAAGAAAACTTTGACGATCTCAAGGGTTGGCGTGCTTTTGTGCCCGACTGGAACGTTCAGGTCTCCGGCGTTGAAAAATTTCTGTTCTTTCCCGCATTCGCCAAATCGGTTCAGGTAACCCACGCCCACAGCGGCAAGTATTCCGAAAACCGTACCCTTAAGCTGGACGGCAGTTTTTTGCCGACCTCGCAAAGCTTCAGCAACAACTGGCAGCCACTCATCGGCATGAATATCCGCACCAAATGGGGCGTTACCGCCAACCTGAGAATGACCGAAAACACCAGTTATTCGTTCTCCGGTTCCGCCGGCGCTTCCAAAACGGAGAGCAGCAATTTTACCTTCTCATTGAGCTATTCCAAGACATCGGGCTTCAAAATCCCAATCCCGGTTTGGCCGTTCAGGGGCAAAACGTTTAAAAACGAAATCAATTTCAATCTAACGTTCGATGCATCCGAAAATCGCACATTTCAGAAACAATTCGATCAGAAGTCGTTCGAAGAACGGCAGAAAAACAGCTCCTGGAAACTGCGCCCTTCCGCCACATATCGTTTTAGCAAACGCGTACAGGGCAGCATGTTTTACGAAATGGGCGCCAATGAAAATAAAATTTCCGGTAAATACTCCTACAAAGAATTCGGTATAAACGTCAATATCGCCATACGTGATTAAGCGAAATCATACCATCGGCGTGTACAGGAAGGTTAATGGAAAACAACGATTTAAAACAAGAGGAAGCATGGGTTGCCGTAACGGTGCGCGCCGCTTCACGATATCTGGAAAGCCTGAGCCGTTCTCTCGTTGAAATGGGAAGTAACGGTATCTGGCAGCAAGAGAATCAATTTACGGTTTATTTCCCGGACGCACTATGGAATCAACGCCTGTATGAACAACTGCTTATCTTACTGCGGCGCACCATCGAACCCTTCCGATCATCCGACCTGGAAATCAAACGGGTACAGCCGGAAAACTGGAATGAATCCTGGAAACAGAATTTCAAACCTCTCCGGATGGGCACGCATCTTTTGATCCTGCCCGACTGGGAAACGCCGCCGCAGGACGAAGCGACCGTCGCGATCACCATCGCCCCCAAAATGGCATTTGGTACGGGACACCATGAAACCACGCGGCTGCTTCTGGAAATGATGGAACAGGAGCTGCGCCCGGAATGGACGGTTCTGGATGCCGGTACGGGCAGCGGTATTCTGGCCATTTACGCTGCCAATCGCGGTTGTAAACATGTGACTGCCTTCGATATGGATAAATGGGCCATTGAAAACGGCCGTGAAAACAGCCGTTTGAATCAATGTGAAGATTGCATCAACTTCATACACGGCGAACTGAATTTGGTAGAGCCGATACCGTTCGATTTAATCGTGGCCAATATCAATCGTAACGTATTGATTGGTCTGGCGCCGAAATGGCACATTTACAGCAGACCGGGCGGCCTTTTAATGCTTTCCGGTATTCTGGGCGAGGACGTAAGCCTTATAACAAAAACCTACAATGATGAGGGCTGGCGGCTATCCCGCCAAACCGATTTAAACGAGTGGAGCGCTTTGCTGTTACATTATGAGAGAAACTGAGCCTGTATTCGCGGTTATCGATGTGGGCAGCAATTCATTGTTGTTGTTGATCGGCGGTTGCTCTGCGACCGGCTCCGTAAAAATAATACGCCAGGCGTTTAAAGTGACCCGTCTGGCGGAAGGTCTCGGCCAAAGCGGTCGTTTATCCGATACCGCCATGCAACGCACGATGGAAACGCTGGACACATACCGCACCATCATCGAAGCTCACAAGCCGGTCAAAACAGCCCTGGTCGGTACACAGGCATTGCGCAACGCCGACAACGGTGAAACATTCATTGCACGCGTAAGGCAACGGTTCGGTTGGGAAATTACCGTTTTAACAGGCGATCGGGAGGCGGCGCTAACCTTTTCGGGTTCCATTGAAGGCATACTGCAAGCCGACCGAGCTGGACTCGTCGTTGACGTGGGCGGCGGCAGCAGCGAATTGATCTATGGTAACCAAGAGCGGATTGAACGTCAGGTCTCTCTGCCGTTCGGGGTGGTGATGCTCCTGGAGAAATTTGAACCCGATGAACGTTTGACCGTAACGCAACAAGCGAATATCCGCCGTTATATCGGCGACATTTTGGAATCCTCGCGATTTTTTGATAAACTTAACGCGCCGCTCACATTAATCGGAGCCGGCGGGACGCTTTCGACGCTCGCGGCGATTGACCAGAAAATGACCCGCTATCAGCCGCAATTGATACATGGTTTCCGCTTCGATTATGACGCGTTGTGGCGCTATTTTGAACGGTTAAACCGTTTGACCAATTATGAACGCCGCCGGCTGCCCGGTATGGAAGCGGGTCGCGAGGACGTGATCCTTCTGGGATTGCTCATTTACATAACGATTATGGATTATACCGATATTAAAGAGGTGATCGCCAGCGACCGCGGCGTGCGTTTCGGATTTTTTAAAGAACTGTGTGAACAAATGCAACAGGAGAACCCATGATGAAACGATGGTTGTTAGGGATAACACTGCTTATATTCCTCTTTACGGCCTGCGATGATGAGGACAACGGTACCCGTCCGCTAAACGAAGGCGCCGGCGCCATTACCGCCGTTACCATGGCGGACAGCATCGAAAAGCCGCAATCCGGCGATTACAACTGGACTTTATTGGAAGCGGAAATAAGCGATCCCGACGGACTTGGCGATGTGGATTCCGTCTATTTCTACTCCCTGAAACCAAACGGTACATACGCCAATGACGGCAACCCCATTGTAATGGTGGATAACGGCCAGGATTTCAATTACGGCGAAATCTTCAATGGTAAGCAAACGTACGGCGATAAAGAGGCCGGCGACGGCATCTATTCGTTCTCGCTGATCGTTTTTAATTCCAGTAATCCTGATCTGGACACAAAACCCGGAAACTATATATTTACGTTTTTCATGCGCGATAAGGCGGGCAATTTATCGGACGCGGTTACGGATTCAATCGAGGTATACCAATGAAAAATTATATAGCAATCTTGTTTTTTGTCGCTTTCTTGTGCGCTTCGCTGGGAGCGCAATCCCTTTATAAAAGCAGTTACCGTCTCCAAAGCGACGGCGACGGCAAGTTCAGCGGCCGTCTGCACGGCAACGGTGTAATCGACTTACTGGTACAGGACAACGCCGTTTACGCCGCCACGGGCTACGGCTTAAACCGTACGCTGGATAACGGCGACACCTGGCAAACGTTTTACAGCCGCGATTATAAAGGTAAAGGCGGCGTTTCCGCCATGCAGTTCATGAAAAACGGAACCCTATGGATCGCGACCGCCTACGACACAACCATCGACGATGACGACCTGCCGGTGGGCGGCGGTTTGAGTTATACACAGGACGGCGGAGAAACCTGGACGCACATTCCACAACCGGTGGATTCGGTGGGCGAAACCGATTATGCGCCTACCACCACCACGGTACAAAATTTAACCTACGATATCGCCTTCGTTCACCAGACCGTTTGGATCGCCAGCTTTGGAGGCGGCTTGCGGCGCTCGGACGATATGGGCGAAACATGGCAGGTAGTAACAACCGACGGCGTGCCCTTCTCCAGCAGCGCCCATCTCAATCATCGCGCATTTTCGCTGTTAAGCGTGCACGATACGCTCTGGGTCGGCACGGCGGAAGGCCTCAGTATGTCTCCGGACAACGGACAAAGCTGGCAGCGTTTTGTCCATGATCCGGCCAATACCGATTCGACCATATCCGGCAATTTTGTAGTGGCGCTGGCACACCAGCCGGCAACCGGTGCGGTCTGGGCCGCAACAATAGAAGCCCGCGGCGCAACCGAAAAACGCGCTGTCAGTTTCACGCGCGACGCCGGACAAAGCTGGCAACGTGTACTGATTGACGAAAGCATATTCGCGCACAACTTCGCATTCGACGGTGAAAATATATTCATTCCATCGGATAAAGGGCTCTACTATACCCTGGATAATATGGAAAGCTGGCAAACCCTTCCCGATATTCAGGACGCCCGGAGCCGCGACGAAATTTTTCTCGATGAGTATTACGCTGCGGCCGTTCAGGAACGCCTTGGCGAGCTGTATTTATGGTTCGGCGCATCCGATGGTTTGGCCGTTACCCAAAACTATAATTTTGACAATTGGCGGGTCATCCGATCTTATGTAACCACTGAAGAGCGTCCGGATCCCGCCATCTACGCCTATCCATCGCCATTCTCCCCCAGCCGCCACGAATACATCCGCTTCGAGTTTGATCAGGAGAAGCCGCTGGATGAAGCAATTAAAATTTACGATTTTGCCATGGATTATGTGGCCACCGTACCTTCGACGGACTTTAAACCGAAGTGGAACGGCACGAATGATGCAGGCGATACCGTCGCAAGCGGCGTCTATTTTTTCCGTGCCAAAGTCGGCGGCGAGATAACCTGGGGTAAAATTGTGGTGATCAATTAAAGAGGAATGGTTTTATGAAAACAATGATATGGCTGCTCCTGATTCAAATTTCACTGATATCATTCGCCGCAGGCGAAAACGGCGGATATGCCGGCGCATATTTACGAATGGGCTTGGGTGCACGCTCGGTCTCTCTGGGCAACGCCGGCGTCGCCGACCGCAGCAGCGGCTATGCCTTCTATTACAATCCCGCCCTTTCGGCGTTGCTAGAAGATAAAGTGGTCTCGCTCTCCTATCGATTTCTGTCGCTGGACCGGCGTTTTAATTTTATCAGCTATGGTATGAAAGTGCCGCCCGGCGCCGGTCTCTCCGTGGGATGGATCAGTACAGGCGTGGACAATATTACCGGTTATAACAGGATCGGAGAACAGACGGGTGAAATCGGGCACTCCGCCAACGGCGCCTTTTTTAACGTTTCCCGTATTTTTATGGAGCGCCTGGCCGTGGGCGTTTCGATTAAATATCTGTGGGAATCGCTGGATTTGAAGAGTGAAAAATATAGCTCTTCCGGCTTTGGATGGGATATCGGGATGTGGTTTCGCTTCACGGAAAACCTGCATGGCGCCCTCGTTGCGCGCGATCTCTCCTCCCAGTTGAAGGCCAACACCGATAACCTGTTTGAATTCGGCGGCACCACCGTGTTTGAATTCCCCACCCTCTACCTGGCCGGTTTACACTATCAAACGCCCATGCCCTGGCTGCACGTTTTGTATGATTTCGAGATGAGCAACCGGGATGACCAGCGCCACCATGTGGGGATCGAAGCGGACTATGAAGACCGGCTCGCTCTTCGCATCGGTATGAACGACGGCAATTTCACGGCCGGCGCCGGGATGGGCTTCACCTTGTATAAATACAAATCCAAACTGGATTACGCCTTTGTTCCTTCTGTAATCGATGAAGGAAGCAGCCATATCTTCTCCTGGCAAATACGGATACCTTAATGAGTGTTGAGGATAAACTATGCACAAGAATAGCAGAATATGGATCATTGTTTTATTATTACTGAGTTCAGGCGTCGCGTCTGCTTCGGACGGTGATTACGGCCTGACTTTCCTTAAAATCGACGTGGACGCCCGCGCCGCCGCCATGGCCGGGGCTTATACGGCCGTGGCCTCCGACGCCAGCGCCGCCTTCTGGAACCCGGCCGGTCTGACCGGCAGCGAACAAAAGAATCTGCAATTGATGCACAACGTTTGGCTGGCCGATATCCGTCAGGAGTTTGCGGCCGTGCAGTTCATGACGGGCAGTCACAACCTGGCGCTTTCCGTCAACGCCTTCACCATCCCGGGGATTGAAATTCGCGGCGAGCGGCCGACGACCGAACCGCTCGGCGAGGAAGACGCCATCAATTTCAGCGCCGGTCTCAGTTATGCAACCACCATATTCGAAGAATGGCAGGCGGGTTTAACCGTCAAATATCTTTACGAAAAATATTATCTGGATGTGGCGCCGGGTTGGGCGTTGGATATCGGCCTGCAAAAGCGAAATCTCCTGCCCCGGCTGCACTGGGGTGTGGCCGCCCGCAATCTGGGACGCATGGCGCCCCTGAAAAACACACGCAGTAAACTGCCTGTCATCGTTCAAACCGGGCTGGCCTGGGCGCTTCCCTGGTCGCCGGATAAGAGCCGGCCGCTCATCACGGCCGATGTGCAACAAATCGGTAGTGAAGCGACTGCATTAAAAATGGGCGCCGCAGCCGGCGTTTTTGATTACATCACGCTGCGCACCGGCATCATCGGTAAGCAGGACAATACACGCTGGACCGGCGGCCTCACCATCCGTTACAAGGGCTACCATATCGATTACGCCTACAGTCCCTTTCAATATGACCTTGGCGCGAGCCATGGGATTTCTCTGGGGTTTGCCTTTTAATTAGGCTTGGGAATTGCGGTTCGTGAGAAAGAATCCGGTCTGCAATGGCAGACGTCGTATTAACATCGAATTAAAGCAAACAGCCTCTTTTTCAATTCAAAACAATAAAGCCTGTCCGTTTATGGAAACGCGCACAGGCTTTTTTATTGAACGCCAAACACATCGCTATCCCCTCCTTTTTCGACTGTGTATCCGAAACGCATAAGGGATATTTCACATTCAGATAGCGGCCGTAGTGTGCTTGTCGGTTTTGTAATTACCTCCCAATTGCACGATCCGACGGCGTTTTTTCGACCATAATTGAGGGGCATACGGACTGCGCTGGCTTTTATCAATGGCTTGGCCGAATTCCAGCAATTTATTGAACACCCGGTCCACATCTGCTTCGCCGGTACGATGCGAACAGATTGACATCCGCAAAACCGTACGCTCCCGCAAACGGGTGGTCATTATAAACGCCGTTCCTTCCGCACGTATGGCGTCGGCTATCTGCTGGTTAAGCCGGTCAAGATAGGCGTTTATGGCACGCTCCTGAAGCTCCGAATCGCCCCGACCATTCTGCAAATCTTCCGGGACGAATCGGAAGGAATAAATGTGCAGCGTCGGTTCGTGTAGTTTCTCAAAACAGCTCGATTGTTCCACACGATTGTCCAAATATTCGGCACAACGTACGTTCCGCGACAACATGCGTCGATAGCCCCCGACGCCGTAGTACTTTAGCGACATCCATAGTTTTAAGGCGTTGAATCCTCTCGACATTTGCGGACCGTATTCCAGATAATCGATACCGCTGTATTCCGTCGGTATGATCCCCTGCAAATAACCCGCCTGCATATCAAATGCCTGCTTCAATACGTTCGCATCTTTAACCAGTAAACTTCCGCACTCATAGGGCACATACAACCATTTGTGCGGATCGAGCGTTACTGAATCGGCCCGCTCCAGGCCTGCATATAAATGGCGCTTTTCAGGAAGGATGGCGCCAACAGCACCGATTGCGCCGTCCACATGGAACCAGATATTGTTCTCTGAACAAACGCGTGCAATTTCACCCAGCGGATCAACCGCTCCCACATTAATGGAGCCAGCCTGGCCAATCACACAAAACGGTATATCTCCCCGCGCCCGGTCTTTGTTTAACATCCACTGCAGAGACTCCACATCCATGGTGAAATCTTCTTTGCTCGGTACCAGGCGTACCGCACCTTTACCCAGATTCAAGAGGTCCGCAATACGCGTAACCGAAACATGCCCTTCGTGATCCGATATATAAACGGTAAACCGACCAGACCGTCGTATCGCCTGCAGACCGTTTTCTGGATCGTTATAGTAAGGACTGCTGCGCAATGCCGCGTGAATTGCGGTAAGGTTGGCCATGGTGCCGCCGCTGGTCATTAATCCGCCGCTGTCCCGGCCATATCCGATCATCTCCCCCAGCCAGGCGATAACGCGTTTCTCGATTTCGGTTCCGGCGGGCGAAATGTTCCACGCGCCCAAATTCATGTTGACCGAAGCCGCAAGGGCTTCCGCCAAGACGCCGATCATCGTACCCGAACCATTAACATAGCCGAAATGACGCGGCGAGCCCACGTTTGTCGAATTGGGTAAAACCTTACTTACCCAATCGTCGAGTAATTGATGAGGATTCTGCCCCTCCTGCGGTAGTTCTTCGGCAAATGTATCCGCCACCTTCTGCGGCGTCGATCCCGGAAATACTGGTAAATCATTTAATTTTTGATAATACCCGTTAATAATACGTATCATCCGGTAGCCCAGTTCTTTGAATTCCTGTGCATCGGGATCAAAGTTCCGGTTCTGCTGTTGTATTGTATTCTGTAACATATTGGTATTCCTTTCCTTATTTAAATTGAACAGATAACGTATTTGAATAAAACGACCGATCCAAAGCGGCCGGTGTTTAATTGGAGGTCCGGCCGCTCGAATCGATCCGGTTTGTTAAAACAGTCATTGCGCAATCGTCTGACGACGCTCGCGCCCGACCTTCGCTCCGATAGGTTTGCGCGCGCTGAAACTGATACCTAACGTACCAAAACTGGCCGCACTGCTTTGTTGCGGCGCTCCACTGTAAACGTCGCCTTGCCAGGTAATATGGAAATCCACCAGTCCGGCCGATTCTACCGCATCCCTCAATTCATTCTGCAGAAGAGCTCCGGCGACGCAGCCGGTCCACAATTCAGCCTGCTGCTTGGCGACCGCCCCGACCGGTTTTTGTACCATGATGTCTGCAATCTGAATCCGGCCGGACGGTTTAAGCACTCGGTAGATTTCTTTGAATACCCGCTGTTTGTCGGGCGTCAGGTTGATCACGCCGTTGGAAATAACCACATCGGCCCAATTATCTTCAACCGGCAGCTCTTCCGCATAACCAAATTGAAAATCCACCTGTTTGAGATTCATGATCGCCTTTGCTTGAGCTGCTTTTTCCAGCATTGCTTCGGTCATATCCACCGCGATCACCCGACCTTCGGGTCCGACTTTTTCCGCGGCGATCAGCGCGTCCATACCGGCGCCGCATCCGATGTCCACAACCCTTTCGCCCTTATTGACCTCTGCGATGCGAAACGGATTGCCAGTGCCCGCAAATGAAGCGACGGTTTCCTCCGGAATATTTTGCAGCCAGCCTTCTTCATATACGAGCATTTGCGCCAGCGGCCTTCCCGTGTGGAAATGAAAGCCTTTGTCGGGCTTCCGGGAAACCTCCCGATATTCTTGCCGAATGGCCTCTCTCAATTCGTTAAGGTCCAGGCCCGTCTCTGTCAGGGATTGTTGATTGATATCTTTATAGAATCCCATCATACACTCCTTTCTGTTGTATTTGTTAAATGAATTCTCTATGGGCGCCCGCGGCTCCAATAGGCAGACACCGTGCCAAAAACAATTCGGCCTCGTTATTAATTGTTTTTTTTAAATTTATAAAATGTTTTCAAATCAAAAAAAGACAAACGAAATTTCGTCAATTACGAGTTTTCGTGAAGGGGACACCAAATTTCGTGATGCAAATCGGCGAGGTAAGGAAGAAGAAGAGGAGGTTTACATGATCACTGAACGAACGCGTTTGAATAACAGCATTTACAGATTGTTGGGTCGTTTTAGTCCCAACGCTTTCATTCTAGAACTCAGTGTGGTGGGCGGCATCCCCAGCAAGCTCGCCGCTCCGTTTTTACCGGCAATCTTCCAATCGCTTTTGCGTAATGCTTTTTCAAGATTTTGTCGCTCCAGGGCAAGCCATTCATCGACGGTGTAGATAACATCATCATCTTTTAATTCCAAAGGCTTTAACGCATTGGATCTGTTGGATTCGAACGCAGATGGGAGCGCCATAGGGGCATCCGGTTCGTCGTCGCTGGAGGTTATCACGGCGCGTTCCATCGCATTTTGCAATTCCCTGACATTGCCGGGCCATTCATAGGCTTCAAGCTTCTTCAAATAGGCTTCCGTTAATTCGGGCTCCGGTTTACCCATCTTTCGGGCCAGCCTGGCTGAAAAACGTTTGGCCAGCAGTGAAATATCTCCTTTTCGCTCCCGGAGAGGCGGGACATGTATCGGAAAGACATGAAGCCGGTAATACAAATCTTCTCTAAAATTGCCCTTTTCGATTTCCTTTACGAGGTTGCGATTGGTTGCGGCAATCACCCGTACATCGACTTTTCGCGTTTGGGAGCTACCCACGGGTTCAAATTCTTCTTCCTGTAGAACCCGCAGTAACTTTACCTGCAATTGTAGAGGAAGCTCCGCGATCTCATCCAAGAAGATGGTACCGCCGTCGGCCAGTGCAAAACGCCCTTCACGTTTATCGGTTGCGCCGGTGAACGCGCCTTTTTCATGACCGAAGAATTCGCTTTCCATTAATTGGGCAGGGATCGCTGCACAATTCACTTTGATCAACGGCTTATCATGACGCAGGCTTGCCCTGTGAATAGCGCGCGCCGCCAGTTCTTTGCCGGCGCCGGTTTCACCCTCGATAAGTACTGTTGAATCGGTAGGCGCCACTTGCCTGATCTTGCGTAACATCGATTGTATCGCCGAACTTTGTCCTGCGATCTCATCAAAATTTTGCATTTCGCGAATCTCCTGTTGGAGATAAGCTGTTTGTTCGGTTAGGTCATGAATCTTTCGCTCGGCTTGCAGTCGTTCATTTATATCACGTATAATCAGGGTAAAGAATACCTTTTTATCCATCTCATAACGGGAGAGGCTGCCTTCGGCGGGAAATTCACTGCCATCCGACCTGCGGGCATTAAAGCCATCCTTTATCCACAAACACTGCTCGCCCTGCGGGCGATTCGTTAAACCGTTTACCAGCGACTTCAATCTCGAGAAACTCTGTTTCGTCAAAAACGATTCAAAATGTTGTGCGACAATTTCCGAATCGTCACAACGAAAGACCTTAAGAGCCGCCGGATTAATACGGGTTACGCGAAAGCGATCATCCAATTCTATAATGGCATCCATCGCACTGTCAATTAAACGGGTCAGCTTTTGCTCGCGTTTTTGGACTTTGCGTTCCGCCCGCAAACGCTGGATTTCCGCCGATGCCCGGGCGGCAAAGATCTTAAACAGCATCGATACATGCGATACTTCGGGCAGGGGTTTTCGGTGTAGCACGGCGAGATGGCCCAGAAGCTTACCGCGCGCATCCAGCAAGGGCGCTCCCATGTAACTAACCGCATTCATTTTGGGCAAATCCGGATCGCGCGGAAACAGTTCAATGACGTTATAAGGAATATGGGTGAATCGTGCTTTTTCGATGACGGGTTCGCAGGGTGTTCCCGCAATATCGTATTCATAATCGGGCACAAAGGCGCCGTCTAACCAAAAAGCCAGTGCGCGTAAACGCCGTGCTCCGGGAAAATATTCTGTTACCCAGGCGCCGTCGGTTTTTAATGCTTTACATACATGTTCCACCAATACATAAAAAAACCGTTCCCCGGTCTCGGTGGCCGTGCCTTTCAATAAGGCGTGTAAAATCTCATCTGCATCAGCGTCCATATTCTGACCACTATGTATATGATCCATACCTTTGCTTATTTTGGTTTGGTTATGACATACGGGATAATACGTTGTTATAATGTAGTAACGTTAATTGGGCCGAATAAATTCTGAACAAAGCGTATACTTTGCCTCTAAACAAAAAAACCCGTCCTGCTCGGAGCGGACGGGTTAAAATCGAATTAACAAAACCGTTTATTCATATTTAACGGAACAACCGTATGGCGTGGTGGATTTGTGTTCAAAATCTTCGCCGTTCAGCGCTTTGTTCAGGATGGTACTCACGTAATTATTTGCAGTTTTAACATCATCCAAATCAGTGGAAGGCTTGTCGTCGATCGCTCCGGCGTAAACCAGAACGCCTTCGGGATTAATGATATACATATGCGGCGTGGTTTTGGCGCCATACATTTTACCGACGTTACCATCTTCATCAATGAGATAGGCGGTACTGGCCATGTTCTTCTCTTTCATCAAGTCATTTATCTCGTCCGCTTTATGGTAACCCTGCTTTCCGGGCGCCGAAGAGCATATTGTAAGCCAGACTACATCTTTCCCTGTATATTTTTTCTGCAGTTCTTGCATGTTACCGCTCTTGTAGTGTTTTTTTACGAACGGACAACCGAAGTTAATCCATTCCAAAACCACGTATTTACCTTCGTAATCCGAAAGTTGATGTGTATCGCCTTTGGTATCTTTGAGCTTAAAATCCGGCGCCTTTTCCGAAAGGACGGCCGAATCGCCAGCCCAGACAGCGACGGCCAAAATGAGTACAAACAGAAGTATACTTAAACGAAATGGCTTATTCATGATGCCTCCCCCTTGTTTGAATGTTTAACTTTATATCGGATTCAATTGTTTACGGTTTCGTGTTCCGCTGTCTTTAATGCCTGTCGATTCTCAGCGTTTACAGACTCCAATGCCTCAAGAATTATTCCCGGCGTAATGATCTCAGGTAAAATTTGCGGCTCGGCGTCGGACCGGCCGTTATACAGCACATACAGGGGTACGCTGTTGCGTCCGAATTCAGCCAGCGCTTTGGTTATACGCTCATCGCGGGATGTCCAGTCGGCCTTCAAAGCTGTTATGTTCAGTTCCTCAAATTTTTTCTGAACTTTTTCGGAGCCGAACGCCACCCGTTCATTAACCTGGCAACTCAGGCACCACGCAGCGGTGAAATCGATAAAAACCGGTTTGCCCTGATTGACAAGCTCCTGGACCTTATCCCGGGAAAAAGGCTGCCAATCGATGCCGGAACCTCTGGATGCCGTTTGTTGCGCGGGGCTTACGGCGTATTCATCAACCGCAGTCAGCGCAAATCCATTACTACCAATTACCAGAATAAAAGCCAGCAGTGATGCAATGAGTCGCGTACGTTTCGGCATGGCCAGATGCCCCCATCGGCCGTAAATCCATGCTCCGATTCCTGTTAAAACCAACGCGAATAACACTAAAATGATGGCGTTGGAACCGGCCTGAATGCCCAGGACCCATAAAAGCCAGATGACCGTGCCAACTAACAGGAATCCCATAAATTGTTTGAGAGACTCCATCCATCGTCCCGGTTTTGGGACAAACCTCAGAAGCGCCGGGACAGAGGATAGCAGAACAAACGGCGCGGCCATTCCCAATCCTAAAAAGGTGAAAACCATCAGAGAGACCCACGGCGGTTGTGTCAGTGCGAATCCCAGCGCCGAGCCCATAAAAGGCGCGGTACATGGCGTTGCGACAATCGTGGCCGTTACGCCGCTGACGAACGAACCCATCCAGCCCGAAGTCTTCCGGGTTTTCCCTTCCACCGTTGTCAGAGAGGTACCGATTTCGAAGACGCCAAATAAACTGAGGCCGAAGAGAAACATAAAAGCAGACAATATAATCAGAAATGGCGGCGATTGTAACTGAAAACCCCAGCCGAGTTGCTCCCCGCCGGCGCGGAGTATGAGCAGAATACCGGCCAGAACCCAGAAAGAGGCCAGTACGCCCAGCATAAACACGAGGCCGTGTTGCCACGATTTATGTTCGCCTTCATTGGCCTGGTTAACAAACCCCATAATTTTAATAGATAAGACCGGCAGCACGCACGGCATTAAATTAAGAATAATACCACCAAGGAAGGAGAATAAGATCGCCAGCCAAATACTATTTAAGCGCGACTCTTTGGCAGTTGAGGTCGCAGCAAGCGTTTCGCTCACCGGCGTAATAATCTCGACCGCCTTTTCGGAGCCGGGTCCCCGCCAGCCGTTTTCGGTAACCAAAACGCCGGCGATGGAATCCAATTGAACATCGCTGATGGATTTCAGCGGAACGGTTAATCGGTAGCTGTTATCTTTTTTTTCAAAATTCTGTTTTGCCGTGTTATCAATGATGCCATTCTCGTAAGGGAAAAAGGTAAGCCGCTCCAGGGTTCCCTCAAACCATTCCGGCGGCCGGGCAGAAAGCTGCAATTTTTTCTCCTGAAGCGAGGCCGAAAACCGCCATTCGCTGTCTTTAAGCGGCAAACGGCTTCGGGCATCCGCAAACAAGGCTGCGTATCGTTCATCCGCTTTGGGTACGCGATCTTCAACCGGCAGCGTGATCGACATTGTGCTTTCCCCCGGAATGCAGACTTCGGCGCATTCGAGCCAACTGACATCCGCCCTGATGGTTACCTCTTCACCCGTTTCGAAATCGGCGGGAGGCGTGATCGCCGTTAAGAGATAAATTTCGTCTTTATAACCAAACGTGGTCAGCGGCGGCTCCTCAATGCGCTCGGGATAGGGCCAGCGGATCGGTCCCGCCCGGAATCCCTCCGGCAACTGCCATTCGATTTCGGTTTTCAGCCCCGAGTCGCCGGGATTACGCCAGTAGGTGTGCCAGTGCTCATCCATGTTCATGCCGACCGCAACCCAGAACGCTTGGCCGGGTTTTACGGATGTCACTTCCGAAATTAATTCCGTCTGAACATGGGATTCTGTTTGGAGTTGAGCATACAGATTTGTTGACTGGCTGAAAAACAGCACAACCAGCATTAAAACAATATGCAGGCGAACAAACGCTTTCATCGGAAAAAATATACGAACGGGTGCAACTTGCTGCACTATAACCTCCTTGATCATTGTCGGGCATTTATCAACATTGGATAAAAATTTTAACTATAAGTTACGCATAATAGGCTCGTTTTTGTTCCATAGCGAACAAAAAATTCTTCACACTCGTATCACGTTTTTATAAAACTATCGATGCTTGGGCCGGGAGGTCCTGAAAAAAAAAGGCGGTTGCCATAACAGCACCGCCTTCGAATATCAAGGTTATAACGGCCAGTCTTTTAGAATCCGTTCCGTCTCCTCGGAATGGCCGCTTTCATCACGGACCATATCTTCCAGTTGAACCGCGAGACCTTTATCGCCAAATTCTTCCGCTTCTTTGGCGCGTTGCGTATAATCCTTAACTGCTTGTAATTCCGCCTCGAGTACGGCCTGTACCATCTCTTTGTTATTCGCCGCAGGCGGCACCGGACGCGGCTTCGTGGTCGGTTCGCCGCCTAAAGCCACGATTTTATTGGCCAGATACTGGGCGTGCATTTGTTCATCGGTCACCTCGTTCAGAAAAAACTGCGACAATTGCGGGCGGTAAGGACCGTTCACTTTGGCGGCATAGGTGATATACTGGATGATGGCCGAAAGTTCACCGGCTAAATCTTCGTTCAAATGCTTGATTAATGTTTCCTTATCCATAAATCCTCCTTCTCTTGAAAGTGCTTTTAATAATTGTTATCGTATACGATCTAACCTCAATAATAATATTAGAAAGTACAAACGAAAATGAAGAAGACAAAAAATAAATACGGTAACGCATCCGTGCAATCCCGTCATAAAAGAATTAACGCTTCTAGACATCGAACCGATAATAATCGAAATCAAATTTTATCACAATTATGAGGCGCAGTAAAATCCAGCGTTTGATTCGGGCGGCATCCAATGTTTCTAAATTTAAGGGGGAGGGAGTATGAGCTGTAAAACCCGGGCAAAGAATAAGGGCGGGCTGATTTATACATTAGACCGTAACGATCATTTTGTCGAGCTTGATAAGGAGTGGGATATATTCGCCCACGAAAACGAGGGGCAAGCAGTGCGGCGAGACAACGTTTTGGGTAAGCCCATCTGGTCGTTCATCACGAATGACGAAACGGTATATTTTTATGAATTATTATTTAATTCCGTTCGTGAAGACGGTCAAAATCGTAACATCACCTTTCGCTGCGATTCGCCCGGCTGCCGGCGCTTTATGCAAATGAAGTTAAGCGCCCTGCCGGACGGCGGCATTCAGCTCAGCACTTCAGTTAACCGTTCGGAGGCAAGGGATCCGCAACCGTTGATCAGCGGCGGCGAGGATTCAGCCGTGGGCATCATTACCATGTGCGGCTGGTGTAAAAATGTCGCGGTGTCTAAAAATGAATGGTTGCCGCTGGAAGAAGCCGCCGATCGGCTACAACTGTTTGAACAAACAAAACTTCCCAAGGTATCACACGGTATTTGCCCCGATTGTTTGGAGACGATTCGCAATTCCGTGGCCTGACCTATCAGCAAGAGCGGCGCTTCCAATGTTAGCGTTTGTTCGCCATTTTAAGAATGATTACACTTAAGCCCCGCATCATGTTATGTTGAGTTCGATCAAGCGATGATCGATCCACTCGCAGGTTCTAGCGGGAAAACGATATGGATAGAAGCGTCTCTCCCGGCGCCGAACTCCAATTTGTTGGAACGAGCCACAGAGAGGGTACGTATGCCTTGCGTTTATTACATATTTCCATATTTATGGTGGAGCGTCGGATTCATTAAAAAAATCCCGCCTTGCCAGCAAGCGGCAGACGGGATTTAAAGGCTTACGTATCATTTCGGGTTATTTATCTTTAGCTTTGCCCGGGCGCCAGTCCATCTCCGTATTTTTTTGCCATTCGCGCCGTCCACCTGGCTTTTATTTTTGCCGTAGCCGTTTCGGCAACCGCATAAATGACGGGCACCACGTACAGCGTTAAAGCCGTGGCGACGGTCAGTCCGCCCATCACGGAACGCGCCATCGGCGCCCAGCTTTCGCCGCTTTCACCCAGGCCGAGCGCCAGAGGAAACATTGCCAGGATCGTGGTAACCGCCGTCATAAGTACGGGCCGCATACGCACCAGACCGCCTTCGATGATCGCCTCGATCAACTCCATGCCTCGATTGCGCAGTTGATTCATATAATCGACCATAACAATACCGTTGTTAACCACGATACCAACCAGCATCACAATCCCGACTAACGCCATAACGCTCAGCGGCGTAGCCGTAATGAACAATGCCAGCGCCACGCCGATAAACGACAGCGGCACCGTAAACAGAATGATAAACGGATCCAACAGGGATTCAAACTGTGATGCCATCACCATATAGGTAAGAAGGACGGCGACGAGCATGGCAACCGCCAAATACAGAAACGAGGTTTGCTGTTCTTCCGCCATACCGCCCAATTCAACGCGAAAATCGTTGGGTACGGCCACGCCCGCCACCGCATCTTCAACATCGGCGGTAACGCTGCGTAAATCACGACCGGCAATGTTAATATCGACGCTCACCATGCGCTCCTGATCTTCGCGCTCAATTTCTTTGGGAGCGATGGAATATTGAACATCGGCGACAGCCCGCAAGGGAACCTGTTTTCCGATGGGCGTCATCACCAAAATGTTTTCGATATCTTCCTTGCTTCGGCGTTCGTTTTCCTGCAATTGAACGCGGATATCATACTCATCGCCGCCTTCCCGGAAACGGGTCGCCACATCCCCCAAAACGCTTGTACTGACCAATTGACCCACCTGCGCCGTACTCAAACCCAGGTCGGCAATCCGATCACGATCGAGTTCAATCCGTAGTTCCGGAGCGGTTTCCTGAATGCTGGTCTCCACGTGGGCTACGCCTTCGATATCCTGCACGGCCCTTTGGATATCATTCGCCAGGGCTTCGCCCACCTTCAGATCGTGTCCGAATATTTGAATTTTTATATCGGTTTGCTCGCCCATAATCGCCGTATTCCCGCGATCTTCGAAGCGCGCATTCACATCCGGCAATCGAACGAATTCTTTACGCAGGGCTTCCTGTATTTCAAAAATATCACGGTCGCGTTCACTAAGCGGCTTAAGCCGAATGGTGACGTCGCCTTCGCTGGATCCTCTGGAAGAAAAAAGCGCCATAATGCCCTCGCCCTGTCCAAAGCTTGTATAGACATTTTCCACTTCGGGTACATTCTTCTCAATGATTTCATTCAATTGGTGCATGCTCTTCTCCATGGCTTCCAGGCTGGTGCCCGGTGAACGATCCACGGCAATCGTAATAAAGCCCATATCATTCTCCGGGAGAAATTCGCCGCCCATGTTGGCCACCGCAATAATCGAAAGAACAAACAGAAACAAAACCGAAAATATTACACTTTTTCGATGTCCCAAAGCCCACTGCAAACTGATTTTATAGGCTTTGAGAAGACGCTCGAAACCGGCGCCGATGCTGCGATCCAACCGGGCGACAAAGCTTTTTTCACGGCGCATTTTATCCCGCAGCCGAATGAACCGCGACGCCAGCAGAGGTATCAGCGTCAGCGCGACCAGCAAGGAAACTGATAGCGAAAAAACGATGGTCACCACCATATCATTAAACAGTTCGCCGGCAATCCCCGGAACGAACAGGACCGGAAAAAACACCGCCAGGGTCGTAAGCGTGGAAGCTGTGATGGCCATGGCGACCTCGCTAGCTCCTTTGTCCGCCGCTTCCCGCATGGGCGTACCTTGTTCCCGGAAGCGAAAAATACTCTCCAGCACGACAATGGAGTTGTCCACAAGCAGTCCGACGGCCAGGGCAAGGCCGGCCATCGAAATTATATTTAAAGTCAGACCGGCCTGGTCCATCACGGCGAAGGTCACAATCATGGAGACAGGGATCGAAACCGCCACAATCAGGGAGCTCCGTATGTTGCGCAGAAAAAGCATTAATACCAAAAAGGCGAGCCCAATCGCCTGCAAAGCCGTATTCCCAAGGTTGGACATGGAACGATTAATGAACGTGGAAAGATCGATAATCGTTTTGAGTTGCACGCCCTTCGGCAGAGTCGCTTCGATTTCATCCATCTGCTCGGTTACGGCGCGACAAACCTGGACAGTATTAGCATCGGATTGCTTTTGCACCATCAGCATCACCGCCGGCTGGTTATTATTCCAGACTTTCTGGCGCTGGTCCGCAAACCCATCCACAACGGTGGCCACATCTCTGACGCGGATGGTCGATCCGCCGCGCAGAGCAACCTCCGTATTCTCGATCTCCTCGACGCTGGTGTATTCACCGGCGGTTTGCAGCGTAAATTCCTGCTGCTCATTCTCGATCCAGCCCGAAGGAATTTGCAGGTTATTGGATCGTAAGGCGCCCGTCAGCTGGCCAATCGAAACCTTATGGGCTCGTAAACGCGACGGATCCGCAAGCACTTTTATTTCGCGCTTCATACCGCCGCTTGTAAACGAAGCCGCCACGCCATTGATACGCTCGATCCGGGGCTCAATGTCGTGTTCCGAAATGCGCCTGAGTTCCGCCTGGCCGTGTAAATCCGATCCTACCGCCAGATATAATACCGGCTGTGTGGAAGGATCGAATGCAAAAACCATCGGCTGGCTTATATCATTGGGTAAAGCGTCTTTCACCAGTTCCAGGCTGTTACGCACGTCGATCTCGGCCTGATTCATATCCGAACCCCAACTGAATTCCAGCATGATAACCGAAAGCCCCTGCATGGAGGTTGAGTTCACATGTTCGACGTTCTCCACGGAAGCCACTGTCTCTTCAATGGGACGCGTAATTACATTCTCGATGTCGTACGGCCCGACGCCTTCGTATTGGGTTATAACCGCGATTACCGGGAATTCCAGTTTGGGATAGAGATCAACGTTAAGTCTAGCCAGTGAGAAAAGACCAAACCCAACGGCAATCAAATAGACCATAAAAAACGTAATACCGCGATTTATCGATAATTTTGTCATCTTCATTGTTCACGTCCCTCCTCCGATATGATGTTAACCGCCATACCGTCGCGGAGATTATTCTGGCCTGCCACCACAAGCTGGTCTCCAACGGAGATGCCCTGTTCGACGGCCAGTTTTTTGTGATTCACATACAACGCCTGCAATTGACGCTGGCTGGCATAGCCGGAATCCGTTGTGAACACGTAGTAATTTTTAACCACCCGATCCTGTCCGTCCATATCCCGCATAGTGGTTTGTTCTATAATGGCATAACGCGGAACGACGATCACATTCTCAAGCATACCGATTACCACCTCCACCGAAGCGTACATCCCGGGCTTAAGCATCTTTTCCCGATTTTGAACAAGCACTTCAATTTCAGCCATACGCGTTTGCGGGTCGAGCACCGGTGAAATTTTTATCACTTCACCGCGAAACGTTTTTTCGGGGAACGCACGAACGCGAACATACGCCTTCTGCCCAACCGCCAGTTTGCCGAGGTCGGTTTCGGTTGCGTCGAACGTGATTTTCACCCGGTCCATTTTGACGATCGTGGCCAGAGGCCGCTGGGGATTGGCCATATCGCCGGTTTCATAGAAACGATCGCCAATGACGCCGCTGATTGTTGCTGTGATGGTAGCATCCTGCAACTGACTTTTGGCGCTTTTCAAAGCGGCCTCGGCCTGCTGCACCTGCGCCTGTGCAGATTCGTAGCGCGTTTTGGCGGCGTCAAAATGCTGTTTGCTCATCGCTTCTTCCTGATAGAGCCGTTTGGCTCGGGCCAATTCCAGTTTTTGATTGGCCTCCTGCGTCCGTGCGGCAGCGAGAGAGGCTTCGGCCTGAATAACCGCCTGTTCGATTTTTGTGGCCTCAACTTGGGCGATCTTATCGCCTCGTTTCACATAGTCGCTTTCGTCCACATAGAAGGCTTCGATCCGGTCGGCAATCTTCGAATAGATTTTCACCTCCTGTTGAGCCTCCACATCCCCTTTAAAGTGCAACGACTGCATCAGTGTATCGCGCTTAACAGGTTCGACCCGAACGGGAATCGATTGGTCCTTTTCCGCCGTGTCGCTGTTGCTTTCGCTGCAAGCGCTGAGATAAATAAGCGAAAAGAGTACGGTCGGATATAAGATGATTTTATACATTTCAGTTCTCCTTCTATTCAGCATTTTGGTTTTCAGATGTTATTATTCGATGATGCCGTCCAGCGTACCGGTCGCTTTACGCAAGCGATAGCGGGCAACCTGGTATTCGTAAACGGACTGCACAAAGGTCATTCTGGCCTTGGTTAAAGACAACCGCGAATTGAGCACATCCAGTTGCGTATTGGCGCCTTCATCGTACATAAGATTCGCCAGACGCAGGGCCTCTTCCGCAAGCGAAACGGTCTCTTTCGCCGATTGATATTTTTCCAGCGCTTCGCGAAATTTGTTAAAGGCGATTTCCACTTCGCCCAAAATGCCCTGTCGCGCCTGACGCCCGGACTCCTTAACGATTTTATGCTCCAACTTGGCTTTCTGGTAATCTTGTGTATTTTTGAATCCGCTAAAAATGGGAATCTGTAAACGCACCGAAGAATTGAATCCTTTATTGAAATCATCGTTGGTAACATTAAAATCGTCTTTCATCGCCATATAAGAGTAGTCGGTTTGGAAAATCAGTTTGGGCAGAAACCGGCTACGCGCTATGGTAATGCCCTTTTCGGTAATGCGTTGCCGCTCCTGCAAACTCTGAAGTTCCGGACGGTTACGGATAGCCATATCTTGCAATTCTTCCTGAGATAGTGAAGCGTATGCATCGTTTTCAAATCGGAAGCTTCCCTGCACGGTGGCGTCCGCCTCTTCGGGCAGACCCAGAACGGTTCTGAAACGCGTAAGCGCCGCCTTATGGTTGTTTTCTGCGGAGATCAACTGCGGCTTTAAATTGGCGACCTCCACCTCGGCCCGCATCTTATCGAAACCCGAGGCCGATCCCACGCCGTATTTTTTTGTTACCACATCGAGATTGGCGCGCGCCTGCATTAACGCCTCTTTTTGAACTTTTACAAGTTCCTGTGTTAACAGACAATTGTAAAAAGCGTCCACCGTCTCGTAGATCAGTTCCTGTTTATTACTTTTGAGATTCTGCCGGGCCGCACGCCTTGCAGCATAAGCGCTTTGAATCTTGGCGATACCCGCCCCGCCGAGGAACAGTGGTTGCGTAACCGTGGCGCCGTAGCGAAAAGAATTTTTTAACCCAAAAGCAACATCCACGTAATCGGGCATACCGGGCGGCGCAGACGGTCCCATCATCGTTTTGATGAAGTTAGGAATGGTACTTTCCTGAATAGCCCACGAACGCTGATAACTGGCGGAAGCCTCCAGTTGCGGAAGAATGCTCGAGTAGGATTGCAAAACGCTTTTCTCCGCTTTTTTGAATTCTTTATCTGCAATGGCGATTTCCGGGCTATGAGCCAGGGCATACGCGATGCTCTCGCGCAGATTGAATGTCATGGCGTCCTGCGCGAACAGTGCGCCGTTTGAAAACACAAAAAGTACAATAAACCATACATATGCGGTTTTATGTGAGATCATATCTGCCTCCTGTAACGATCTGAAACCATATAAAAACATTGCTCTGAATCGTTGTTTAAATTGGTTATGCTTTTATGATTGTGAAAAAGAATACATCATTCATTGAGTCCGCGGAAAAGTAAATCCACCAAATCCTTCGCAAGGGAATCCGACAATATAATTTCATCGGAATTAAGCTGTTTCCAGATAAAATGAACGAGAGAGCCACTGATGATATCCGCGGCCAATTCCGGATTGGCGCCGGCTCCAAACTCTCCGTCCCGTATACCCTGCCGGATGATATCGACGATGATAACCCGGCGTTTGCGCGCTTCCGCGATGAAATGCTTAATGAAGGGCAATTTTTCATCGCTTATAAAAAGGGTTAAATAAAACTTAACGAAATGCGGATTGACCAGTACTTTTCTGAATCGGGACTGAATTAAGATCAACAATTTCTGCCGCGCCGGCAGTTTCCGTTTATAAACGGATTCTATTTCCTGTTGTGTCTGTTTAAGCTCGGTTTTCAATAACTCGGTATAAATGCCTTCTTTACTGCCGAAATAATAATAAATGGTCGGCTTGGAAATTTCGGCTTCCTGTGAGATTTCCCGCATGGTCACGCCGTTGAAACCCTTTTCTGCAAACAAGCGCGCCGCCACGTTAAAAATACGCCCACGGGTATTTTGTTCATTTAGATATGATTGATTTTCCTGTAACAACGCTCTGCCTCACCTGATATATACGTTCAAATTTGGCGCGGATCCATTTTCTAAAAAGATTGAAATCCGTCTCTATCTACCGTTCGGTAGATAGCAGAATACTGAAAATTCAATGGAATGTTTCACACAAATTTATTTTTTCACAAAAAAAATATCGGCGGATTAAAATGAGGTGGAAAAAAGGGGGGGGGGGACCTTGCACGATTTATCTGCAGACGCCGAACCTGCGATACGCGCGGCTGCCCGAACCGCTGAAGAAAGCTCCAAATTCGCAAATATCCGAAAATTGTGAAGTTCACACAATGTCGGATGTTCTCTTTTATCTCATTTATAAGCTTCGAAATACTGGTTTGGAACGGCGGAAGGAAGGTTGTTTGTTATTGCGAACAAAACATTGAAGCACTCATTCAATTTTTTTGATAATGTGATCTATAATTTCAGGAATGCCGATGCCCTCGGCCTCCGCGCTGTAAGAGGTTACCAGCCGGTGGCGCAGCACCGGAAGAGCCAGGAATTTAACGTCATCGCTTTCCGGCATATAACGCTGATGCAAAACCGCCCGTACTTTTGCGCCAAGAATTAAGTATTGCGATGCTCGCGGACCGGCGCCCCAACGGATCCACTCATTGATTTTCTCATCGGCTGCCGGCGTGGCACTTCGTGTTGCGGCAACCAGTTTCACCGCATATTCAACAACATTATCGGCAACCGGCACTTTTCGCAATAAATTCTGGAAATTAATTATATCCTGGCGATTAAGGACCCTATCGATGGCGACGGTTTCCTCAACCGTTGTGCGTTTCACAATATCCTTTTCCTGCTCAAAACTGGGATAATCCAACCAGAGGTTAAACATAAAACGATCAAGCTGGGCCTCCGGGAGCGGATATGTACCTTCCTGTTCAATCGGATTTTGAGTGGCTAATACAAAAAACGGCGGTTCCAGATTAAACGTTTGACCGGCGGCCGTTACGCGATACTCCTGCATGGCCTCCAAAAGCGCCGACTGTGTTTTGGGCGGGGTGCGGTTAATTTCATCGGCAAGAATGATATTGGCAAAGAGGGGCCCTTTGATAAACCGAAACGTTTTCTGGCCGGTAGAACGATCTTCCTCGAGCACCTCCGTGCCGGTAATGTCCGAAGGCATTAAATCCGGCGTGAACTGAATGCGGGAAAAACGCAAATCCAGAGCTTCGCCGAGCGTACGGATCAATAACGTTTTGGCAAGGCCGGGAACGCCAATCAAGAGACAGTGCCCCCGCGCAAACAGGGAGATCAGTAATTGTTCGATAATGTCATCCTGTCCGATGATGATGCGGTGCAGCTGTTGCTTGATCGTTTCGAAGGCGCCGTGAATCTGATGAGCTAACTGAACATCGCTCTCCGTCGGCTTGGTTTGTTCGGCCATAACCTTAGTTTTCCTTGAGATTATTCACTGTTTTATTTACATTTATTTTTTCTATAAAAAGCGTAAATTTTAAAGATACAACAGGATAAATGCAAATATGAATTCCGATTCCGGATACATTCTCAATTACAGTCGCCAGGACTTATACGATCTGGTCGCTGGATTGGGCGAACCATCTTACCGCGCCGATCAGATATTCAACGGACTTTATGTCCGCGAATACGAACGCTTCGAACAGTTTTCGACGTTACCCAAAACGTTGCGCACTTATCTCGACGAGCGATACTCCATACAGAGTTTAAAAAAAGTGGACGCCGTTCGATCTCCGCACGACGGCACCACCAAATTTTTGTGGCGGCTCCATGACGGCAAAACAATCGAAAGCGTTATCATCTATGAAGGGGATCGTGTTACGTTCTGCATTTCTTCCCAGGTTGGTTGCCCCCTCGATTGCCAGTTTTGCGCTACGGGCAGAATGGGACTCATCCGCAACCTGATGCCTGGCGAAATAGTGGAACAGGTCTTGCAAATGCAGGCGCATAGCGTACGTCCGGCGACAAACATCGTGTTTATGGGCATGGGCGAACCGTTTTTAAATTATCGCCCGGTAATGCAAGCGGCTCACACGCTTTCCGATCCCGGTGGTTTGTGTTTCAGTCGCAAAAAAATTACGATTTCCACGAGCGGCGTCATTAAACACATCTATCGCATGGCCGATGAACAACAACCCTTTTCGCTTGCGATTTCGTTGAACGCCACCAACCAGAAGGTGCGCGAGCAGATCATGCCGATGGCAAAAAATGACCCGTTGGATGCATTGCTGGAGGCCGCCCGCTATTACGTAAAAACCACTGATAAACGTATTACGTTCGAATATGTTTTAATAAAAAACGTCAACGCTTCGGCCGAGAACGCCCGTGAACTCATTAAACTGACCCACGGAATTCCCTGCAAAATCAATTTGATCCCTTGTAATTCCGATTTACCGCAATACCAACCGCCGGAGCCTGAGGATATCGAGGCCTTTGACCGGCTGGTCAACGATCATCAACGCACGATTACCGTCCGCAATCGTAAAGGCTGGGAAATTCAGGCTGCCTGCGGCCAGCTTTACACCCAACATCAAAACCGGCGCCAGAAGCGCATCCCTTTAGCCTCCGAATCCATTCAATTTCCGGCGGCGAATGGGTAAAATCGTTAAATCCGGGCTGAAAACAGGCATATCTTATTACTACGATAAAGATAGATTAATATGACGCGAGTCGAACGGGAAAAAATATGGAGAATCACATGTATCTTATTCTTTTCGGAGCGCCCGGAGTTGGCAAGGGAACCCAGGCAAAACTGATCAGTAAACATCACAACGTCCCGCAAATCTCAACCGGGGATATGTTACGCGAAGCAGCCCGCAAAGGCACCGAGCTGGGCAACAAGGCGAAACAGATCATGGCGCGGGGTGAACTCGTTCCGGATGATCTTATGTTGAAAATCATCAAAAATCGTATCACACAATCCGATTGTGCCCATGGTTTCATATTGGATGGTTTCCCGAGAACGATCCCACAGGCCGAGGGCTTGGCCGGTCTGATGAAGGAACTTAACCTGCCGCCCCTTACCTGCATCGAAATTCAGGTACCCGAAGCGGAAATTGTTAAACGCCTTAGCAGCCGGAAAGTATGCGAAGCATGCGGCGCCGATTACAATCCGAATACCAACCCGGCGCCGGCCGATAACATTTGCACCAAATGCGGCGGTAACATTGTTACCCGTAAAGACGATAGCGAAGAAACCATTAAAAACCGTCTCCGCGTTTACCGGCAAAAGACCGAAAAAGTGAAAGAGTATTACAGGGAACGCGGTCGATTTTACACCATCGACGGCAATAAGCCGGTTGAGGAAGTTTATCATCAGATTGATGCGATTTTACAATAAATTTCTCACTTGTGTTTGGATCATGAACATAAAAAACCTGCGTTTATATTTACTGCTACTGATTATTCTGCTGATTGGCTGCTCCGAGAGGGAACGCAATAACATATTCGATCCCAGAGGCGGTTCCGATACGCTTGATATCCGGCTCCGGCCGACGCGCGCCGATTCAGTTATACGTTTTTTTTGGTCTTCTCCCAGTGATGTACGGTTCCAACACTACAATCTCTATCGCAAGGCCGGCAACGCATCCGTATTTCAAAAGCACGCCGCCATCCCGCCTTCACAAACGACCTTCGAAGAGGGGCTGAACGAACTGGAGCGTACCTATCAATACTTCCTGACGCTTCAGGGTGAAGATGGAGAGTCGCCGCCCACCCCCGTTTTGCGCCTTGTACCTTCCCTGTCTCAAATCTGGATTATCGACCAGGCCAATTATCAGGTTGTAAAACTCTCATTCGGACTGCAGCATGCATTTTTACAATACAACACACTCTGGCAACCGCAGGATGTGAGTTTTTCGAAACAGCATCAATTAGGCCTTGCCGCCGAACCCGCCTACCGGTATTTGGAGCTTTTCAGGACCGACAGCAACGGATTTTTTGCCGAAAACGCTAAAATACGCCGGCCTTACGACAGTCTTTATGATCCCCATAATCACTTTTTCTGGGTGAGCGACTCCATCGGCGCCGTTTATAAAATTCGGCCGGCGGACGGAATCGAAAATTTGATCAACAGTACATTTAAACGTCCTGTTCAGTTAGAATTACGACCGCCGCAAGGCGTATGGGTCTTGGACAGAGTGGATAATTCCATTGTCGCATTAAACCACGCCGGCGCCATAGATCAAACGATCGAAGCAAAACAGCAACCATGGAAAGCGCCCGTCTTCTTTCAATATCAGCCTTCCAACGGCTTGCTGTATATTGTCAATGAGGGCTCCGACGGGGACCAGTTGTTAAGCCACAATCCCGAAACGGGCATGAATAATGAACTCTGGGATGCAAACAATATTCGGCTGGTTCGTTTCAGTTCATTCGATCAGACGCTCTGGTTGGCAATCAATACGGATTCCGGCGCAAAATTATTGCAACTTTCAGCCCGGGGTCAACGTCTTTCTGAATTGGAAAATTTTTCCCATATTACCGACTTCAGGATTAATGCTAATAACGGCAACATTATTGTTTGCGACGTCGGTCAGAACAAAGTTCTGCATTTCAGACCGGATTTAACGCTGCTTGGGGAAAATTCGGAATTAGGTTATCCATTTAAGGTTTATATCGAATGAAGCGCATACAATTGCCGGCACAATTGCTGTTATTACTCATTGCTCTGGTAGCTCTTCTAACGTTTGCATACGATCTGCTAAGATTTTACAGCTCACTGGAATTCATTACCTGGAGCTATATTCATGAAGCGTTCAATATTTTAATCGTCATTTTATTTTACCGATTCCTGAAAAACCGACCGCTTTTCGATGAACCGCTGCCGCAAAAAAATCTGAAACGGTTTATCATCTATCTCGCGATTTTATATGTGGGCATCATTATTAGTAAAACATTTTTAAATCCGGTATTCTCGTTTGCGACCTTCCCGCGTCGTCCCGAGACGATCGGCAGCCTTGTCTACGCAAATTTGGCGACGTTTCTGGCAATATTTTTATTGTTACCCCTGATCGTCACGCTAAAAAATCTAATCAACTACCGTCGCCGTAAATATACCAATTTTTATTACAGCGCGGTTTTGGTCCTTTCGGCGTTGCTCATGGTCATTACCGTACTGGAAAAGCTTCCGCTCGAAATGGAATTCAGCGGTTTTAATATGGTTACGTTTAACTCGATGCTGTTCGTGTTTACGCTCTTATTTTTAATTATCCTGTCTTTTCGTAACTCCTGGATCACCTATCTTTCCCGGCGTGAAAAACGCTACTATTTTTTAGTGTCGCCCGTCATGGTTGTTCTCATCATCCTGTTATTCGACTACGCCTTTAAAGACGCCGTACCTTATCACAGCCTGGCGCTCGGCGTCTTTGTGACGATCGCACACTGGTTTTTAGTGTTTTACTCCATCATGGCAAGTTTCTTTTTATTGATTCAACTTCCGACGGCGCGCGTATTCGATCGTAAGATGCGTGAAGTCTCTTCCATGCACAATTTAAGCCGCACGATCAGCGGCGAATTTAATTTCCAGCGTTTGGTACGCCTGGTCACCGATATGTGTTCGGAAGTGATCGAATCCAACTATACCTGGCTCGAAATGTCCGAAAATGATGGCGCCGATTTATACGTGACTGCGTCTAAAAATCTCACGCCTTCCGAAGTTCAGATGCTTATGCAGCAGCGCGGGCATGAAGTAATCAATGAACAAATTTTCACCACGCGAAAAACGTTTTTGGAGAACCATCTTAACAAGAGCAGTTTTTCGGCGCCAATACTCAGCTTAAAACAAGATATCGGCTCGCTGGCAGGCGTACCGCTGCTAAACCGCGAGGGCCGTGTTATGGGTATTTTATATGCGGCTAAACAGGAGAGTTTCGGCTTCGATCCGGATGACGTCAACATGCTGGAAGCCTATGCCAGCCAGGCTTCCATTGCTTTAGAAAACGCCAACCTCCACAAGAGCTCCCTGGAACGCGAACGCATGGAAAAAGAGCTGCAAATCGCCCGGGAAGTTCAATTGCGACTCCTGCCGCAGGACACCCCGCAATCGGATGCGTTCGAAATTGAAACGCTTACCATTACCGCATACGAAGTGGGCGGCGATTATTTTGATTTCTACGTTGCCGGCAACCGGCAAACGGGCGTCGTTATCGGAGACGTGAGCGGCAAAGGAACGTCAGCCGCTTTCTATATGGCGGAGGTGAAGGGCATCATCCAATCCCTGGCGGGGCAGTACAACTCCCCGCGCGACATCCTGATACACTCCAATCGAATCCTGTTCAAATCAATCGAAAAAACCTCGTTTATCAGCCTGCTGGCCTTACAATTGGATCCGCAAGAGGGCAATATTGCCTTTGCCCGGGCCGGCCACTGTCCGATTATCCATTATCAGGCAGAAACGGATAAAACAGAAATTCTGGAACCGGCCGGTATTGCCGCCGGTTTGGAAGACGGTAAAATTTTTGAAAAATATCTGAAAGAATATAAAATTCCCATGCATCGCGATGATATCATCGTTTTGTACACGGACGGATTGTCGGAGGCCCGCAACAAAAACGATGAGGAATTCGGCGAAGAGCGATTGTGCAACACCGTTAAAGAAAACCGGTATCTTTCCGCTCCGGAACTTAAAGAGGTGATCATTGACGAAATTTTACGATTTTTAGAGGGTCAGAATTTACACGACGACCTGACATTGGTGTTAATAAAAATAAAATAAACACGGAGGAGTAGATGAGCGGGTTTGATATTTCGCGCAACGACTCACAGAATTTATCGGTATTATACCTATCGGGATTTCTGGATGCCCACACGGTCCCTAAATTTGAAGAAGCCCTGCAAAATCTCATCCAAGAAGATAGAGTGAATATTATCGTGAATATGCAAGACCTGGACTACATAAGCAGCGCCGGGTTAGGCGTATTTATGGGCTTTATCGAGGAAATTCGTGATAAAGGCGGCGATATTAAGTTGTCCAATCTCTCGCAAAAAGTACATCGGGTATTCGATCTTCTGGGCTTTCCCGCCCTTTTCGAAATTTATGAAGATGAGTCCGAAGCTACGAAAAAATTTGATTAGCGCGCCATGGGGCAACTTTTCGACGCTTATTACGAATTTTAATAATGAGATGGTTATGAAAAAACGAACAAAACAGAAATATAAACTCCAGATATCCAGTGAAACCGAAAATCTGGAAATCATTCGCGACTTTATTCAACGTCTTGCGAAAAAAGGCGGATTTGATCAAGAACAATCCGACCAAATCGCCCTGGCAGTGGATGAAGCCTGCACCAATGTCATTAAACATGCCCATCATTACGACCCCAGGCGCATGATCGATATTGCCGTTTTTTTGCATCCCGATAAAATCGAAATTGTGGTTACGGATCGCGGAAAAGGCTTTGATCCCAAAAAGCTTTCCAAACCGGATATTAAAAAATATGTACACGAATCCCGTTCCGGCGGACTCGGCATCCATCTTATGCGGACACTTATGGACGAGGTGAACTATCAGTTCGATCCCGGCAAAAAAAACCAGGTCTCCCTGATCAAATACCTTAATACAGCGAGCGCATGATATGTCCCACTATCTTAAAAATTTTAAGGAACGCCACAAAGATGAATTCGAAGGCGATGAGCTGGATAAACGGCTCCTCGAATTATCCGCTCTATTCGAAATCAGCCGGACCCTCAATTCATCGCTCAATTTAAAAACCATTCTCGATAATATATTGCTGGTGCCCATGGGACGTATGATGATCAGCAAAGGCGTCATTCTCATCGAGCAGTCCCGGCACCAGTACAGGGTCGAAAATTTAAAAGGTCTCCCACGCACACTTCTCGGGAAAGAGATCCATATTTCTCTTTTTCCGGAGCATGCCGTTTTGATTTCGGAAAACCCGCCTCAGGAAGATTGGGTGGAATTCTTCAATAAATTCAACATTGATTTGCTGATCCCGCTGGTCTCGGGCCGGGACATGCGGGGATTATTGGGATTCAGCCGTAAATTAACCGGCCAGCCCTACAGCGATGATGAAATCAATTTCCTCTCCTCGCTGGGAAATATCGCCGTTCAGGCCATCGAAAACGGTATGATGTTCGATCGACTGCATCAGGTTAACCGTGAGCTCGACCATCGCATTCAGGAACTGAACACACTCTTTGAGATCGGAAAAGAACTGAACCAGATCTTCGATCCGCATAAAATCCTAAAGCAACTTTCCTATTCCCTGATGGGCCAGATGCTCATTAACCAGTTTTTTGTCATGCTTAAAAACGACGAGGGGCAATGGGAGGTGGCGTTTCAAAAGGGTTCCCGTTTCAGAAAAGAGCGCTTGCAAAGCTGCATCGAAGCCTGCAAGAAATTACCCGAATTACCCGAACCTCTGCGGTTAGAAGAAGACAGCGAATATCCCCACATTTATGAGGCGGGCGTCCGGCTGATCGTACCCATGTCGATGCAGGGCAAGGTTGGCGGACTCATTTTCCTCGGGGAACGCATCGATCAGAAAGCATTTACAGGAGCGAATATTGATTTTCTCTCCACATTAGCGAATATGGCCATGATCTCTCTGGAAAACGCACACCTGATACAGGAGACCATCGAAAAGGAGCGTTTGGAAGAAGACTTACATCTGGCCCGGGATATTCAACGCAAATTGCTTCCCGATACCATGCCCGAGCTGGCAAACTATGATGTACACGGTTTGAATATCGCCAGCCGGCAGGTCGGCGGCGACTATTTTGATATCATTCAACTCGATGACAGAAATTACTTATTAACCATCGCCGATGTATCCGGTAAAGGCATGGCGGCCGCTTTGCTGGTTTCCAATCTGCAGGCCGGATTACACACGCTATGCGGCGATGATCTCACGCTCGATGAAATTACATTTCGCCTTAATAACCTCATTCATAAAAACACCGACATCGAGAAATACATTACCTTCTTTATCCTCAAACTGAATATAAAAGACGGTACGTTTTCTTACGTGAACGCCGGCCACAATCCGCCCTTTTTGTTCAAGCCGGACGGCGATTATGAAACACTGGAAAAAGGCGGCCTCATTTTGGGTATGATGCCCAATATCCGCTACGATTTGGGCGAAGGAAGCATCAAAAACGGGCAAACCATTTTTATGTACACCGACGGCGTCAGCGAAGCCATGGACCAGGAGGGGCGGGAATTTGAGGAAAAAGGAATTATTCAATTCTTCCGCAAATCGGGTGAAACAGCTTCCTGTAAAGACCTCAACGACGCCTTAATCAACGAGGTAAAAACTTTTGCCGTGGAGCCCGAAGAAAGCGATGATATTACCCTTCTTACGATACGGCGTCTGCATTCGTCTTAGCGCTTTGCAGGAAGTTAATCCATTATTTTATCTCCACTTCGAGCTTTTTTCATAGCCGTGTTTATCCGTCTTGAATCAATCATATTGGTCGGATTTATCGTTCAATGCAGACTTTGTGTATGCCGCGGACGGCGTTCAACAGATAGACATTGGCGCTCTCCAAAACCTCTTCCACCGTGAGCTTGCGTTCCCGTATGCGCTGCTGTTCGAGCATCCGGGCGCGCAAGGTACCCGGCAACAGACCGCATTTCACGGGCGGCGTATACAGCGCGCCGTTGCGTTCGACCGCCACATTGGCGATAGTGGATTCGGTAACCTCTCCCGATTCGTTGAACAATAATACATCGTTGCATTCCGGGCGCTCCCGGAGCGCCTCTTCATACATTTTGCGATGGGTTGTTTTGTGATATAGAAATACGTTGTTTTTATCGATTGCCGTTCGCGCTATTTTCAGATCAGCAAACGCCATGTTTCCCGATCGCAGCGCGGTTACCTCGCAAAGGAGGCGGCCTTTACGGGAGACAAGAAGGCGTACGCGATGCGCCATGGCAGGCAGGCCGGTAGCGGCTTCCGCCAGTTTCTTGTGAACCTGCTTCAAATCCGTATTAAAACCAAAATAATACGCCGACTGTTCAAGACGTTTCAGATGGTACTCCAGCAAAGGGTAACCGTTTTCCGGCGACCAGAAAAGCGTCTCGAGCAAATCGAATTGCGGCGGTAAAGACTTTAGCGCCTTCGCTTTTGACCGGGTTTCCCGATATTCATCCGCCGGGTTGGAATCCCACACGATGCCGCCGCCCACGCCGTATTCCGCACAGCCCGCCTCTCTGTGAATCAGGGCCGTCCGTATGGCCACATTAAACTGAGCCCGCCCTCCCGGCGCCGCAAAACCAATAGTTCCGGTGTAGATGCGGCGTGGAGACGTTTCCAGTTCATTGATGATTTCCATGGTGCGATGTTTCGGCGCACCCGTAATGGAGGCGGGTGGAAAGGTCGCTTTGAATATCTCTCCGAGCGACGCCTTCGTACGCGTCTGCACCGTCGACGTCATCTGCCAAACCGTGGGAAATTTCTGAATTTCGAACAGGGCGGGGACGTCAACGTTGCCGTGCATGGCCACACGGCCGAGGTCATTGCGCACCATATCCACGATCATGAGATTCTCGGCCCGATCTTTTTGGGATGATTTCAAGGCGTCCCGCTTTGCCAGATCATCCTCGTACCACAATCCGCGTGCAGCCGTGCCTTTCATAGGGCACGATTCGATCCGTTCGCCGCAACGCTGCAAAAACAGCTCCGGCGAAGCGCTGCATACAGCCCACGCGCCCGTATCCAGGAATGCGGCGTATGGCGTCTGCCCATCGCCCGCCATGCCCAGAAACAGACGCCAGGGATCGACATCCGCCTTTGCCCGAAGCCGGTATGTAAAATTGACCTGATACGTTTGCCCGTCGCAAATGTAGGAGCGGATTTTGTCGATGCTCCGGGCGTAGGCTTCCTTTGTTAGCGAAGGCCGCCATGGAATCGCGGCGGGTAATGGCTCGATCTCCGGCAGACGGTCGAACGCCTCGATCCGTTCGAACAGTCCGAACCAGAGCAAGGGAAAAACCCCGTCCGCATGCACGGAAAAAGAAGGATCAAAGGCCGGTGCCGCTTCGTATGACAGAAAGCCCGCCGCATACAATCCTTCATTCTCGACCGCCGCTTCGATGGCATCAAGGCGTGCGCTCACCTCTTCAAAGCGGCGGGTCGTTACAATACGCCGGGGGCTTCTAAAAGAAAGCCATTTGCCCCGTTTAGGGTCGCGAACAATTACGTTTGGGGATTGTACTTGCCGGTTCATACGCTTTATCGTTTTTGCTAATTGCGGACGATTCAGAAGCCGAATCGACAACGGTCCGGCTTTATCCTTTGTTCATTGTGTAATGGTTTACACGGCAAGCACCGATATTATTCCTTGTATGCGCAATTGGGCAGACGAACGGCCTGATATATTCGCTTTGAGCGATGCGCCGTCTTTTATCAGGACCGAAATATTGATGGTTTACCGGTCTTTCCGGTTGATCCAACGAACCTGTTTCATTGATTAAAAACGTTTAATTTTAGCTTTAGCGATCCCTGCACCCAGTCCGCCCTTCATCGGGAATCCGGGAAATTGGTAAGGTTTGGTTGTAAAAAAAAGTATGATTAAATTAACCCACCTTTACAGACATTCCGCCATCCCACTAACGACGAGGTCGGCCATGTTTCGCAAACCGTTATTCTGGGTCGTTTTTTCTCTGGTTTCCATTGGCAGTGCTATTTTTGCCTTCAACTATTTTTCCAGCGCCTTCCCGCTGGTGAATCTCGACATTCAAATGAACCGGCAGGCGGCCCTCGATGCGGCCGCGGAACTGGCAAGCGCAAACCGATGGGGGCCCGAGCAATTCGACAAGGTCGCTTCATTCGGCGTGGATTCCAGGGTACAGAATTTTGTGGAACTGGAGGCCGGCGGCGTAAAAGCCTTCCGGCAAATGCTGGCCGATACGCTCTATTCACCGTATACCTGGCGCGTCCGGTTGTACAAAGAAGGATTCGTCAACGAATGCAATCTTTACTTCACGCCGCAGGGCAAATTTTACGGCTTTTCCGAAACAGTACCGGAGGATCAGCCCGGCGCGGCGTTAACGCCGGACTCCGCCCGCGCCGTCGCCGAACAAACCGCAGTGAAGCAGTGGAACATCCATCCCGACGCGTATGAACTGGTGGAACAATCCCGGGATGTGCGTCCCGCCGGCCGCATCGATCATACCTTCGTTTACGAACGACCCGATACCACAATCGGCGAGGGACGTTACCGGCTCCGTCTGGCTGTCAGCGGCGACAAATTAACCACGCTGAGGCATTTCGTTAAAATCCCCGAAGGTTTCAGCCGGCGTTACGACGAAATGCGTTCGGCCAACGAAACCATCGCCATGGTTTCGATGATCGCCATCGGCTTGCTGTACGTCATCGGCGGTATCATTTTCGGGCTGTTCTACCTGTTGAAGTTGCGCTGGGTGCTCTGGCGTAAGGCCTTAATCTGGGGCGTAATCGTCGCCTTTTTACAGGTGTTGGCTTCCGTTAACCAGTGGCCGCTGCTCTGGATGAATTACGATACCGCCTTAGCCGCCCAGAGTTTCTTTCTGCAACAAATCATGCAGATCTTGTTGTCTTTTATCGGATTAACGGTATTGTTCACTGCTTCCTTTATGGCCGCCGAAAGCCTGACCCGTCTTGCCTTCCCTGACCATGTGCGCTTCTGGCATTTGTGGCACAGGGACGTGGCCGCCTCCAAGCCGGTGCTGGGGCAAACGCTGGGCGGTTTTCTGCTGGTCTCCGTCTTTTTCGCCTTCGATATCGCCCTCTATTTCTTCGCCGCAAATGTGCTGGGCTGGTGGAGTCCGTCGGGCGCCCTGTTCGAGCCGGATGTGCTGGCGTCTTATTTCCCCTGGCTGCAATCCATCGCCACCTCCTTACAGGCGGGATTTATGGAAGAGTGTCTATTCCGCGCCATCCCAATCGCAGGGGCCGTGATTATCGGGCGGCGCTTCGGGCATAAAACCGCCTGGGTCGTCGCCGCCTTTATTCTCCAGGCCGTTATATTCGGTGCGGGCCACGCCAATTATCCCAACCAGCCGGCGTACGCACGGGTAGTGGAACTCATCCTCCCTTCCATCGGCTTCGGATTGATCTATTACTTCTTCGGGCTGCTGCCCGCCATCATCATGCACTTTGCTTACGATGTGGTCTGGTTTGCCCTTCCTCTGTTCGTTTCATCCGCGCCCGGCGTCCGGATCGACCAGTTGATTGTCATCATGATAACGTTGACGCCGCTGTGGGTGGTTTTGATTGCACGGCTACGGACGGGCGCCTGGCTTACACTGAAGGACAATGCTTACAACCGCACCTGGACGCCGCCACAAAAAGAGACGGTTTCCGTTCCCGAAGAAAAAGCAACGCCACAAACAGGCGGTTTTTCGGTCCAATCCGGACGTGGTTTGCTTATCGCCGGTATAATCGCCCTGCTGATATGGGTCTTCCTGACGGATTTTGAAAATCAGGCGCCGCCCATGGCGATCGACCGGAGCGAAGCCTTAGCGGTTGCGGAAAGGGAACTGCAACGGCGCCAAATCGATCCCGATGATTCCTGGCAGCCATTGAAACGGGTCGTTGAGCCCCTGGATCAGGAGGACCGTTTCGTGTGGCAGGAAGGCGACGCCAGCGATTACCGGGCGCTGATGGGAAGCTATCTGGATCCGCCGCAGTGGCTGGTGCGCTATGTGCGCTTCAGCGGCGATGTGGCCGGGCGCGCCGAAGAGTACCGCATTTTCGTCGGCCCTGACGGCAAAGTCCGGCGTTTCCATCACAAATTACCCGAGAAGCGCGCCGGCGCCGATTTAAACGCCGATTCCAGCAGCGGCATAGCGCGCACATTCATTAAACAAACATACGGCCTGGATGCGGCCGATTTAAAAACGGTCGCGGCCAAACCTTCCAAACTGCCGAACCGCACCGACTGGACCTACACCTACGCCGACACCATCCACTACCCGCTGGAAAAGGGTCAGGCAAGGATCGACGTTACGATCGCCGGGACGGAAGTGGTGGACAGCTACCGCTACATCCACGTACCCGAAGACTGGCAGAGGCAGGAGCGGAATCAAGGCAGCCTGATGAGCGCCTTTCGTACGCTCAATAGTATTTTTATGCTGCTGCTGTTTCTGGCCGGCGTGATCATCGCGATCGTCTACTGGAGCCGCAAGCAATTCTCGGTATCCACTTTTATCGCATTTGTCGCGCTGGTGTTAGGTTTACAATTGATCGATCTTTTCAACAGCCTGCCGTCCGTTATCGCCGGATTTTCAACGTCGGAGCCCTATCGCAATCAGTTGATAGCCGCCGTCGGCATGCCCGTGATCGGGTTTCTCTTTCTGTCGGCGGCAGTGGGATTACTAAACGGTTTCACACGTATATGGAAAGGCGCTGTCCCGGCGCAACCGACTTCGCGTTTATTAAGCGGCGGGTTTTCCGCCGGCGCAATAATCGCGGGCGTTTCTGCAATCGTTTCGGTTCTGCAGCCCGAACTGAAACCCTTCTGGGCCGATTACGAATCGCTGGCGCATCACGCACCGTTTCTGGAAGGCGTTAATACCGCGGCCCGGTTCATCCTGGTCGCCTCCCTCTTTCTGTTTCTGTTCACGGCGCTGCACCGGCTTACGCATTACTGGCAAAAGCGGCGCGTCCTTTTTTCCGTCCTCTTTTTGCTGGTGGGATTCATCGTCAGCGGCGCCACGGACGCCACCGTGGCTTACTGGGTGTTATCCGGATTCGTACAGGCGCTCGTGTACTGGCTGTTGTATATTTTTGTGTTCCGGCGCGCCCTGGCCGTCATTCCGTTGGCGTTCGGCACCGCATCTGTTCTGAATGCCCTGAAAGATGTGGTAATAGGGGCACACCCGTTTGTGCCCTGGATCGCCCTCATCGCCATTCTACTCACGGCGGCCATCGCTTATTACTGGTTCCGCATGTTCCAAACGTCGGATCGTACATTACCGAAGGAGACGCCATGAAACAGGTCGTCATCAGCAGACACGGCGACGTCGGTGTTTTACAGGTAAGGGAATCCGCCGATCCCGAACCGGCCGCAGATGAAGTCGTCATAAAGGTCAAAGCCTCCGGCGTCAATTTCGCCGATATACTGGCGCGCAAGGGCTTGTATCCCGACGCGCCCAAACCGCCCTGTGTGGTGGGCTATGAAGTCGCCGGCATCGTAAAACAAACCGGTCGTCATATCGTCGATTTCAAAGCAGGGGATCGGGCGCTGGCGTTAACGCGTTTTAACGGGTACGCCGATTCCGTGTGCGTACCGGCCCGGCAGGTCTTCGCCATACCGGCGTCGCTCTCCTTCGAACAGGCGGCGGCGCTGCCCGTCAATTATTTGACCGCTTATCAACTGCTGGTAACCATGGGCGGATTGCAAGAAGGCGAATCGATTTTGCTCCACAACGCCGGCGGCGGGGTTGGTTTGGCCGCGCTGGATATCGCCCTGCAAATCGGGGCGGTAACGTACGGCACGGCCAGCGCCGGCAAGCATACCTTTCTGAAAGAACGCGGACTGCAGGTCGCCATTGATTACCACCAATCAGATTTCGAAACGGAAATCATGGCGTTAACCGAAGGGCGCGGCGTGGAACTGATCATCGATCCCATCGGCGGTAAAAGCTGGAAGAAAAATTATCGCTGCCTGCGCGCGACGGGCCGCCTCGGCATGTTCGGCGTGTCGACCGTATCCGGCGGCCAAAGCGGGAAAATATGGCCCTTTCTGAAATTGCTGTCGCAGATGCCGTGGTATAATCCCGTTCAATTGATGAACGCCAACAAGGGCGTATTCGGCGTGAACGTGGGCCGACTGTGGCGGGAGGGCGAAAAGGTCAAGGGCTGGATGGCAGCGCTGCTTGAAGGGCTTCAGGCGGGCTGGATTCGTCCCTATGTGGATACAACCTTTCCTTTGAGCGAGGCCGGGCGGGCGCACCGCTATATCGAAGATCGTAAAAACAAGGGCAAGGTGGTGTTAACGGCATGAACAGGTTGAGACGCCGCCGGCAAATGAAAACCGTAAACAGACAGGCGAAGACAGGATTTTGTCTGTTCTACATCCATTCGTCTTGCGGTTAAGACGATACATTATGTTCGTATTTACTCTTTTGCGAATGCGATATGCAACATAGCTGCAGCCATTGCCGGCCGGTTTTCTGTTTCTCTTTACTCATGAAGGATAACACCGTAACCTTTGTATGACGGTTCGAGGGCTTGAGCCAATCATGAAGACATATGGGCCATGGTCTGATCAAGCGGCTTGATCCTTGTTACGGTATCCTGTACATTTTGCTTGTGATGGGAATATCTGTTTAGCGTCAATCGTAAGGTGGATACGCAGGATTTCAACCATGCTTCAAACCATTCTTTATATTCTATTGTTTACCGTAATACTAAGCGTCATTTTATGGATTACGCGAAAGATCCATCCGGGACCGCGCTCCCGGTTTCGCAACCGTTCATAATCGGCGCATCTTATCATCGGCTTGCACCCGAAACAAACCCAAGCGTATCGATGCCTTTGGCGTTTTGATTGCAGCGATCTTTGTCTGCTGTTGTACTAAAACCATTCTCATCCTATCTTTGGGACAAAGGCGGTTAACAAGGAAAATACCGTTTATGGAAAACACGCTTTTCGATTTCATTGTCGGCTGGATGCTGATCGGAGGATACACAGCGGCTGTCGTCTTCATTTACAATCGGACCAAGAACAATCCATACCAAGGGATTTAGTCTGACATTCTAATGCGTTTGCCATATTCGGATAGAATTCTTGTATTTCAAACCTACATTAGTGCGATTCAAACCGCCACGCCTAATGTTGGCGGCACAAGTTTCAATCCTTGCCTTCGTGGAGTGGTGATTCAGACTTGATGACACAACAAGAAAGCAGCGATCTCAAAGAGATGTTTCAATCCTTGCCTTCGTGGAGTGGTGATTCAGACCATCACCGAACCCGCATCCACAAATCAATTGATCACGGCGTTTCAATCCTTGCCTTCGTGGAGTGGTGATTCAGACAACAGTAAAATGTAGGATTGAATGGACTATTTTAAGTTTCAATCCTTGCCTTCGTGGAGTGGTGATTCAGACTGATTATCCTGAAATTCGGGTGTATGACGGAGAAGAGTTTCAATCCTTGCCTTCGTGGAGTGGTGATTCAGACCGGCGCCGTCGGCTCTACAGAGCGTTTAGAAACATGTTTCAATCCTTGCCTTCGTGGAGTGGTGATTCAGACAGTGAATTCACAAGAGTTGACCTAAACTTGACAGAGTTTCAATCCTTGCCTTCGTGGAGTGGTGATTCAGACCAAGAGACTGGTAATTCCGTAATCGACGCGGCCGAGGTTTCAATCCTTGCCTTCGTGGAGTGGTGATTCAGAAAAATAAGCCAACGAACTCAAACTGCTAATAGCAGAGTTTCAATCCTTGCCTTCGTGGAGTGGTGATTCAGACCACGACGGCCAACGCCCTCTTCTTCACGCAAACCGAGTTTCAATCCTTGCCTTCGTGGAGTGGTGATTCAGACCTATATCCCAAACGCAACATAAACTCTGTCGCCCGGAAGTTTCAATCCTTGCCTTCGTGGAGTGGTGATTCAGACTGTGAAACACGACGTGGTCGGTGATCGGAAATATAGGTTTCAATCCTTGCCTTCGTGGAGTGGTGATTCAGACTCATCAACATCCTTATTATCTTTTTTGATTTTTTTGTTTCAATCCTTGCCTTCGTGGAGTGGTGATTCAGACATTTCACCAATCTCACGCTGGGTAAACTTCCTAAGGGTTTCAATCCTTGCCTTCGTGGAGTGGTGATTCAGACCCTACCAAGGCTTGGAGATCGTGCATCGTGTGCCCAGTTTCAATCCTTGCCTTCGTGGAGTGGTGATTCAGACAAACGAATAATTTCTATAATATGCAAGATATAACGAGTTTCAATCCTTGCCTTCGTGGAGTGGTGATTCAGACATAGGCGAAGCTACCGGCCTACAACAGGTAGCGCAATGTTTCAATCCTTGCCTTCGTGGAGTGGTGATTCAGACTCCAATAGGGACATATCCCCCTTTCGTCGTAACAAGTTTCAATCCTTGCCTTCGTGGAGTGGTGATTCAGACAAGCAATGGCAGTTGTTCCACTTCCCATAAAAGGGTCAGTTTCAATCCTTGCCTTCGTGGAGTGGTGATTCAGACAAAAAGAAAAAAAAAGTG
>CAZIVP010000015.1:0-95224 GCA_964542915.1 uncultured Calditrichaceae bacterium | reverse complement strand
TAGGTTATGTTAAACATTTACCCTGGGAAGTCCAATTCCATCTGAAGCAGAACACCTGAAACACATCTTCATCCTTTAGCACAGAAATGGTTAGCAAAAATGATGTTCAGTATGGCGGAAGAGGGTTTACAGATTATAATGACATCCCATAGTCCTTATTTTATAAACCTGGATTATTTAGAAGGGATTTATCTGGTAAAAAAAACCGATGAAGGAACCTATACACACTCGACGGATGCACAAAGTTTATCTGAATATTGCATCCAGAAAGGGGCACACAGGGATAGAACCACGAGGGAAACGATTATACCATTCTATGCAAAATCAGCTACAGACAATATCTTAAAAGGATTTTTTGCCAATTTGATCATCCTTGTTGAAGGCCCATCGGAGGAATTAGCTTTACCTATTTATTTGGAAAAAGCAGGAATGGATATTTATAAGGAAGGTATTGATGTTATAGGGGTCGGCGGAAAGGGCAATTTGGCAAAATGGTGGCGCTTTTTTACCCATTACGATATTCCTTGCTTTGTGTGTTTTGATAACGATGCTAAATATGATGATCCAAATGGTGTGAAGAGAAAAGACGCATTGCAAGCTATCGGTATACCTGAAAATGAATTAGATGATAATATATCTATTGAAGATTGGAACATATTTAATGAGTTTTGTATTTTGGGAGTTGACTTTGAGACCACTCTAAGAAAATATTTTAATCAATATACTGAAATAGAAAATGATGTAAAGAATGAATTAGGCGATTCAAAACCAATTGTCGCCAGAGAAACTGCCAAAAAGCTGCCCTTCAGTAATGATGAAGAAGGCTGGCAAAAGTTTAATGAGTTTGTGGATAAAATTAAATAGATGTTGTATATCTAATTTATCTCTTAATATCTATCAATACGTTTTTAAAATTTTGCAATGCAAACGAATATAGATATATGTACTAAAGAGTCCCGGTATTTGATCGGCTATTTCCTGCCATATTCTAAAATTCCAAATTTTAAAGAAATTCAATTCCGTTTTGACAATCGCGACTCAATGATGGTAAATTTCAAAATGGCAATACGTCATGTTTAAAAAATTAAGGAGGCAAATGATGGCTGCAAAAAAAATTTTAATGTTGGTCGGGGATTTTGTTGAAGATTATGAAGTGATGGTTCCCTTCCAGGCATTGCAAATGGTAGGGCATACCGTTCATGCCGTGTGTCAGGGCAAAAAGTCCGGCGATGCCGTTCGGACAGCGGTTCATGATTTTGAAGGTGATCAGACCTATAGTGAAAAACCGGGACATAATTTTACACTCAATGCAAATTTTGATGAGGTAAAGCCTGAAGACTATGATGCATTGGTCATCCCCGGCGGACGGGCGCCTGAATACATCCGCTTAAACGACAAGGTGGTTGCCTGTACCAAACATTTTGTTGAAGCTAACAAACCCATTGCGTCTGTTTGTCATGGCGCTCAGTTGCTGGCTGCCGCCGGTGGTGTTAAAGGCAGAAAGGTATCGGCTTATCCCGCCGTGGGACCGGAAGTAAACGCAGCCGGCGGCCAGTTTCAGGATATTCCGGTGCATAAAGCTGTTGTTGATGGTAATCTGGTTACGGCGCCGGCCTGGCCGGCGCATCCGGAATGGCTGGCTAAATTTCTGGACGTTTTAGGTACTAAAATATCTTGAGGCAAGACCAACAAACGGATGCCATGCTTTTGAGGATAAAGGCGGGGAGCGTTTCTCCGCCTTTTTTAATAAGCTTATCATCTATGGCCATTATGAAGTCTCTTTTTTTTTATTGGGCATGCAGGAATTATTTTCTGATGATTGATAAAGGACCATGGATAAGTGGTATTGATGCAATCGGCGTGTCATTTTAAGATAATGAAAAAAGTCGATCGGAGATCCATAGCATTATTCATTATTAAAAGTCCTGAAGTTTTTTTATTTTGGTTATGACATAGTTTTTGGCCAAAAAATTTAAATGATAAAATTTTGGAGTTATTAGAAATGAGTATTTGGTTAGCCCAATTTTTAGGAGCAATTCCCGCTGAACCAAACAGGATTTTGTCAGGGATGGTTAACCTTTGCATCGCGATGGCAGTCTATTATAATTATCCGCCGCATAATGTGCATTAATCGGTTTTTTTCGAACCGCCTCAACCCGCTCGGCTCTAAAGACCTTCCGCATCCAAACGCAACACCTTGCCGTTCATATTAGAGATGATTACGGCATGGTTATCGATGGCCGCAGGCGTATGTATCAGATTATCCTCGAATTTGTGTTGCCAGATGACCCTTCCGTTATGCGGGTTTAAAGCCAGGATCAAGCCGTCCATGGCGGCCACAAACAGGCGTCCGTCTTTTTCCACCGGCATGGAAGGCGCCAGATCATAATCAAATGCTGCATCGGCGGCCCATTCCAGCCGGTATTGTTGCGGATCGGCGGCAACCGCAATAACCGTATCGCGCATACAACGGGCATAGACGTGTTTGCCGTCCTCTGATAAACCGATGCTTTCCCGCACCATGAAGCGATCCGATCGCCAAAGGGTTTGGCCGGTTTCGGCATCGATGGCGCTCATCACCCGGTCGGGCGCAACTATAAAAATGGCGCCATTGGCGGCCGCCGGCCAGCAGGCCGCAGGGGAATACAACAGGCCCGGCCTTCCTGCGTTCCATTTCCAGACCAAAGATCCATTTGTTTGATCAAAGGCGTACAGGTGTTCGTCCCAGGCGGTAATATACACGTTATCGTCGTAAAGGAGCGGTTTGCTCTCGATATAACCGTTGATGCCGTCATAAAGCCATCGTTTGCGCCCGGTCTGCAGGTCAAGCGCCCGGAAACGTCCGTCGCTGCCGCCGACATAAACCGTGCCGTTATCGATCAGCGGTACGGCCAGATTGGGAGCGCCGGTCTTCACATTCCAGATCGGTTTGCCGTTTTCGGCGTTCAGGCAATAGATGTTACTGTCCGCGGAGGTGAATACCACCCGGCCATTAGCAGCAGCGGCCGTGGCATAAATGCGCCCGTCGCTTTGATATTGCCAGATAAGTTCGCCCGACTCGAGATACAGCGCATGCATGCGTCCGCCCGCGTCTCCAATAAAAATTCGCTCATCGTCAATGACCGGAGCGGCCGCCATCAGATTGCCGCAGTCAAACAGCCAGCGTCGTTTTACAGCGGGGTAGTGTTGATTGATGGAATCTTGCTCGTTTGTCTCCGGTGGCGTATATGTAAACGTCGGTTGCCGCAAGCTCTGTTTGTACCAAACCGGTTCGCTTGTCTGCGCGGTCAGCCGTTCACGAAAATAGATGCTGTCATTCCGCACGGTGACGATGTTATAACCTCCGGTTTCCCGGCCTGCGCGCAGGGTAGAACGCACCATCACGCCGGGAATCCCGTTGTAGTCGGAAACACGGTTGCTATGGCCGTGACCGTGGATGAGCAGGGTCACGTTGTAACCATCGATGATTTCGAAAAAACGCCGGATATTGGCTACACTTTGATCAGCGCCGTAATGGGTAACGAAGATAAGCGGCTGCTGCGGATCGGGCAGGGCGGTTAACAACGAATCCAACCAGTGTAAATGCTGCGGTGCAATGAAGCCTTCGGCCATGCGCACTTCAGGACCCTGATGGAAGCCGATGAAACGGTAATTCCCGAACGTGAACGTAAAAGTGTCTTTTCCCCACAGTTGCAGAAAACGCCGTCCCGCGGAATCGGTCCATTTGGTATCATGATTGCCCGGGATGATGTAATAAGGGACCCGGAGCTTATCCAGTGCATGTTTTGCGCGTACGAGATTGTCGCCTAAATCGGCTTCGGTGATGTCTCCGCTGACCAGCACAAAATCGATGCCGGATAATTGATTGATATCGGCCACGGCCGCTTTTAGGTCCGCCTCACTGCTGTCGTTTTCGGAGACATGCAAATCGCTCAGAACGGCAAATCGAAAATCGGTATCGCTTTCTCTGCCGGATAGAGCGTCGATTGATACAATAAGTGAAATCAGAATAAAGACATAACACACGTGTTTTAAATTCGGCATCTATTAACCTCCCGCCGTACGATTGCGTTTTTCTGATTAACCGTACAATTAAGATAAGCACAAACACCCTGTCTGAAAATAAAAAATGACAACGACCGGTTCGGAAAACAAAGGCGGCATTGAAAGCGCTGCAACTTTTCCTTATTTTGCTTTGATGCCTGAACGTAGTGTCGACGAATGACTCAAAGGAAGATTGGAATAGAGGAGTGGTGGAATACCGGAATTTTGGAAGAATGAAGATCGAATCGGTGTTGGATATTTTAACCACCGGGCGCCTCTCCGGAAGATAAAGATCAATAATTGATGTTATGGCGTGTCGCCTTGGAGCCATGTTTGGGTTACAAAAGGAAGGGTACGGATAGTGAACGATTCAATTGAAAAAGGCATCTTCTCAGAATGGCTTTGCGCATGCTGTGATTATTTTTCTAAGAGACAAGGCGCTGAAGTGCACACAAAACCGGTCCAATTTTAAGCGAAAGACGAGCTGCGCATGCGAACGAAATTAGATATTGCCCGCAACTGGCTACCCCGTTACACCTCTACAAGGATCGATGAATTCGGCGATTATATTCTGATCACTAATTTTGCCAATTACTTGCATATCTTTGCCGAGCAGTTTAACTGTGACATCCGGGGCGAAGGCAAACCGATGCAGACGGCAACGAATACCGAAGGTCTTTCGATCATTAATTTCGGGATGGGATCGGCCAACGCCGCCACAGTCATGGATTTATTGGTGGCCCGACGGCCCAAAGCCGTGCTTTTCCTGGGCAAGTGCGGCGGATTGAAGAACTCGACGGAAATCGGTCATTTTGTGTTACCGATTGCCGCGATTCGCGGCGAAGGCACAAGCAAGGATTATTTTCCATCGGAAGTACCGGCCCTGCCTTCGTTTAAACTGCATAAGTTTATTTCCAATAAGATCATTGAGCATGGCCATGACTACCGAACCGGCGTTGTGTATACCACCAATCGCCGGCTCTGGGAATGGGATGAACAATTTAAAGATTACCTGCAAAGTCTTTCCACGCTGGCAATCGATATGGAAACGGCAACGATTTTTATTGTGGGTCATGCCAATGAGATTGCCCGCGGCGCGCTTTTGCTGGTCAGCGATTTGCCGCTGTTGCCGGAAGGCATTAAAACCGAAGAATCGGATCGGGCGGTTACGGAAAAATATACGGATTTACACCTGAAAATCGGTATCGAAGCTATGACCGAGATCGAGGAAAAGGGCGAACAGATCAAACATTTCCGGTATTGAAAAGGATGGGCGCATGTGGTTCATACGCGGTTTCCTGGTTATACTGATCAATGTGCTGATTTTTACCTGGTTAACCCAAATCAAATACAAGTTAACCCTTAAACGGCGGCGTCGCTGGAAACGCTTGATTTGGTTCGTCTACTTTGCGCTGGCGCCTGTTTTGCTGCTTTTGTACCTCATTCATTATGATTATGTGGATTATCTGCTGGTTGTCTTCAGTCTCATAGGCATCTGGTTCGCGGTTTCACAGATTCATTTTGCGGACCGGCGTTCGGGCGTGCCTCAACTGACGCGTCCGCTGGCGTCATTTTACGGATTGATTTCGCTCCTGCTGTTGCTGTTTTCCATGCTTGCGGCCATCCAGGCCTGAGTACTATGCATCATCATGCCGATTCCATTGCAACAGAATTTAAATATAACGCCTTTACCTTCGCCGGCCAATCCGAACCTAACTTTGAGTTCAATCGGGAAGAGATTTATGAGAAGAGTAAATGAATGGAAAAAATATTCATTGATACGAATATTATTTTTGATGCACATGACAAAAAGGGGCCATAAAAACAACAAATGCCGATCAAATTGTTGGACGCAGTTAATCTTTAATAGAAACGGTGTTATTTCTTTACAGGCATTGCAGGAATACGCTTATGTGGACTAACTCAGGCGCATGGCGTGGTGTTGAGGCAAATAAAACGGTTGGAATCGTTAGAATTTATTAACCAAACCGCAGACCGGATACGCAGAGCGCTCGAAATTTTGTATTCTTATCAAACCGGATTTTGGGATGTGTGTATTATTAGCAATGCCGGAAATGTCAATTGTTCGGTGATCTATTCTGAAAATTTAAATAAGGGTCAATTTTATTCGGGCATACAAATCTGAAATCTATTCGAATAAAACAATTTTGAATGGCTCTGTGGATAGGTTGTTTGATAAAGGCCGGAGTGCAATAGAAACTTATCGGTAATGGTAGGGGTAATGTGAGGGGCTAAGTTGCACATCCTCTTGACGCACTACTCGGGGGGCATCTATTTTCAGGAGTATGTTCATCCGGTAATCGACTCCTTCGATCGTTCCATACTTTTTACCGATTTTTCCCCGATTTACCATTCCCATTTTCGATAATTTAGATTTTTGGAATCCGATTAGGTATAGATTTCGCTCAATACCAAACCGGCTGCGCCCATGGCGCCCGTGTAAGCCCCGAATGCAGAATAATACAGAGTGGGTTTGGCGGTTTCCAATCCTACGAACTCAGATTCGATCACATCGGTTATAAAAGAGCGGGCTTCGATAATATCGCCGCCGATAACCACCGCCATGGGATCAAAGAGATAAACCAATTTACGCAACCTCCGGGCGATGCGTTTGCTGATTTCCGACAAAAGAAAACGGGCGCCGGCGTCGCCTTTCTCAGCAAGGCTTGTCGCCAGCTTAACCGTTATCGTTTTGCGGGGATGTTTTTCCAGATATTGACAGAGTCGGCAGCGGTTTCCGTATTGTTCGACGGCTTTTGCGAACAACCGTTTCCAGGCAGACCTCGGCAAAATATCTTCAGTTTCGCCTGCAAAACCATGAGCACCGCGGTAGAGTCGGTGTTCGATCATCAAACCGACGCCCATACCACTGAAATCCTGCTGGATACTGATAAAAAGAAAATTGGGTAGATTATGAAAGTTGGCGTCCAGCCATTTCATGCCCAGTGCGCCGGCGTTGGCGTCGTTATCAATACGCACGGCTACGCGCAGTTTTTCTGCCAGGGCGGCGCTTAGTGCAAAATCGCGAAAGCCGAACGCGTGCGCGTATCGAATAAGTCCGCCGGGGCCGTCAACCAGTCCCGGTATGGCCAGGCCGACGCCGAGCAGATCTTTCCATTTGAGCTCCCGTACGGTCAAGGTTCTGCGAAATTGTTGTTTGATGAAATCCAGCAGTTTTTCCGGAGACGGTCGGGGCGGCAGCGGACGCTTTTCCCGATGCAATTGCCGCGTACTGAAATCCAAAATAACCGTGCGCATCTCTTTTGAAAGAAGCTCCGCACCCAATACTATACCGTAGTCGCCGTTTATCTGCCATAAACGCGGTGGTTTACCGCCGCGCGAAGAGGAACGGCCGCGTTGTCCTTCGATGACGAAGCCGTCGGTTTGCAAACGGCGCAGCGTGTACAGCGTTGTGGACATTTGCAGTCCGGTAATATTGCTGATGCTGCGCGCCGTAATGGCGCCGTGCATGCGCACCAGGTTTAGAATGTGTTTTTGATTCAGCGATTTAACCAGTCGGGCGTTGCCGCTTTTAAACATGGTCGTTCCTATGGATTCGAAATTTCACGGGCGGCTTCTAACATGGCGACGTAATTTTCCAAACGCACGTAATCCGGAATACTGTTGCCTGAGCCGATGATGTATCCGCCCCCTTTGCCGGCAATTTCAACATTACGGTAAACCTGTTCTTTTACCTGCTGCGGCGTGCCGCGCGCCAACAAGTCCACATCCACATGGCCGATCAGGCAAAGTTTGTCGCCGTAACGCTTTTTCACTTCTTCGAGCGCCATCGCTTTCGGTTCGATGGGATGCAGGGCGTTTACTCCGCAATCGATGATATCATCCATCACGTTCCACAGGACGCCGTCGGTATGGTAAATAAACGGTTTATCGTAAGCGCGGGCCAGTTCGCCTATTTGTTTCAGCCACGGGAAAATGTACCGGCGGAGGGCGTCGGGCGTGGTCAGTAAGCCGTTGCTGAAGGCGATGTCGTCGGAATACCAGATGGCGTCGACGGCGTCGCTTTGGACGAAATATTCGAACATGCTCAACACCAGTTTGCCGAGACGATTGTTCAATGCCCGGATCAATTCGGGATTTTCAAACAACGCCAGCGAGAACGTTTCAAAACCCAGCATTTCCCAGGTCATGGTGAAAATATCGCCGTACTGGGCGATAATGCCCATGCCCTCGGGCAGCAAAGCGCGGGCCTGTTCGATGTTGGAATAATCGAAATCCTGCGGCTGCGGGAAACGGTAAGCCTCCAGTTCTTCGAAGGTAGTGATCACGCCTTTTTGTTCGGATGCCCAGTTGTAATGGAGTGTTCCGTCCAGTTTGACCGTATCGGCAGCTACAACACCAATTTTATCCGGGTTGAAATCGGCCCTGGGCTGGAGTTTAACATAGTCATATCCGGCGCGGCGCCAAAAGTCGATTTCATCGTTGATACTCTGTAACGGACGACCAATGAACTGTTCTTTTATTTTGGGATGGATTCCCAGCTCCATCACCGGCACATAATCGCTTTTTTGCAGGGTAAGCGCATTCAATAATTGCTTGATATCGGGTCGCATACCAATTCTCCATTGCATTGATCGATAAAACAAACCGTCGCCTGAAAAAAGGCGAAAGCCCTATTCTATAAACCTGTATCTGTCATTCATTTTTTGGCGAATCTCAACATTTCATTACTCCAAAACGCCATCATTTCCGATTATGGCAAAAACGCCGGATTACAGTTCAATCATGCAGGTTCGGTTTTCCAGTAATAACGTCTGCCCGTTTGCACGAACGCCTCAATGTTTTTCGGCGGCGTGTTTTTTGGAATGTCGCAGCCCGAACTCAGGATAAAGGTGGGTCGCCCGGCTGTTTGTTCGAGCGCCGCTTTCGTGTGGTTTTCAACTTTTTCCGGCGAACCGCTCAGTAAAACCTCGGTGGGACTGACGTTTCCGAACAACACATATTCCTGCGGACATTGTTCTAATATTTTATCCCAGCGCACGCCGGCCTGGGGAGCGTCCAGGCTGAAGCCCTCACAACGTATTTCGAGCATGGCATCGAAAATGGCCATAATATCGCCGCAGATATGCACAACGGAAGCCGCCCCGCTCTGTTGAATGCGGTTGCTTAATTTGTTGAGATAAGCCACTGAAAATTGGCGGAACGGTTCGGGGCCGAGTAATGCAGCGCTGGGTTCCAGAATCATGATGAGATCGGCGCCGGCCTCGGTCTGGGCGTTCGCGTACGCAAAGAGCGCCGGCATCACGGCCTGTATGGTTTCGTGCAGTTCGAAAGGATTTAAGAGTGATTGCATGGCAGCATTTTCGGCGCCTAAAATCAAACCGGCCAGGGTGTAAGGGCCGGTGAGATAACCGCCGATGTGAAGATTGTCGCCGTGATTGTCTTTCAGGGCTTCGATGGTACTCAGGTGGTTTTGAATCCGATGGTTCAGCAGGATGTTCTTTTGAGAGAGTGTTCGGATGTTTTTTCTGCCGTATGATTTTTCGGGAACCGTGGGAACATCATCCGGAGGCGCGGCTGTTTCCAGGCCCAGCGCTTCCGCTTCCAGCGATAAATCCATAAACGGAAAGATGATATCCGGCGCATAATCCTTGATAAGCTGATGCAAGGCGCGATAATGCCATTGATAATGTTGCCGTGCCTCCGCCATTGTTTTGTCTAAGACTTGTAATCCGGGGTATCCCAGCAGCGGCGCCAACAGACGCCTGCCCTGTTGAAATGTGCGCAAACAACCCTCCCGTAACCAGTGGTGTGCATCCATGAAAGTTAATTCCTTTCATTTGCAAATCTTGTATTTTAAAGCATTTTTCAAATCAGTACGGGGGTAAATTTTGTGTCGATCCGCTCTCCGTCTACCAAGCCCACACAGGAGGTATGTGTTGCATTGCGTTCGTCGCCGGCGTCGAAGGTGGTCCCCTCGGCGATGTAAATAACGGTCATGCCTTCGCGGATGGAGTCCGTGCGATTGGCGCCTGCGCCGTGAAACGTTAAGCCCGAATGGTAGGTGGCGTCGCCGGCGTTCAGGGGCTGAGAAACAGCCTGAATCTCTTTCAGATGTTGCGGTTGATGCGGATCCTTAAAAATATCCACATATTCCCGGATGCCGTCGGTATGGGTGCCGGGAAAGAAGTGCAGACAGCCTTTATCTTCGGATACGTCGTTAAGCGCCAACCAGTGTGTGATCGTACGCAACGGCTCCGAAACGGGCCAATAACTGGAATCCTGGTGCACATCGGTTTGTCTGCCATGCGGCTCTTTGAACAGCGCCTGGTCATGCCAGAGACGCATATGTGTTTCCCGCATCAGGTCTCGCGCAATTCCTGCAAAACGTTTCGCAAAGACGTAATCTTTGATCGCGGGAAAATCCCAGCACAGATAACCGCATTGCAGAAACGATTGTTCGTATTGCGATTTATCTTTGAGAGCGCGTTTGTCGTGTTCCTTCCGCAATAAGACTGCGGCCCGGATAACGCGTCGGGCGTAGGCCAGCGCGTTGCCGCCAAGAACATTGCGTAGACGGATAAATCCGTCCCGGTTGTATTGCGCGATTTGTTCTTCCGAAAGCCGGTAAGGTTCGTCGTATGCTTCCTGCACCTCTGCAGGCGTCGGTACATGCAGTATCTCCTCTGCGGTTTGACGGTCTAAAGCTTCAAATTGAAACATACTTCTTTCCCCCCCCCCGTTTATTTTGCCTTTTTTATCGAAATGGTAGGCCCGGTCGTTCGAAATTCAGTTCTGTCCGCGCTTACCGGATCGGCGCCAAATATCATCCGGTCGCCTTCGCCTCCTTTTGTACCCGGATTAAACGACCATGTTCTCGTTGAGAAACTGTACCAGTTTTTGCGGATCTTTGAAATAACCGTCCGCACCGATTTGATCGTTAAAATCGCCTGTAACCGGAGCTCCGCCGATAAAAATTTTAGTTTGCGGAGATTTGTCTTTGATCGCCTGAACGATCTCTTCCATGTTGATCATGGTTGTAGTCAGCAGAGCGCTTAAACCCACCATGCAGCCGGGATTGGCTTCGACCGCTTCTACAAATTGTTCGCTCGAGACATCCACGCCGAGATCAATGACGTTCCATCCGTCGCCTTCCAACACCATACGCACCAGATTTTTGCCGATATCATGCAAATCGCCGTTTACGGTTCCGATAACGAACGTGCCTTTATGGTGGGTATCGCCGGCATCGAAATAAGGCCGCAGGTGTTCCATGGCGGCGTTCATGGCTTTGGCTGCGATGAGCACGTCCGGGATGAATACCTCGCCGCGTCCGAATTTTTCGCCGATGCGTTTCATGCCGACCATCAGGCCTTTATTGAGAATTTCTGCGGCGGCGATGTTTTCGTTAAGCGCCTGTTGCGTTAGCTCCGATGAACCGTCCTGATCTTTCATATCCGGCGGATAGGGCGTTTTACGATCCACTTTACCGCGTTCGACGCAATTTGCGATTTGTTCGAATAAGGATTCCATTGAGATTACCCGTTTTTCTGTTTTGATTAAAGACCGTTTTACGTTTACCATGTTATCGTTAACATACTCCCAAGAATATAAAATAACAAAACAGTTATTTCAACTTTTGAAATAACTGTTTTTGACAAAACTTCATAACACTTATCGATCTTTGTTTTTAAATTAAGGTATATCAATATGTTAGAGATTGCTCAGGTTTTGAGCGTTTATAGAACTTGATATTAAAGAGCAGAGCGTTTAAAAAATAGGTTTTTGACCGATTGCAACTTGTTTCGGCTGATGCAGGAAAGAGCAGGCATTTTGCTTTTTTATTCGCCTCTTCCTCTCGCGATTTATCGATACGGGAAAAGACCGGCCGATGGTCGGCTAACCGCTCCAACCTTTATTCGCAATCGAACGAATGGGTTCCCATTTGCGCTTTCATAATCTGTAAACTGTCTGCTTCATTGAAGCCTAACGGCACCATATTATAATCTTTTGTTATGTAGTCCGGGCCTGGTGTTGATCAACCATGCTGCGAATGCGTTTGATGTGTTCGGGTGTGGTGCCGCAACAGCCGCCAATGATACGGACGTTGAAATCCAGTAACGGCGTCATGTCTTCTTGCATCTGCTCGGGCGAAGCCTCATAGACTGTTTTATGTTCGATTAAGCGCGGTTTACCTGCATTGGGTTGCGCCATAAGTGGAATATCCGTAAGCGGCTGCATTTCTTTGATTGCCGCTAACACAACCTCCACACCGTTTCCGCAGTTGCCGCCGACGATGTCTGCTCCGGCATCGGCCAGCCGATTAACCGCGGCTGAGGGTGTTACACCCCAGGATGTGTGAACACCGTTGGCGCTCAAGTCGAAGGTCATGGTTGCGGCCACGGGCAAACCGGTACTCTCTTTTGCCGCTTTTACTGCGTTTTCCGCTTCTTCCAGCATCATCATGGTTTCCACGATGATGAAATCCACGCCGCCGTTGGCCAGAGCTTCGGCCTGCCGGGCAAATGCTGCATATGCGCTATTGAGGCTGACTGTGCCTAAAGGTTCAAGTATTTCGCCGGTGGGCCCTATCGATCCGGCTACCAATTTACCCCGCGGGCATACCTCGCGCGCCAGTTCGGCTGCCTTACGATTGTATAGATCAACTTTATCTTCGGCATTGTAACGGGCGAGACGAATGGAATTGCCGCCGAAGGTGTTGGTTTCCACGAGATCGGACCCGGCGTCCAAATAATCGCGATGAATCGATTTTATCGATTCCGGATGACTGATATTAAACGCTTCGGGGCATTGGTCGCCGGTTATTCCGCGTCGTTGCATCTCGGTGCCCATTCCGCCGTCCGATACCAAAATGCGCTTGCCATCAAGGGTTTTTAAAAATACGTTGGCCATATGCACTCCTTAACGACCGTAAAAGGTCCGTCTGGTTTTAACGCTTTTGTCTTCAAATACAAAATATACATTGTGCTTGGTCGGGATACAAATGCGGGGAGGTAATGTACCGATACTTCGATCCGAAGATTGGATGCTCGTCATGCGTTATCGGTTAAAAAGCTACGCCGTTTTCGACGATGAATTGCGCTTTCATATGTTCATCGAAGGCGAGATCCAACCGAAGGACTTCGATGTATGGCAAACGGAAATGGAGGCCGACCCCGAACCCGGAGAGAAAATTGTCAATCGCCAGTTGGCGCTTTTCGTTCCAAATGATTCCGCTATCCCAGAACAAACCGCCGTTGAGGCCGAATTTTAGGTTTCTGGTAAGATAGGAAGGGAATATATCCTGAGGCAGAGTAACATAACGAACAGGCAGAATTTTAAATCGAATCGCGCCATTGAAAAGCAGCGAATGTTTTCCCTCCCTGATTTCATAAAAATGGCCGCGTATACGATCGGTAAAACCCAGATAAACCCGATCGTAAACGGGCAGGTCGCCGCCCGTATAGATGGAATAAACCCGACCGGCAAGAATAAACGGCTGCCATGTATAGTAGCGACGGACATCAAGAGTGGTTTTCCAGTAATCGATGGCTTCTTCGAAGAAGCCATATTTTTTTATATTTAGTTGGGTATACCATCCGGTTCCGGGATAAGCATACAAGTCGCGGCCGTCATATAAGTTCAGAAGGCCCAGGCCATAGTTGGTCTCGCTGGAATTACCTGTGTTCATCCGATGTGCGAACGGTTCATCGACGCTGATTTCGTCTCTAATAAAACTAAGCTTGCTGAAGGCGTTCCGTGTCCAGTACTTCCCAAAATTAAACGACATATAGAGGTGATTTTCATCGAAGTCGTAGGAGTGGTTACCGAAAGTATATTTTTGTAGATAAAAGCCGGCCGTGAAATGCAGTTTGTCGTGGATCCAGGGGTTCAAATAGCTAAGGGTATAGCCGGGTCGGCTGCCGAATAACGCCGAAGCGAATACCTTTTCATTGCGGCCTCTGAAATTTTCATGTGCTATTCCGAACCCATAGGTGAGTTTGCTCCAGTCGCGGTCTTCCACTACGAGAGTGGGGAAAGGAAAAAGATACAAGCGTTCGGTTACGCTGATCAACAGCGTAATATCGGTGCCGTTGGGAACGGGAATCAATTCCACACGATTGAACAACCATAAATTTTCAATGCGTTTTTTGGAAGCGTTGAGCAGCGAATCGTTTATGGCATCGCCCTCGTTGAACAGGAGCTCGCGGACAATGACCTGCTTGCGGGTATGGTCGTTGCCCATTACCACAATGTCGGCGACGGTTCTGCCGTTGAGGTCAGAAACCGTTTTTTCTTGTAAGCCGCTTCCGTTTTGGGCCGGGAGGGTTAAAGGCAAAAAAAGCCACAGCAAAAACAGAACAGATCGGTGCATGGGCATTTTGTATGTCAGGTATTTAAGCATCATGTATGTGTTAAATTTTCCTCATTAAAGAATACGGATTTCATTCAATATGTTTGTTGGTTGTCATTGTCGATCCAAATCGGATTACCAAAGCCCTGAAAACGACCAGAACCGTTCTGAGTAATCGTTTCGAGGCGAACATAGCTCCGCTGCATCGAATTTTCAAATTTAATTTCCGTTTGGAATTCGTATTGTTTGCCATCGTTATTTTCGGCCAGAATCGATTCTTTTTTAGATTGCAAATCACCTGTTAAGAGTCGCCAGCCTTGGATCGGACCGAATTCCCGGCTGCTTTTAATGTGAATGCGGAATGCCTGCGGTTCGGAAACGGCCGATCCCATGGGGTAAGCGTTTTCGGCCAGAACGGCATCGAGTCGGAGTGCGGGACCATTGGTTACAAAAAAATTTCCATCAGCCAGCCGTTTCACTACCGCATCCGATGTCAACGTTTTGCCGTCTGTAAAAACGCCCGTTTTCCAAACTCCGAAACGGTGCGCCATTTCCTCCTTCAATTTTACAAAGGGCATTGCAATGATCCGGGAACGGGCAAAATTGCCGTGGGCGTCGTTGCCGGCCAGAAGATGGAGACGACGCCCTTCTAAAAGACAGTCTCTCCAGAAAGCTATATATGCCGTTATGTTTTTTTCCTCGCCGCCGTTGATGATTTGCAGTCCATGTATTTTCTCTGTGCGAGCATCGTCTTTGTGCCATCGGTCGCGTTTGAGTAAAAGGCGTTGCAAAAACGGCACCGTTTCGCGCGGGTGCGCCGCATAAGAAACGGCTCCGGGAGGTAGACTTTTGGTGATATCTGAAATTGTATTCTTGGAGGGGCGTCCGAATCCATGTTCGCCGCTGTCCCCGTTTCCGTGATAGAAACGGGCGCTGTTAAGCACCAGAAAATGAACGTTACGATCGCGCCGGTTGCGTACGCTCACTTCTTCGCCTGCAATCAGGCAAAAATCCTCGTTAGCTTGATTAAAGCGTTTTACTTCAATCTGAAATCGATGCCATTTGGATAATTGCGGGTCGTTACGGAGATAGTCGTTTTCATCGTCGTCCAGATCGTAGGAGTGATCGGTGATGCACCAGAATCCAAGACCGATGCTTCGAGCAAGGCGGGCGCTGCTCTCAATCGAAGCGCCGAATTCGATCTGATCATTGGTAAAATTGCTGTGCGCATGGCTTTCTCCATAAAAAAGTCCGTCCATTTGGGGCAAACCGTCTTTGGCAAAATAACAGGAGAGAGGTGCATGCGATAGCTGTTTGTAATTATCATTGAAACAAATGGATTGCTTGTCATTTACCGTGTAATGGATTTTAACATTCACGGCATGATGTCCTTCTTCAGTTCCTATCCGCTGCACCTCTATGATAAAATCGCTGTAAGCTTTACTGAAGGTCTTTTCAATGGCTTTTTCTATTACCGGCTTTTCGTCAATATAAACGGTTATGTAGTGTATGTACACGGGGAAACGATGTGCATCTTTAATAATTAGCAAGACGGGCAGGTTATTTCCCGGATCAAGTCTGTGGGGCACATCGGCAATGATTTCAGGTTCCCGTTTTTTTAACAGACTGAAAAACCATTTGAATCGATAATGGATTTCCGCGTAAAGGATAGGAAAGAAAAACATGAATTATCCGCTAACGAATTTTATTGCCATAATGCGTTTCTGTGTATCACGATTCGTCGGAATCATCGGCGCCGAATTGTTTTAACCAGTAGTTGACGTCCACATTTTCGGGATCATATTTATCCATTTGTTCTTTTTCCTTTGAACCGGGGCGAGTAGGTTCGTCTACAGCATTATTGGCAAAATCTTCGGATTTTACCGCAACGGCGCCCATATCTGTCGCTGTGAAGAGAATTTCGTTGTCGGAGGAAATAACCGTCCATTGGCCGGGATTTTTATTCTTCCGCACGAAAGTTCGTATAATGTCATCGGCGGTTTGAGGTTTAACGGAATATTTGATCTGAATATGTTTTGAAGACGGCACAGAGGAGGTTGATCCGTATTTTCCGTCAAATACGATGACGGCCTTTTGATATCGAACAGGCAAATTCTGGCTGACGAAATTAACGATGAGTTGCGCCGCTTTATCCGTATCGCCGCGGGATATCCAACGTGCAATCTGAGGTATTTTAAACCCTAAATTAAATCCGTCTATGATAAAATGCCGCGTCATGACGTCAACTTTGTTCTTTAGTTTGTTTTATTTAAAATAGGGCAAAATTGTAAGTTTTACAAGGCAGCAAATTTTGACTTAACAATAATAGCAGCGCATGTTTGCTGACATATCGACAGGAAGGTGTCAACATGACAGCTGCGGGTTGGGTAAGGTAAACATGGGTTAACACAGAGGGAACTCCCGTGGACGGAGTTGGTTCAAGGAATCATTATAAGATATTGGTTTTGAGAATAATAATGGTATGGTTTTTGTTTTGTAATTGTCTGAACAAATTAACGTTTCGCTCGTAATAGGAGAGGCCAATTTAAGATGGAGGAAAGGAGCAATGCCGTTCTTCTTTTTTGATCCGACAATGATATTGTTAATCCCGGCGATTATTTTAGCGATCTGGGCGCAGTTTAAAGTGAAATCCACGTATAAAAAATATCAGAAAATAAAGGCATCGGGTAATATTACAGGTGCAAAAGTAGCACAATATATCTTAAATCAAAACGGCGTGAGCAGCGTTCGGATAAATGCCGTACAGGGCGAATTGAGCGATCATTACGATCCGCGTAAAAAAACGGTTAATTTATCGGAAGCTAATTACCGCGGAAGTTCGCTGGCGGCTATTGCGGTGGCGGCCCATGAGGTTGGACATGCCATTCAACACCACACAGCCTATGGACCTTTGCGTTTACGGCATGCCATTTTACCGGTGACCTCATTTGCATCTTGGGCGGCGTTTCCATTGTTGATTATCGGATTGTTATTCAGTATGGCATCGTTGTTTAAGCTTGGCATCATATTCTTCAGCGCTGTGGTCGCCTTTCATTTGATTACACTGCCCGTTGAATTTAATGCCAGCAGCCGTGCATTGAAGCAACTCAATGGTATGGGCGTATTGATGGATACCGAACTTTCCGGGGCTCGCAAGGTCTTAAATGCCGCTGCGCTCACTTATGTAGCATCGGCTGCTATGGCCCTGATGCAACTCTTACGCCTGATTTTATTGAGTCAACATGAATAGAAATGATCGCATTCATAGCGAAAGGAGCTGATTATGTCGCGACTTAAGCAGTCTGCAGCGTTAGTAGCAGGTTTGATAACAATCGGAATTGTCATCGGTATCGTACTGACGACTAATTTCAACCTGGATTCAAAAAGCGTTGCAAGCTCGTCCCCGGGTAAAATTTACACCGAATCCGACCAACAATGGGATGAAAACCAAACCAGGCCGACCGCCGGAAATTTCGATCCCAATGCCATGTTTGTGGACGTCATCAATAAAGTACGTCCCAGCATTGTATCCATTTATACCACAAAGAAGGTGAAAGTACCGGCAAATCCTTTTTTTCGATTTTTCCGGGAGTTCGAAAACATGCCCGATGATGAATTCCATCGGCGCGAGATTCCGCAACCCGGTTTGGGATCAGGTATCATTATTAATAAGGATGGATATATTTTAACAAACAATCATGTAATCGAGGATGTTGATGAATTAAAAGTGAAAATGTTGGACGGCAGCGAGTACGATGCTGAGGTTGTCGGCAGCGATCCGACCACGGATATCGGTTTGATCAAAATAGATGCGGAAGATCTTCCGGTATCGGTTTTGGGTAATTCCGATAATGTTCAAATCGGCGAGTGGGTAATGGCAATCGGCAGCCCGCTTAATCTAACTTCCACGGTTACGGCGGGAATCGTAAGTGCGCTTGGCAGACAGGTGAACATCATTCAGGATCAGGAAGGCCGTGGCATCGAAGATTTTATTCAGACGGATGCGGCCATCAATCCGGGTAACAGCGGAGGCGCATTGGTCAATTTAAAGGGTGAGGTGATCGGCGTTAATACGGCAATCGCCACGCGTACCAATTATTATATGGGCTATGGCTTCGCCATTCCCATTAATATTGCCAAAAGCGTTGTGGAAGATCTCACCGAATATGGCGAAGTCCGGCGCGGCTATCTGGGCGTTTATATTGCCGAAGTGGATCAGGTAACCGCCAAAGGCGTAAAGCTGGATAAACCGCGCGGCGTCTTTATTACCAGCGTCGTAAAGGGAAGCGCTGCGGAGAAAGCCGGTATGAAAGAAGGCGACGTGGTTCTGGAAGTAAATGGTAAAAAAGTCAACAAGCCCAATGAATTGCAGGCCATTGTCGGCTCTCATGACCCGGGCGAACGGGTGGATTTAGTCATCTGGCGTAATGCTGAAGAAAAAGAGATGACTGTAGAACTCGGCTCGCAGAGCGGCGCTTCGGATTCCGAATCATCCCGGCAGCAGAAAGAACGAAGTGAATTGGCCGATCTTGGAATGGAGATACGAAACTTAAGACCTCAGGAGAAAGAAAAACTTGAAAGCGATTACGGTGTTCTGGTCGAGGGTGTGAAACGGATGAGCGCAGCTGCGGATGCCAATATAGCCCGTGGTGATGTTATTCTGCAAGTGAATGGCGAGTCCGTACAAAATGTGGATGACTTTTACGATAAAATCCAAAATTACGAACCGGGATCCGTGGTCCGTTTGAAACTGAGACGGCTGCAAAACGGTGAATTGTTTGATCGATTGCTGTTTCTCGAAATTCCGAAAAAGAAATAAGCAATCGTTGCCCGATAAAAGGATAAAGCCCTCCGGAGGTCTGAACGCACCGGAGGGCTTTATTTTGTTACGGGTTAAACGGTGTATGACAGCCTGAAGAATACGCATATTTTAATCGCTGTCTGACGTAATGTCAGAATATTAATTAATACTGCAGCTGCTGTGCACATATTTAAATTCAATAAATACAAATGCTTATATTTCATACAAAAATGTTGGCATGTAACTTGCAAATTTAATCTGAAAAAATATGAATATTTTGAAAATTAAACGTTAGGAGGCGATATAATGGGAAAAATCATAGGAATTGATCTTGGTACAACAAACTCGGTGGTTTCCGTAATGGAAGGCGGCGAGCCAGTAGTGGTTCCAAATGCGGAAGGCGCTCGAACCACTCCCTCGGTTGTGGCTTTCAGTAAAAAGGGAGAACGTCTTGTGGGCGCTCCTGCCAAACGGCAGGCCGTAACAAACTCGAACAATACCATTTTCTCAATAAAGCGTTTTATGGGACGCTTTTATAATGAAGTTGAGAATGAGATTAAAGAAGTACCTTACGCGATCAAAAAAGGCAACAACGATGTGGTCACGGTCGAAGTGGGAGACAAACATTACAGCCCGCCTGAAATTTCAGCCATGATTTTGCAGAAGATGAAACAGACGGCGGAAGACTACGTTGGTGAAAAAGTTACCGAAGCCGTGATTACGGTGCCGGCATACTTCAACGACGCCCAAAGACAAGCCACTAAAGATGCCGGACGCATCGCCGGTTTAGAGGTAAAACGCATCATTAACGAGCCGACTGCGGCAAGCCTGGCCTACGGTCTGGATAAAAAGAACGATGAAAAAATTGCCGTATTCGATCTCGGTGGTGGTACGTTTGATATCTCTATTTTGGAAATCGGCGACGGCGTATTTGAAGTTAAATCAACGAATGGCAACACACATCTGGGCGGAGACGACTTTGATCAACGTTTGATCGAGTATCTTGCCGATGAATTTAAGAAACAGGAAGGCGTGGACTTACGCAAGGATTCCATGGCGTTACAGCGCCTGAAAGAAGCAGCGGAAAAGGCAAAGATCGAATTGTCCTCGTCAATGGAAACAGAAGTGAATCTCCCGTTTATTACCGCAACCGAATCCGGTCCGAAACATCTAAATATTTCGCTTTCGCGCTCGAAGTTCGAACAGTTAATTGACGACCTGATTCAAAAGACCGTCGATCCCTGCAAGTCTGCCCTGAAAGATGCCGGTTTGTCAACTTCCGACATCGATGAGGTGATTCTGGTAGGCGGTTCGACGCGTATCCCGAAGGTGCAGGAAGTCGTTAAGAATTTCTTCGGAAAAGATCCGCACAAAGGTGTCAATCCGGACGAAGTGGTGGCCATTGGCGCAGCCATTCAGGGCGCTGTTTTGACCGGGGAAGTGAAAGATGTGTTATTACTGGATGTCATACCGCTTTCGCTCGGTATCGAAACGTTAGGCGGCGTCAGCACCAAATTAATTGAGTCCAATACGACGATTCCGACCAAGAAGACGGAAATATTTTCGACGGCTGCGGATAACCAGACTTCTGTGGAAATACACGTGCTGCAAGGTGAGCGCGAAATGGCGGCTGATAACCGGACCCTGGGTAAATTTATTCTGGACGGTATTCCGCCGGCTCCGCGCGGCGTCCCGCAGATCGAGGTTACCTTCGATGTAGACGCCAATGGAATGCTGAATGTGACGGCTAAGGATAAAGCCACCAATAAAGAACAGAGCATCCGGATCGAAGCTTCCAGTGGACTGTCCGAAGATGAAGTCGAGAAGATGAAGAAAGAAGCTCAGGCGCATGCCGCTGAAGACAGGCGCAAGAAAGAAGAAATCGAAACGAAGAATCAGGCGGATACCACTATCTATCAAACCGAAAAACAGCTGAAGGAAATGGGTGAAAAAATGAGCCAGGAAGACAAGACGAAACTCGAAACCGCACTCGGACGCCTGAAAGAAGCGCACAAGAACGGTAACATTGATGAAATGAAATCCGCTATTGAGGGCGTTAATACAACCTGGAATGAAGTGGCTCAGAAGATGTATTCGACCGGCGGCGAACAAGGCCAACAGACAGGCGGTCAGGGAGCCGCAGGCGGCGGCGCTCAAGGAGAGCAGCAAAAATCTTCGGGCGATGATAGCGAAGGCAGCGTCGAAGATGCGGATTATGAAGTGGTTGATGACGATAACAAGAAGAACTAATCCGATACATCAGGCATACAAAGCGAGCCCCTCCCTGTGAGGGGCTTTTTTTTTAACTCAGTAAACGCTGCCGGTATACGACCAGGCTTAAAGAGGTGGATGAACTCCTGATCCGTTTTTGTTGTTGCAACAATATTTTATAATAATGCCTCTCTTTGCATTTAAATTGGGCATAGCATATATTTAAAAGTATGCATATCAGCGAAACCAAAATGATACGTTCAAATGTTCAATAAAATCCTTGTGGCGAATCGCGGCGAGATAGCTCTGCGTATTCTGCGAACGTTGCGGGAGCTAAACATCGCTTCCGTTGCAGTCTATTCGGATATCGATCGCAAAAGTCCATTTGTGTACTCCGCCGATGAAGCCTATGCGCTCCACGGCGTAACCTCAGGCGATAGCTACCTGCATCATGACAAAATCATAAACATCGCCCGGCAAAGCGGCGCCGAAGCTATTCATCCGGGCTACGGGTTTCTCTCGGAAAACGCGGCTTTTGCGCAGCAGGTAGCAGAAGCCGGCCTGGTTTTTATTGGACCGCCGGCGGAGTCGATCCGGCTTATGGGGAATAAAACGGAAGCCCGGCGATTGATGCAGCAATCCGGGGTGCCGACGGTACCCGGAACCGAAGACGCCGTGACGGATAAAAAGCAGGCGCTCGAGATTGCGCGAGAAGTCGGTTTCCCTATTCTGGTAAAGGCGGCTGCCGGCGGCGGCGGTAAAGGTATGCGTTTGGTTGAAAAGGCGGCGGATTTTTATGATGCGCTGGATGGCGCGGCCCGTGAAGCGGGTTCGGCTTTTGGCGACTCCTCGGTGTATATCGAAAAATACGTTGAGGAACCGCGACACATTGAATTCCAAATCCTTGCCGACCAACAGGGCCGGACCATTCATCTGGGCGAACGCGAATGTTCCATCCAAAGGCGGCACCAAAAGATCATCGAAGAATCGCCGTCGGTTATCATGACGCCGGAGCTAAGGAAAGCGATGGGCAAAGCCGCTATTAAGGCGGCCCGGGCATGCGGCTACGTGAACGCCGGCACCATCGAGTTTTTAGTGGATAAACACCGAAATTTTTATTTTCTGGAAATGAATACCCGGTTGCAGGTGGAACATCCCGTAACAGAAATGGTCACAGGGATGGATCTGGTAAAAGAACAAATCCGATTCGCCGGCGGCGAATCGCTCGCCTTGCAGGAGAGCGTGAACTCCATGCACGGACATGCCATCGAATGTCGTATCTATGCCGAAAATCCCGAAGAGAATTTTGCTCCTTCACCCGGGGCGATTTGTCATCTCAAACCCGCGGACGGCCCGGGCATTCGTGAAGACAGCGGCGTCGCTGCCGGTAGTGAGATATCGCTCTATTACGATCCGATGATTTCCAAATTAATTGCGTGGGATGCCGATCGCCCACAAGCGATCAGCCGAATGCTGAGGGCCCTAAGAGAATATGAAATTTTAGGAATTCAAACCACCATCCCTTTTCTCAAACGCGTACTTGAAAATGAACAATTTCGGACGGGCAACTTTACCACCGATTTTATTAAAGAAAACAGTGAGAATTTATTCCTGGAATCCGAGACGATTGCCAGAATTGCCAGTATGGTGGCTGCCGTAGATCTTACAAGAAAAAAACAACACATGCATGTAAATACAGATCATGATGAACAATATAGGCAACGTCCTAACAATCAGTGGAAGTCGCGCTACCGACTTCAAAATCTGAGGAAAACATGAAAATCTATGCCCAAACGCGCCAGCATACGTTTGAATTTGACGCGGTGGATGATAAAAAGCAGATTATTTATGAGGGCGATAAGCAACACCGCTTTGACGTCCGGAGTCTGGGCAACGGCCGGTATGCGGTTATTATCAATAATCGTTCATACATCGTACAAATGGTTATGCGTAACGGTGCGTATCAGGTATATTTGGCCGGTCATTATGTACCGGTCAGCGCCATTGATGAACATGAGCGCCGCTTAAGGGAATTGATCCGAGAGCAAAAAAGCGGTCCGACTGAGGAAGTGCTCAAAGCGCCCATCCCGGGAATGGTTGTAACGGTTGATGCGGAACAGGGACAAAGAGTAAAAAGCGGTCAAACATTACTGGTGCTGGAAGCCATGAAAATGGAAAATGTGATCAAAGCGCCGTGCGATTGTGAAGTAAGCGTGATAAAAGTGAAAGCGGGGCAGTCGGTACATCAAAATCAGGAGCTTGTTGCACTGAAGAAATATGATTAACAATATTTTCATGTATGGCTAATTCACTAAAACCTTATCCATAAAAATAAGTTGCTTATGATTGCAGCCGTTTTGTTTGCTACCGAAACGAAATCATTGCAGAGTCAAAAAATGCCGATGGTATCGGATGATACCCTTCAAAATATTGAAACGGTCCTCAATAAATTATCGGCCAGCGGCTACGAACCCATTATTACTTTGTTGGGGGAATATGCCGAATATATCTGTGAAAAAACCAGCGTCAATTCATTTGACTGCATTGAAAATCCCGTTCAGGAAGCAGGACTGTTACCTTCGCTGGACACAGCCATAAATCGTTTACCGGATGCGGTGCGCGGCTTCATCATGGTGTTTACCAATAACGCCGAAATTGAACAACAAACCTTTAATAATCTGTTGCAGCACGCTTTGCGATTTCCGGATAATATCATTGTCCCTCTCTATAAAGGACAACGCGGTCAGCCGGTCTATTTCGGCCGCCCCTTTTTCCAATCACTGCTTCAAATGAAGCAATTATCCGACCCTGCCAACATGATCCGGAGACATTCCCAATATTTGAATTATTTACCCGTTCAGGATGAAAGCGTTTTGTTGGCTGCCCCGATTAAGTGGACATCCGACCGCTATTTACATTAATATAGAAGTAAAAATTTTGCGTCGATTATCTCAATCAATCGGTAGAATAACGAAAAAAAGAAGCGGCGGTTTTTAATATAATAATTTATGCGGTTTCAGATAAAAACCCTTCGATAGCATTCGATGCGTGAAGAGCTGCTGTCTTCCCCTTCGGAATAAAAAAGGGAACCATGCTTCATAAATGATGCATGGTTCCCTTACCACAACACCCGGTGAGAATATTAGCCGGTGCTTTAACTCCAGACGCCGAGGATGACGCCTACAATAATAAATCCAACCAAATGGTATCCGTTATCGATAAAATATAACCGGAGGGATTTACCGCTGAATGCGCCATTGATAGCGGAAGTCGTGGCGGCGAATGCCAGCCAGCTCCAGAATGCCGCATGTAGCGCGCCGCCGAGCGTATCAATTTTCATATAGACCATGAGTCGGGCTATGCCGTAACTGATAATAAGCTGTGCAATAAGCGAAGTCAGATAGGATTTCCACATGCCGGTCTTGGCTTCTCGCAACCGCTCTTCAGTGAGGTTCATCTCGTTCATCCACAGACGACCGAAAAGCAGGGGTGAATACCACAGCCCACCGATCGCAAAGTATAGAATGCCGCCGATCAGGACGGCAAGGTAATTCATTTCATATCCCATCGGTTCCTCTCCTAAGTTTAGACATCCCAACTGCCGGAGTCTTCTTCCGTCCCGGATGAGTCATAATCCCACCAGCTTCCGGAGCCATCGCTGGCCCATTCCGAACGGAACGAAATGGTAAAAGAACCACCGTCGCCCTGGTAAAATTCGAGGCTGCCGGATTGATTCGGATTGGAAAGAACGTTTATTTTGAAACCGTCGCCGATCATTTCAAAGGTATACACATCTTCGTCGTCGATCATCCAGGACCACTGTAAATTGACGTTGGTGGTATTATATTCATAGAGGTAGAGGTTCCCTTCAGATCCGTCTTTTTTGCGCGTTGCTTCCATGTACGTCCAGTTGTCGAAGGTTTCGCCTTGCATCGAACCGTTGAATATAATCTCCCAGTGATAAGCGTCGTCGCTTTCCGTGATATTCATGGTAATGGTAAGCGAATCTTTACTCCATTCGTAGCTCCATTCCCCGTTGGCGGGTAATTTACCCAAAGCGGAAGCGGGCATTTCAGCCCCTTGCTGGGGGGTCCAAAAGGTGCTGTAATTACTGAAGGCGTTTGCCTGCGTAACAAAACCAACCGTTTTCTGAGCGTTCGGATCGCTTGATTTTTTCATGGCATCCGGAACATCAACCTCCTGAACTTGTAAATCAGGCGCTTCGGTCTGCTGCTCTTCTTCGTCATTGCCCGAAGAACTATCGCTACAGCTGAAGATTAAAAATAAGCTAAACAATAAGACGGTAAAATAACTCAATATTCTGAACATGGTTCAGACCTCCTTTGATTAATTGAATGGATTATTAACAATCAGTTTTTAATGCGTACTTGATTGATGGAATGTTTTGTTTCCCATATTAAATCTTTCCTGTCCATAATTCAAATATCAATATATAAACTATTTAATATAAGGTAAAAGACTAAATAAAAATGTGATCTAAATCCAGGTTGAAACGATGCGGAAAACTAATATAGTCTGAGAAATATTTCAGTTTTGTTTGCGAAAGCACAAGAAATAAATAGATATGTCGAATTGGCTTAAACAAAAAAGGGACGCTTGGGCGTCCCTTTTTTTAATTATGTCGTTACCCACTCTTCAGGTTTGGGGAATCCTTGCAGGGAACGAAGCGATTCCTGCAATTCCTGTTCGGGTAGATCGTGATCTTCCAATTCTCCTGCAAAGTATTTTTGGTATCCGGTCAAATCCATCAACCCATGACCGCTCAGGTTGAAGAGAATCACCTTTTCTTTACCCTCTTCTTTGGCCTGTTTGGCCTGCCGTATGGCCGAGGCAACGGCGTGGCTGGTTTCCGGAGCCACAATTATGCCTTCCGTACGCGCAAAGGTAACGGCCGCCTGGTAACATTCGAGTTGGTGGATGGCTTCGGGTGCAATTAAACCTTCGTTTATACTTTTGCTGATCAGCGGTGCGACGCCGTGGTATCGTAATCCTCCGGCATGAATGGGCGGAGGAATAAATCCATGTCCCAGTGAATGCATGGGCATGAGTGGCGTCATTTTGGCGGTATCGCCGTGGTCGTATACGAACGGTGCGCGGGTCATTGTGGGGCAGGAGCGAGGCTCCACGGGGATGATATTGATGTCGGCTCCGTTCATTTTATCGTGTATGAATGGAAAAGCAAGACCCGCAAAGTTACTGCCGCCGCCGACACACCCGACCACGGCATCAACTTTCTTTTCTCCGATTTTTTGCAATTGCTTTTTGGCTTCCAGACCGATAATGGTTTGGTGCAGCATAACATGATTCAAAACGCTTCCCAGCGAGTATCGTGTTTGACCCGTTTTATCACTGACCGCCTCCTCGATCGCCTCACTAATGGCAATGCCCAGGCTTCCGGGCGTGTCGGGTTGCTTCTCCAGAACGGATCGGCCGGTTTGAGTATCCGGGCTCGGACTGGCGACACATTTGCCGCCCCAGGTTTCCATCATGATTTTCCGGAAAGGTTTCTGATCGAAGCTGATGCGCACCATAAATACCTTGCATTCCAATCCGAGCAAAGCGCAGGCAAATGAAAGAGCGCTGCCCCATTGTCCGGCGCCGGTCTCGGTGGTTAATTTCTTAATGCCGAATTCTTTATTGTACCAGGCTTGAGCCACGGCGGTATTGGGTTTATGGCTTCCGGGCGGAGAGATGCTCTCATTCTTAAAATAGATTTTTGCAGGCGTACCCAGATGCTCTTCCAGAGCGTGCGCACGATGCAATGGCGAAGGACGCCAACGGGCAAGGATTTGTAAAATCTCCTCGGGAATATCGATCCATCGCTGGGGGCTCATTTCCTGTTCAATGAGATTGCCGGGAAAGACCGCTTCCAACATTTCGGGTTTGATGGGCTGTCCATCAGGGCCTAACGGTGGAAGCATCGGTGTGGGTAAGTCCGCCGCCAGATTGTACCACTGCCGTGGTATTTCGTGATCTTCGAGCAATACTTTAACCTGCATGTGCGTCTCCTTGTGTAATACGATTCCTTATTTCGATTTGTAAATGTTTAACACTTTTCTCAAAGCCGAATTATGTTTTTGCAACTCTTTCGAACCGCGGGTAATTTTACACAAACTCAGATGTAACTCCCGCGCAATATGTCTTTGACTTTCCCCCTGATCGAGACGTTTTACCAACTCCCAGCGGTCGGCGATGGTGTTGAGTTCCGCCTCTGTCAGAATGGCTTGCAAAAAACGCTTTAATAGTTTCGGATCGTCAATTTGTGTTAACACTTCGGTGATTTCATCTAAATTTTTCATTGCTGTTTCTTTGAATAGTAACACTTAAGTTCTTAAATATTGTGCTTTACGTCAATAATATATTTCAATTTTATATGAATTTCAATCGGAAAATTGGAATCCGTGAAATTGAATTTTTATTTTTGAGCACTTTAAGTGAACAAAATGGATTAAAAGGCGCTTCATTGCGTTTAAGGCTACCTTGTTGACGAAGGGGAATAAATCTATTACCAAATATTGGATATCGTAGTTTTGTGAAAGCAGGCTTGGCATTTTATAGAGAGCAAAGGGTATCACATCTCGACGAAGTTTATTACAAACACGCATAAACAATCAATCGAAGGAGGTCTCTTATGCCGAATCCGTCGAATCGTATTCGCATGTTCCGAATCCTTTTAACGAGCATCGCATGTTTCGTTTTCGTATTACCACTGCAAGCAAAGGAACCGCTGAGTCCTGCGGATTTGATTAACATTGAGCGAGTTTCCGACGCCGAAATAAGTCCCGATGGTCAACATATTGCGTATACCTTGCGTGTACCGCGGGCGCCCGACGAAGAACCGGGCGGTTCTTATTATGAATTATATGTGGCCGATGTGGAAAGCGGCGCCATACGACCGTTCATTACGGGAAAAGAAAATCTTTATTCGATCGCATGGAAGCCCGATGGCTCGGCGATAACCTTTCGCAGCCGCCGAGGCGATAACAAGCACACACAGGTATGGATGATCCCGATCGACGGCGGGCAGGCGCGGCAGATAACCGATCACCCTTCCGGCGTGTCCGCATTTGGGTGGCATCCAAACGGCGATAAGCTTGCGTATATTGCCGTTGAGCCGAAAAGCGAACGTCAGAAAGCGCTCAAAGAAAAAGGCTACGATTTTATCTATTATGAAGAAGAGTGGAAGCATCGGAACCTCTACATGCTGGATGTAAATGAAGAACTGCCGAACGCCGACAGCAAACAATTAACCGAAAATATCACCGTCTGGGATTTTACCTTTTCACCGGACGGCGAAACGATCGCTTTGTCCGCCTCCGACCGCAATCTGATAGACGCCTATTACATGTTTCGAAAAATTCATTTGTTGGATTTAAAGTCGCAGTCGTTGCACAAATTAACAGACAATCCCGGAAAATTAGGCAACTATCGCTTCAGCCCCGATGGCAGCCACATGGCCTATGCCGCCGCCGTCAGTCAGAAGGACCATGCGGTGAGTCAGGTTTTTGTGATACCTGTTGCTGGCGGCGAGAAGCGAAATCTCACAAAGGAAGAGTTTAAAGGGCATGTAAACTGGGTCGGCTGGAAAGATAACAATACCGTCTTATATCGCGCAGGTGAAGGTACGGCCACAACCCTGAGTACCGTACCGTTAAAAGGAGGTCCGCGTGAAGTGATTTTGTCGTCGCAAGAGAACAAGGGCATTATCTTTGATCCGCCGAGTTATACCGACGATTTTAAACATTTTGCATTTGTGGGCAATACGCCCTATCTACCTTCGGAACTTTATTACTGGCAGCCCGGAAAGGAGATGCGACGCCTGACAAACAGCAACCCCTGGTTGGATGAACGCGCCTTTGGTGATCAGGAGGTTATATCTTATCAAGCACGGGACGGTTGGACCATAGAGGGATTGTTGATAAAGCCGCCGGAGTACGATGAAGATAAAACATATCCGCTGGTTGTTTTTGTACACGGCGGGCCGGAAGCGCATTACTCCAACGGGTGGGTTTCATGGTATTCCACTCCCGGCCAGGTTCTCGCCGGTAAGGGCTATTTGGTATTTTATCCCAATTATCGCGCCAGCACGGGGTACGGCGTTGAATTTGCCGCGGCAGGTTATCACGACGCTGCCGGTAAGGAATTTGACGACATCGCCGACGGCATCGAATATTTGACAGTGGAACAGGAAATGGCGGATTCGAATCGCGTCGGGCTCGGCGGCGGCTCTTACGGCGGTTTCGCTGCGGCATGGTTTGCCAGCTATTATACCGATCTGGTAAAAGCATCCTGCATGTTCGTGGGCATCAGCGATCTGATCAGTAAACGCGGAACCACGGATATCCCCTATGAAGAGCTGTACGTACATTCCGGTGAAAAGCTGGAAAAGATGTGGGATCAAAGTCTGAATCGCAGTCCAATTTACTACGCCCATCAGAGTGCGACCGCCACCCTTATTTTTGGCGGCGCCGAAGACACGCGCGTCCATCCTTCCCAGAGTATTGAATTTTATCGCCGGCTTAAAATGAACAATCATCCCGCCGTCCGGCTGGTGCAATATCCAGGCGAAGGGCACGGTAACCGCAAACAACCCGGCCGCATCGATGTGCTCTATCGCACGATCGACTGGTATGACTGGTATGTAAAAGAAAACAATCCTATTGAAGGAGAGCTACCGCCGCTGGATATCAGCGATAAATATGGGTTGGATTTGCCTGAAAAAGAAAACGCAGCCAGTAAATAATTTCGTCTGAAATCGGGGCGGGTTTTTTGACCCGCCTCTTTTTTGGGGATTAGGATCTCCGTAAACGTTCATGCCGATACGTACCCGGGCCTGGCTATTTTAAGTGCCGGGCAACGCTCGGGATATATGATCTTCCAAACGGTTGTCCTAATAAGATGATAAAGCTCTAAGATTTCATGATTCCGTCACTCTGATATTCCCGGAAAAAGTTCAAGTCATCTTTAATTATGCGGTCGTTTTATCTTGTGGCAACGTGAAGATAATGCGCGTACCTTTGTCCGGGGCACTTTCGGCTTTGATTTGACCGCCGCTTAACTCCACAAATTCTTTGCAAAGCAAAAGTCCCAGGCCGGTGCCCTGTTCATCAGCCGTACCGCGTTTGGAATAGGCTTCGTCGATGCGAAAGAGACGTTTTAATTCTTCCGGTTTCATGCCAACGCCGTCATCTTCGACGGTTATGCGCCATTTGTTGTCATACTTCTCCGCCCGGATATTGACCCTTCCGTTTTGGCGCGTATACTTAATGGCGTTATCCCCTAAATTTCTCAGTATTGTTTTCACCATATTGTGATCCGCCCAAACGAATGTACCCGATGTTAACTCCGAATGAAGCTCAATTGCTTTCAACCGGGCATTGGGTTGCAATGTGTTAAAGGTTTCCTGAACAAGAGCTGAAAGCTCCAAATGTTCGGGCTGAGGGCTAAATTTACCGCGCTGTAGACGGGACCACTGTAAAAGATCTTCCAGTAATTTAAACGCGTGCTCGGAGGACTGTTTGATGTTTTGAATATACTCCCGGCGTTCATCCTCATCCAGGCTGTCATAATCCTCGTATAACAGTTCGCCTAAAAAACGCAGAGTCGAAAAAGGATTCCGCAGGTCGTGGGAAATAATGGCGTATAATTTATCTTTGGTGACGTTGGCTTCGTACAATTTTTGATTCGTCTCTTGCAGTTTTTGCCGTTCCAGATGAAGATCGTGCGCCATTTTGTTGAAGGATTCCGTTAAGGCGGCCGTCTCGTCTTTGCCGGTACTCACGGTTATCTCCTGTAATTTGCCGGAGGCCAGTGCGCGGGATGCCCGGCTTACCTCCATCATGGGATTGGCGATCTTATTACCGAAGATAAACGCCACAAAAGACATAACAATCAAAATGATTAAACCGATCAGTAAAGAATGGATGACATGCTGTCGAATCGACTGTGTTACCTGATTCCGAATGGTGGCGAAGTCGCTTTCGTAAGCGCGTGCGCCGATCACCCAGTCCCACGGTTCAAAATAAGTGAAGAGGTTCAGGGTTTTCCGGACAGCGTTGGATTCCGGATCGGAGATATGAACCGTATTGCTTTGAATAAAACCCGGAGGAAAATGCTTGGCGGAGCGAATCATGTTGCGGATGTAGAAATGGCCCCGGGCATCAAGTTCGTTTCGGATGTTATGACCGTCGCGGGCGCCGTTTTTTGAGATCACCAGTTGGCCCTTGTGTTTGCCGCTGCCCACTAGCGCATAAAGAAAGCCGGTTTTACCCACCCGTGTATCCAGTATGGATTTTCGGAAACTTTCGGCGGACTCTTGTTTTACGCCGACATAAAGCATTCCGATAATGCGACTGTTCTGATCCCGAAGAGGTTCGTAAGCCGTTAGATACCAGTCGTTCACAACATAGGCGCGACCGCGATACGTTTTGCCGCTCAATACCGTCGCAACCACCTCGTTTTGGGTACTGTCGGGATTGAGTGCCGGGATATAGGTGCCGATGGCGCGGCTCCCGTCTTTACGTTTCACATTGGTAACCACGCGCAACATGTCGCCTTGGGGATTCATGCGTTGGAAGATGGTACAGGTACCGCCGACCAGCGATCGTGTCGCATCGACAACGGGCGATGGTTTGCTGAAGGTAGCATTTTTACCGAGCCAGTCCCGGCCCGCCGCCAGTTTGGGTAAGTGAACCGAATGATGTTTTCGCGTAAATTGATTCATCGCCCGCCATGCGATGCTTTCATCTAAAAGCCTTACGCGACCTTTGTGCTGTAATTGTTCGCGCGCGACATTAAGGCTGTGGTTTACCGATTGTTGCGTGAAATCATTGGCGGTTTTGCACAGGCTGTAGAAATCCTTCAGGATGTGTTTTAAGTCTTCGTGGATCATTGTGTTAACGGATTCTTGAATAGTTTCGGTGGTTTTGGAGCGTTGCACAAAACTGAGAACGGCGGTGGAAAGCACAGGTAGTATGGCGGCTATAAGCGCAAGTCCGATGATTTTCTGCTTAATACTTAGTTGCATGGCATCCGGTTGCTGTTGATTAGACAATCTTTGAATGAAAACTACAAAAAATCAGTTTAAAATGCTGTTTCGTGTGGGCGCTTATTGTGAAAAAAGATTTTATCCTTTAAGTTGTGGTAAATTGCCGGATTAATCATTGTAACGGAGATGATATGAAAGAACTTAATCAGAGTGCAGTTACGGCTTTACGCGACTGTCTGGGGATTCAATCCGATGAAACCGTCATGATACTCACCGACGATCTGCGCCTGAACATCGGGCGGGCGTTGTATGAAACAGCGAGGGAATTGGCCGGCGACAGTTTATTGGTGCTCATGCCGCCCGCTGAAGTGAATGGGCAGGAACCCTCTCCCGCGATTGCGGAGCTCATGCAAAAGTTTGATGTGGTGGTTTGCCCGACCACCAAATCGGTTACCCACACCGATGCCAAACGTAACGCCTGTAAAGCCGGCGTGAGAGTCGCTACGATGCCCGGCATTAGCGAAGAGATGATGATTCGCACCCTTAAAGCGGATTATCACGCTATCGCCGAACGGACCTACAAACTATCTGAAATTCTGGATAAAGGCAGGGTGGTGCGGCTGACGACGCCTCTCGGAAGCGATCTTACCATGCCTATCGAAGGCATAAAGCCCATTTCTTCCACCGGGCTCGTACTGGAAAAAGGACAGGGCGGCAATTTACCAAGCGGAGAATCCTTCCTGATGCCCGAAGAGGGCAAAAGCAACGGCGTCGTTTATATTGATGCGGCCCTGGCGACCATCGGTAAAATCGAGTCCGAACCGGTTAAAGTGGTGGTTGAAAATGGGTACGCCACGCAGATCGAAGGCGGTGCTGAAGCACAAACATTGAAAGAAACGCTGGGGCGCTTCGGAAAAGCGGGTCATAATATAGCGGAGCTAGGCATCGGAACCAATGATGCGGCAATCGTTACCGGCCAGATACTGGAAGACGAGAAGGTTATGGGAACGGTTCACGTTGCGTTCGGCAATAATATTAGTATGGGCGGAACACATAACGTCGGCGTGCATATTGACGGCGTGATCACCAAACCCACCCTTTATGTTGACGATCAAAAAATTTTGGAGAACGGCAAACTCTTGCTCTAATCGCAGGATCCGGTACAACGTTCTTATATAATGGTTAGTGGTTGCGATCGCCTGCAGCTCCTGGAAGTATAACATTTGCAGGATACTTTTTTTGATCGTAAGCATTCCGTCTCACTCTGGAAGCAGTTACCGGAATGATGGTGAACTCCCGATACGTTCAATATACCATTATTATTTCGGATTGTGGGCCATTTTTTCAAAAATAAGGATTCGGAAAGTAAGTACCCGTGCCGCATCATTTAGTGGTGCACAAAATAAAATGATTTCATATATTTTTAACAATGCATTGCGGAATGAAGAAACCGGGTTTTAGGAGACTCTTTCGCCATGTGCGGATGGTTACGGAATGCGGTGTATCCAGGCGCTGTGGAACAAACACTCTAAATAATTTTTTTAAGGTATAGTTTTATTCAAAATTTGCCGAATATCATTTTATTAATGTTGAGATTATCTTTTCACTTCCGGATGTGTGATTGCATATCACAAGGGAACGCATCCACGGTGAATACGGTGTTTAGCTATAGAGCAGATTCTTTAGCGATGATTGATCGGTTTTTTTATTGAATTAAGCCCCATAGCAGTTTCGGTGATTTTTGAATATGGATTTCCATTACTTGATTATAAAGACAACAAGAACGGGACGATTGGAAATTTAGCTTAAACATTTACCGTTTATGCAAAATCCTCGTGTTAATTTCAAAAGCAAAATCGATAGAAATTCATGGTATACGTGTTGTTTTGATTGAACATGGATTCAAACTGAATATTGATTGTTTGTTGACTAAAATGAAAGAAAAGATGTTATGACGCGTTCAGACAAGGTAGAAGGATATCTGGAAGTCTTCGACAAAGGATTTGGTTTTCTAAGATCTCTCCGCAAGAATTTTACAGCCGGCAATGATGATGTTTTTGTTCCACCGCAACTTATTCGAAAATATAATTTAAAGGAAGGCGTCCATATTGCAGGCGAAGCCAATAACCCCCGTAACAGTTCCAATAAAAATGCACAGCTGGTTACGATAGAAACGGTAAATGAACAACCATTAAAGGAATATGAACACATCATTGCCATTAAAGATCACACGAGCATTAATCCCGATCGGCAGATTAAAGCCACCCTTCACAAAAATGACCTTACCGGTCGAATTTTGGATCTGATTACGCCCATCGGACGGGGCCAGAGGGGATTGCTGGTATCGCCGCCCAAAGCCGGTAAAACGATGCTGCTAAAGCACTATGCACAGGTCGCGCTGATGAATCAACAAGCGATGCGTGTATATATCCTGCTTGTAGATGAACGTCCCGAAGAGGTTACCGATTTTAAACGCGAAGTGAAAGGCGCGCATGTATTGTCATCGTCATCCGACGAAAGCGTAAGCAATCATCTGCGTATTACGCGCCTGACTATGAATGCCGCTATGCGACAGGCTGAAAGCGGCAGGGATGTACTGGTGTTGATCGACTCTTTAACCCGAATGGGCCGGGCCTTTAATCGCGAGATTGATAGCCGTAATCGAACGCTGAGCGGCGGACTCGGCGCTAACGCCCTGGAGATGCCGCGACGTTTTTTCGGCGCCGCCCGAAATATCGAAAACGGAGGGTCGTTAACAATTCTGGCGACCATTCTGGTCGATACGGGCAGCCGCATGGATGAAATCATATTCCAGGAATTCAAAGGAACAGGCAATATGGAATTGGTGCTTTCCCAAAAATGCGCGGAGCAACGCGTTTTCCCGGCTATTAATATCAATGCTTCGGGCACCCGCAAAGAAGAATTGATTATGAATGAAGAGGATCGACGTGAGGCAGCTAAGCTAAGACGACTGACGGCAGAAATGCATGAGGTGGATGCCATGCAGTATCTTCTTAAAGAAGTGCGCCAACAAATTGAAACGGGTAACCGTTAAGTTTGTTTATCCAAATGGACTTCTGGTTACTTGCACCGGCGGGCGCCGCATTAATCTTTGTTTTTATAGCATACTTTGTTAAAGGCTTTTCCGGCTTTGGACCATCGCTCATCCTGGTACCGGCTTTAACCATTTTATATGATCCGCAAAGCGCCGTATCGACGGCAGCATTGTTTGATTTTGCAGCCGGTATTTTACTCTTACTTCCCGTGTTCAAACAAATCCGATGGAAATTCGTTGCGCTCGTCTCGCTCGCTGTTTTTCCGGGCGCCTTTTTGGGCGCACTTTTACTAAAGCATGCACCGGCGCAGGCGATCGAGCGTATAATGGCCATCGTGCTCATTGTGTTTATCCTTATCCTGGTCATTCAAAATCCCGAATCGCTTCGTCTTCCAAAACGCTGGGCGCGTTATTTCCTATTGCCCGTGAGTTTTTTGGCCGGTTTCACCGGCGGTCTGATCGGAATAACCGGTCCACTACTGGTAATCCTGATGAAACTGCGCTATGATAAAACCTTTTTTCGCAACCAGCTTATCGCCATATTTTTGCTGGGGGCGGGCTGGCGGTTTTTGCTCTATCAAAGTCACGCTATCCATATCAAAATTCCGGTTGTGCTTATTGTAGTTATGTTCGTGATATTGCTGTTCGGTTTGTGGGTGGGTCAGCATTACCACCGGCGCGTGAATGAAAAACGATTCAATCGTATTGTGGCTTTGATTTTAATCATCCCGGCGTTGAATCTGCTGTTATTTTAGTTTTATATGATAGGCTCCCCAAGCAGGCATCCCATTCAAGACGATGAAAAACAGATGAACCTCGATTACTTACCGTTGCCTGCAAAATACGCTTTCCAACGTTCCGCATCGTAACCGAATCCTTTTGGAAAACAGTTGACAAAAACTTATAGGCCAGTTGGCGTTTTCATTTTAAATGTGCCCGGTATAAACCAAAAAATAACAGCGTTAAGCAATATTAGAAGACCGATGGTTATGGCATAGGTCCATGTAGCCAAATGCAGAAAATAGTATAGTACCCATAACAAAGCTACATTAATGAAACCGACGATACCACTGAGAAAATATTGACCGGCCGAACGCGTAAATTTTGCCTTGCACTTGATACATTCAAACGAATAGCCGGCCGTGCCCAATATGCGACGCCAGGGCGCAATCGGCGCTCCGCAAACGGGACAGGTGTGCTCAATTCGAACGGTGTCAATCATTTTACTGTTAGCCTTTAATATTAAGTTTGGCAATCAAGCAATCCCGTTTGCCAGATTTTTTGCCGTTTCGGCTAAAAAAACGGAAGCGTTTGTAACAATTTACCAATGCAATTTTTATCATGCAAAACACTGATCCATTCGATTATAAAGCGTTTTGGTTCTATGATAAGCTAAATTTTCAAATAGGGTAAACGCACGATGGCAGCGGAATCCTTTAATAGAACTCAAACTAAAAGCAACGTTTGGCGCCGCCACAGAATCGATTGTGTTTAACACCCTAATTTTTTTATATTAACCGTTTCATTTCAATATAAATCATTCAATTTAGCTGCGATACAAAGCGGGTATTTGATCTTTACGAAGCGAATTTAATGCATAGGAGGTTGTATGGCCGAGAGCAGAGGACAGTGGAGTTCCAAGATCGGTTTTATATTTGCAGCCGCAGGCTCCGCGATCGGACTCGGTAATATTTGGCGGTTTCCGTACATTGTGGGCGAGAACGGCGGCGCCGCCTTTGTTTTCGTGTATATTTTATTTGTCGTCGTTATCGGTCTGCCTTACATGTTCGCTGAGTTGGCACTGGGTCGCAAGGTCCAGAAAAATCCGGTCGGCGCTATCGATGCTATCCGTCCGAAATCGAGGTGGCGTCTGGTCGGCATCCTGGGTGTCCTCACGGGCGTTGGCATTCTCTCCTTTTACGGCGTGATCGCAGGCTGGACGATCGGCTATGTCCATAAGATGTTAACCGCCAACCCGGGCGGATTCGAAACCTTTGTGGGCGATCCCTGGGCTTCCATATTTTTACTGGCGCTGTTCATTCTGCTCTCTGCGGCTATTGTTTATAACGGCATTGAAGGGGGCATTGAACGCTGGGCGAAAATTTTGATGCCGATACTGCTCGTTCTGCTGGTGATTTTGATCATTTACAGTAACTCCTTAGCCGGTTCCGGCGGCGGGTTGTCATTCTATCTGGATCCCGACTTTTCCAAATTGAACGGGCGTATCATTCTGGCGGCGCTTGGTCAGGCCTTCTTTTCCCTTAGCCTCGGTATGGGACTGATGATCACCTACGGCAGTTATCTCTCGAAACAGGAAGATTTGGTGAATTCCGGCATCTATATCGGCTTGTTCGATACCATGATTGCGTTTATGGCCGGCCTGATCATTTTCCCGGCGATATATGCCATGAAAGGCAACATGGCGGCCATTGATGAGAGTTTGCGCAGCGGTCCCGGCCTGATCTTTAAAGTATTCCCCGAAATTTTCAGCTCCATGCCGGGCGGTATATTCGTAGGCGTATTGTTTTTTATTCTGTTGAGCATTGCGGCGCTGACTTCAACGATTTCGCTCCTCGAAGTGGAGGTCGCCTATATGATCGATGAACACAAAGCACGACGAAAAGCCATCGTATGGGGTGCGGCGGCAGTGACCTTCTTTGTGGGCATACCTTCCGCGGTTTCACAGGGCGGCAGCGATTTCTTTACGAATTTTGGATTAATTCCCGAACGCTTTGCCGGGCCGGACTTTCTAAGCCAGATGAGTTTTATTTTCGGTGATCTTTCACTTGCGCTTGGCGCTTTTCTGCTTTCCATCTTTGTCGGTTGGGTTTGGGGCGCCGACAAAGCAGCGGATGAGATCGCCCTCGGCTCGTCGCTGTTTGCCAGAACCCGGGGGTTGTGGATTTTCATGATCAAATACTTTATTCCATTGGTCATATTTATCATTCTGCTTAATGTTTTCGGCATATTCGGGTAATCGTTCCGGCCGGAAACGTGAATGCAATTCAAGAAATATTTTGCGGCTATATTGGTTTAAATGGCCTTATTTCTGTAAGAAAAGAATATGAGAGGTAAGCAAAAATCGTAACGCTGCTTAAAAAACTACTGCCTTACATGCGCCGCTATCAGAAGCGGTTAATGCTGGGCTTCTGGTTTATCATCATCGGAAACGTAATGGGCGTTATTACGCCTAAAATCGTACAGCGCGCCATCGACTATCTGCAGGTCGATATCAAAATGGGACGCTTGTTGGGCTATGCCGGCTTGATTGTCGGCATTTCCGCAGCCCATGGCGTGTTTCGGTTTTTGATGCGGCGAACGGTTATCGTGGTTTCACGCCTGATCGAATTTGATATGCGCAATGAGCTCTTTGCCAAATTGCAGAGTCTCTCCAATGCGTTTTACCAGAGACAAAATACCGGCGACATCATGGCGCGGTTAACCAACGATCTTAACGCCGTCCGGTCGGTGCTTGGTCCGGGCGTTATGTATACGGTTAACACCATTACAACGTTTATTTTCGTCTTCTTTATGATGATCAACATCAGTCCGATGCTTACCCTGATGGCCATGATCCCTGTTCCGGCCATGATCGTGATCGTCAATCGCTTCAGTAAACAGATCAACAAACGCTACTCGGAAGTGCAGGCTCAGTTCGCGAAAATTAGTACCAAAGTCCAGGAAAATCTGGCCGGTATGCGCATTGTCAAATCGTATGTACTGGAAAATTCCGAATATGAAGATTTCAGTCGATTGAACCGCGAGTACATCGATAAAAATATGCGCTATGTACGCATCCAGGCGGCGTTCCGACCTTTGATGATGCTCATCGCGGGTGCCGGTATGGTATTGATCCTGTTGGTTGGAGGGCGTTTTATCATTAACGGGGTGATCACCCTCGGCGAATTCGTGGCCTTTCATCTTTATCTGAGTATGCTTATGTGGCCTTCAATCGCATTGGGTTGGGTGTTGAATATTTTTTACCAGGGACAGGCATCCATGCAGCGATTGGATTATCTTTTGGGCCAGGAATCCGATCTGGATGATGAAGGGCAGAATCTAACCCCGGAACGGATACAGGGAAACATCCATTTAAAGGATTTAAGCTTCAAATATCCCAATACCGAACGGGAGGTACTGCATAACTTCAATCTAAAAATTAACCGTGGGCAAATTATAGCCGTCGTGGGTCGCACCGGTGCGGGAAAATCCACTCTCATTGAATTGCTAACGCGGACGTACGATCCGCCGCGCGGGACGCTGTGGATCGATCAGAATGACATTCTTGACATTTCACGCAAGTCGCTGCGTCGGCACATTGGCTATATACCGCAGGATACGTTTTTATTTTCGGATACCATTCGGAATAATATTGCTTTCGGTAGCCACGAGGCCAGCCAGGAAGCCGTGGAAGAAGCGGCGCGCATAGCACAAATCCACGACAGCATCATGGAATTGCCCCAGGGCTACGAAACGGTTTTGGGCGAACGCGGTATTAATATTTCAGGAGGTCAAAAGCAACGGGTGGCAATCGCAAGAGCCATCATTAGGGAACCGCGTATTTTACTCCTGGACGACGCCCTCTCGGCGGTAGATACGATTACCGAAGAGGCCATTCTTAATAATTTGAAATCGGTCATGCAAAATAAGACCTGTCTTTGGGTATCGCATCGCATTTCAGCCATCAAGGATGCGGATTGGATTATCGTTCTTGACAAAGGTCGTTTGACCGAGCAGGGAACCCATGAACAATTACTGGCGATAAACGGACTATATGCAAGTCTACATGAAAAACAACAAATCGAAGAATCGCTCGAGATGGCGCTCTAACGGGCATCTGATGACTCCCATTCAGAATCGCCGCGGTGAACGAACGCCGGCTGTTTACAGAAAAAACATCGGGACATAATAGTGTTAACTTAAATAAGTAAGTTTATTTGTCATTAATGTGTGGAAAAACCTATGAGCGATTTTAAAACAAGATTAAACCGAATTCTTCTGCCGGTAGCCTTATTCTATGTGTTTGCCGGATTCGTCAATTGGACGCCGTTACAAGCCGGGGACACCACCGATACCAATCCTTACATCCAAGCCAGACGCCAGGCGTTGTTTCCGCATAAACAACACTTGAGAGAACGGTTCGTGCATCGTCAAACGCTGGAGGCGCAATCTGCCCAAGACGGACGACCATACGACGCCCTTTATTACAAGCTGGAATTAACCATTCAGTACGATCCCAATCTACTCAATGGCAATGTAACGGCCCGGTTTGAGAGTCAGCAGGACAGTCTTACATCTGTCAAGCTGGATTTGGATGATGCGCTCACTGTTACCGACGTGGGCGGTCAGGCGCAAAGCTTTAAACACATTGAACAGGAATTATTACTTAACTTGGGCCGGCCCTTAAACGAAGGCGAGCGTTTTGAAGTTACCATCGCCTACAACGGAAAGCCGCAGCCCAGCAACGCCTCTTATTTTTCATTTGATTGGATGCCGGATGGCAGTCCGCATGTGTGGACGCTCAGCGAACCTTACGGCGCCAAATACTGGTGGCCCTGTAAAGATATGCCGAAAGACAAAGCGGATTCCATGGATATCATCATTACCGTGCCCGACGGACAATGGGCCGGCTCCAACGGGACCCTGATCTCCGATGAAATGAATATGGACGGTACCCGTACGTTTCATTGGCGGGAACAGTATCCGATTGCGACGTATCTGGTTTCACTGGCCATCGGTAATTACGCCCATTTTCAGGATTATTACAAATTTAGTGCAAGCGATTCGATGCTTTTGGATTATTATGTCTATCCGCAGAATGAAGCAACGGCCAAAGAGATTTTTCAAGAGATGCATGATTATATGGATGCATTGCAGCACTACTTCGGACCGTATCCCTTCAGAGAAGAAAAATACGGACATGCTCAGTTTAACTGGGGCGGGGCCATGGAGCATCAGACATTGTCGAGTATCGGCGGCGTTTCTTCCTACTGGCGTTACGTTTATGTGCATGAGCTCGCACACCAGTGGTACGGCGATGCGGTAACCTGTGGTTCCTGGAAAGACATTTGGCTAAACGAGGGTTTCGCCTCCTATTCCGAAGCGTTGTATGCGGAGTGGGCGGGCTTCGATGGTCATCCGCCGGGCGAAGAGGCATACCATGCCTATATGGAAACGCAGTTTTACGGCAGCGGGGGGACCATTATAATTGAAGATACCACCGATATTGGAAATATATTCAGTCGTATTGTTTACGACAAAGGCTCCTGGGTTTTGCATATGCTCCGCGGTATTTTAGGGGACGACGTGTTTTTTGAGATATTAAAGGATTATGTGAGCGATGAACGCTGGAGCTACGGCGCCGTGCGCACCAACGATTTTAAGACCATTTGCGAAGAAAAATCGGGAAGGCAGCTGGATTATTTCTTCGATCAGTGGTTGAACTTTCCATACTATCCGCGTTACGAATACGAATGGGAAGTGTCCAATCGTACGGCTACGGAATATCAGATTGAAGCGACGATAAGACAGGTACAGACTTATACGGTTTATGAAATGCCTATTGATTTGAGTTTCGAATTTAAAGAACGCAGCGACACGACGGTTTCGGTTTGGAATAACAACCGTAATCAGCAGTTTCACATTTCGTTGCCGGAAGAGCCCGTTGCCATGCATTTTGATCCGAATGACTGGATTTTGAAACAGGCCAGAGAAGTTCAGGGTATAGCATTCAGCAAGCGTATTCAGATCGAAAACATCTATCCCAACCCCTTTCGCAATCAAGTTCATTTACGCGTCATTAATTGGATCGATAAAAACCTGGAGCTCCAGATTTACGATGTTTTGGGCAGAAAAGTACGGCGCCTGGTTCCCAATCAAGCCTCGCAATACGATTATTATTTTAGCTGGGACGGACGAAATGAGTCCGGCAAAGAAGTGGCTTCGGGCGTTTACTATGTCATTCCGATGGTAGGGAAAAAGCAGGCGCCCGCTGCCAGAAATCATTATAAACTCATGTTTCTGAAATAAAAAAACGCCGCGAATCGAAAGATACCGATGCGGCGTTTTTAAATCGCTCTTTTCTTACGCTTCCATATGTTCAACAATGGCCTTCGCAAATTCGGATGTTTTCAAAAGCGTTGCGCCTTCCATCTGACGGTGAAAATCATAGGTGACCTGACTCTTGCGTATAGTTTCTTCCATGCCGTTAATAATCAGATCGGCCGCTTCCTGCCATCCCAGATGTTCGAACATGAGTACACCGGAAAGGATTACCGATCCGGGATTGACTTTGTCGAGGTTTGCATATTTGGGCGCCGTACCGTGCGTAGCCTCGAAGATTGCGTGGCCGGTTTCGTAATTGATATTGGCGCCGGGGGCGATACCGATGCCGCCGACCTGGGCAGCCAGGGCGTCGGAGATGTAGTCGCCGTTTAGATTCATGGTTGCAATCACATCAAATTCATCGGCTCGGGTCAAGACCTGCTGCAGGGTAATATCCGCGATGGCGTCCTTGATGAGCAACATATTCTTATATTTTCCATTACCGTGGCTGGGCATTAATTTGAGCGCCTCTTCCACTTCCTTCCGTATAAGGCCCTGTTGTTTTTCATTGATCACGTCATAACCCGGTTCGATCATCCGGGCGTTATCTTCAACGCTCAGGTTCGGATCGTTGTCTTTGTTGCCCAGAATCCAGCTTTCGCGTTGCGTAACCACCGTTTCGCGAAATTCATTAACCGCAACTTCATAGCCCCAGTTTTTAAAACTGCCTTCGGTAAATTTCATGATGTTGCCCTTATGCACAAAGGTAACCGATTTACGCTGGTGATCGAGTGCATACTGAATTGCCGCCCGCGCCAGGCGCGCCGATCCCTCTTTGGAAATAGGTTTCACACCGATGCCCGATGAATCCGGAAAACGGATTTGTTTAACCGCCATTTCATCCTGTAAGAACCGGATTACCTTTTTAACTTCATCGGAGAAAGCGGCCCACTCGATACCGGCGTAAATATCCTCGGAATTTTCGCGAAAGACGACCATATCCACTTTTTCGGGCTTTTTAACCGGCGAAGGTACGCCCTCGAAGTGCCTCACCGGACGGAGACATACGAACAAATCCAACGTTTGGCGCAGGGCCACATTCAGAGAACGTATACCGCCGCCGACCGGCGTTGTCAGCGGTCCTTTGATACCTACCAGATACTCACGAAACGCGTTGACCGTATCTTCCGGTAGCCACTCGCCGAATTTCTTGTAAGCTTTTTCACCGGCAAACACTTCGAACCAGGCGATTTCTTTTTTACCGTTGTAAGCTTTTTTCACGGCTGCATCGAATACGATTTGGGAAGCATGCCAAATGTCAGAACCCGTGCCATCGCCTTCAATAAAGGGAATTATGGGTTTATCCGGCACGTTTAAATTCCCGTCAATGGATTGAATGGGTTGACCTTCTTGGGGTTTGGTAAGATGCTTAAAATCCAATGCCTGTCCTCCTCGTTCAGTTGGTTGTTTTGGTGCGAACAAATGTATTGTGAAACGGTTTAAGTTAATACACGCATTAGATGAATACAATTTTCATTGGGGTCAGATTTATAACGGAATTTTTTTGACAGATACGAAATGGATTGTTTAAATTGAAAGAAATTGAAGAGGGAAAACATTGGCGGAACAGTCCAAAAAAACATACATAACAGCACGCGAATTCGTTGAAGCCTGGGAAAAAGAGGTTTACGAACTGAATCACTTGGATTACTTTATATTCCTGTTGATCAACGAATTGGCATCGAATATAGAGTATCAATACCTTACCGCCCTTAAAACCAACCATCCTCTGTATCTGTACAGCGAAGACGTGGGTGCGTTAAGTTTTAACATTGGCGACAGTTTGCAACTTTTCCTCGAAAAAAACTGTTTCGGCTCATGTCCGCTTAAATGTCCGTCGCGCCTGAATGAAAACCTCGATCGGGAAGAAGCCCAGTTACGCATCGGCATTCTTTCCCAGTTTATCAGTTCACCCGATCAGTGCGCCACCAAGGATGAATGCCTGTATGCCGATTTATTCAGTTATGTCGTATTGGATTCCCTCATCGATTTCTACAACTATGAAATGAATATCATTTTCAATGAAAGCGATAAGCGCCTCCTGAAGTTTGCCGAGTTTGTGATGGATATAATAATGCAATTCTTCCGAAGTAAGGGACCGGAACTGCTGAAAGAGCCGACTGAGGTCGCCAGCAATCAATTCGTGAAGTGGCTCGATTCCGAGGAAAACCTGTTGACGGATTTGATGGAGCAAAAAGAAGAAGACAACGAATATGTGGAAGGCGATGAATGGAAATACAGCCATTCCAGTGTCCACGAAGTCCTTGAGCGATTCAGTTCGGATTTTCGTTCCGATAGTACGGATCATTCGGCTGAAGCTCTGATCAATAAGTTCGGCGAATTTCTGACGGATTTTCTTGCAATTAAGAAAATCGATGAATTGCATATCGAGGATATTGAAGAATTCTTTACGGTGGTTCTCCCCAACGAAATGATGCTTAAGGAGCAATACGATCTGGAAAACGTTCGGGTTTTATTTGTGCGACTCGTGGATTATCTGGAGTTTAATGATCTTACGGATATCCGAGAGGAATATCAGAAGTTTGCCAACACTACCGTTCCGCATCTCGAACGAACGCTACGCATTTCGGTGGAATATCAAAAATCCCATCCGCTCATTCAATATTTACTGAATAAAGACGAGCAACAAAATGAGACGGTGATGGAGGGCTTTTTTGAAATAAAGAAGATTGCCAATAATAAAGCGTTTCTGGAAGATATCCACCTGAAAGCCCGCTATAAAAGTGTGGATATCTCAAAACTCAGTGTGGAGCGCCTTTATCGCGGCGATATCATACACGGCGAAATTGCCCCCTATCATGACGTTTGGACTTTGTCCCATATCGAAATGGTCTATCCCGCCAAAGCCAAATTTTATCTCTATTAAATCAATCGGGGTAGCCTTGCCTTTTTTCTCCGAAAACTTCTATAATAACCAGCCATTAAAAAAAGTTAATGTTAGGGATTAATACGTCATTACTTACGAGGATGGTATGTAAGGGATGGCGGAGAACCGGCCAGGGAAGGGCATTGATGAAAAAATGGCATGTTTACAAACACGGCAATACGGCTCATTTCATATAAGTCATAGATAAGTAGCGATGATAGTAAAAATCTTTTGATCATTTATCTGCGTATACTGAGATCGTCTCACTCCAACATTTCGCGGTGATTCATAAACCATTCGGCAGTGTGTTTCAAGCCTTCTTTTACCTTAATTTTAGCCTTATACCCCAATATTTCCTGGGCTTTCCCGATATCCGCCAGCGAATGTTTAATATCGCCCGGTCTGGGATCGCCGTGTACCGCGGACGCTTTGGATCCCGTTAATTGTTTCAATTCCTCCGCCAGTTCGTTTAAGGTGATACGTTCGCCGCAGGCTACATTAAATACCTTGCCGGACGCGTCCGGCGCTTTACAGGCGGATAAGTTTGCTTCGATTACATTATCGATGTATGTAAAATCGCGGCTTTGACTGCCGTCGCCGTGGATGGTCGGTGATTCATTTTCCAGAAAAAATTTGATGAATTTCGGAATGACGGCGGAATAGTAAGAATTGGGATCCTGGCGTCGACCAAAAATATTGAAATAACGGAGCGCCACTGTCTCCAGATTGTAAACATTGTGGAAAACCGAGCAGTAGTGTTCTGCAGCCAGCTTGTTGACGGCATAGGGCGAAAGCGGCATGGGTTTCATGGTTTCCACTTTCGGCAGGGTGGGCGTATCTCCATAAGCCGAAGAGGAGGCGGCGTAAACCACTCGTTTTACGCCCTTTTCCTTGGCGGCATATAAAATATTGAGCGTACCGTTTAGGTTGACGTCGTTACTTTCGATCGGGGTTTGGATCGAACGCGGTACCGAGGGCAAAGCTGCCTGATGGAGTACATAATCGATGCCATCCATCACTTCCATAACGGTGTTTAAATAGCGTAAATCGCCGTTAACTAAATCAATTTTATTTTTGAAAGCTTCTATGTTATTCCACTTGCCGGTGGAAAAGTTGTCGATGACCCGTACAAAGTGTCCTTGTTTGACCAGAGCTTCGGCCAGATTCGATCCGATAAATCCAGCGCCGCCTGTGATTAGATAACGCTCCTGCATGATTTCCTCCGTAAAGCTATCATTTCCTGTCGTTGATCATTAAATCGGCATCAATTCACAATTATTGAATGTAAATCGTATGAACAAATTGTCTATTTTAAATTTGCCGGATTGGTTTAACACATAACATTCGGCAGAACAATCGAATTTCAGGCGAACAGTCGGCGTTCCACCGCTTCACACAGGATATGACCGATGGTAATATGCCCTTCCTGGATATGTTGTGTGCTATCGGAAGGAACGATAATCGTATAATCGAATAAAGATTTTGCCTTGCCGCCGTATTTGCCCAGTAAACCGACCGTCTTCATTTGTTGGTGTCGGGCGGTATCGGCGGCCAGGTTTATATTCTCAGAGTTTCCGCTCGTCGAGATACCCAGAAAAATATCCCCCTCGCTTCCGAACGCCTCCAGTTGCCGTTTAAAAACGCCTTTGTATCCCAAATCATTGCTGCCCGCTGTCAGAATGGAAGTATCGGTGCTTAGGGCCATGGCAGGCAGTGCGGGACGATCGAAATCGTGGCTGAGACGGATGACGAACTCGGCAGCGATATGCTGGGCGTCTGCGGCGCTTCCTCCGTTCCCGGCGATTAAAAGTTTGTGGCCCGTGCGGAACGCTTCGGTAACGACATCGATAACCTTTTTAATATCCGGTATACAATGCTTGATGATGTTTTCTTTGGTATCAGCGCTCCGGCGCAGGTGTTGGATAATGAATTCGTCGTACTGCAAGGTGTTATCCCCGGTGTATGGCCGAAGCAAAGGCATGCAAAAGATGCGGATCGTTATTTTTCTCGAGAACGTTGCCTGTAACGATAAATGAAGCGCCCGCTGCGACCTTTTTCGCCGCGGCTTCCGGTTCACGAATGCCGCCGCCCACTATGACAGGTAAATCCACGGAATGGGCAACCGTATAAATCATCTCATCCGGTACGGATTGGTCGGCGCCGCTGCCGCCCTCCAGATAAATGGTTTTAAAACCGAGCATCTGGGCGGCCAGTGCATGGGCCATGGCGATGTCATTCTTATGGGCGGGAATGGGACGCGTTCCGCTCATGTATTCCGCGGAGGTTGGCCGGCCCGATTCAATAAGCATGTAAGCGGTGGATATGGCCTCCAATTTGAGACGATGGATGATGGGCGCCGCAATAACCTGCTTGCCGATAATATGGTCGGCGTTGCGGCCGCTTAAAAGCGAAATGAACAGCAGGGCATCGGCATGGGCGGAGATTTGATGAACCCCGCCGGGGAAAAGAATGACCGGTTTGTCCGCGCTTTGTTCCTTCACTCTTTTGATGTAGTTATCGAAATCCGGTGTCATCAGTAAACTGCCGCCGATCAGGAAGCCATCCACACCTGCCTCCAGGGCCTTCGAAAGAATATCGGGAAGCTTGTTGGAGGGCGTTTTATCGGGATCGATTAAAATCAAATAACCGGCTTTTTGGTGTTCTTTAAGCGAAAGCAATCTCTGAAGAACCGTCATGCCTGTCCTTGTGAATGGAGTCCGTTTAATCTGTTATGATTTTAAAACAGAAAACCTACTAAATTGCGTTTATAAAATCAATAAAGGTTCAGGTAAAGCGGTGTTTTAATCGCAAGCGGGAAGGTAACGCCGCAAGAGGTAACCCGCTTCGGGTCCGAGTTGCAGGATAAAATGCAAGGCAGACGTAGATCGGTACGATTGCAAAAAATGGGAGTCGGGATAATCCTTAAAGATCTTAACCGGTAACGAACGGTTTTGCAAAGCAGCGGTATCGATCCAGCCCATCCGGAAGACCTGCCGCTCGTTGATGTAACCGTTGGCGCCGGTCGCGTTCATAACGCCGGCGATAAAGGAAGCGTTGTCTTTAAAACGATTGAATGCGCTTGCCCGGTAAAGGCGCACATTCAGGCGCATAAATTCCAGCAATGTTTGCAGGGTGTCGTGTAAAAAATTCATGAGCGATGATCGGTCCCGGGTATAAAGACGTTCGATCCTGGGCAGGTAGTAATATGCATAAGGTAAGTCGTGATAGCTGTGGTAGATGGTCCGGTAATGTTTTGAAGCCCAGTTTATGCCGGAATCCAGCTCTTTCTGATAGATGGGGGCGGGGTGCGGTCGACGGCGTACGGGTAAACGTAAACGATCGTCTTCGTTTTTGAGCGGAGCGGAAACCGAAATTTCGGAGCGCTTAACGTATTGTATCTGATCCGTGAGAATGAGCACGTCGCACTGGGCTACGTTCCAGAAAAATTCCAGGGCAGGCAGATAAGCCGGCCGCATGGTCGTCAATAGGCAGGAACCCATTATGTTTGTTTCCGGATAAGCGTTTTAATAGCGGATTTCGATCCGTCTATAAAGGATTGCGCGCGATGGTTCCATTTGCTGCGATTCGAAAGGGGCAGCGAAATCCGGTAAAGATACTGTACTTCGGATGTCCATTTGTATTTGTATGCCTCTCCGCCGCGCATAAAGTCAAATATTTTCAAACCTTCAGATATACTATCGGTAATCGCTCTGAAAAGAATTTGATTGCCCAGAGACCACTTATGGTAGGAAGGATCAAAGCCGCTTTGAACATACATCATGTGATTGTGTAGCCGATAACAATAGAGGGCGCCGATCGGTTTTTCAGCATCATAAATCACATAAAAATTGAGCCAGCCCTTATGGCTAAAAATATTGGCAATGACCTTGTGAAAGGCGCCCCGACGTTCATAATTAAACTTAGTATCCTGATTTTTATCAATAAAGCGTTGATCGTGCAATTCAAATAGATACTCGATGTAAGGATCCATTCGATTATTCGATTGAATACGCTCGATTCGGATTGATTGCGCACGGTTCAATTTGTTCCGGGCGCGTTTAATGTTGCTTTTAAAATTTTTTGAAAGGGCGCTCAACAATATTTTTTCGTCCGGGGGGAGAGTCAGATATGGACAGACCGATGTGCGTTTGAAACTGGCCTTTGTAAGCAATTCGTTGGCGAGAGGAGCCGCATTTTGGTAAATGGACGCACTTGGTAATACGTTGGAGAATGTGATACTGTCAATACCGCTGCGGACCAGCCGCTTAAAGGATTCCGATTCGAAGATTGTATGTACCAAATGTTCGGCGTCGGAATCTTTGCAAAGCAAATCCAGATAGTCGCTGCTCTCGAATTCGGTGCCCAGAAATTGTAAATGACGGGTTTTGATCCCCGGAAGCATCCTCTTTAAATGGCTGAATAATGGGAGGACGGCCTCCAGTTTACCTTTGCTGTTTCGAACCGTGAAGAGGGCTAAACGGGCCTCGCATAATTTAGGATGGTAATGGCGCCACCATTCATACATCCATTCCCAGGAGAGAAAGGGGCTTTCGCAGTTAACTTCTTCGAAAAGGCGGTTCCAATCGTGTTCAAGTTTTGCGAACGATTCGGTTGCATCTATAAATTTGACTTGCATCCATTTATTCCTTTATTCATACTCCGTCTTTAGTTTTGAAACATGTGATCGATACATATTATTGCCGTAACTTATTATGAAGGGATTGGATCCATGGTTAATCGTTCACTTAATATTCTTGGTTTTCGCCAGTACTTACATTCGGACAAGTCCTATGAAGATTTAAAAAATATTATTGCGGGGCAAATAAAACATTTTTCGCCGCAGGAGGGGTTTTTAACGATCGTCGCCCTGTGCGGAGACAATCCGCGCGCCTTTTTTGAGGATGAGGGTTTGAACAAGTCGGTTGCGTTTTATGATTTCGCGCCGTGGGAAGAATCGGCCCGACGTGTGGCCGAAGTTTACAAAAAAAGCCTCTACCATGAGGATCGGCCGCAAATCATCCATTATAATGAACAACCGCTCGGCCTGACCTATCCACTGGAATTGCTGGTACAAATTGCCAATCTGTTAAAGGCGAAGCATCTGGCGGTGAGCGATTCCGATTTCCAATTGAGCTATGAACAGATACGTCGGGTATACGACTTCCATACATCCGTGGCCGGGCCCGATGAAGCGGTGATCACCTATCCACGCAGACGCCAGCGTAGTCTGGATATCCATAAATACCCTATCAACCGCCGCGCCATGGAAGATCTGGAAAATATGTACATTTACATGTTGTCCGACCTGAAGATTCTGGAGAGCAAACCGGATTTTCAGTCGGGTTTAAGCATCACCAGCCGGGCGGCTAACCGCCTGCTTAATTTCGAGCGTGTGGGCAGCTGGATCGGGAATTTACACATGGCCATTCAGGTGATCCGTCAGGGCGGACGGCTGGAAAAAGATTTTATCGCCGAAACCAATCGGCAACACGAATCAACCATCAATTTCGATGTACAGTGCGCCAAGATCGATCAGCTTTACCGTTACTATATGATTCCGCTTTCCAATATCGTGCAGTTGGCAGTGGAGCACCCCGAACGCTATTTGATGGAGGATTGGACCAACGGGAAGTCGCACGAGGAAATTGCACGCATCATTCACGAGATTGAAGCGATGAACGACCGTTATCTGGCGGAACAGCGGGGATGAAGGCGGCAGAAAACAGATATTGGTAAAGAGTAAGAAGAAATGAGGTACGGAAGCTAAAGCAAAAAACATTACCATTAAGAAAAGTCATTCCCGCTATTTGTCCGCCAACCGGCGGAAAGCGGGAATCCGCGGTCAAAACTTTTTCTGAAAGAACATGCTTTAGATAAAGACCCAACGTTGGATCCCTCCCGCCATAACGGGACTTTGCCTTCGAAGGCGCAACTCATGCGGACCATAAACGGACAATAAAAGACCCTGGGATAATAAAACCGGATAAGGCTTTGGGATGTTACTGAATGATTTCTTTAACGTAATGGAATGGAAATGGTAAAATAAGAGACGGAACCGGTATTTCCGGGAAGGGGCGCGGTCGTTGCTTTGGTACCGGAATAGCGGCTGACGAAGCGGCCGACGCCGTAACCCACCAGGGCGCCTGCCACCGTATCCGAAAACCAGTGCTGATCGTTGTACATGCGCGCCAGGCCAACCAGAGTCGCCGCGGAATAGAAAAGGGTTTTCCAGGCGGGGTGCTCTGTAGCGTGAGCCAGCACGGTGGATACCGCAAAGGTAGTGGATGTGTGCCCGGAGAAGAAGGAGCGATTTTTTTCTTTAAACGCCAACGGACGGAAAAAGAACGAACCCTTTCCCGTGTATGGACGTGCCCGACCGGCCACATCTTTTGTAACAGCGGTAACCACCCCGGATAAAAGTAAGGCCTGCACGGCGTGTAATCCGGTTTCCCGCAGCCAGGCGTTTCCGCTTATCAAACCTAATCCATAAAGGCCAAGGGTTCCCCCTATCATGATATAACGGTCGCCGTAATAATCATCCACTCGATATAACAATCCCTTTTCCTGGTCGCGGTGGGTCTCCATATAATCCCGCACCATGGGATCCACAAAAAAGGCCGCGGCCGCGACGCCCGTGGCCGAGAGCAGGACGTTGGTCTGGTGCTTGTTGGGCCGGATCAGCGTACGGAACAAGTCTTCACTTACGTTAAGCGACGCCTGCCAGTCGTCGGATACCGAATCAGAAGCCATCACCGGATTGATGCACGCTAATGTCAGGACAAGGGCTAACCATCGCAACGGGCGGAATGTTTTGGGATATGAGATGCTATTCAACAATTTTGACCACAGTCTCCTTAATTAGTTTACATGTTGTCCCGTTCGGATGAAACCGATGTTCATTACGTATGTGAGTCAAATTGGCTTCATTCAAATCCGCTTGAAAATATGTTTTTTAGCCATCAGGGTCAAAGAAATTCCGCGCACCGCCATAAACAAAACCATGGCCAGCCAGATGCCGTGATTACCCCATTGCCCGTGGGCCCAATAATATACCGGTAAGAAAAATAGAAGCGTGGCGACAATCATGGAATCGCGCATGGCGCGCGATGCTGTGGCGCCGATGTAAATACCGTCCCAGATATAGCAGAAACTATTGATAAGCGGTGCGGCAACGGTCCATCCCATAAAGGCGAGCGCCAGATTGATCACGGCGGTCTGGTCGGTATATAACGACAGAATAAAGCGGTCGAAGCTAAAGTACGTGATCGAAAAAACGCCGCCCAGCAACACGCCCCAAAAAAAGATACGCCGGATGGTAGCATGCAACAATTGCCGGTTTTTCTGTCCGATCACTTTACCGACAAGGCTCTCCGCTGCGAATGCAAATCCGTCGATACCGTAAGAGAATACCATCCACAGCTGCATCAGGATGCTGTTGGCCGCCAGAATCCGATCCCCGAAGGCCGCCGATTTTGCAGTAAAAAAGGCGAAGGCAAAAATCAATAACAGAGTGCGAATAAAGATATCGCCGTTCAGCAGAAAAAACGCTTTTAAAGCCACGGTTGCCAGCAGTAGCCGCATTTGCAGATACTGTAAACAGGAACGGTACCTTTTCAGGAACAAAAAGACAGCGATAACAATCCCCGTGTATTGCGCACATAAGGTTCCCAGCGCCACACCGTCAGCTTTCATGCCCATTGATAAAATAAAAAACGCAGTAAAGGCGATGTTCAAAAAATTGGTGGTGATCGTCAAAATCATGGGATAGCGGGCGTTCTGCATACCCAGAAACCATCCCTGAAGAGCATAAAGCGATAGGGTCGCCGGCGCAGCAAAGATGCGTATATTGAAATAGGAACGGGCGTGCCGTTCCACTTCGCTTGACCCTTCCACCAAAAAGAAGCTCAGTTTGGCGATCGGCCATTGAAGTATGATGAGAAGCAATCCGCCGATAACGGCCACAAAAAGCGCCCGCCCCAACACGTGCATTATTGCGCTCTGATCTCCTGCCCCATATGCCTGTGCGGTAAGACCGGTGGTGCCCATCCGTAAGAATCCGAAGCCCCAATAGAGAAAATTGAAAATTATGGCGCCGACGGCCACCGCGCCGATGTAGTACGGCTCCGAAAGGCGGCCCACAAGGGCGGTATCTACAGATGAAAGCAACGGCACGGATAAATTACTGATGATGTTCGGAATCGCTAAGCGAAAGATCTGCCGGTTTAAGCCTTTTGTCTGCATGGGCGTAGCTTATAAAAAAATTCTGTATGGATGCAACATGAAGCTTTTACAGGGATGATTGCAATGATTTTCTGTTTCATGTATATTTCACCTTGTTTTTATAATGGGTACAACCATTAATATGACGATGCGTAAATGGCTTCAATGAAAAATATGGGCCAACGTCCGATCAAACCAAGGCGGGGCCGATGATATGCCCCCGACCTCAGAATCTGTCCATTACCTGAACAGTCCGTTTAAGTTTAAAAAACCTTATTCGAGGGAGGTTCTATGAGAAGTCTGTGGATGACCGCCTTAACGGCGATTTTTGCTTCAGTTCTTTTTTTGTCATGCGGCGCGCAGCAGGATAAGACAAAATTCAGCGTACCGGTGCAATACCACAAACTGGATAACGGCCTGAAAGTGGTATTATCCGAAGATCACACGGCGCCCACTGTCACCGTTGCCGTCTATTACAATATCGGTTTCCGCATCGAACCGAAAGACCGTACCGGTTTTGCCCATTTGTTCGAACACATGATGTTTCAGGGCTCCGAAAATCTGGGTAAAATGGAATTTATCCGACTGGTGCAACGCAACGGCGGTGTGTTGAACGGCTCCACCCGTTTTGATTTCACCAATTACTTTGAAATTTTGCCCGCCCATAAATTGGAAACGGCGTTGTGGGCCGAGGCCGACCGGATGCGTAGTTTGGCTATCACGGAAGAAAATCTGAAAAATCAACAGGATGTTGTGATCAACGAGGTGAAAGTTAACGTGTTGAACCGGCCGTACGGCGGATTTCCCTGGCTGGATTTACCGCAATACGCCAATGAGAACTGGTATAACGCCCATAACTTTTACGGCGATTTATCCGATTTGAAAGCCGCCAATCTGGAAGATGTTCAAAAATTCTTCGACACCTATTATGCGCCCAATAATGCTGCCGTCGTGGTTGTCGGCGATTTTGAAAGCGAAGAAGCACTGCAGTTGGTTCGTAAACATTTCGGCGATATTCCTTCTTCCGAAATACCGGAGCGCCCGGATATCAGCGAACCACGACAGGAAGAAACCAAATTTTTCACCAAAGAAGATAAACTGGCGAAACGTCCCGCCCTGGCGTTTTCTTACCATATGCCGGAGCGCAACACGCCGGCGTATTATGCGATGGGATTGATCGACCAATTGCTTCTGCAGGGCGACGATAGCTGGCTTTACCGGAAGCTGGTACAGGAAAAAGGTTATACGGGATCGGTGAGCGGCGGCATCAATTTGCTGGGCAATATGTTCAATTACAACGGTCCCATGTTGTGGTCGGGTTATTTGTATTATGATTCGGCTACCGCTTCCGATTCCATTATGGCGGCGGTTGAATCGCAAATACAACAACTTCAAAATCAACTCATCGACCGGGAGACGTTAGAGCGCGCCCTGGTAAAGATGCGTTCGGGCTTGTACGAATCGCTCGGCGGCTTTTACGGCTTTGGCCGCGCCGATTTATTAGCCAGTTTTGCCCTCTTCGACGACGACCCTTCCAGAATCAACAGTATCGAAGACCGTTTCAGAGAGGTGTCGCCGGAACTCATTCAGAAGACCGCGCGGGAGTATCTGCGGAAAGGCAATCAGACGGTTCTGGTGGTTGAACCCGCTGCAAAACAACCGGCGTCCTGAATCGCTTGGTCAAGGGCATTGTCCGTGTTATGAAACCAAACGACAAAAGCGGGTCCTGAACATCGTAATCATGCGTGAAGGTTTTTTCCGTAATTGTCTGAGAAATGTATTAAAACGATCCTAAATGGCAGGAGGTCGTATGAAATTCTGTATAAATGTAATGGTATCGGTTCTCTTATTCGCATTCGTTTCGCTTGCGACGGCGCAGCAGGAAGAACCGCCCGAAGGGGGCAAACCCAAACCGTTCAATCTACCTGAAAAAACAGTGTTCTCTTTACAAAACGGGTTAGACGCCACCATGGTACCCTACGGGAAGCTTCCCAAAGTAACCGTGGAGGTTGTCATTCGCGCCGGTAATCTCAATGAATCGGAAAATCAGGTTTGGCTGGCGGATCTTACCGGCGAGTATTTAAAAGAGGGCACGGAATCGCTTACGTCGGAAGCATTGGCGAAAAAAATGGCCGGTATGGGCGGCGAACTCAATGTGGCGGTGGGCATGGATCAGACCACCATTAGCGCCGATGTGCTTGCCGAATACGGGCCGCAACTGGTTGGCTTGCTGGCCGATGTGGTGCAAAGTCCCTCGTTTCCGGAAGCTGAGCTGGAACGATTAAAAAACGATCGTATCCGGCAACTGAATATCGCCAAATCCCAGCCGCAATCGCTGGCCCGCGAAAAATTCAGAGCCTTGCTCTACCCCGATCATCCTTATGGCCGGATATTCCCGACCGAAGCAATGATTAATGGCTACACAATTGAAGATGTACGCAACTTCTATGAGCAAAATTTCGGCGCGCAGCGTACCCAGGTGTATGTGGCGGGCGTTTTCGATTCCGATATGATGGAAGCCGCCATCCGGGGCGCATTCGCCAACTGGCAGAAGGGCCCCATTACTCTGCTGAATATACCCAATCCGGTTACGGAGCGTGCGGTTCATATCATCGACCGACCCGACGCGCCACAATCCACCATCTATCTTGGCTTACCGGTTATCGATCCGTCCCACGAGGATTATCTCGCGTTGCAGGTAACCAATGCCCTGCTGGGCGGCAGCTTTGCCTCGCGTATTACCAGTAATATCCGCGAAGATAAGGGCTATACCTATTCGCCCCGAAGCCGTGTATCCGCACGCTATCGCGATGCGCACTGGGTGCAGATGGCCGATGTTACCACTGACGTCACAGGCGCTGCGCTCAAAGAGATTTTCTACGAAATCGATCGGCTGCAGGAAGAGCCACCCTCGGAACAAGAACTGAAAGGCATTCAGAATTATGTGGCGGGGACATTCGTTCTGCAAAATTCATCCCGCGGCGGCATCATAAATCAATTACAATTTTTGAACCTGCACGAGCTGGACGATCGTTACCTGAACCAATATGTCCAAAACGTGCACGCCTTAACGCCCGGGAAAGTCCGAGAAATGGCACGCACCTATCTAAGGGACAAAAATATGACGATCGTTATTGTCGGCGATACGGATAAGATAAAAGAGCAGGTTAAACCGTACGGCAAGGTGGTGCTGTAAAAGCGAGCGTCTTAAAACCGGAATGGACGGTGCAACTCCGGATTCATTCCGGTTTTTCTGATTTCCCTTTAAAATCAGGCGCAAATCGTCCACAGGGGTGGCCGATGTGGGTGCACAAGAGCCATAAGCTGAAGTTGCTAATCCGTTCATTTTTCTCGTGGGGGCAAAAAAGGTTACCTTATAATTCAGACATACGATACGAACCGTTATGGAATGAGCGACAGTATGTATAAATGTTTAATTATCAGTATTGTTTTATTCCTTCTTGCCTGCAGTGCGGATAAGAAACACGATGGCAAAGGAAACTTGAAACTAGCAGCCCTTTTGGATAGTCTGTCCCGGTCTTATACAAGCAAGATTGATGCGGATTACCGCGAAAAAATCAATTTCGTTTTGCAAGACGGTTCGAAGCCTTATTGCGTGACCATTCTGCCCGATAACCGTTATCGCGTAAGCGCCGGTTTGGACAGCAACGCCGCCTTCACTTTTCAATCCACGTTAGCGTATTTTAATAAGATTTATTCGGGTAAAGTGAGCGCGTTTACGGCCCTCGGTCGAGAAAACATTAAAGAGCGAACGCCGCTGATGGTCTCGTTTTCCGGGCATATCGATTACGCCGATTCGACCATGAACCGCTTCTTTTTCTTTGTACAGCGTTTTTTTAACCGTCACGCCCACGACAAACTCCTTCTGAACGAAAAGTCTGCCCGCATCGTCCACGGCGCTTACGCCGTTCCCATATTCTATCGCAAGCACGGTGCGCTTGGCGTACGGAGCGCCTGGTACCAGGTAAACAAGGGACAACAAATTAACGACCCCGGCGACGTCAATCCCTTTCCGCAATATTTGATGTTCATTGCGGGCAAAGGAAAAGCCAAATTGGGCGGCGACACGCTTAGCGTCAAACAGGGCGAAGCCTATTATGTGGCCCCCGGCGAAGATCATGTGATCTGGAACGACTCGGACGAGCCTCTGCGGCTGATCTGGGTGGCGTGGGGCAAAGGCGCTTGACGGTTCGGCAATGAATTCTAAATAAACTGAAAGAGAAATGAATGATGAATACACAAACAAAACCGGTTAGCGTTTATCTGCTTCTGATTTTAATGGGATTTCAGGGCTTGAGCGGACTTGCCGGCGGCTTTGGTTTGATCTCGGATCCCACGGGTCAAAGTCTGCGCATCCCGCTGGCGTGGCTGCAGGGTTCGCCGTTTAGCGACTATTCGATTCCGGGTTGGATCTTGCTCACGGTGCTCGGCGTCTTTCCGCTCATCGTTCTGGTTGCGCTCTTGAAGAAAACCCGCTGGTCGTGGTATGGGGCGTTGCTGGTCGGCCTGGCGCTCGTTATTTGGATCGGCGTGGAAATAGCGATTATCGGCTATCAAACCGACCCGCCTTTGCAATTGATCTATGGCGTGCTCGGATTATTGATTTTGGCGCTGGCGTCGTTGCCTGCGCTGCGGGATTATTATACTCTGAGCGAATAGGAAGTAGCATTTGCGCTGCCGGGCTTCTATGGACTATGCGTATTCTCTGCGACGGTCTTGCTGAGCGCTTTCGTACCTTGGCCGTGAAATTCTTGTTTGTCCCCGAGTAGATCGGGACCGGTTGGCAGAACTTAGAAATCGGTACCCCCGTTTACTGCCTAAAAATAATGTGTCTATCCCGAACAATCGAAGGATGCCTTTAGCGGCCTTCTTCGTGGTTGATCCGTTCGGAGATCCCGATCCTTAGAAGCACAGGCCGTCAGATAATGAACCGCCGAGTGTGCTGAAGACGCCGAAAAATAGAGATGAACCACCGCTTGCACCGAGAAAACACGGATGATGAGAAGGTATCCTCTTTAAAGAATGTACAAATGTGCGTCGGTGTTTAGTGGTCGTCTCTTTTAAAAGAAATGGAACCGCAGAGCACACAGAGAACGCAGAGAAAAATGATTATTTCCAGAGAAAAGCAGACGCTGTCGTAATCTTATTCCACGATTTCATGATTCCATCATTCCTATAATCAAGCCTAATGTTATTCGTACCTTGGTTATCAAACTCTTGTTTTTCCCGAATAGAGCCGGACAAGTGGCATCTATTCAGTTATTTATTACATATTGGGTTCCGGCCTGTCCCGATTTTCGGGGCCGGTCCCGGTGCTCTGGATTTGTCCGGGTTAAGTTAGTACTTATTTTAGCAAAATCATTTTGCGGCTTTGGATAAAACCGGCAGCTGTGCTTAAACTGTAAAAGTATATTCCGGCCGCTAAACCGCTGCCATCGAACGTGACCGCATATTCGCCGGCGTTTTGTTTTCCCTTAACCAATGTTTTTATGTCCCGTCCGGCGACGTCATAAATTTGTAAGGTCGCATGGCTGATTTTAGCTAATCGATAACGTATCCGCGTGGAAGAATTGAACGGATTGTGGCCGTTTTCATTGACGGATGTGAGCAGGTTATGCACATACAGACCCTTTTCGTGCCCGCGTAGAGCTTATGCGTATAGGGATCGATACACAAAATTTCATTTTCTCCTTGAATTCCGGGGCGAAGGCTCAAATCCAATTTATTGGAGCCCTCCATCAGAGTCCATGATTCCGCTCTATCCACCGTCTTGTAAACGCCAAACTTCGTTGACATTTATAAAATATTAGATTTAAACGCATCCATATTGCTCGTCCAATATTTCCAGCCCATAGGAATACCATCATTGACAAGTTCCCAATTGTTCCCGCCGTCTCCTGAACGCATAGGAAAAGCAAAAACATAAATTCCACGGGATTACTTATTCGATTTTTGTGACCGGATTAGAGGGATTGGGAATTGGGATAGGCCTGCACTAATTCAAACGCTTCCGGAGGCGTTTTTCGATCATCGGAGACTAGCGAATCTTTTGCCGTTTTACCCACAGCATCGACGGGAGAACATTGGGGATTGGTTCTGGCTTATTCCCGGCCGGCTAGGTCGAAAGCGGACAGTTTATAGCAAACCTGCGGGTCAAATTTTCCATCGCCGATTAAAAAAGGTGATCGGTCTAAGAAGTCGTGTTCCTGTCGAGACTTAAAAGAAGCGAATAACTTCCACCGTTTGTGAACTGATAAAGGTTATAACCATCGAGTCCAACATCGGTGCTGGCGTCCCGGGACTGGGTGGGATTCTGCCCGGCCGAACCCGAAATGGTAAAACCCGTAGGCGTATCAATATCCGTAAGAGCGTCGAAAATGTAAAAACCGTTATGGAAACTTCCGGCGTACACGATAGCGGCCGGGGCGGGATCGGGCTAAACGCTGAAAATTCCATGGCTCCAATGGCTACCTGGATTAAGATTTTTCCTGAAAAAATAGGATGTACCGCCAACGTCGCTCAAGGTTTCCGCATCAACCGCATATAAATCACCGGAAGAACGATTAATATGAACGACTTCGGTCGGCGTCTCTGTAAAATTGGTATTAATGATACTTAAACCGCGAATTAATGTGACTAAAGCATAGTGTGTCTGGCTGTTTTTCCAGGCCCAAACATCATGACCACGACCTCTACCATATTCGGTTGCGGACTGAAGCTTAACGTTACGGCTCCGGTGTTGTCCAACGACCTGGGCGCGAACAATGCCCACGCTAATAAAAATCAATGCGGCAATAGCTAATGGAATCAACGTTCTGAATTTACCAATGTAAGCTCACCCCTTGTGTTAAGGATAAGGTTTGATCGGTTAAACCTAGATTTGTGAGCCTGTGTGATGAAGGTTATAGCGACCACAAAATTCAGGTAATTTCAATGCTTCCGTTTGATTTATATAAAAAATATTTATATTCCTTCATTGTAAAAAATTATAGCAATCTTGTATGTAATGGTGTTAAGGAGCAATATAAAAAGATTTTCATTTTGAACTTGGCTTGTTTTCCAAATAAATTTAGTGCATCAGACATTAACGGGAGAAACAACAATGCCTATCTACGAATTCTATTGCAGCCGCTGCAACACGATCTATAAATTTTTTTCCCGCTCGGTCAACACCGAAAAAATTCCCTATTGCCCCAATTGTAAAGACGTTCAACTCAGCCGGCGTATGTCGCCGTTCGCCATTGGACACAGCGGCGACGATCAGACCGAAGATGAAGACCTGCCCATCAGCGAATCGAAAATGGAAGAAGCCATGCATTTTCTGGAACGCGAAGCCGGCAACATCGATGAAAACAACCCCAGACAAATGGCCAATTTGATGCGCAAATTCAACAAAACCACCGGTCTGCAGATGGGCAGCGCCATGGAGGAGGCGATCCGGCGACTGGAAAAGGGCGAAGATATGGAGAGCATCGAAGAGGACCTCGGCGACGCCCTCCAGGACGACGACGTGTTTATGGCGGCGCAGAAAGGGCTGCGTAAATCGTCGAAACCGCGGGTGGATGAGCGCTTGTATGATTTGTAGTTTCTACAAGTAAAATTAAAAGTAAAAAGGTAAAAGGGAAAAGAAACGGTGGGGGTAAAGCTATGGACGATGCATACGCATTCGTAATCTTCCAATTTAAAATAATACAGAGGTGTATATGAATATTGCATTTATCGGTCTGGGCATCATGGGCAGTCGCATGGTGCAAAATTTAGCCGCGGCACGTCATACCGTTACCGTTTATAACCGCACCCGATCCAAAGCCGAGAAGCTGGCGGGTGAACATATAAGAGCAGCTGACCGACCGCAAGAAGCGGTTGCGGAAGCCGACGTGGTTATCACAATGCTTTCCGATCCCGAGGCCGTTCGTACGATGGCTGTTTCGGAATCGGGATTTCTGCACCACATGGCGCCGGAATCGATCTGGATGGATTGCACAACGGTCAATCCTTCTTTTTCGAAAGAAATGGCGGCGCACTGCCGGCGTTACGGCGTGCACTTCCTCGACGCCCCGGTGGCGGGCTCCAAAGCGCCGGCGGAACGCGGCGAACTCCTGTTTTTGGTCGGCGGCGATCCGTCGACCGTAAAACGCTGCGAACCGCTGTTTGAGGCGATGGGCAAGAACTATCTCCATTTAGGCGGTCACGGTATGGGCGCTTCCATGAAAATGGTTTTCAACCTGTTGTTGGGTCAGGCCATGTACGCCTTTGCGGAAGGTTTGGTGCTGGGCGAATCGCTGGGCTTGAACAGGCAAACGCTGATGAACGTTCTCAGCGACGCCCCGGTAACCGCGCCGTTCCTTAAAACCAAGGCGCAAAAAATAGCCGCCGCCGATTTCGATACGGAGTTTCCCCTGCAGTGGATGCAAAAAGACCTGCAATTGGCGGCGCAAAGCGGTTATGAGCAAGCAACGGCGATGCCGGCCACCAATGTGATTAAGGAAATGTATGCGCTTGCCGCCAATCAAGAATATGCGTTTCAGGACTTTTCAGCCGTTTATGCCTTTTTAAAGAAGATGAACGATCGAGAGGAAGAAGAGTAAAGCTCATGAATATCATTCTCCGGATATAATTTGGACAGTATTGAAGACAATTCAACGTTCATCCACTCCAATTCCAATTAACCCCCTGTCACTATTGGGCCGGCGCCTGCACGCCCCTAACTTGCATTTGAAGTCAAAAAGCCTTATCTAATAGCCGTTTAACCAAGGAAAGACAAAGGAAGATAAAAAATGCAATCCGGAAAAGATAAACAACCATCCGGTGAGAAGCGCTATCCCGGTCCCAGGAACAGAGCAACCGGATCGGTGTTCTGGCTGGTCCTCATTGCCATTATCATTGTGTATTACTTTTCGCAGTCCTGGCAGCAAGATTATGTCAAGATCGCTTACAGCCAATTCAAAGAGCAGTTGCAGAAGAACAACGTGCAATCGGTCATGATGAAGGGCAACGAAATCAAAGGAACGTTCCGCCAACCTTATACTGTTGTTACCGATACGGTTGAGAAGAAGACTGCGCGATACAAACATTTTTCGACATTCAAACCGGCACTGCAGGATCAGAAATTGATGAATCTTTTGGAACAAAACAATGTCGAAATCAAGGCCAAACCGGAAAAGCGGCCGTTGTTTTTCACGTTTCTGATTTACATATTGCCCTGGATACTGATCATCGGCGTCTTTTTCTATATTCGCAATCGTATGCAGCAACAAGGTCAGGGCGGTTCTATGGGCGGCGGATTGTTTGGCATCGGTAAATCCAAGGCCAAACGTTTTACCAAGGAGAGCACGGATACGGTTTATGCTGACGTGGCCGGTCTCGAGAACGCCAAACGGGATTTAAAAGAGATCGTGGAATATCTCAAAACGCCGGATAAGTTCAGCGCTCTGGGCGCCAGCATTCCCAAAGGTGTTCTGTTGATGGGGCCGCCGGGAACGGGAAAGACCATGCTCGCCCGAGCCACTGCCGGTGAAGCCGGCGTACCGTTTTTCAGCATTAGCGGCTCGGAATTCATCGAAATGTTTGTTGGCGTGGGCGCGTCAAGAGTCCGCGATATGTTCGAAACCGCCAAACGCGAATCGCCGTCGATCATCTTTATTGATGAAATCGATTCTATCGGTCGTGCGCGCGGAACGGGCCTGGGCGGCGGCCATGACGAACGCGAGCAGACGCTGAACCAGATTCTTTCCGAAATGGACGGCTTTATCCCGCAACAAGCCACGATTGTCATTGCGGCCACCAATCGCCCTGATGTACTCGATCCCGCCCTTACCCGGCCGGGACGCTTCGACCGGCAAATCACCCTGGAGTTGCCCCATAAGAACGCCCGCGAAGATATTCTGAAGATTCACGCCAAAAACGTCCCGTTGGCGGATGACGTGGATCTCGGTAACATCGCCGCCCGCGCCGTCGGTTTTTCGGGGGCGGATTTGCAAAATCTTGTGAATGAAGCGGCGTTGATGGCCGGACGCAAGGATAAGAAAAAAGTGGACGCCAGCGATTTTGACGTGGCGCGGGATAAAATCATCCTCGGCGCCGAACGCGAAAACATGCTGACCGAAGAAGAAAAGAAAACCATTGCTTATCACGAATCAGGCCACGCTTTAATGACGCGCCTTTTGCCCAACACCGATCCCCTCCAAAAAGTGACCATTATACCAAGGGGCCGGGCGCTGGGCGTAACCGAGCAAATACCGGAGAACGACCGCTATAACCTCAAGCGTTCCTATCTGATAAACCGCTTATCCGTTATACTGGGCGGGCGCGAAGCGGAGCGCCTGGTATTTGAAGATATTTCCAACGGCGCCGCAAACGATTTGAAACAGGCGACGCAAATTACCCGCCAGATGGTTTGCCACTGGGGCATGAGCGAAAAACTCGGACCGGTCTTTTTTCGCCAGGGGGAACAGCACCTGTTTCTCGGCAAAGAGATGGCTCAACAAAAAGATTTCAGCGAGCATACCGCCAAGTTGATTGACGATGAAATCCGCCGCATCATCGAAGAGGCGGAAGAACGCACCCACAACTTGTTAAAGGAGAACCGTAAAAAACTGGATGCTCTGGCGGAAGGGCTGCTGAAGCACGAGACGCTGGAAAAGAACGCCCTTGACGCCATCATTAAACCGGACGAAGATTAACACCCTGAGCGGTTTTTGCAAGCGGCCGGCGATTCACTTTAACCTGAATCGACGGCCGGAAACGAACGGACTCTTTAAGCAAAATTGATCGGCCCACCGTTAATAAATCTTCCGGGCGGGAATAATCGCTCCGCTTCCACTGTAATACCTCTCTATCATTTTTAGCGAGGGAGAAATTCGACATGGCTTACGGCCAGAAATTAATCGAAATCGCCTTTTTGTTTTTTAAACTGGGCTGGATTGCATTCGGTGGTCCCGCCGCTCATATCGCCATGATGGAAGAGGAAGTGGTCAGCCGGCGGCAATGGCTTTCCCGCCAGCATTTTTTGGATCTTGTGGGCGCCACCAATTTGATTCCGGGTCCCAACTCCACCCAGATGGTGATGCACTGCGGCTATGAGCGCGGAGGCGTTGCCGGGCTGCTTTTGGCCGGCGTCGCCTTCATTTTGCCCGCAACACTCATCACAGGCATTTTGGCTTTTGTATATGTGAAGTATCAATCGCTGCCGGCTTTGTCGGCCTTTTTTTATGGCATCAAACCGGCGGTGCTCGCTATCATTTTAGGCGCCGTTTATAAACTCGGTAAAAAGGCTCTGAAAGGCTGGCAACTGGGCGTCATCGGTGCGGCCGTGGCGACGGCGTCTTTAGCGGGGGTCAACGAGGTCATCGCCATATTAATTGGTGGATTGGTTGGCGTGCTCTGGCTACGTTTTCATCGAACGATCGATTCATCGGATAAAATGAGCGGTTTCCTGTTCCCGTGGCTGATTGTCGTCAAGATGAAGAACAAGGGCCTCGCGCTTGCCGGGGCAACCCTGGGCGCCTCCACAGCGGGAGTCTCCCTGGCCGCCTTATTTCTCGTTTTTGTAAAAATCGCAGTGGTATTGTTCGGCAGCGGTTATGTTCTCATTGCCTATCTTGAAGGCGAACTGGTGCAGAGTCTGGGCTGGCTTACGGAGTCAGAGCTTCTCGATGCCGTCGCCATCGGTCAGTTCACGCCGGGACCGGTTCTATCCACGGCCACGTTTATCGGCTATCTGATCGAGGGATTACCGGGCGCGGCGGTTGCAACCTTCGGTATATTCCTGCCGTCGTTTATTCTGGTGGCTTTATTAAACCCGGTCATTCCGCGCTTAAGAAAATCGCATCTGGCCTCCCTGTTTCTCGATGCCATCAACATAAGCGCCGTGGGTATTATGGCGGCTGTAACGCTGGAGCTTGGCTACAGCATGTTGAGCCAATGGCAGGCGTGGATCATCTTTATCGCCAGTGTGGCGACGACATTCGGTTTTAAGAAGGTCAGTCCGGTTTGGATTGTACTGGGCGGAGCAGCCCTGGGCTATTTACTTGTGCAAGCGGTTTAGATTGTGTTATAGAAGAAAGATGATTTTGGCGTTTGGGCGCTGTTTGCTTATAATGGTTACTTGAAAAAAAGGATTCCTAAGGGAGGGAGAGCATGAAAAATAAATCGGTACTTATAAGCGGCGGCACAGGCGGCCTGGGCAGGGCCGTTACACGATTAGCATTGGAAAAAGGCGCCCGGGTTACGATTCCGGTCTATGCCAGCAAAGAGATCGATGCTTTAAAAAGTTACCTGAGCGCCGAAAAATTTGAACGCGTGCGCTTCGAAGAAGCGGATTTAATATCGGAAAAAGAAGTTTCGGCGCTAATGGAGCGCATGGAACAGCTGGATGTTCTTCTGCATTTGGTGGGCGGATTCTCCATGGGCAAAGCCGCTTCATACACCATGGAACAGTGGCAAAAAGATTTTCAACTGAATGTGAATACCACGTTTTTGACCGTTAAACATGCCCTTAACCGTATGCTGGAAAATCAATACGGACGCATTGTTACCGTGGGCTCCGGTGCAGCCGTTAATCCCAGCGGGGGATTGGCGGGCTATTCGGCCTCCAAAGCGGCGGTGGTGGCGTTCACCCAGTCGGTGGCGGATGAAACCAAGGGTACGGCGATTACGGCCAATTCCGTATTGCCCAGCATTATCGACACCCCGGCCAACCGCGAGGCCATGGGCGCTAAAAATGCCGATAAATGGGTGAAACCGGAATCGCTGGCCGAGGTGATCTGCTTTTTGGGATCGGAAGCGGCCGGCGATCTTCGCGGCGCCGTCATTCCCGTGTTCGGTAATGTGTAATCGCGTTGAACCGGTTCAAAAGCTAAAAATCCCGATGCATGAGTATGGAGGGTGAATCGTTTTGTAATTAGCTTATAAATTTGAGGAAACCAGCGGAAGCCGGTCGGAGGCCGAACGAAAGAACGTATCGGTAATGATGCCGTCAAAATCATACTGCAAAATGTGCTTCAGGATGCTTTCTTCATTGATAGTCCAGACATAGAGCTCTTTTTTTAAGTTGCGCGCCATTTTGACCAGCCGTTCTGAAATGAGCCGGTAATGGGGATGCCAGGCGTCGTTGATGATGATCTGATCGATGAGTTTAGGCATGAAGGTGAGACGGCTGAACAAATAGCCGGTGCGGATGGAAGGCTGAATATCTTTAAGCGCTTTGAGAAGCAGCGGATTGAAGGAAGAGACCCAAACCTGTTCCCGCATTTGAAATTTTTCGATGATATGAATTAATTTTCGCGCCATTCGTTTATTACTGCGCACCAGCGTTTTGGCGTCCAGATTTATTGGCGCCGTGTTGCGGAACTCTTCAAAAAATTCTTCGAGGGTGCAAATATGGGCGGGATATTGATAACTGGATTTGATGAATTCCAACGATTTTAATTCCGCGAGCGAACTGAGCGCCACTGCTTTGAGCTTATCAAAATGCTTGTATAAAAACGTGTCGTGGAAAACGATCAGTTCGCCCGTACCGCAAACCCGCACATCGATTTCCAGCGCGGTGGCGCCCTGTTCCAATGCCAAATGGCAGGCTTTAATGGTATTTTCCGGCGCCAGGTTGCGTTCGCCGCGGTGGGCGATCAGTAAGGGTTTGTTTTGCATGGCGTCCATCATTGTTCACTAAAACGTTAGTGCCTGTTAAAAAAGTTCAAAATGTACCAGCAACAGGATAAAGGCACAGGTGAGCAGGCCTAATCCCAGCCAGTAAATGACTTTATAAACCTTTCGAGAAAATAACAATTGTTGTCCGGTAATCGCATAAGAAACGCCCGAGATCGCGATGGAAATGTAGCTCAACAAGAGTAAAACTCGAAAGAGTACGTCGGGAATGTGGACAAGAAACAACAGCCCGGTGACGGAAACGATGGTCGTGTTAATTTTGCCTAAAGAATTGGCCATAGTAATCCGGTCGGTTTTTACGACCGCGAACCATCCCAATACCACAATCAAAAAATCGCGATATAGCAGACACAGAACCAGAGCCGCCGGGAATGCCCGGTAAGCGATTAAAAATATAAATCCCACCGCCATGGCAATTTTATCCGCCAGCGGATCAAGTACCTTACCGAGATCGGTGACCTCATTGCGTTTACGGCTCAGATACCCGTCCAGGTAATCCGTGGCGATCGTAATAAGCGCCAGTAATATCAGAACGGCGTTTCCCGCCAGCGTATTCAGTTTAATCAGATAAGCGATGGGTACGATTAATGCGATGCGTCCAAGGCTTAATAAATTCGCAGGGTAAAAAAAGTGTTTGAACTGAATATTCATAGGTTGCCTTTAAGATATGTAACCGGCGTTATCCGGTGGTTGTGCACTCAAACGCATGTATGCCGTTGCGGTTGTGTTTCCATGAACGACTCGTGTAAAAACCCTAAATATATAAAATTTGTCTTTTAATGGAAACAAAACCTGCAATATATGTATGACCTTGCTGAAGGGAGCTTACTCAATCTCAGGAAAACACGGTTTTGTCCTGAGTCAATTATGCTGATCCATGGCCCCCTGCTTTCCGCCAGTTGGCGGACAAGTCGCAGGTATGACATTAAATACTAATGAATATCAGCCGCGTAATTGCAAGTGTTGATTTCTGATTCGCGGGAAAGGACCGGAATCAAAAAAACCATCAAATGTTTATCGGAATTTGTATTTACAATAGCATATAGGGGCCTTTTTTTGTTAAGCGGGTAATTTCCGATGCAACGATTAAGTCCCGGAAGGACAATATATTTTTAAAAAAATGAATATACTCAGGTCCGAACAACCTGCTATTCTTGGAATACGTTCGCAGATTTTAGAGAGTGTTCGCTCCGTGCATTCCGTATTCAAAAATGGTTTTTAACATTTCAGGAATAATCTATTAACCGCAGCGTCTTATCCTTCGTACATTGAAAACCGGAATTTAATCAAATCCTGTATGGAGAGAACAATGGAAGAAGGCATCATCAAACAGATTCAGCTTATTTTTCAGGAACAACGCCTATTGGTGGCGTTTATTTTCTGGATCCTGGCGTGGGTATTCAATGCCGCAAATAACGTGATTCTGTTCAAATACGACCGTTCGGTATTTAAATCGTGGCACCCCTGGTGGCAACTGAACAGCGATACGGAATTCGGGCGTCGTTTCGGATTTTTACCGCCTCTGCGCGATGGTTGGCATTTCACGAAATGGGTGCAGTGGGCGCTGCTTTTTCTCGGTTTCGGAATGTGGGATATTGTTCTGGTTGTCGTATTCGGATTTTTCGCATTCATTGTGTTTGTGCTCGGATTCAATTCCGTATTCATTAAATGACAGCGCGCATTTGTCGTAAGACGTAAAGTCCTTTCGGTTTTACAAATCCGGTTGCCATCGACTTTCAGGGGCATATCAGAAATAATTGCACTTTGCTGGGAAGAGTGCAGGAGGTACAGACCGCATGCGAATTATTAAGAACGCCAGACCTACGTCTCTCAACCTTCACCGGCGCCGGTGGGCGGCGCGACTGAATGGCGCCTGCCCGGAAGCGCTCAGTACCGTAGGATACCTCTTCCCGTACTTACCTTCCGGAACACATGAAAAGGCGTTGGACGTCAGGCGACAACCATTGTCAAAGCCAGACAGGCGTCAGGAAGCCGAAACGGGGCGTAAAATGTCCTTAAAAGATGCGGTCGATTTTGCGATCAATGAAAATGAAACGGATTAATACCATCCGATTTATTGCATTCACCTCAGCGATCCTTATGGCGCCTTCTGTGCTTTATTTACTAAATGATAGAAATTCAAACGATCGGTGCGATTTATTTTGAATATTTTATTATTTTTTTCGATTAGACTGTACATATAATTTAAAGATTGTGTATATTTAGCCCGCTGTCATTTCGTCTATTTCAAGTATCGGAAGGAGCATTGATGGTTGCCAATCAAGTCGAAGTGATTTCCAACGCCTGGATACCCATGTCCGACGGCGTACAACTGGCCGCCCGGATCTGGTTGCCGGCGGATGCCCGGCGCCATCCCGTCCCGGCCGTGCTGGAATATATCCCGTACCGCAAAAACGACATCAAAGCGGAACGGGATTCGCAGATCCACGGCTATTTCGCACAGTACGGCTATGCGGGCGTGCGTGTGGATTTACGCGGCAGCGGCGATTCTGAAGGCGTTCTGTACGACGAGTATCTCCAACAGGAATTACAGGACGGCCTGGAAATCCTCCGCTGGCTTGAAAATCAATCGTGGTGCTCGGGCGAGGTCGGTATCTTCGGCCTGTCCTGGGGCGGTTTCAACGGTTTGCAAATCGCGGCTCTTAACCCGCCGCAATTAAAAGCCGTCATCACAGTCTGCTCATCGGACGACCGCTACGCCGACGATATCCACTATATGGGCGGTTGTTTGCTGACCGATAACTTGTCCTGGGCTTCAACCATGTTCGCATTCAACGCCTGCCCGCCCGATCCCGGGGTCGTGGGCGAACGCTGGAAAGCGCTGTGGCTGGAACGCCTGAACGGGAGCGGTTTATGGCTGCAAAAATGGTTGACGCACCAAACACGCGACGCCTACTGGAAACACGCCTCCGTGTGCGAAGATTATCACGCTGTAAAAGTCCCGGTATTTGCCGTTAGCGGTTGGGCCGACGGATATTCCAACACCGTTTTTAGATTGATGGAACACCTTGACGCGCCGCGCAGAGGATTGATCGGGGCCTGGGGCCACAAATATCCGCATATGGGCGGACCGGGTCCGGCCATCGATTTTTTGGGGGAGTGCATCCGGTGGTGGGATCAATGGCTCAAAGGTGAAAACACAGGCGTCATGGAAGAACCGATGTTGCGGGTCTGGCTGCAGGACAGCGCCTCGCCGATGTTCGCAAAACGGCCGGGCCGCTGGATCGCGGAAGAATCATGGCCTGCTTCCGGCATTCAAAAGCAAACCTACCGGTTGGCATTGTCACAGTTGAGAGAGAATGAACCCTGTGAATATAAATCCCAACTACATATTCAGAGCCCGTTGAGCGTGGGATTGTTTGCGGGCAAATGGTGTTCGTACGCCGAACAGACGGATTTGCCCTGGGATCAAAGGGAAGAAGACGGCGGCGCTTTAACCTTCGATACAGAGCCCCTGCGGGAAGACATTGAAATTTTGGGCGCTCCGCGGGTCACGCTGGAAGTGGCTGTAAATCAACCGGCTGCCATGATCGCCGTGCGTTTGTCGGATTTGGCGCAGGACGACCGGGCCACACGGATCACATACGGTATTCTGAATCTGACCCATATGGCAAGCCATGAAAATCCGGCCGCTCTGAAGCCCGGCAAACGCTACACAATCCGGATTGACATGAACCATGTGGCGCAACGCTTCCCGAAAGGCAATCGTATACGACTGGCCGTTTCCACCTCCTACTGGCCCCTGGCGTGGCCTTCGCCGAAGCCCGTGCGTTTGGAGATTTTTGCCGCCAACAGTTTTCTCGAACTTCCGCTGCGGCAGGCAAAAGAGCATGACCGCACGTTGAGAGACCTCGGCGCGCCAAAGCAGGGCGAAGGTATCTCCACCAAACTTTTAGCGCCGGCGCAACGCTACTGGACAGTGAGCCACAACCTGGCCAATAACCGCGTTTCGTTGAATATCATCAATAAAGATAAGCACTTTGCACTGCCGGATACGAATCTCGAAGTACGGCGGGAGGTAACAGAAAAATACAGCTATATTAATAATAATTACGACACCTTACAGGCGGAAGTAGAAGGAAACATTGGATTCAGGAGAGCGGATTGGCGCGCATACAGCATTACCCGTACCGTTTTGACTTCAACGAAAACCCACTTCAGGATCCGAGCCACGCTGGACGCTTACGAAGGCGACACGCGTATATTCAGTAAAAGTTGGGACGAGCAGATCGCCCGAAAATTTGTTTGATATAAACGTAAAATGCATCAGGAGCTTAAATGGCCAAAAAAAATGTGTTTATTGTGGGGTTGGACGCCTTTAATAAGAAAAAACTGGAAAAGTTGCCGCAGGCAAACGAGTGTGATTTCCACGCCGCGCTCGATATATCCGATATCCGCAACGTCGATCATTATGATATGAAGCATTTGATCGACAAGGCGCGTCATACAATGGAGAATTTCAAGGGTTCCGTGGACGGAGTGGCTTGTTATTACGACTTTCCAGCGACCGATATTGTGCCGATCCTGGCGGCACATTTTAATCTGCCGGGAGCTTCACTGGAAAGCGTCATGAAATGCGAAAATAAATACTGGAGCCGCATCGAGCAGCGCAAAGTGATTCCCGACCACTTGCCGATGTTTCAGGCGTTTGATCCGTTCGATGACGGGGCCTTTCAAAAGATCGAGCTCTTACCGCCTTACTGGATAAAACCGGTCAAATCTTTCCGATCGTTTTTAGCATTTGGAATAAACGGCGAACGGCAGTTTAAAGAGGCAATGGAAAGCGTCCGCGCACAGATTAATTTTATCGGAGCGCCGTTTAAGTATTTGATGGAGCAATTCGAGATGCCGCCCGAAATCGCACAGTGGTCCGAAGGCATGATTGCCGAGACGCCGCTCAATGGTTTTCAGTGTACGCTGGAAGGTTATGTGTTTAACGACCGGGTGACGGGATACGGTATCGTCGATTCCATCCGGGAGGCCGACCGTTCCTCGTTTGCACGATATGAATACCCCTCCTCTCTGCCGCTGGAAATTCAACATCGCATGATCGATGTGGCCCGAGAGGCGATCCGGCAAATCGGGTTGAATAATTCCGCATTCAATGTGGAATTCTTTTACAATCAAACCAACGATGAAGTCTATCTACTGGAGATCAATCCCAGGATTTCGCAGGCGCACACCGATTTGTTCGAGAAGGTGCACGGCGTTTCGCATCACTCCATCATGATCGACCTGGCACTGGGACGAAAACCGCGCACCATGGAGAAGAAAGGCGATTTTAATTTAGCAGGGCACTTTATGCTGCGCACATTCGAGGACGGGAGAGTCCGTAAAGTTCCGTCCGAAGCGGAAAAGGGACAACTGGCGGCAGAAATACCGGGCACATTTGTCAAGGTCCCGGTTAAACAGGATCAGTTTTTGCATGAGTTACAAGGCCAGGATAGTTACAGCTATGAAATTGCAAATGTCTATATCGGCGGTCGCGATCAAACCGATATTCTGGAAAAATATGACCGCTGTTTAAAGAAGCTGACCTTCGAAATAGAAACCAACCGGCAAGCCCAAATTTATTGACGGGCGATGCCTTTGAACGATCCTAATAAAAAAAGGCTGATATTGCATCAGCCTTTGTGTACCGGAGGTGGGACTCGAACCCACACGGGCGCAATGCCCACCGGATTTTGAGTCCGGCGCGTCTGCCAATTCCACCACTCCGGCAAAATTAGTAAATTTATAGGCGCATAGCATAAATGTCAAATTGGAATTTATATGGAATCCGCTTTCCACGCGGCCGGTTTTTCCCTTACAGTCTTAGCATTCCAAAGTACCTATATTGCAAATGACCGCCAATTTCACTTCGCGGCTTAATGTTTTCGAAACCGCACAACAATACACACGAAGTGCACAAATAAAAAATGAATATAGATTTCTTTCTCTGCGTTCTCCGCGCCCTCTGCGGTGTTCAGCTAACTTTAGTTCTGCCGCCGGGCACGCCGGGAGCGCTGAGTAAATATTGGCATATTTTTAAAAGATTGTTTTCTTTCTCTGTGTTATCCATTTAATCCGTGGCTCTTATTTCTTGATTCTCTGCGTCTTTTGCGGTTTATTTAAACGAGCACCGCGAAGGACGCCACAATTATTTCAAATAGTTAAATCGCTTGTAAAGCAGATAAATATAAAAGGAGCTCAACATCATAATGATTACAAACGTAGCTATGGAAACGGCCGAGCCGTAACCGAACTGTAAGGTTTGAAATAACAGTTTATAAGCATAAACGCTCAGGGTTTCCGTCAGGTTGGCCGGCCCGCCGCCGGTTAAGACATAAACCACATCAAAAACGCGCATAGCGTCCATCATACGGAAAATGGTAACGATAATTATGATCGGCGTAAGCAGCGGCAGCGTGATATGTAAAAAGGTACGCATCTCGCCGGCGCCGTCGATTTTTGCCGAATCGTACAACTCTTCCGGAATGGTTTGCAATCCGGCGTAAACAAGCAGAGCCACAAAAGGAGCGGTTTTCCAGACATCGGCCACAATGATGCTGGCCATGGCCCAAAGAGGGTCGCCCAACCAGTTCACGGGCGCGTCCAGCAGACCCATCGACTGCAACGTAAAATTGAGTATGCCGAAATCGCCGTTATAAATCCACTCCCACATTTTAGCGGAAACCACCGTGGGAATGGCCCAGGGAATCAGTACCACCCCTTTTAGGATACGATTGCCCGGCACTTTCTGATTCATGAGCAGCGCCACGGCGATTCCGATGACCAGCTCCAGCGCCACCGATACGGCGGTAAAAACAAGGGTATTCCAAACGCTCTGCTGAAATCGTAAATCGCTGAAGAGAAATAAAATGTTTTCGAAGCCTATGAAAGAACTGATGTTAAAAACGGGCATCTGGCGAAAAAAACTCAACACCAGGCCATAACCCAGCGGGAAAAACGCTACAAGAGAAATTAGAAACAGGGCGGGCAAAATAAATTTAAGATATTCTTTTTTGTGCATGGCTCGAACCCGTTTCCTATCTGGCGTCTTTCAGGGCTTCTTTTTCCAGCTCCAGAATATGTTCAATTTGCTGGCTGGCCATACGCATCGCTTTACCGACGGGACGGATTTTGGAGAGCGCCGCCGAAAATTCCACCTGCAGGATTTGCGAAATTTGCGGATAAAAGGGCGTCATGGGTCTCGGTCGGGTCGAAGTGAGGACGTCATACAGATCGGATACAAAGGGCTGCTCCTTTTGCAGTCGTTCATTGAAATAGAGGGCTTTACGGGACGGTTTGGTACCGACCGCTATGGAGAATTCGAGCTGCATCTCCGGCGACGCCATAAATTCCACAAAAGTTTTGGCCGCTTCTTTATGGTTTGAATAGCGATTAACCGCCAGCTGCCATCCGCCCAATGTACTGTATCCCCGTTTGCCGTTCACGGTGGGCATCAGTGTAATGCCCACTTTGCCTTTCACGGGCGAATCTTCCTGCTGAAAAAACGTCCAGCAGTAGGGCCAGTTGCGTAAAAAGATACAGTCGCCGTTCAGAAAACTGAGACGGGTATTCTCCTCATCGGCTGTGGTCACCCAGCCCGGCGAGATTTTGTATTTGTGAATGGTATCGCGCATCCAGCGCAGCGCTTCCAGTGTTTTGGGCGCGGTTAATTGAACGCGGTTTTGCGCATCGATGACCGAGCCCCCGAAGCCGGCGATAATTTCATTGGCGGCGCAGATCAAGCCTTCGTATTGTTTACCCTGCCATAAAAATCCATATAAATCGGAGCGGTCTTCCTGTTTCAAAATGAACTGCGCCTGTTCGGTAAGTTCTTTAAAAGTACGCGGCGGATGCAGTCCGTATTGGTTGAGTAAATCTTTGCGGTAATAAAGCAATCCGCCGTCCACATACCACGGGACGGCATACAGTTTGCCGCGGTAGGTATTGGCCCGGACCGGCGCTTCCAGAAATTTCGAGCGCTCCTCCGGCGGAACCAAATCGGATAAATCTTCCAGCCAGCCGGCCAGGCTGAATTCCGGCGTCCAGATCACATCGATCAAAAAAACATCGAACTCGTTGGAACCCGCCTCCAGACTGGTGACATAATATTGATGCTGCATGTTGGTATTAGCCGGAATAACCTCTTCCCGGACATCGATGCCGGGATGGCGTTCCTCGAAAATCCGGATGGCGCGGTCGAACTGGTCCATGGCGTTGGCCAGTTTGAAATGCTTGAAGACGATCGTCCTTTGATCGCTTTGTCCCTGCTTTGATTGCTGTCTCTCAGCATCGCAGCCCATCAGCAGGAACAAAATGGTGAGCGCTAAGCATCCGTACGAGCGGCAACGCCGGTTTGCCCCTGATTTGTTATTTGGATGCATACATTTCCCGGCAATTCATCAAACGTTTTGAAGCGACAGCAGCTGCCCATTGAAAACCAGCTTTCATCATAATAAGCGGTCAGCCTGCTTTCCTCTTTCCTGCTCACCGACTCTATTTTGTGGGCAGCGAATAGACGCCGTCCCAATCGTCGGCGGGCGGATGTTCCTTATAGGCTTTACAACGCTGCATATAAGTGCGTGCGGGTCCGTCGTCGCCTTTAAGTTCGAGAATCTGTTCGAAATACTCCATCGCCCAATCCCAGTTCTGCTTTAAGTAGTTCTCAAAGCCCTTGGCAAATAAATCCACGATACGCTGTTGCACTTCATTCAGGCCTGTTTCCTTGGTAGCCAGTAATTCGTAAACTTTAACCGGTTCATTTTTGCCCTTAACGCGCAATAAATCCAGCGGCCGTACAATGATGTCGTCTTTTGCCATCTGGTATGTGGCTTCACCGATTAAAATTTTTGTATGATACTCCTTGTTGGCCGGTTCCAGGCGGGCGCCAAGATTAACCGTATCGCCCATAACCGTATAGTCGAACCGAATTTCGGATCCCATATTACCCACTACCATGGGTCCCGTGTTAATACCAATGCGGGTCGACAGTTCGGGTTTGTTTTGTTTTTGCCATGTTTTGCGAAGCTCATTGAGGCGTTCCTGCATCCGCAAGGCGGTAAGACAGGCATTGTGTGCGTGATTGCCGCGTTCCACGGGCGCTCCGAATACGGCCATGATGGCGTCGCCCTCGTATTTATCCAACATACCGTCGTATTTGAATACAATATCCGTCATTTCCGTTAAGTATTCGTTCAACAGATTGACCAGATCTTCCGGCGGTAGCTGTTCGGCAATACTCGTAAACCCGGCCACGTCGCCGAACAACACCGTGCATGTTTTCTTTTCGCCGCCCAGTTTGATTTTTTCGGGATTGGCCAGAAGTTCATCTACTACCGATTTGGTAACAAAATGCGAAAAGGTGGATCGGATGAACCGTTTATTTTTCTCTTCCGTCATGTAACGATAGATGTACACCAGCGTTAACGTGAAAAAGATGGTAAGGACCGGCGTCACGGTTTCGATCCACAGATTTTGGTTAAGGAACAAAACCAGCGATGCGATGATATGCCCGAAGGCAAACAGCAAACTGATGATTACACTCAGGATTGCGCCGCTAAAATTAAAAATAATACCCAAAACCACACCGATGCCCGCCATAACCAGGAATGTGTTGGCGTCATTCATCCTGGTAATAAAGTTCTGCTGCAGGAGCGTGTTGAGTACGTTGGCATGAATTTCGACGCCCGGAAATGCTTGCACGAACGGAACGCTGCGCAAATCGAACAAACCGGGTAATGAGGTGCCGAGAAAAACGATTTTGCCTTCAAAATACGCCGGCGGCAGATTGCGTTCTTTGGCCTTCAACACATCGTAAAAACTGATATAACGAAACGTTTTAAACGGCCCGGCGTAATTGATCAACATATCGCCATTTGCGTCGATCGGGATGGAAGTCAAAAGCTGTTTTTGGCGGAACAGCTCCAAATGTGGATTTTCAGTCAAAACCATGGAATCGACGCCGATGATCTTCATGAACATTTCAAATCCCAGCGAGGGGTATAGATGGTTATTAAAGCGGGTGAGCAGATGGTTGCTTCGCACTACACCGTCAACGTCGGGCTCGAAATTCACGTGCCCGCAGCCCAGACCGGCATTCAACAATTCGTGAAACTGGCTTTCGAACCGTTCCTCGCTCCGGAACATGCGCATCTTTCGTCTCGGTAGCGTGTAATAGAACCGTTCGGCGTCAAATTTCGCCGGCTCTTCGCTCATTTCGTAACGCCAGTTAAGGGAATCGGCGTCTGCAAAATAGATGGCGTTGAACACATTGCCGGCCTCCTTCACCGCCTGAACGAATTCCACATCCTGTTGCGGACGCCAGGTGTCGCGGTCGTACAAAATATCCAGTCCCACCGCCAGAGCGCCGGCTTCGTTTAAAAAACGCACCACTTCGGTATGGTATTGACGCGGCCATTGCGAAAATTTGCCCAGCTTGTCAATGCTGCGGGCGTCGATGTTGATAATGATGATATCATCGATCACCGGCGGCGCATCGGCTATCTTTTTTTCCATGCGCCAATCATAGGTGCGGGCTTCGTAAGAATAAAGCAGTTCATCGGCGAGGTATCGCGATAAAATCCAGACAACTACCGCCGCCGTCAGGCCCAGCAACGCCCCGCTTATCAATTTCCCCATCCATTTTCTGGCCATGTTGTTGCCCTTTCATTCAATCCCGGATTAACAAAAATTTTTTAATGTATGGTTAAAAGTCAAAACCTCCCGGTCCTCTGAATGCCATAAAAGCCCGGACGTCAGCGGTAAAATGTATTGATCTGCTCGACCAAACGCTCAATTTCTTCTTCCGTATTGTAGAAATGCGGTGCGATCCGCAGCATCCCGTTGCGCAGCGAGCAGACAATGTGGTTTTCCATAAGATGTTCAAAAAGCGCCTCGGTACGATCGCCTTCAAACGAATAGATGCCCGACCAGTATCGTTCATCCGGCGCGCCCATAAAGGTCATGCCGGCCTTCGGCAGCTCTGTGACCATAAATCGTCCAAGCGAAAGCAGGTGTTGTTCGATATTTTCGATGCCGGCTTGCATCAGTAATTCCACCGCCGCGGAGAGTCCGGCAATGCCCATGAAGTTGGCGGTTCCGTACTCAAAACGCCGGGCGTCGGGCAATAACGCCAGACGGTAATCAAAAAAATTCCAACTGTCTTCAACCGCCAGCCAGCCGGTGAAAGCCGGCTTTAATTGATCGAACAGGTTCGGACGAATGTACATGAATCCGGCGCCCATGGGTCCCATCAGCCATTTATGACCGCCATTGGATAGAAAATCGATGCCAAAACGATCCACATCCAGCGGGATGGCGCCCAAACCCTGAATGCTGTCTACCGACAAGATGATGTCGTTTTCACGGCATAACCGGCCGATGGCTTCGAGATCATTGCGAAAGCCGTTGGAAAATTCCACAAAGCTGATGGATAGGAGTCGGGTGCGGCTATTGATTTGGTCGGCGATATCCTGCAATTCGATACGGCCCTCACGGTTCGGGACATAAACAACTTCCACGCCGTGTTGTTCCAGATTCAAAAAGGGATAGACGTTGGCCGGAAATTCGTAATCGGTCAGAATGATGCGGTCGCCGGCTTGCCACTCCAGACCCTGCGCCAGCCAGTTAAAGCCCTCCGATGTGTTCTGAATAAATGCAATATATTCGGCCTTTCCGTTAATCATCTCCGCCAGGCGATTGCGGGTTTTATCGCGGACGGCCGTTACCTCGCGATAGAGATCGACCCCGCCGAACATCCGTTCATCCATGTACCATTCCAGCATTTCCGTAACGGCCGTCGACATGGGCGATATGGCGGCGTGGTTGAGGTATATCTTCTGAGTGGTTATGGGGAAATGGGTTCGGAATTCCTGTTGATTCATAAAACAATATCCTGTTCAGTTATAAATTTGGACTTTCAGGTAGTTGCGAAACGGCACTGTCGCACTGATAATCATAGGCCGGTACTATATCAATTTCTACTATGGGCATTATTAGGCCCTGCGTCAATCGCAATGTCATTTTTGTTCAGTATCGGCAACTCCAAGATTCAGCCCCAGCCGCGATCGTCCCAGAATGCGGCCTCGTAATGGCTGACCCCGGCGGGATATTGCCCGAAATCGATGATTACAACATCAAAGCGTACATCGTAATCTTGGTATTCCCGGAACCGATCCAGAAAGGCGTAGGCGGCCTGGATAATCTGTCGCTGCTGTCGCCTGCTGATGCGGAATTCGGGTTCGCCCAGCGGATCGGACTGGTAACTTTTGACCTCCACGATAACGAGCGTATTGTCCCGCACGCACACGATATCCAGCTCGGCGCGGCCAAAACGAAAATTACGATGGACAACGGCGTATCCCTGCTCTTTCAGATGATCGCAGGCCAATGCTTCGCCCTGTTTGCCCAGTGATTGTTTGGATGTATCCGCCATCGCTTTACCGTAATGTGGGTTCAATGATTGATGAATCAGACCTTATGTTAAAAAATAGCAGAATGCAGCATGCAAAACAAGCCTTAATTAAGGGCGGATATGTGGCCGTGCAGGCAGAGTGGGATTATGGCGTATTGTTCCGAGAATGACCCGCAGGAACGCCTTAGGCGGAGTTTGGGAATATTGGAATGATAACTTAGTGGATTGATGGCTTGCTGTCGAATTGGAATAATGGAATCTCGGAAAGGCGGAATCAAGGCGTCATAGGGCGGGCGGGCTGCACCCGCTGTTGTCGTTTTAAAATCGTAAAGCTGACTTGGGATGATGCGGTACATTTCATGGAATTTTTTCTTTAAATTTATATTTTGATTATAATTCAGAAAAATAAACGGACTAAAACAACACAGTAAAGGAGTTGCGATGGTTTGGCGCGTGTGCCTAATTATTATTATCACCGGATTGCATTGGTTGAACGCCGGTTCGATCGACACTTTGTATATCCTGCAAACCACCGATGTACACGGCAATCTTCTCCCGTACGATTATTACCGGGATAAACCGGCGGACCACGGTCTGGCCAAGGTTTACACCCGCGTTATCGAATACCGGCAAAAACACAAAAACGTGCTGTTGCTGGACGGCGGCGATCTTTTACAGGGCACGCCGCTCAGCTACTATTTTAATCAGATTGAGACAAACGGGATACACCCGCTGATTTTAACCCTCAACTATATGGGCTACGACGCCATGGCGGTGGGTAACCACGATATCGAACAGGGCGTGGCGGTCTATAACCGCTGCCGCCGTCAGTCGCAATTCGCCTGGCTTTCCGCCAACGCTGTTCTGGAAGATGGTCGCCTCTATTTTGAACCTTACACCATCATTCGTAAAGGCGATATTGAAATCGGCGTGCTGGGCTTAACCACGCCGGCCATACCCATGTGGCTGGACAGCACGCTCTATCCCGGCATACATTGGCGGGACATGGTCGCAACCGCCCGCGACTTCGTTCCGAAACTGCGGCCAAAGGTCGATGTACTGGTCGGCTTGTTCCACGCCGGTTTCGATGCCGGTTACAGCATGGAACAAACAAAGGCGCTGGGATTGCCCAACGAGAACGCCTCCGGCCTCGTGGCCGGACAGGTGGACGACTTCGACGTCATTTTCGGCGGACATTCACACAGACCGTTCGCCGGCAACAAAGCCCATCCTCTGCGGATGAACGCCGGTTCGCGGGCGCAGAATCTGGCGGTCGTGCAATTGATTCTTAAGAAGGAAGGGCAGGCCGGCGCGGATTACACCATAACAGAAGTAAAGGGTTGGCTGGAGGAGATGGATTCGGCGCCGTCGGCGCGCTCGATCATGCAATTGAATGACGAAGCCCACCAAAAAACGCTGGCGTATATTCGCACCGAAATCGCCCGCGCCGCCGATACGCTCAACGCCCGACAGGCGCGACGCAGAGACACGGCGATCATTGAACTGATCAATCGTGCTCAACTGCGACATACCGGCGCCGATTTTTCCTTCGCCGCCGCGTTTAACACCGATTTCGTCTTACCGCCCGGACCGGTGCGCATCAAAGATGTGTACAATATGTATTGGTATGAAAACTTTTTATACACGGTGGAAATGACGGGACGACAGATCAAGGATTATCTGGAATACTGCGCCCGCTATTTCCGCTGGAACGGAACATCGTTGCAAACCAACCCGGAAATGGCCGGCTATAATTACGATATGGCGGAAGGCGTTGGTTATACGATCAATGTATCGAACGCGCCCGGCAACCGTATCAGCAATCTGGTGGATTTACGCACCGGCCAACCCTTGCAGATGGATAAAACGTACAAAGCGGCCATGAACAGCTACCGCGCCGCGGGCGGCGGCGGGCATACCGGCGCTGTGGGACTCAAGAGCGGCGACATCATTTATAAATCCAGCGAAGAGATGCGCAATATTTTGATCGATTATATAAAGGAGAAAGAGACACTCAACGCCCGGGTGGACGGCAACTGGAAAATCGTGCATTGAGCACTGTTCGGGTATTGCTATGCCGGTGCTACTCTTCATGTTTTTTGGTAATGCGCCATTCATGATGCCAGCCAAAAATTTAAGGATGCAGGAAACAGAAGAGGGTAAAGAGGAAAATAGGGACAGAGGTATAGCATGGTATGATTTTCTGTTTCCTCTTTTCTATTTTCTGAATGATCTATCAGCCATCAGGATAGAGTAGAGAAGAACACAAATGGAAAGGATCATCGCGGATATACATTTTTGATGCACAGATAAATAATAAAAAACCGGCCACACTCCCTGTGGCCTTTTGAAATTATCTTATTTAATCAATACCATGCGTCCCGTCTTTTGATACTGTGGATGGCCGTCCTGTGCTTTGGCTTCAAAAGTATAAATATATATCCCGCTGGCCACATCGCCGCCGTCGAAAGCGACGGAATAGCGGCCTTCCTGCTGAGCGCCATTAACCAGCGTCTCTACCAGGTTGCCCCGGATGTCGTAGATTTTCAGCGAGACGCGACTCGCTTCCGGTAAACCGTAACGGATGGCTGTGACGGGATTGAAGGGATTGGGGTAATTGCCGGTTAAGAAAAAGTTGACAACCTGATTATCAGCCTCCGATTTACCACCTATTTTTTCAATCTCAGGTAGTTCTGCTACCGTAATAGAAACAATGTTACTGTAATCAGTCCAGAGAGATGACCCATAATCGATTGCATATACTTTGTATTTGACCGTTGTTTTACCTTGCGGAAATCCTGTGAATTTATCCTCCGTAGTATCAAGATAATGCAATTCGGTTACATCGGCAATTTGATTCCAGTCGCCGCTACCCCGTTTTTTTAAAACTATATAATTAACATTGCCATTTAGATCAGGACTGGCTTCCCATTCCAGATAGGGGTGATCGTCTGTTCCCCAGGTAACTGTTAAATTTTCCGGAGGCAAAAGCTTAGTTTTGGCAAGAAGGGTATAATTATAAGATGTATTTGATGGAGAATTAGGAACCCAACCTACATAATCGCCGGAAATGGTCCAAACCTTATAAACAAAGGTACGAAGTGTAGCATCCATATCATTTTTATCTACCACATCACACCAGCCCATGCCGTAATTTGGATTAGCACCCGAATAACCATTGGTTCCAACTCCTCTACCCCATACGTGGGTTTCATAATTCCAGTCAAATTCAACGTTTGTGCGCACATCATAACGTTTTACAATATAATTGCCATCAGCCAATCCAGGAACTACCAAAAATGTTGCTGTGTAGGTATCGGTGTTACTGTGAATACTTCCGCCATTGGTCGTTGCGTGTGTTAACTCAAAAGGTGATTGCAGGTGCCGTAATGCCCAGTAGGCATTAACGCGGCCAGTACCACTTTTTTCATCCCTACCAGGATCTTCTATATCATCAGCCGAAATTCTGATGATATTTTCAATATCATCATTGTACAGATCGGGATTATAACCCTTTAGTAAAGAAGCGATGCCCGAAACATGCGGGCTGGCCATCGAAGTCCCACTAGCGTAATGATAATTCGGATCGCCCGGATAATTACCGTTGCGATAGGTTGAAAGAATATTAAAACCTGGCGCCGAGACATCGATATGATTACCGGTGTTTGAAAACCATACAATTTCATCATCGCTATCTGTAGCACCCACTGCTATTATACCTTGTCCGAAACCGGCGGGATATTGGGTCTCGCTTGAAGCGTCATTTCCCATGGCGGCAACTGCAACCCGGTTCATTTTATAGGCATAAGCGAAGCCCATCCTTACCGTGCTTGAATAACGCGGGTCGCCATTCTCATCTATAAGTCCCCAGCTATTATTTAATACAATGACTTTCGAACTATGATTGACGGCATCTACAATTGCATCATACATATCTTGATCATCGCCATTATCTATCCTTTGAGAATGAATTTTTGCATTCCAGTCCACGCCGGCTATACCTTCATTATTATTTGTGCTCGCTGCGGCAATTCCCGCCACATGAATGCCATGTCCTCCATTTCCATATCCATTATCGCCTCCGGATACTTTGTTTTGTAAATCAGGGTGTAATTTGTCGATACCTGCATCAATTATTGCAATTATATTATTTGTGCTACCTTTAAAAATATCCCATGCCTGGGTGGCATGTATATCCCTGCCGGTATCGCCGTTCTTTAATGCCCATTGATCGCTAAAATAATCATCATTTGGTAAAGCAAAAAAATTTACTGTACCATTCGGCTCTGCAAACAGGACGGTTTGTAATTCGTTGAGTTTTTCAATAACGTTTTCACGGGTAGCATTCGCAGGTACTTTGATGTTAAAGATGCGCGACATGTTGGCAACTTTAATCGCTCTTCCACGATCGTCAAATTGTAATGTATCGGATTCCTTAAAATTGGAAAATGCAGCAGATATTTCGTTACGTTCTATTCCAAATTGTTCCAGCACATTTTCAATCTTATGATTCGTAATCGTAATATTTGAGCTATCGATGTCTTTTTCAATTCCTTTTTGAAGTAAACAAGAATTTCATCAGAATAATCATGCTGGGCATGAATTGGAACGATTAAGGTAAAAAATAAACTTATCGAGGCAATTATGGCAATATAATTTTTCATTTCTGAGCTCCCTTTTGTTAAATGGGGTTGCAAAAGATTTAAAGTTGAGGTAAAATGAAATAGAAAGCCCTCACCAGTAAAACTGTTTTAATTACAATTTCCTTGAGCGGGGAAATTCAAAAGCAGTTTCTGTGGGGGCTTTTTTAAAGGTCAGGTCCATGTCATCACGCCATCACCTCCTTTTAAAGTATGCAAATTATTCACCAGGCTTATTGTTAAAAGTGAGCTGGTGGTTGGCGCCTGTTTTTAAATCATAAATCCACAATGTACCCGTCACATAACTCCAGTCATTCCAATCATATCTCGTGTAAACCACATAGCGGTCATCGGGACTCATGCTGAATGGGATACCACTCCAAGAACTTGCGACTCCATTCGAGGTTAATTGTTTAATATGATTGCCGCTACTATCCATTACAAATATATTGGGATGCTTTCCTCTGAGTTGAGATATAAATACGATTTTTGAATCATTGTTGATAAATTTAGGGTTTCCTTCACGACTCATGTTGTGGGTAATACGTTTAATATTCTCTCCATTAGGACTCATAGTTGCAATTTCTTTTTGATTCTCGAAAAATCTATGGTGAATAATTCTTTTACCATCTTTTGACCAGTTCGGCTCACGAATGCCGCCTGTGCCATGTTTACTAATTTTTGTTTTATTACTGCCATCTTTTTCCATTTTCCAAATAATGTAATTGCCGGTGGGGCTTTGGTAGTTGGAATCATAAGCAACCCACTCCCCATCCGGCGACCAGGCAGGACTATAATTTCTTCCCTTAAATGTTAACTGGGTGAGGCTTGTTGAGTCAAAACCAGAGCCATTGAAGCGCATTTTATATATTTGATTATTAGCAACAAAGGCAATCCATTTACCATCCGGCGACCAGGCAGGATTTTGTAATTCAAACGGCAAAATCCGACGCATATTTGTTCCATCGGGATTAATTAACCAAAAACCAATTGAGTCGAAATCGAATATTTGAAGTCCGTAGCAATCTCTGCCATATGGGTATCGTATTTCTATCAAGGGTTTGTAATTGAAACCTATGAATTCACCATTGGGATGCCATACCGGGCCGTTATAAGGTGGATGCGGGACGATACCCCAATCAATACGAGGGCATGAGCTATCTATGCCGGATATAGAATCCGTATTCTTTTTACAGGAAAGCACCATTAAAAAAAGGAGAATAATACCTATCCTTAATACATATGTCATTGCTGTTTCTCCGCTTAGTAATAAAAATTCGTCTAAATTTAATTCTTTTACCGATGTGTGTTTGCACAGCGGCTGATTTATGATGAAATAAACTTCATAGCTGCCTCCTTTCTTGTCTCATTTTTAAACTGCGTTTAAAGGTTTATTGGCGTTTGTCCCCGCCGTCGGATTTCATAATACATAAAATACTTCTATACTGATAGATAAGTGTAATGTCGTACCCGGAATTTTTATCAATCCGTTTTTCATCATTGGCATTGACGGGCCTGACGGCCAACCGGAAGCGTTTCGCTTCATAAATCGGATTTGCTCATTTCGTATTATGGTTCGCTTCCATCCATGTGAATTGAATATCCGTACATTAATAGAATTATTACCAGCTTGCAGGGGAAAGACGTGTTAGCTAAAAGACCGCTCCGTAACGAAAGGTCATCTCATTCATAGAAATAAATACAAGAGCCAGAATCACATCAATGCACAATCATAACGGACATTCATGCAATTACCTGCAATTGTAACATCAAATTGAATAATTTCATAAAAAAGATTTATTGAGGCCGTTAAACAATACATCCCTCCTTCATTTTAATCCGTTTTTCCATCATCAGGCAAACCATTTCACCCGATAATGATTGCACTATTTACCGGGCATTGCACCCGGTGCGGCGGGCTCTTGTCCGCCGGCCGGCCGAATAAAGGTTCAGCCACCATTCATCAGCGTGGGTGCTGCTGATGCGGCAAAGCTGCCGGATTAAACCAAAGGAATCGCAAAAAAGCTAAAAAAAAAACGAAAGCATGCAAATGATTTTAAGTAAAAAAGAAAATAGAAAAGAGTAAAGAGGTAGGGAGCGCCTTTGAACTCAATTTTCATTAACACCGCGATTTATAGTGGTGGATAGAAAAGCCCTGCCATTGGCCCGGTATTAAATAGAGAAAACACAGATAGGAAAATATGCCTCGTTTCATTTAATTTTTGTTCTCTCTATCTGAGGATTAAACCAGAGATATTGCTGAAGTTTAACAACAAATAATAAGCATGCCGAAGAAAATTGAATTTTTGAATGGACGGAGTGATGGACTTTTGTTTCAAAAGCTCCGAGGGACTCCTTCTGTGTACAGGCTCGCAGGTAATTGAACCGCCGCGTGGGCAGAGAACACAGAGAAAAATGATTCTTTTCATAGAAAATCACACGCAGTCGTTATCTTATGCCACAATTCCATATTCTCCATCATTCCAATAAGCAATCCATTTGTTCTTATTACCTTCGTCATAAACTTCTGGCTTTCTTCCCGAAGGTCCGAAGGACTCCTTTTGGAGTATCACTTCGGTGTTGATCCTTTCGGATATCCCGATCTTTCGGGGCAAAAAACAGTAATAATAAGATAGAAGCTTAGACCTTAATACCTAAGCTTTTATTTCGATATTTAAAACTTATTTGGGTTTGGCCTGTCCCGATTCCGGGGGCCTGTCCAGGTAAGGTAAAAAGTCTGCCGGACAGCGTCCGGCAGACCGTTTAATACAGTTTATTTGAGAAGCAGCATTCGCTTGATCTGCTGAACATGTTCCGTCCGTAAACGATAGTAATAGACCCCGCTGGCCATACCGTCCGCGTTGAACTGCACCGTATGGTACCCGGCTTCTTGCCTGCCCTCGCTTAATACGGCAACTTTCTGCCCCAGTCCATTATAAACGGTTATGGTAACATGCGTTGCTCTCGGTAATGCATAACGGATGGTCGTGGTCGGATTAAACGGATTCGGATAATTTTGCTGCAATGCAATTTCGGTGGGTAAGTACAGTGAAGTCAAATCATCCAGCGCGGTTGCTTCCGTAACCATAACATGGATGGTGTCCACAGCGGACAATCCCCAGCGGTCGATGCCATAAACCATTACGTTTCCTTCACCCTGATAATTACCGGCTGCAGACACAAACAGACTGTCGCCCACCAGAGAGGCGTATATTTTGGGGTTGTCGCTTTTGGTATTGTAGCTTAAGGTATCGCCGTTATCCATATCGCTAAATACGGTATCCAATCGCGAGGTAACCAGTTGTCTGTCGCTGTTTTCTTCGAACTGAATATCTGCCAGAGGCCCTATCACTTGCGGCGCATTGTTATTACCGTCAAACTCATCGGCGCCCATATCCGGCGTACCGTTGTCGCGCATTTGGCCGTCGATATCCATGGTTACCCCGGCCAAAGGCATGCCCAAATTATCCAGGCTCGCGGTGGTGGCATGTAAATCCGCATCCGATACGAAACCGGGATTTATAGAAGCGGAATTAGCCTCTTTGCCGCTGGACGATTGCAAAGCAGACAAATCGGCCTGATCGTTATTGTTCCATCTGGCCAGTACACTTCCCGTGGTATAAAGATCATTATAATCGAGATTGCCAATAACATTACCACTGTTAATTTGGTAGGCATACCCGCCACCGGAATTGGCAAAGATATTATTAACGACGTTGATGTCATTACCGTTACCGGTCTGGTAAAAGGCATATCCGCCGGAAGAACGGGTCAGGTGGACGCTGTTGTGGTAGATGTCCAAATTGGAATTGGTATTGCTGTATATGCCGTAAACCGTGCTCGATGAAGTATTGGTTACAAAATTATTGGCGATCAATCCACGGTCATTGCCGCCTTCATTGCTGCTCAGATACATACCGTAACTGGATGATACCTGCAACTGATTTTTCAGCAGGCGTAATTTGCCATCATTATTTAAAATGTACATGCCATACACGCGGGCTTCGATGGTATTATCCGATACCGTTATACCGTCAATGTATCTTAATTCAATGCCGTTATAGCCCGCACCATTCACGGTGTTGCCTCTGATGTGTGTATTACGGCTGGGCTCATTGTCATTAATGCCCCGCATATTGATGCCGTACGAACCCTCATTAAGCGTATTGTTTTCGATCAACCGCGACGTCCAGTAATCACTTTGGCTGAATATCAAAGCATAATTATCCGAACTGGACGTGGTGTTGTTGCCGTTGAGTACATTATCCGTCAGTTTGATGTCTTCGGTCTCGCCGTCAAATGCAAACACCCGGGCATAACCGGATCCGTTAGCCGTCAAGGTCATCTTACGGAACCGTACATGATCGGCGCCTTTGAACAGGATCACGTAATTATCGCCGTCGCCGGAAGCCGCATACGTCAGGGTAACGTCGCCGGCGTTGCCGCTGGCGGACTGAAAGGTCACCGTATCATCCGGGCTGCTGCCCGCTATGGGATAAAGCATGGCCTGATCCGAATAACTGCCGCTTTGCACATTGAAAGTTACCGGTCCCGATATACCCCGTATCAGCAAATCATCCACCGCCTCGCTTACCGTGCCGTAATCGCCGGAAGCGCCGATCATATAGCTGCCGGACAACGGCGTGGATACCGCAGCATCGGCGGTGAATTCGTCAGCGCCGATACTGGGACTGGTTCCATCCCGGCTTTCGCCGTCGATGTCCGTACCCACCGCGGCCAGCGGCGTCCCGCTGTCATCCAGCCAGGGCGTCATGCTGTGCAAGTCCGTGTCGCTGGTAAAATGCGGTACGACCGACAGAGAATTTGTTTCCTTGCCGCTCACCTGACGCAAAGAGTCCAGATTCACCACCTTTTGGTTATTCCAGTAGCTGATATAATTCCCCGGCGTAAACAGGTTGTTGTAATCCAGCATGTTAACCGCCGCAGGCTGGCGGATACCGGTAGCATACCCGCCGCCGGAATTGGCAAAGATATTATTAACGACGTTGATGTCGTTGCCGTTACCGGTCTGGTAGAAGGCATATCCGCCGGAAGAACGGGTCAGGTGGACGCTGTTGTGGTAGATGTCCAAATTGGAATTGGTATTGCTGTATATGCCGTAAACCGTGCTCGATGAAGTATTGGTTACAAAATTATTGGCGATCAATCCACGGTCATTGCCGCCTTCATTGCTGCTCAGATACATACCGTAACTGGATGATACCTGCAACTGATTTTTCAGCAGGCGTAATTTGCCATCATTATTTAAAATGTACATGCCATACACGCGGGCTTCGATGGTATTATCCGATACCGTTATACCGTCAATGTATCTTAATTCAATGCCGTTATAGCCCGCACCATTCACGGTGTTGCCTCTGATGTGTGTATTACGGCTGGGCTCATTGTCATTAATGCCCCGCATATTGATGCCGTACGAACCCTCATTAAGCGTATTGTTTTCGATCAACCGCGACGTCCAGTAATCACTTTGGCTGAATATCAAAGCATAATTATCCGAACTGGACGTGGTGTTGTTGCCGTTGAGTACATTATCCGTCAGTTTGATGTCTTCGGTCTCGCCGTCAAATGCAAACACCCGGGCATAACCGGATCCGTTAGCCGTCAAGGTCATCTTACGGAACCGTACATGATCGGCGCCTTTGAACAGGATCACGTAATTATCGCCGTCGCCGGAAGCCGCATACGTCAGGGTAACGTCGCCGGCGTTGCCGCTGGCGGACTGAAAGGTCACCGTATCATCCGGGCTGCTGCCCGCTATGGGATAAAGCATGGCCTGATCCGAATAACTGCCGCTTTGCACATTGAAAGTTACCGGTCCCGATATACCCCGTATCAGCAAATCATCCACCGCCTCGCTTACCGTGCCGTAATCGCCGGAAGCGCCGATCATATAGCTGCCGGACAACGGCGTGGATACCGCAGCATCGGCGGTGAATTCGTCAGCGCCGATACTGGGACTGGTTCCATCCCGGCTTTCGCCGTCGATGTCCGTACCCACCGCGGCCAGCGGCGTCCCGCTGTCATCCAGCCAGGGCGTCATGCTGTGCAAGTCCGTGTCGCTGGTAAAATGCGGTACGACCGACAGAGAATTTGTTTCCTTGCCGCTCACCTGACGCAAAGAGTCCAGATTCACCACCTTTTGGTTATTCCAGTAGCTGATATAATTCCCCGGCGTAAACAGGTTGTTGTAATCCAGCATGTTAACCGCCGCAGGCTGGCGGATACCGGTAGCATACCCGCCGCCGGAATTGGCAAAGATATTATTAACGACGTTGATGTCGTTGCCGTTACCGGTCTGGTAAAAGGCATATCCACTTGAAGAACGGGTCAGATGGACGCTGTTGTGGTAGATATCCAAATTGGAATTATTGTTGGTATAAAGCCCATACGTCGTACTGGTATTCGTATTGCTTATGAAGTTATTGGCAATTCGCAGACGGTCCGAATTACCCTCGCTTCCAACAATATAAATACAGTAACTTAAACGCGTTTGCAGTCGATTGTTTTCTACCCTTAAGCGGCCTTCGGTGTTCTGCAGATAGAGTGCATAGTTTCGAATATCCAATACATTTTGTGTGATTTCACTGTTATTGAAATAGTTCAAATAAATGCCATAGTAAAGGTCGCCGGAGATGTCATTATTTTCGATGGTCAATCCGCTGGCCCTGTTGGAAGAACTGGCGCCTCTTAAATAAGCTGCTGTGGATCCATCCGTAAACGTATTATCGGTGATCACGAAATCCGCGCCGGTCAAATCATCCCCATAAATAAGGGCATAATTTGCACTGCTTGAAGTGGTTGCATTTCCGGATAAATCGCATTGATCAATCGTTAACTGATCGACATTGTTGCGCAGGTCGAATACTCGGGCGTAACTCGAGCCCGTCGCCTTAAATGATAAATTTCTAAACGTGATATAATCGCTGTTATCCAACTGAACAATATAATTTTCCGATGAACTACCGGCCGTAAAGGAAACCGTTACATCGGCTGCGCTTCCGGATTGGGCCCGGAAGGTTACGATATTGGAGGCGCTGACCCCGCTGATCGCACCAAGTGCAAATTGTTCATTGTAAGAACCGCTGATAACATCGAAGGTTACCGGGCCGGATACCCCATTCGTGTTAAGGTCGTTTGCGGCATCGGAGAAGGTAGCGTAATCGCCGCCCGATCCTATGGTATAGTTACCCGATAATTGACTTAAAACGATTCCCGGCGCCAACAAAATGAATAAAGTCAGCAATCGGTAGGCGTAAAAATGCTTCATTGGTTATCCCCCTGTGTTAGTAACAGATATCAAAGCGTCGTTGCTAATAACGGACGCCATTTGTGGCCGGATAGTAAGCCCTCCACATAAAATGATTCACTAATCATGTAATCTTTCACCGGCACTCTTGAAATTTCAAAAATCTTTGCACGCTATAACAACTTACTAAACCGCTTGTCTATTGCGATTATTTCAATCAAGACAAATATTTGAGGCGCGTGTGACCGCCATCAACCGGCGCTAAGAAGAGGGTTGCTCATTACAGGATCACAGCAGCTCAGGCCGAAGACCAGTACAGCCGTCATAAGAAGCATATTGACGAAGATTTTTTTCATGTATTAAGCCATTACCGTTTTACTTGATTTCTCTCCAACCGATCAGGACCAATCACGCCTGTCTGTCCCGATATTTTTTTATTTTTCGCCGGTATTGTTTACTTTTAACGGTACTACACCGGTGTTTACGCCGACCTGTCTTGGCATTAAAAAAAGGATGCTCCGATGATCCGATTATTGATGTACGTTTTTTGCGTCCTGGCGGTCTTTCTCAAACCAGGCCAGGCCGATACGTTCAGCAAGACCGAACGCTTACAGGGTTATGCACAGCGAAACGATACGACCTATTTCCTGTTTGACGCCGGCGTCTACGGCGTCGAAGCGCATCGCGTCGTTGTGGAGGGCGCCATGCGCGACTGGCAACACGATATGGAGGACCGGCGCTGGTGGCTCATACGATCCACACGGGATGAAAGCCTCTGGTATTTGAAGATTGACAATCCGGGTTATGACACCATCGCCGCCGGTGCGCCGTTCAAGTTCCGCATCAATGACGGCCAATGGATGGCGCCCCCGGAGAGCGCGCCCAATGCAAAGGGCGGCAATCTGATTTTTGCACACAACATCGAACCGCTCACCATTAAATCGGAGATCGTCGCCGCGCGCGATGTGCGCATCAAATTCCCCGACAAACGCCCCGATTATTGCTATGATCCGGAGCTTTATGTATTGAAAAACGCCGGCGGCGATACCATTCCGGTCAACCGGGTGTTCTATACCGAACCGGGCGAGCTGCAATTGGCGCCGGCGCGCGATTTAAATCGCAAACGGCTCTATTACGTAACCTTAAAACAATTTAATCGCACGGTTCCCGCCCGGTACGACGGCTGGTTCCGCCATCTCTATTCCGATAAAGATATGGGCGCCAACTATTATCCGGAGGAGAACGCCACTTACATACGCCTGTTTGTACCGCGGGCCGATTCGGTGTTTGTGTTTCTCTATCTCCATCCCGGCGAAGCACCGCAGTCGCGCACGGCCATGGAACGGGATGAAAATGGCGTATGGACAGCGCGCTTCCAGGGCAACTGGGAGGGCTGGTATTACGACTTTACCGCTTACGGCCCCGATGAAGCGGGCAATCACTTTTATCAGACCTATCCCGTCCATTTCAGCGATCCCTGGGGGCGGGTCAGCGTGGACTCCTTCGGTCCCGGCCGCATCTGGCCGCGAGTGGAGCCGGCCACGCCGCTAAAAGGGGGCATCCCGCCTTTGCAAGACGTGATCGCCTACGAAGTGCACGTACAGGATTTCACCCGCCGGTTGCCATTGCCCGATTCTTTGTGCGGTACGTTTAAAGGGTTTGTTGCAACCGGTCTGCGAAACGCGCAGGGCGCGCCCATCGGTTTCGATCATTTGCTCGATTTGGGCGTCAATGTGGTACATCTCATGCCGGTACAGGAGTATCTGCACTATCCCGACGATCAATGGCAGGAAGCTTTTGCGGACGATCCTTATATGATAGAGCAGGGCGTGGCCACGGAAAATTATCAATGGGGCTACCGTACATCGCACGCTTTTGCCATCGAGAGCCGTTACCGTGTGGGTAACACCACCCGGGGAAGCCAGAACCGACAGTTCCGCGATCTGGTCCAGGCCTTTCACGATCATGGCATCGCCGTGATTGTCGATGTGGTTTTCAACCACACCGCCGAACGCATGGACGGGCGCCAGTTCTATTTCAATTTCTCGGCCATGGACGTACCCTATTTTTACCGCACCGATGAGAACTTCGATTTGATAGGCGCATACGGTACGGAAACCAAATCCGAAGAGCGGCCCATGATGCAGCGCTGGATCATCGAGCAATGCACCGATCTGATCGAGCAATACGGCGTCGACGGTTTCCGCATCGATCTGGCGGGGCAGACCGATGAGCAGACACTTAAAGCCTTACGCGAGGCCGTGGGACCGGACATCATCATTTACGGCGAACCGTGGATTGCCTCCGACGATCCCGATTATGAAAACAATCCCGATTGGGACTGGTATAAAGCGGATTCGCCGATCACCTTTTTCCAGGATGAAGCGCGCAACGCCTTCAAGGGTCCGGTTTCCGATCCACAGAATAAGGCAACGGATCGCGGCTATGCCGGCGGCGCCGGCAATCGCGAGGCGGTTAAAAAAGCCTTATCGGCGGGATTTGAAACGGACATGACGCCGCTTTCCGGCATCAATTATCTCGATATCCACGACAACTGGGCGCTGGCCGACCGTTTCGCCGTGCATAACTGGGACGGTCGCTACGGCGTGCACGAACGGCGCTATAAAATCGCCGCGGCGCTGCTGTTCACCTCCGTGGGACCGATCGTTCTGCACGGCGGCAGCGAACTGATGCGCAGCAAGGGCCATGCCCCGCTGAAAGAGGTGGTTAAGTATCTGAACGGGAAGCCGCTCTATTTCCACGGAAAACGCGATACCTACAATCTGGCCGAAGCGAATGTATTTATCTGGCGCAACAAGGGCCTGAACAAGAACGACGGCGACAACATCTATTGCAACTACGATAACATGTACCGCTACTGGAAGGGGTTGATCGCTTTGCGCAAAAGCGCCATAGGCGCTGTTTTTCGCGTGGCAGGAGCATTGCGCGATGATTATTATCGCTGGATTGAACCGGCCGATGCAAGGCTGCTGGGTTACCTGGTCGATCAATCGCTGCTGGTACTGATTAACAGCGCTGATACGGAAGGCCGGTTCCGCGATGTACGTCTGCCGGAAGGACGCTGGCAACAAATCGCCGATACCGATCGGATTGATCATGTTAACGGGCTGGATGTTTGGCGCGACGGCGGGCGGCGGTATGATTTTACGGCGCCGGGTCCGGGTCTGCAGATTTGGGTGAATCGGGACGCGGAGGCGGCGTCGCAGTAGCCACAGAGAGCACGGAGAAGCCCCAGGGTGCCACAGAGAAAGAGAACAATCTTTAAAAAATATACCAATTATTTACTCAGCGCTCCCGGCGGTAGACCCAAAGTTAGCTGAATACCGCAGAGTGCGCAGAGAACGCAGAGAAAGAAATCTATATTCATTTTTTATTTAGTGCACTTCGTGTGTATTCGTGGTTAAAATTCAAAGGAAAGAGAATATTGGATAAACCGCAGAGTATGCGGGGAACGCAGAAAACGAAAACAATCTTTAAAAAATATGCCAGTATTTACTCAGCGCACTGGGCGTGCCCGGCG
>CAZIVP010000014.1:0-101420 GCA_964542915.1 uncultured Calditrichaceae bacterium | reverse complement strand
TCTTTAAAAAATATGCCAGTATTTACTCAGCGCTCTCGGCGTGCCCGGCGGTAGACCCAAAGTTAGCTGAATACCGCAGAGTGCGCGGAGAACGCAGAGAAAGAGAACAATCTTTAAAAAATATGCCAGTATTTACTCAGCGCTCTCGGCGTGCCCGGCGGTAGACCCAAAGTTAGCTGAATACCGCAGAGTGCGCGGAGAACGCAGAGAAAGAAATCTATATTCATTTTTTATTTAGTGCACTTCGTGTGTATTCGTGGTTAAAATTCAAAGGAAAGAGAATATTGGATAAACCGCAGAGTGCGCGGAGCACGCAGATGAGACGTACGCCTCCTCCACCGTCCCGTCAGTATAAAACTTTCATTAAAACTTCGCCCGCTTCCGCCGATACTAAAGCGTATGCATCAATGAGAGGTGCGCCATTGAAACGCAGGTTTTGACCCAGGTCGTTTAATATGCAGTACAAAATTCTGGCGGTGGACGACAACCCCATTAATCTAAAATTGCTCAGCCGGGCGTTGATCCATTCCAATTACCAATTGATGACCACCACTTCCGGCGCCGAAGCGCTGCAACTGGCCGAGCGGGAATGGCCCGATCTCATCCTGCTCGATGTCATCTTGCCGGAAATGGACGGCTACGAAGTCTGTAAAAAACTCCAGGAAAACGAAGCGACCGCCTTGATCCCCGTTATATTCCTTTCCGCCAAAAACGAGTCGGTGGACAAGGCGCGCGGACTGGGCCTCGGCGCCATCGATTATCTGACCAAACCTTTCGATCCCGTGGAAATCAACGCCCGGGTGCGGACCCATCTCCAGGCGCACCACGCTAAAATCAAGCTGATGCGCAAGAACGCTGAACTGCAAAATCAGATCGCCGCAGCCGCACGAAACCAAAACACTTCGGACGATTCCTCCCTTATTACCTTTATCGATGAGCGCAATAGCTATAGATTCGAACATCAAACCGATCGGTATGAAGCGGCGGCTTTTGCCGGAAGCGACGCCGCTCCGGTCGTAAGTCGATTGATTCCGATCATTAAGGAAGACGACCGCCTGATGTTTATGATTGTCAGGGGCCATGAAAAAAACTATTCCACAGCGCTTATGCTATTGTTAATCGAACAGTATTTAAACGGTTATGCGGCCGGGAATGCCCATAAAGCTTGGCGACCGCAAACCCTGTCGGCGTTCGTTCATGATTTTATGGAGGCCTTTTCTCCGGATATCTACGGGGTGATTTTTACCTTTGCCCTCTACTGTTTCGATTTCAGGCGCGGGCGGCTCTATCTCTACCGGTTACAGCACAAGCCGCCGTATGTATTCGGACCGCAAGGCGCTGCGGATGGCTTTTTCCGGGGGCGGGCGCTCCGAGTTCGTTCCCCCTATCACTCCATCGTAAAGGCGGCGTCGGGGCATGTGAGGCCGGGCCGTATCGTAGCGTATTACGCGCCGGACGACAAAGCGGAGGCGGAAAGCGTCGATTACGAAAAGGTGCGTTCAACTTTAGTAAACGGTGGAGATCGCATTCAAAAAGCCGTTCAGAAAATAGGAGAGCGGCCCGGGCCAGGCGACGCCTCCCCACTTTTCTTTGCTCTTAAGGTGCGCCGATAATCGATCCCAGAAACGTTGATCGCTGTTTTGGCGATGTATTTTGCAATCGGATTTTCCGAATTGATCCGAAAAGTATGTTTGTAACCTCTCATTCATTTCGATTGTAAATTTCAGATTTATTTAAATTGTTTTCCGGCTATCAACCTTTCCGGGCCATCCGCCGTACCTTGCTTTTACCGCCGGTAGTCGTTATATTCGCCCTTAATTTGTAAGTGCACAAAAAACTATGTTTTATTACAGATAAATTCGGTTTGATTATGGTTCGTATTATCGAAATAGAATCCGGCGGTATCGCCGAAGAACTGGACATACGGCCGGGCGATTATGTGGTTTCCGTCAATGGACGCACGATCGGCGACCGCCTCGATTATCGGTTTTACATCAATGAGGAACATGTGGATGTTACGGTGCAGCGCGGCGAGGAGCAGACCGTTTATGAGATCGAAAAGGAGCCCGACGACGATCTCGGCATCGTGCTGGATGAAATGAAGCTGAAGGCCTGCGGCAACAACTGCGTTTTCTGTTTTGTCTATCAGAATCCCAAAGGCATGCGCAAACCGCTGTATTTTAAGGATGAAGACTACCGATTCTCCTTTATGTACGGCCATTATGTTACCATGACGACCCTCAAACAAAAGGATTTGGATCGTATCGTGGAGCAACGTTTAAGTCCGCTGTACATATCGGTGCACGCCACGGAAGAAAAGACGCGTCAATTGCTTTTGGGCATCAAACGCGACGATCACCTGCTGGAAAAGATCGATTTTCTTACGAAGAACGGCATTGAACTGCACGCCCAGATTGTGTTATGTCCGGGCATTAACGACGGCGCTGTTTTCGACCAAACCGTGGAGGATCTCAAACAGTTTTATCCCGGCGTTAAATCCATCGCCGTCGTGCCGGTGGGGTTGACGCAGCACCGCAACAATCTCTATCCGTTGCGGCGACACAGCCCGGCGGAGCTGCGCGACATGATCGCATACACCAACGCCATGCGCCGACAATTAAAGGCGGAGCTAGGCGTCAACTTCGTCTATCTCTCCGATGAATTTTACATCAAGGCGGAACATGCGTTGCCCGGCCATGATTATTACGATGAATTCTACCAGATCGAAAACGGCGTGGGCGAGTTTCGCGATATGATCGACCGGTTTAATTTGAACAAACATCAATTGCCGAGCGCCTTGCCCGGCCCCGTTCGTATCGCCTGGGTCACCGGTACCCTGGCGGCCGGACCGCTGCAGACGTTTATCATAGAGCCTTTAAAGCGCATCGAAAATCTGCATATCGATTTGATCCCGGTGCGTAATGATTTTTACGGCCCTTCCATCGAAGTATCGGGTTTATTGACCGCGCAGGATATCGCGACGCAGGTAACGCAGCATCGAAGCGCCGATCTGGTGTTATTGCCGCCGCGCGTGTTAAACGACGACGGCCTGTTTCTGGATGATCAAACCGTCGAAGATTTGCAAAAACGATTGAAGCGGCCCTGCCATGTATATAAAGAGGAATTGTATGCCCTGCCCCGTGTTCTCCAACAATTCGGTCTGGTTGAAGCCGTTGCCGCCGTTTAAACCGACACACTCAAACGATGTAAAGACTTGCCATGCCTAAACCTGTTGTTGCGATCGTAGGAAGACCCAATGTGGGCAAATCCACCCTGTTTAACCGTCTGATCGGACAGCGTCGCGCCATCGTGGACGACCGTCCCGGCATCACGCGCGACCGAAACTACGCCACCGTACAGTGGAATCGACGCACCTTTGTTTTGATCGATACCGGCGGCTATTTGCCGGAGGCGCGCGAAACGATGGAACGCGCCATATTGGAGCAGGTGGATATCGCCGTTGACGAAGCCGATTTGGTGCTGTTAATCGGCGACGCCCGCACCGGACCCACCGATATCGATGAAATGATGGCGCGGCGATTGAAGCGGTCCCATAAAGATGCCATGGTGGTGGTGAACAAAGTGGACAATGAAATGCAGGAAGTGGAAACCACGCCGTTTTACAAGCTGGGGCTGGGCGAACCGCGCGGCGTTTCGGCCATTAACGGGCGTTTATCCGGGGATTTACTGGACGCCGTCATCCAACATCTGGCGAAATACGAACGGCCCGAGCCGGATAATGAAGTGATCAAGCTGGCGGTGGTGGGCCGCGAAAACGCCGGTAAGTCGTCGCTGGTCAATACGCTCTTGCAGCAGGAACGCGTGATCGTGACCGAAACGCCGGGCACAACGCGCGATTCCATCGATTCTCTGATGAAGTTTCAGAAACGCGACTATTTACTGATCGATACGGCCGGACTCAAAAAGCGCGGGCGCTTAAAAGAAAATGTGCTGTTTTATTCCCATTTGCGCACCATGCGCAGTATCGAACGCGCCGACGTGGTTTTGTACATGGTGGACGTAAACGCCGGCCTCAGCCGCCACGATGTGAATCACTTAAGCGAAGCGGCCCAACAGCGGAAAGGCATCGTGCTCCTGTTAAACAAATGGGATTTGATCGAAAAAGATGAACACACTATCAACCGCTACCGCGAAAATTATGAACGGCAGTTAGGTCGGTTACGCTACATTCCGCAACTGTACGTGTCGGTATTCGAAAAAAAGCGGTTGCTGAAAGCCATGGAGCTGGCGACGCAGATTTACTTTGAACGACAAAAACGGATACCCACCTCCGAGCTCAACCGCTTTTTCGAACCCATTCTGCACCGGCATTTACCGCCCGCCGTCAAAGGCAAAGAGGTGAAGATCAATTACGTAAGCCAGGTTAAAAGCAATCCGCCGGTTTTTGCTTTTTACAGCAATCATCCGCATCTGGTGGCGGACAGTTACCGCCGTTTTCTGGAAAACCGGCTGCGTGAACAATACGGATTCAGCGGCGTACCTGTAACCATGTCGTTCCGAAGAAAGTAAACGGTTTGTTGTTTAATGAAGTTGGAAGCGGACAGCAAAAAGGATTGGATTGTTTTGACAGTTAGGGATGCGTTTTTTAGCTTTTTACCATTTATACAATTTACACGCTGATGGAATGGTGCATGCAATTGCGAACCTATAAAAGCCTTTTAATCGTTTTAATGCTGGCTGTAAGCCTCTCTGCGGAAAACCTTCAGGAAGTCGAATCGCGTATCCACAGCCATCTGCAGAGCTCGGGGACGGAAATGCAGGATCGCTGCGGTTTTCGCTTCCGGGCCATGGTGCAGCGCTATTACGATCGCCTGTCGCCGTCGTTGCAACAACAGCTAATGGATCACGAGATGCTGGTCGCCCCGACGCGAAGCCATGAAATAACGAGCCCCTCCGGTCATTTTTCCCTGCATTACGACACCGACGGCCGGCACGCCGTATCCGTGAAAGATGAAAACGGCAATCGCATTCCCGACTATATCGATTCCGCCGCGGTTATCCTGGATCATGTCTGGCAAGTGGAGATCGATCAGATGGGCTTCCGGCCGCCGCCCGATCAAAACGGCAAACCCGTAAAAACCTACCATGTGTATTTTTCGAATTTCAATTATTACGGTCTGACTAATTTCGATCTAGACCGTGATATTGCGGCCCTGCCCGGGAAAAACTATACCAGCTACATGGAGCTGCACAACAATTACGACTCCGATATCTTTTATACGCGGGGCATGGACGGTTTAAGGGTGACCGCCGCCCACGAGTTCCACCACGCCATCCAACTGGGTTATAATTTTCGTTTCGAAAAGGATTTGTTCTTTATGGAAATGACCTCCACCTGGTTGGAAGATGTGGTTTATGACCAAATTAACGATTACTATTTTTATCTGGAATCATTTTTTAACAAGTTCAGTAATAATCCTGTTGCCAGTAGAGACAATTCCAAAGCCTTTGATTACGATATCGGTTTTTTCCCCTACGCCAATTCGCTTTACCTTCACATGCTGGAAAAGCTGCACAGCCCGCAGATTGTGGTGGAGTGCTGGGACGTCATAAAGGATACCACCGCTCTGGCCGCTCTCGAAGTTGTGTTGCAGAGGCGCCAATCCTCGTTCCGGCGCAGCCACAATGTGTACGCCAACTGGCTGTATTTCACCGGGGAACGCAGCCGTTCGCAGCAGTGCTTCCCGGAGGGCCGGCATTACCCTGAACTGGCGATACCAACGGGCGATGAAAGCGCTGCGGAAAAAGATCTCGACCGATTAAAGACGCGTCATCTTCGCCTGGCACCCCATGATGAAAAATTACTTGATGTGGTATTGAAAGCGGATCACTCGCAGGGCATGTTCAATCATCTGGTAAATGATGAAGCGACCATCGATCCGCAACCGTTTAACGGTGCCCAGTCGCTGTACCTGAATAGCGATGATGACGTGGTGCTTGTGATGACGAACTCGGGCCGGACGAAACTCAGCGCACTGGATTACAGTACCGTTCCGGCAAAGATCAGGCCGGGACCCAATCCCGTTAAGGTGCATAGCGGGTTCGATAAGGTAACGTTTTTTAACGTCCCGGCGCAAAGCGTGATAAAGGTGTATACCCTTAACGGCCGGGAAGTGCAACGATTGCAATCGGGCGGAACACAGAGCGGTAAGCTGAATTGGAATTTGCGCGACCGGTTCGGCAAGCGCATTGCAACGGGGGTTTATTTATACATCGTTCAAACGGGGCAAGACACGTATAACGGTAAAATTGCGGTGGTACGCTAACATGAAGGAAAGACAGAATTTTATGCTACGATGCTTACATGTGATTTACGGAGTTATCTTCCTGGCTGCGACGACGGTACTGTCAAATCCCGATGGCAGAGAAAACTGGGTGCAACGCTGCATTGATTACAGTATTAACGCCAAATTCGATTCGGCTGAGGCGGTACTGGCGCCTTTTATGGAAGACAGTACGACGAGTCTCAAAGCTCATTTTTATTACGCTTCGGTGCTCAATTCCAAAATGACGCATTTTGAAAATCTGCAGGAAGAGGCCGAGCGCTTTAAATCGGTCCTGAAGAAGGTCATTCGTATGGCGGAAACACGTCTGGATGAGAATGACCGTTTGACCAGCAAAGAAAAATCGCGGCTGTATTTTTATAAAGGCAGCGCCACCGGCTATCTGGCTTTTTACGAAGGCCGTAAAGGTTCATGGTATCAGGCGGTAAAAAAAGGAATGCAGTCTGTTGAAGACCTTGAGAAATCCGTGGAACTGGATCGTACGCGCTACGACGCTTATCTTGGCATCGGCGTTTATAAATACTGGCGCAGTACGAAATTGAAATTTCTTTTATGGCTTCCCCTGGTCGATGATATGCGCGACGAAGGCATTCGCCTCATCAAAAAGACAACGGCCCATGACACGCCGAGCCGGTACATGGCGATGCACCAACTGGTCTATATTCTGCTGGATTACGGCCGCTATGACGAAGCGCTCCATTATGCCGGAAAAATTGTGGAGAAGTATCCCGCCAGCCAATTTATGTTGTGGGCCTATGCCCACACGTTCTTTAAGCGCCATGAATACCAAAAAGCGATCAAGGCTTATAAACGATTATTAACATTAATTGAGCGCGATCCCACGCCCAATCCCATGCACTGGTTAAAATGTCATTTCACGATTGCGACCATGTACTATCGGATGGAGCAATACGAGCAAACGGTCGAACACTGCGATACAATTATTCGCCGCGGCTACGACGCATCCTACGCCGAAAGAGGAAAAGCGCTATTGGAAGAAGTGCGTAATTTGAAGGCCGAAGCCCGTAAAAAAGCCGCTAACAAAGACGGCAATGCCTACGGCAAGCGCTGAGTTTATAAGTCGTTCTGGTGCATACGCTGTTACTTTTCATTAGCCCCCGGATGCCGCTCTTATTGTTATGGCTTGCAATGGGGCCGCCGCGGCTGAAACCTGCTTTTGAATCGCAGGGATCATAGCAGGTCTCGTTGCACACACAAGTGCATCCATGGTATTCATCCAATCCGTTACGTTTTTAACACAAAGGCGAATGGCAATAAGCGGGGTATGCCAATACAACCCGGCTCAAACATGAAGGCTGCGACATATTCGTTTGATTCGGAAACGCTCGTGGGATTGAAGCGCTCCGCACTACGCTGTCGATCAACATTTCAGGTATAAGGCAGGGTAGCAGCTATTGAAATAATTTGATTTGAAGATGCCATCATAATAAATTAATTGATTAAATTTTTTGACAGTTACGGTTAAAACGACGAGCATTTATGGGTAAAATTATTGCGATTACGAACCAGAAAGGCGGAGTGGGCAAAACGACCACGGCGATCAATTTGAGTAGTTGTTTAGCCGTTGCCGAAAACCAGACCTTGTTGGTCGATGTGGATCCGCAGGCAAACGCCACCAGCGGAATGGGACTGGCGCCGGACGAGCTTGAAAAGTCTATTTACGAAGTAGTACTGGGGAATCTGCCCGTTGAAGAAGCCGTCATGAAAACCAATGTACCTTATCTGGAAATCGTGCCCTCGCACATTCGTCTGGTCGGCGCGGAAGTGGAACTGGTGGAAAGCAGTGAGCGGGAACACCGGCTGGCCAATTCGATTCGTCATCTAAAGGATGACTACGACTATATTCTTTTGGATTGTCCGCCCTCTCTTGGGTTGCTAACACTGAATGCGCTGACGGCGGCCGATTCGGTCTTAATTCCCATCCAATGCGAATATTATGCGCTGGAAGGATTGTCCCAGTTACTCAACACCATTCATCTGGTTCAGAAAAATTTGAACAAACAACTAACCATAGAGGGCGTTTTACTGACGATGTACGACAACCGGTTGAATTTATGTAATCAGGTGGAAAAAGAGGTGCGCGAATATTTTAAGGAAAAAGTCTATAACACGGTTATCAATCGCAATATCCGTCTGGGCGAGGCGCCCAGTTTTGGCAAGCCCATCATTATGTACGACGCCGTCTGTACGGGCAGTCGCAATTATATAGCACTGGCTGAGGAAATGTTAGGTGAAAAAAACCAATAGGCTGGGGCGCGGATTAAGCGCTCTGATCCCGGAGAACAACGAGGAAAAGACGCCGGCGGAACGGCAGGGCCAGCTGGTCGATATTGAGGTGGCCCGTGTACGTTCCAATCCCTTCCAACCGCGTTTGAAATTTGATCGCGAAACGCTGGAAGAATTAAAAGAGTCTATCGACCAGAACGGCGTCATCCAGCCCATTACCGTTCGCCGGGTCGAAGATTACTATGAACTGGTAGCGGGTGAACGGCGTTTGCGCGCTGTTTCGGAATTGGGCCACGAGCGGATTCCGGCCTATATCATTGCCATCGAAACGATGGAAGAAATGCTGGAATTCGCACTGATCGAGAACGTTCAGCGCGAGAAACTGGATGTAATCGAGCAGGCCACCGCTTTCCAGCGCCTCATTGATGAATGTAATCTTACGCAGGATCAGGTCGCCCGGAAGCTGGGTAAAGACCGGACCACGATCACCAATACGATCCGGCTGCTCAAGTTGCCGAAGGAAATCCGCGAGAGCGTTCAGGACGAACGCATCACCATGGGACACGCCCGTGCTTTACTTTCGTTGAATGATTCGGGTGTGCAAAAAGGTATTTGGAAACAGATAATCAAGAAGAATCTTTCCGTACGCAAAGTGGAGAAAATGGTCAAGGAAGCGCTGGAGGGCAAAAAATCTGCTGAGCAGAGCAAACCGAAACGCTCCGTTTATATGCAGAAAATCGAAGACGACTTAAGGGAAGTGCTGGGCACCAAAGTCAACGTACGCTCCAAAAAAGAAGGGGGCGTGATCGAGGTGGCATTTTATTCGCCCGAAGATCTGAATCGTTTGCTGGAAATTTTCGAATCGATGAAACAGGAGCGCTGAGGCGCTTTAACATACAGAAATAATCAATCAAATTTGTTGTGTTGTTATGGCAAAAAAGAAAAACAAACCGAAATATACATCGTTTCTCATCGTTTCCGACAGCAGCAAAGAGCCCAAAACCATTCGTATGCATAACCGCCTGTTAAAAGCCATTTTTGTGGCGCTGGTGGTATTCGTCGTTTTGGTGGTCGCCGGGGCGGTAAGTTACTGGAAAGTGGCGAGCATGGCGCTCGAAAATACCCGCCTCAAGGAGGAGAATTTCAAGCTGATGAAAAGTATGGAATCGATGAATAAGATCAATGAAGAGTTGAATTTGATCAAACAGTATGGTAACAAGTTGCGGAGTTCGCTGAGCGGATATGTCAATATGAAGGAAGCCATGCCGGCCGATTCGGTTAGTTTGACTGCTCTCGATTTTGATCAGATGAATTTGGCCGAGCAGCGAACAATTTTCCGTACCATTCCCAATCTGTTGCCGGTGGATGGGTTTATGAGCCGCGGATTTGAAAGCAATTCGCTTATTTCAGAGGCCCATATGGGCGTGGATCTGGTGGCGCCCACCGGCACCGCCGTCAAAGCAACGGCCGACGGGGTGGTCATGTTTTCGGGATGGACCGATGACGGCGGCAATGTGATCATAATTAAGCACGGCTACGGCTTTATGTCCATTTATAAACACAATGAACGCAATCTTGTATCGGAGCTGGAGCGTGTATCGCGCGGACAGGTCATCGCCATGCTCGGAAATACCGGTGAGATTAGTTCGGGTGCACATCTGCATTTTGAAGTGTGGTGTAACGGCGCGCCTGTCAATCCCCTCATTTATGTAAACGAAGGCAATCTGAATAAAAGTTAGAGGAGCGCACAGTGGCATTCAAAGGTGGTAACAGCGAAAGTTCGTCAACCGAGATGAATATCATCAGCAAGGGTACTTTTATCGACGGCCAGGTTAAAACCGAAAGCAGCCTTCAGATTCACGGTAAAGTAAAAGGAAGTATTCGTTGCAACAATATGTTACGGGTCGGCGAGAGCGGGCAGATCGAGGGCGATGTGGAAGCCAATAACGCCAACATCGGCGGAAAAATTAAAGGCAAGTTAATCGTAAAAGAAAAATTGGTTTTGGAGTCGAAATCCAGCTTAGTCGGCGAATTGAAAGCCGCCAAACTGGTCATTGAAGAGGGCGCTGTTTTCGACGGCACCTCCGATATGGGCGTCGAAAAAAGCAAACAGTCGTCGGCGCCCCCGCCCTCGGGACCGCCTAAAAGTGATGTCTCGAAATAAGAAATCCGCCGTTCAGAAAGATATTCACAACGCTTACCAACAAGCAGCTCCGTATTTGAGCATTGCATACGCCCTCTTTGGAGGCATGCTTTTTTTCGGCTTGGTAGGCTACTATATCGATGAAAAGAGCGGAACGACGCCGTTGTTTCTGATCATGGGCATTTTTTTGGGTATGGGGCTTGGATTTTACCGTATGATCAAAACCATTCAGAATATGGAACGTCAATAAATCTATGATTAAACAATTTCTTTTCGGAGTGGGCTTAATTCTTGTTTTTTTTAGTGTAAGCGGTGTGTTTTTGGACCGAAGCCTGGATTTTTCTCCGGAAAAAATAAAAGGAATGTATTATTCGGGAATATTGGCGACGGCAAATATCGTTGTTGCTTTCCTAGTTATTTATTTCACAATTCACCGGTCCATGAAAGTGTTCATGCGTGCATTTCTATCCGGTATTGGAATCCGCTTTTTACTGATTGTCGCGGTGATTTTCTGGATACTTTCAGCGGGCATGGTTGACCATTTTGTTTTTTTGGTCAGTTTATTTATATTATATGCTATTTTTCAATTTTGGGAAGTAATGTTGATTCATCGACACTTTAAAAAGGGGTAAAGCGCAAATGTCCAGTATGAGTTCGAGCGAAGCGATTGCGGATTCGGCGGCGGCCCAAGGAGGGCAGAACGAAAACATCGGCGAATGGATACAGCATCATATCGGAAACAGCGATTCCTGGCATTTACCGGCGCTCCATATTGAACTTCCCCAGTTTGAACCTTTTCACATTCTGGGCGTCCCCATTGATCTTTCGATTAGTAATCACACCGTAATGCTGTGGATTGCCGGCATCATTCTTATATTAATATTCCGTTTTACGATCAATTTTCGTAAGCGTGTGCAGGGCGGTTTCGGCAATATCCTGGAAATTTTTGTCCTTTACATTCGTGATGAAGTCGCCATCGCCAATATGGGTGAAAAAGAAGGCCGGCGGTTTACCCCGTTGTTGGTTACCTTTTTCTTATTTATTCTCATTTCCAATTTAATGGGATTGGTGCCCCTGTTTACAACATCTACCGGAAATATCAATGTTACGGCGGGGCTTGCGATTATTACGCTGGCTTCCACTCAAATTTTCGGCATAAAGGAGAACGGGCTTTTCGGTTACTATAAATCGCTTGTCCCGCACGGTGTACCCTTCTGGCTATGGCCGTTGATGTTTATAATCGAGATTATGGGTTTGTTGGCGCGCCATGTGGCTTTAACCATCCGTCTGTTTGCCAATATGGTGGCGGGCCATTTTGTCCTGTTCACCTTTCTGGGCTTAATCATATTGTTTCAATCATTCTATGTTTCACCGGTTTCCATTGGTTTTGCCATATTTGTTTACTTTTTAGAGATACTGGTGGCGTTCATTCAGGCGTATATTTTTACGCTGCTTTCAGCCTTATTTATCGGAATGAGCGTCAATCCCGAACATTAAAGAAAGCATAGATCAACCATTCATACGCAACTTTAAAATTGTAGGAGGAAACATAATGGACTGGGCATTAGCGTTTGCATATCTGGCAGCAGGACTTGGCGCTGGTTTGGTAACATTCGGAGCCGGTTTCGGAATTGGTAAAATTGCATCATCGGCAATGGACGGAACGGCCCGGCAACCGGAGGCTGGAAATGCGATTCGGATTACCATGATCATTGCCGCGGCGATGATCGAAGGTGTGGCTCTGTTTGGCGCCGTGATTTGTGTGTTGTTAGCCGTTAAATAAAAAACCAGGATATACAGCCATGCTTGAATTAGATCCGGGAATGATGGTCTGGACATGGATTACATTCCTTATCGTACTGTTGATTCTGTCCAAAGTGGCTCTGAAGCCGCTGTTAAAGATTATCGATGACCGCGAAAAAGAGATCACGGAAAACCTTGAACAGGCGCAGAAACAGCGGGACGAAGCCGAAGCTCTGGTCGAAAAGCACAGGAAAATGATAGCGGAAGCGGAATCCAAGGCGCAGGGCATCCTTAAAGAGAATAAAGAACTGGCAGAAAAATCGCGCCAGGAAATTTTAGAGAAAGCGCGTCAGGAGTCGGACAAAATGCTCGAAAAAGCCAAAAGCGAGATCGAGCAGCAAAAGGCCAGCGCCCTTTCGACTCTGCGTGCCGAGGTTGCCGATTTGGCCATTGGCGCCGCTGAAAAAATCATCCAACAAAGCCTGGACAAAGAAAAAGAAAAGACCATCGTGGATGAATACATTAAATCCATGCCGAAATCTCTGAACAACTAAAAAAAGGATGCCGGGTTGAATCGCGTCGCAAAACGATACGCTAAAGCTCTGTTTCAGTTGGCGCTGGAAGAGCAAAACATTGAAGCGATTGAAGCGGATGTGGATAATATACGCTCCATACTGCAGCGGGATGAATCGCTGAGTGCATTTCTCGCCAATCCATTAATCAGTGAATCGAAAAAGGCGAATGTGCTTAAAGATGTCTTCAAAGGAAAGACCGAAACCCTGACGTATAATTTTTTGCTTCTATTGGCGAAGAAAAAGCGGGCTTCCCTTCTCTCTGAGGTCGTCTATGTTTTCCGCCTCCTGTTACTGGAATATCGTAATCAGACAGAAGGCGAGCTCGTGAGCGCCCGCGAATTGAATGAAGATCAGCTCGAGCAGATCAAGAAAAATGTGGAAAGCGCGACAGGCAAATCGGTACAATTCAAGCATCGCATCGACGATGAATTGCTGGGTGGATTCATCGTTCGGGTGGGCGATAAGGTGATTGACAGCAGTATTCGCTATCACCTGATAAAGTTACGCGAACAACTGGTAGCGCAGTGATTAAAAACATGAGGTTACGCAGATGAGTAATGCAGTCAGACCAGATGAAGTATCTGCGATTCTGAAACAACAGTTAAAAGATTTTAAGCAGGAAACCGACATATACGAAGTTGGAACCGTTTTGCAGGTTGGCGACGGTATTGCCCGTATTCACGGACTGGAAAACGTGATGGCGGGCGAATTGGTGGAATTTCCCGGTGAAGTGATGGGAATGGTGTTCAACCTGGAGGAAGATAATGTGGGCGCCATTTTATTTGGCGAGGACACCTTGATCAAAGAGGGTGATACTGTCAAACGTACCAATAAAGTGGTCGAAGTACCCACCGGCGATGCCTTGCTGGGTCGGGTTGTCAATCCTTTGGGGCGCCCCGTTGACGGTAAAGGTAAAATCGACAGCGATCAATTCGCTCAGGTGGAACGCAAGGCCACCGGCGTGGTGTCGCGCCAACCCGTTAAAGAACCATTGGCCACCGGTTTAAAAGCGGTGGATTCGATGATTCCCATCGGCCGCGGCCAGCGCGAATTGATCATCGGGGACCGGCAGACGGGTAAAACTGCTATTGCAGTAGATACCATTATCAACCAGCGCGATAAAGATGTGGTATGTATTTACGTGGCTGTGGGCCAAAAAGCATCCACCGTAGCAAAGGCCGTTAAAACCTTTGAAGAAAACGGCGCGATGGATAATACCATTGTGGTCGCTGCCAATGCCAGTGAACCGGCGCCGCTTCAGTTTCTTGCGCCGTACGCCGGCGCTGCCATGGGCGAGTACTTCCGTGATAACGGACGCCACGCACTGGTGGTATTCGACGATCTTACCAAACACGCCTGGGCGTATCGCCAGGTTTCGTTGCTTTTGCGACGCCCGCCGGGCCGTGAAGCCTATCCCGGCGACGTATTCTATCTCCATTCGCGCCTATTGGAACGGGCGGCAAAATTGAGCGACGAGCTCGGCGGCGGTTCGCTGACTGCCCTGCCGATTATCGAGACGCAGGCCGGCGATGTTTCCGCCTATATTCCGACCAATGTGATTTCGATTACCGACGGTCAGATTTTCCTGGAATCGGATTTGTTTTATTCCGGCGTGCGGCCTGCCATTAATGTGGGGATTTCCGTTTCCCGCGTAGGGGGCAGCGCTCAGATTAAAGCCATGAAACAGGTTGCGGGACGTTTACGCCTGGAACTGGCGCAGTACCGGGAGATGGAAGCCTTTGCCAAATTCGGCTCCGATCTCGATCCGACGACACAGAGACAGCTGCGACGCGGCGAACGTCTTGTGGAGGTGCTGAAACAGGACCAGTACGTACCGATGCCTTTCGAAAAACAGATCGTAATCATATATGCGGCTACCAATGGGTATCTGGATCAATTTCCGGTGGAGGTTCTGGGGCGATTCGAAAAAGAATTTCTTGAATATCTGGATACGAAATATCCCAAGCTGCTACCCTCCATTGCCGAGCAACAAGAATTGAGCGACGAGATCAGAGAAGAATTGAATAAAGCTCTGGATGGATTTACAGGCAGTTTCAAAGTTGAGGAAGAGTGATGGCCACCTTACGCGAAATACGCTCCCGAATCGCAAGCATTAAGAATACGCAGCAGATCACCAAAGCCATGAAGATGGTGGCGGCCGCTAAATTGCGAAAAGCACAGGATAGTATTTTAGCCATTCGTCCTTACGCCTATGAGATGCGCGACCTGATTGCACATCTCACGGCGTTGTCCGGTGATGTTTCGCACATTCCGCTGATGCAGCAGCGGCCGGTGGAGCGTGTTCTTACCGTCGTTGTCACAGCCGATCGTGGGCTATGCGGGGCCTTCAACAGCAACATCGTGCGCCGCGCCTCGGATCGCCTGAAAGATTTTCAGGACAGCGAAGTATCCTATTATATCCTCGGCCGCAAAGGTTATGATTTTTTCCGTAGACGGGACTTTTTGCTCAAAAAACATAAAATCAATTTTTTCAATGAATTGGCTTTTGAACATGCGGTGGAGATATCGCGGGATTTAATCTCCTGGTATGTGAACGGCCATCTCGACCGTATTGAGTTTGTTTATAACGAATTCAAATCGGCCATCCAGCAGAACCTGCGCGTCGAACAATTTTTACCGTTCCAGCCGGATGAAGAGATGAAAGAGAGTAAAGAGAAGGTCGATTTCTTATACGAGCCGGATAAACAAACCATCCTGAATCAGGTGATACCAAAGCATTTGAACGTCCAAATCTGGCGCATTCTGCTCGAAAGTAATGCGGCTGAACAGGGCGCCCGCATGACGGCCATGGAAAATGCGACCGATAATGCGGAAGAGTTAATCAACAATCTTACCATTTATTATAACCGTTCGCGTCAGGCCGCCATTACCAAAGAGATTTCCGAAATCGTCGGCGGCGCCGAAGCCTTAAAAGAAAGTTAGCGACAGGTAAAACGTAGGAAGTGTTCTATGAATAAAGGCAAAATTAAACAGATCATCGGGCCGGTACTGGATATCGAATTCGAAGAAGATAAGTTACCGGCTATCTACAATGCGATTAAAATTGAACGTGAAGACGGAAGTACACTGACGGCCGAAGTGCACCAGCATCTGGGAGAAAATATGGTGCGTACCGTGGCAATGGATTCTACGGATGGATTGGTCCGCGGCATGGACGCGCTGGATACCGAAAGTCCGATTTCCGTACCCGTGGGACCTGAAACCCTGGGACGTTTGATGAATGTGGTCGGCGAACCCATTGATCAGCAGGGAGAAATTAAAACAAAAAAACGTGCGCCGATTCACCGCGAAGCGCCTCCGATGGTTGATCTGAGTACTTCCGACGAACTACTGGAAACCGGCATTAAGGTTATCGATCTTCTGGAGCCCTACGCCAAAGGCGGTAAAACCGGTCTTTTCGGCGGCGCGGGCGTGGGTAAAACCGTGCTTATTATGGAACTGATTCGCAATATCGCTACGGAGCATGGGGGCTATTCCGTGTTTTCGGGCGTTGGCGAGCGCACGCGCGAAGGAAACGACTTGTGGCTGGAAATGAAAGAATCCGGCGTACTCGAAAAGACCGCGCTGGTATTCGGACAGATGAACGAACCGCCCGGCGCCCGGCAGCGGGTTGGATTAACCGGACTGACAACCGCCGAATACTTCCGCGATGAAGAAGGCAAGGATGTGCTTTTATTCATCGATAACATCTTCCGATTTACACAGGCCGGTTCCGAAGTGTCCGCTTTGCTGGGACGCATGCCTTCGGCCGTGGGCTACCAGCCTACGCTGGCCACCGAAATGGGCGACCTGCAGGAACGCATTACATCGACCAATAAAGGTTCGATTACCTCAGTGCAGGCTATTTATGTTCCTGCCGACGATTTGACCGACCCGGCGCCTGCGACGACCTTCTCCCATCTGGATGCCACTACCGTCCTTTCAAGACGCATCGTGGAACAGGGCATTTATCCCGCCGTCGATCCTCTGGATTCGACTTCGCGTATTCTGGACCCGCGCATCGTTGGTGATGAGCACTATTATGTAGCAAAAACCGTCCAGGAAATCTTGCAGAAATATAAGGATTTGCAGGACATTATTGCCATATTGGGTATGGATGAACTGAGCGAGGAAGATAAAATCGTCGTTGCCCGTGCCCGTAAGATCCAACGCTTTTTGTCACAACCGTTTTTTGTTGCCGAAGAATTTACGAACACGCCCGGTAAATATGTGCCGCTTGAAGAAACCGTAAAAGGCTTTAAGGGCATTATCGAAGGTGAACACGACGATATCCCCGAACAAGCGTTTTATATGGTCGGCAATATAGATGAAGCTCTGGAAAACGCAAAGAAAATGGAAGAATAATCATTACTTAAATCTCAATCATACAAAAGGGTCGAAACGGTATCCTTTGAGTTAAAGTTTTTTATCGAAACCGTCGATATTTTTGAGCGAGGAAAGAGTAAGAATGGCAGCAGAAATTCAGGTAGAAATTGTTACGCCCTTTGGTAAAGTTTACCATACAGAAGCCGATAGTTGTATCATTCCGGGAGCGCTAGGTCAATTTCAGATAATGAAGGATCACGCTTCCATGATTGCGGCAGTTGAAATCGGGGCAATTACGGTGAACCTGAATGGCGATGAAATCCAACGCATAGCGACCAGCGGCGGTTTTTGCGAGGTCAAAGACAATAACGTCAGTGTTATGTTGGAATCAGCGGAGCTGGACAAGAATATCGACGTGGAACGTGCACGAAGCGCGAAAGCGCGCGCTGAAGAACGCCTCTCATCCGATGATGCGGACATTGACTACGATAGGGCGCGTCTCGCCCTTGCCCGAGCCTTAAATCGCCTAAAGATTGCACAACATCAGTAGCCAAGCACCCCGGTTCGTCTGAATCAGTTTAATTTCAAATTTAAATTTACGCACCATTAATGGGTTGGTGTGGAATGCCATCAACACACGTTATGTTAGAAGGGTGGTATAATGACCGGTGCCCGATCGATTGCGATTGTTTTCCGTATGAGAGCTTCATCTGGTTTTAATTGTAAGAATAATCTAAAACCTTGACTGAGGTACAAATAATATTAAATTTATCAAAAATTGTTACTGCCGATCAAAAGTTAGGTTTCCACTATGAAAGCAAATAGCTTGCTTACTTTTTTATCTTTTTTATTGATCGCTCAAGTGAACATTCATGCTCAGGAATCAGACCGTTCCGTTCCGCTTCAGACAAAATTTAACAATGCCTTACAGGAACACGTCCGGCAGTTAATGGTGGATTTCGGCGAATATTCGATTGATCAGGAACGTTTTCTGATCCAGCAGATTCGTATGATCAATCAGGAAATCAAAAACCGTGTATCGGGTATCGATAATGTAAGGCGGAACTATTTTGAGCGTCTTCAGGACCGTTTAGCCGAAGTTCGTTTATTGAAACAGCGTTTATCCGGTTACGGTCCGCCGGAATTAATCGCTTTTATTGACAACCTGGAAAGCAAAATTGAAGCGACCATCGATGGAGGCATCATCAATTATCAGCGTCAACGGTTTATTGACGACGCCGTACAACTTCTCTATATCGCGGAAGAGGTGGTGAAGCTGGACCCCAATGCCAGTCTCCGGGAAAACCCGAAGTTCTCTGAAACCTTCCGTGATACCCGTGTGGAGATGCGGGAGACCTTTGGCAGTAAAGTGGATTTAGAAGCGCGCGTCGAAGAGGAGAATTTTTCCGCTAATAATTCCATTTTCGACCTTTATAGCGAGTGGCGCCGAAGTGAACGGGTGAAGTATAAACTACGTTGGACGGATCTGCGCATTATTAAAAACCGGCTTCTGGAAAACGGCTCACAGGCAGAAAAAGAGCGCATGTTTCAGCGGGAACTACGCCAGGCCTCGGAGGCGTTTAATTATGGATATTACGATCTGGCGCAACGATCCTTCGGTGAGATTTTAAAACGCTACGGATTTATCGGGCAGTTGGATGATTGCCGATACTTTCGGGCGCGGGCCAATTATGAATTGAATCGATTTAATGAAGCCCGCGACGATTTTCAAATTTTGGTGCGGGAGTATCCCTCTTCGTCCTATCTGATCTCCGCATATACCCATTTAATTGAAATCGGTTACCATTTTAAGGAGTTCGATCAGGTTTTGACATGGATGCGCAAGCTACAGACATTGGCGCCTGTCAATGACGAACGGTTATATGTGCCTCTATTGTTGGCTACACAGGCGGCGCTGAGGGCCGGGCAATTCGAAGACGCTGTTAAATTTGCCTACGAGATTCCGGCTAAATCCCAATATGGCAACCAGGCGCGTTACATTTTGGCCGAAGCGTATTTCGGCTTGAACAATTTTGAGGAAGCCCGTAATCTGTTAGAGGCGCTGTTACAAAAAAAGAACCTGAATCCCGGTTTCCGCTTCGATATTTTACTGAAATTAGGCATGATCAGTTATGAGGAGGGTAATTACGCTAAAGCGATCAACTATTTCGATCGTATTAATGGTAATTACGAACACTACGATCGTGTGCTTATGGCTTATGCCTGGGCTTTTTATCAAATCGAATTGCAAAAACAGCTTGCCGATAACCGCGATTTCAGCCGGGCCAAAAAGTATATTGATATCTTGCTGGATGTGTTTTATGCCTCGGAATACACGCTGGAAGCCAAGTCGCTTCTGGCCTATATCCAGCAACTTGAAAACAGGCCGAGAGATGCGATTGAAAACTACGAATATGCTTATAAATCAAAAGACTTCAAGCTGTTATCGGATGACTTTAATAGCGAGCAAGAACAGTTGATGGCAAAAAAAGATGATTTGGATGCGATTCAGGAAAAAGCGTTAGAAAATAAAAACATGGCGGCATTCGAGCGTGCGGAACGGATGAAAGAGAAAATTGAACAACCTTTGTTCGAGTTAAAATACATGGATTTGAGCTCGGTCGGTGTTGCCGCAAAGAACGAGATTGAACGATTGAATTCCGAGTTGGATGAATTGCAACGTCTGAAGGCAAAGGCCAAAGAGCGCGGCAGTAAACAGCTTGTTTCCCGAATCAAAGATCTGGAAATGAAAATCTACAAAGCGGTTAATGCGGTTCCGGTTACAAAGCCATCGAAGCTCGGCATCAATTATTTTGATGATCATCCTTTAGCGCGAAAAGCGAGCGTTATCGAGCAAAAGAACCAAACCATCCGGTCAATGCGCAACGATATTCAGGGTCAGCGCGAAATGGTCGCCATGCGCCTTGATGAAATCGAACGACGTATAGAAGAAGCGAAAGCAGCGAAACAATTTAAGCAGGTGGTACAATTGGAGCTCGCACGAGATCGCTTTAAAGAAATTGAAGCCCGTCTCGATTATTTACAAACACGAGCGTTTGCCATGGATATTGAGTCGAGTGACATCAACCTTGATCGATGGAGCGATTATGGCGCATTCGGTATGGCCAATGTGAATTTCGCGATCAAAAAAATGCAGGCCGATCAGGTATCATATATGCAGAAACAAATTCAGGCGATTAATAATTTTTTGCAGACGCGCAAAGAGAATGTGGAGCATAAGATCGAGCAGATCAATAATGAAATCACTTTGATGACGCGGCAGGTCAGGCGTCAGGAACGTCTACGGGAACGAGAAGAACTTGACCGACAGTTTGAGGAGAGCTATTTCGATACACACGACAGTGAAATTGATTATGAGCAGAACCAGGATAATACCCAACCGCCGAGCAACACAGAACCGCCTAAAATTGATACAAAAACCGATCAAGAATAAATTGGATTTGTAGAATGAGGCCTAAAACAATTTCAACACTTTCAAAAAGTTTACTGGTTCCAATTATTTTACTGTTTGGAGCCGGGTTCGGGTCGAAGACGTATGCTCAAACGGAGCAGAGTTATGAATATACGGATACTCTGTTCAAAAAGATGACCATTGATCAGCTTATCGAAATTCGCAAGCATTATGATAGTAAGGTCGGGGAATATCGTACCCGCGAGGAGCAAACCCAGGATCGCGGAATGGAATGGAGCGAAAGTTTTCTAAAAGAAAAAGCAGGTCGCATCGAAGATCGGGACAAAGTTTATATCCGGCTGGCCGAATACTACATTGAAGAAGAATACGAACGGTATAATAAAGCGGTAGACGCCTACGATAGTCTTTTCGTGGAATACGAAAAGCAATTAAAACGCTACGATGCAGGCGAATTGGAAGAACAACCCGAGCCGCCCAAATTTCCCGACTATAATTTTTCAGAGGCGATCGCCGTTTACGATCGCATTTTAAATGAGTACCCTTCCAGCGAATACGCGGATGACGCCCTTTATAATAAAGCATGGCTTTTGGATCACATGGGTAAAGGCCAACGCGGACGCCGCATTTTTCAGGAAGTGATCAATAAATACCCCGAAAGTAAATTCGCGCCGGAATCTTACATGCAGTTGGCGGAATATTTTTTCTCCCCCAGGGATGATAAAACCGAGGAAGGTCAGATCATCGTCGAGTTACAGAAGGCCATTCAGCTTTATAAAAACGTTCTGAAATATAAAAATACGCGTCGATACGACGAAGCGCTCTATAAACTGGGATGGAGCTATTATAAACTGGCGGCGCGCAATCCAAGGTATTACGCCGATGCGATAACCTACTTTATGGCGGTCGTTGATGATATTAATCGTGCAAAGGAGCTGGACCCAAGGGGTAAAATATCCAATCAATTGGTCCGGGATGAAGCGATTGAATATATCGGTATCAGTTTTACCGATGAGGCATTTACAGAAAACGGTGTTGATAAAGCCTCGGAATTAATGGACCGAATAGGTGATCGTCCTTACGGCCCGGAAATATTTCAGGCTATCGGAGAAACGTTTCAAAATATTGATGAACCCAAGAAGGCGATCTACGCCTATGAAACGCTCCTCGACCGCTATCCCAGGTACCATCAGGCGCCGCAAATCCAGAAAAATGTTGTCGATGCGCTTTATACCATGGGGCAGGATCGCCAGGCATATCTGGCCAGGCAGGATCTTTATGAAGGCTATTCACCGAAATCCGATTGGTATGCCCACATAGATCAAGCCGAACAGCAAAACAAAATATCTTATTTGGACAAAGCCTATGAATTATCCGAACAGGCATTACGCACCAATATCTTATTGGATCTGGAAGCCGCGGAAGAGATGGTTTCTAAGGGAGAGCCGGCCATTGAGCAATATGAGACATTTGCAGATCATTGCAGCAAATATCTCAATACGTTCCCGTCCGATTCCAACGCTTACGATATAAACTGGTCTTATGCTTATATGCTGGATAGTCGTCTGGGACGTTTTGACCAGGCTTATGAGGAATATATTCGCGTCAGTAACGATTACTTAGAGACGGAACACCAGCATGAAGCAGCGCTCAACGCGGTTTACACGGCTGATACACTTGTCGAGATGAAATATGGAACGCAGGAAAAAGGATTAGCCGAAATCGACATTGCCAATGCGGCCCGTCTGAGTCCCGAATCCCTTACCGATGAAGAACGCCGTTTGATAGAGGCGTACGATAATTACATCCGCCTATTTCCGGATGGCGAATATACACCCAATTTTCTGGCCGCAGCCGGAGGCATTTATTACAATCATAAAAAATTTGCGGAAGCGAAAGTTTACTTTCAAACGCTGGTATCACGTTTTCCCGGAGCCGAACAAAAAAGTTTAGCGCTGCGCTCTATCATGGATTCATATTTTGCGTTGGGGAAATTTAAAGACAGTGAAATTATGGCCAAGCGCATACTTGATGAGGTGGCGGTTTCCGAAGAACAGAAAGATTTTGCCCGAAAACGTATGGGACAGGCCATCTTCAAAAATGCCGAATATTTGGAAGATCAGGGCGATTACTTTGCAGCAGCCAATGAGTACAAACGAGTATACAAGGAGGCATCCGAAGATCAGCAACTGGCCGAGGCCGCCCTGTTCAACGCCGGGTTAAATTATGAAAGGGTCAAAGATTGGGTGCGGGCCATTAATGTTTTCGACACGCTGGCCGTGGTTTATCCCGATTCGCGCTATGCATTACCATCCCTGGAAAAAATGGCCGGCGCCTACACCGAACTGGAACAATTCACCCAGGCCGCACAAATCTATGAACGCATATACAATAAATTCAGCGATGCGGAAAATGCCGAACCGGCTCTGTACAATGCCAGCTATTATTATCAGAAAGGAGAAAACTGGCAGGATGCTATCCGGGTTAATACAGAGTACATAGAGCAATATCCCGATAAATCCTATGCAACCGATCTGTTCTTTACCAATGCCAAATTGTATCTAAAAATGGATAATGTACAGGAGGCAAATCGCATCTATGAGGCTTTTGCAAATCGCTTCCCCGATGATCCGCGTACGGTAACCGCCTTTTACGAACGCGGCAAGTACTATATGGATAACGGACGTATAGAGGAGGCAAAAGCGGAATTTAATAAAGCAATCAACCGTAGCGAAAATTTCCGGGAACAGGGCAAAGACCCCAACGCATATATTGCCGCAGAAGCTGTCAATGCATTGGCCGATATTTTGCATGACGAGTTTGTTGCAATAGAATTAGAACCGCCGCAAAGTAATATCGAATCCAAAATGACAGAAATGCGCGACTTGTTGACGGAACTCAATGATGCGTACCGTAAAGTCGTAAGTTTCGCCTCTCCGCGTAGTTTTGAAGCCGTTTATAACATTGCGCGCTCTTATGAAGAATTCGCGGACATTTATGCCAATCAACAGATTGATCCTTCTCTCAATCAAGATGAACGTTTTGTGCAAAGACAAAAAATAAATCAGCAAGCCTCCAAACTTTACGATCGCGCCGTCGAAGAGTATCAGAATGTGGTGGATAAACTACCGGCGGTGGCCGAACGCCTTGGCGTGGACCTGACTTCTGCCCCTGCCAGCGAAGATACGGCTGCGGTATTGGCCTCGGTCGATACAACGCAACAAAGCGGCATTAGCAGAGCCACGGAAGTGGATTCTACCCGTAAAATAGCGGTAAAATATTACAGCAAGGCGCAGGATAAAATTTCCGAGTTATTGTATACGGAAGCCCATCTTTTGGCTGAAAATGTTTACCAGGCGGTTGATGTGCAAGCACCGTCGAACGATCCGGTTAAAAATCTTATTTACAATTTAACCGTTTTACAGAAAGTTGCCTCGCCGGCCATTCAAAAGACCATGGACGCACACATGCACAATATGGAACGATCACATGAGCTGGGACTGTCCAATAAATATGTGGAAGAATCGAAACGTCAGATTTTGCTTACTTCAAATATCATGGCGAAAGAGATCGAAGACCTGGTTCATGAAGCGTTGGATCAGTATGTGAGTAAACGCGATGAAATCAAAGAAATGATCAAGATGGAATACGGGGCGACAAATGAACAAGGTATGGATTATTTGGCTCTGGACAATGTTGCGAGCCAAATGTTGGACTATGTAAAAATTCTTTCCCGGGAAATAATAAATTCCTATGCCAAAACACTCACGATTGCCCGGGAAAAAGGTATCAAAAACGATTTGGTTAAGAGCACTGAAGATCACATGCTGCGTCATGCGGTCGAAATTACGGATACGATGACTGTATTGGCTGCAGAGGCTCAGCAAACCAGCGAACGTTATCGCGCCATATTTGACTCGACGCAAAACTATAACTACGATGACGGTGCTTTATTTTTTGAAAATTACTATTTTGATTTAACGGATTTTGCCCGAGGCATTATGGATCTGGCCTTTCAAAAACAACAGGAATTTGAAATTGATAATCTCTGGGCCAATAAACTGCTTCTAAAGCTTATCAAACTCGATCCTATGGCGTATTCCGAGAGTGTTGAAAGAGAAAAATTGCATATTATCACAGACGATAGCTGGAAATACAACAAAACCTATTTTGCCGGTAAATGGAACCTGATGGATTTCGATGACAGCGATTGGAAAAACGCCGCCATTGTTGATGCTTATGACAGCGCCGATCCCTTTCTTGGATTAGATTTGGAAAAAGAACCGTTTAACATATGGATACGAACGGAGGAGACGGTTACACCTACCCCAACAACCGTACCGGACAGTTTGAATTATGTTGGTGGTGATACATTACAAGAGACGTTGCCTGCGGATACCGCTATGTTAACAACCGATACATTGCAGTCGACGACAGAGGATACGATGCTGGCCTTGGGCGAAACGAGCGAATCTGATACCATCGCATTCTTTCGAAAGATATTTACACTTAACGGTCAACCAATGAATGGTAAAATTTTTGTCACGGCCGACGACGATTACAGGGTTTATTTAAACGGAGAGTACCTTATTGATGACGAGGCCAATCAATACGCCGTTTTGGATTCGCTGGATTATTACACACTGGAGATTGCCATAAAGCAGGGCCAGAACATTCTCGCGGTGGATGTAGAGGATAAGGACCTGACTGGCAAGGGTTTGAAGCTGTATGCGGTGTTTGAATATTTGCCGACCGATATTGAATCAGAACAAGCAAAGCGTGCTAAAGTCAGAGAGATAATTGTCGATCCTGAAGTATTGCAACGGGTCAATATTTTAAATAAAAATCGCATCTCGTTGAAACAATAAATCAGAGGTAAATAATGTTTTTTAAAAGTGTATTATGGACGTTTTTTATTATGTGGCTTCCAATGTTAATACACGCTCAAACGGCAGAACCTGCAGACACACTACAACAACAAGAAGAAGCGACCACAACAGATGAAGGCGTTACGGAACTGGGCGTAACGGAAATTAAGATTACAATAGAAAAGCCGCAGGTAAAATTGTTTAGTGATCGTATTCAACCGGAATTCGAGGATGTCCATTTACAGAAATCATTCAGGGAAGAAATTGTCGGAGGGCGCGAACGCCTTATATTAGAGAAAAATCGCGACAATGATCTTCCGCAAATTAACATTGAAGAACTGGAAAATAAAAGAAGATAATTTCGATTCTTTCAAATAACCGTTTATTAATGGAGGGCTAAATTCATGGTTTTCTTAACTCAATTTGGAGATTCATTTAAGTGGGGAAATGAAGGTTCCTTTTTTATGTACCTAATTGCTTTGTTTGCAGCTATAGCATTGGCAATTGCCATTGAGCGGATTTATTTTATTGTAGTCCGTTCCAATGTGAACGCCGATAAATTTATGGCTGAAGTCCGCAAACTCGTCGCCGGCGGTAATATGGAACGTGCCATTCAACTTTGTGAAAAGGGCAAGGAGAAAGCATTGCCGTTTGTTGTTTTACGCGGCTTAAAACGCGCCAATGAGAGCGATGAACTTGATTTCAGGGCCATTCAGAACGCGGTTGATGAAGGAACCCTCGAAGTCATCCCCAAGCTAAAAGAACGCACCAGTTATCTCTCAATGCTGGCTAATGTTGCAACACTAACGGGTCTTATGGGCACGATTTACGGCCTTATCCTTTCGTTTGCAGCCGTTGGTAGCGAATCGGTACCTGAAGCCGACAAAAGCCGGATGTTGGCCAAAGGTATTTCAACAGCAATGAATACGACCATTTTTGGATTGATGGTAGCCGTACCGACGCTAATGGTTTACACCTACATTTCGAACCGCACGAGTAAAATTATCGATGAGCTGGACGAACATATGGTTAAACTCATTAACCTAATAACCGGTAATCGTTAAACAAATAATAACCGAGGATAAGCATCATGGCCTATAGACCATCAATGCGCAGCAAAAATGAAGACCTCGATATGGAGCTTGACATAAGACCGGTCATGAATCTTATGGTCGTTCTTATTCCTCTGCTCATTGCAAGCGCAGAATGGGTAAAGCTCGGTGTCATCGAAATTAATGTGCCGCCGCCTAAGACGGTTGGGGCCGGCAGCGGCGCCGAGGGTGATAAAAAGGATACAGAAAAAAAATTGAAACTCGATCTTAATATTGCCATCACCGAAAAAGGAATTACCATAGGTAATGCCCAGGCATTGTTAGCGGGAGAGGAAGGTGAAGGCCCGACCATAAAACGAGAAGCGGACGGTAATTACGATTATGCCAGCCTTAAGGATAAATTAATCGAACTCAAGAAAAAGATTAAGGATAAGGGCTATGTGGATGAAAATCGGGCTGTTTTGACCGCCTCGAGTGATATTAAATATCAGGTTATCATTGATGTTATGGATAATATCCAAACCTATGAGGAAAATGGCAGAACACTGGCCCTCTTCCCGGAAGTCAATTTTGGCAGTATCATACAATAGTTCGTAAATAAGGAGTTGAAACCTGATGGCTTTTCAACCTTCAAAATCAAAAAGACATTTAGAAAAAGAGCAGGGTGCATTAAATCTCAATTCTATGATGGATATGATGACCATCATACTGTTATTCCTGCTTAAATCCTTCTCTACAGAAGGCGCATTGGTAACGCCCTCCGAACAATTAAGGCTGCCGACTTCGCTCCAGGGGGAAAAGCCCAAGAAGGAACTGAATGTTTCGGTAGCCGAAGATGTCATTTTGGTTAACGACCAGGTTATTACACCTGTTGACCAAATTCCCGAGAACAGTATGGTTATTCCCGAACTGGCCCGAAAGTTAGCGGAATATGCCAGGCAGGAAAAACAACTTGAAATTGACGTGGGTAAGGAATTTACACACGAAGTCAATATACAAGGCGATGAGGAAATACCCTTCGAAGTCCTGTTCAAAGTGATGTTCACGTGTAGCAAATCAGAATTTTTCAAGATGCGCCTGGTAACGATTAAAAAGGGTTAGACCGAAAGAAATTAACAATGTTAAAATTTAGAAAGAGTTAATACAATGGCTAATGCCTCAAATAAAAGTAAACCCGCCGGTGCAGCCGGATTTAAAATTACGACTTTCCCAAAAGAATTTGAAAGGAATATTTGGGAAGAGCTTGATCGACGATTTTATATTATTATTCTTTCTGCGCTGGCTGTGGTTTATGGATTTGTAATCTATTTGGGTAATAAGGATTTCCCGAAAGATCTGGTAAATGAACAAATAAAGCAGAGTTATCTTAAAAAAGTGTATGAAGCTGAGTTTGTACAGGAACCTGTGGCTGAGGCTGAAACCGAAGGCGAAGGCGCCGGACCGGTGGTGGAAGAGGAAGCGGAAGAACCCGTCGATGAACGTGCTCAAAAGGATGTTGGCAAGAGGGAAGAAGCGACCGGTACCTCGGCTGCCGAACGCCGGGCAATGCGACGCCGGGCTGCTGCCAGACGTAACCAACAGCGAGCGGCGATGGAACAGGAAGTGGCCGGAACAGGCGTGTTGGGCGTTCTTTCTGCCGGCGGAGGCGGAGGCGTTGGTGAAGCGGTTACCGATGTTTTCGGCGATGAAAGCGGTACCGGAACCGGAAGCGTAGGTGATTTGGATCAGGTTTTGGAAAGTGTCGGTGGCTTACAGACCGCATCTTCCTCTTCGCGTCGGTCGCAATTGGGAGCCCGGTCTTCGGGAGGTGGCGATGTCGGCTCCGCCAAAATAGATGATTTAATCGAAGGCGGTGTGGGACCCAGCGGATCGGCTTCGATTAAACGCCAGGGCGGTTTTAGTATTAAGATGGAAGAAGGCTCGGTTTCCGGCAAAGCTTCCAAGTCAACCGCACGCTCTGCTGAAGCGATTTCCCGTGTGGTAAATCGCCATGCCGACGCCGTTGAGAACTGTTACAAACGCGAAGCACGCGTTAATCCGAATCTTAAGGGTAGTATAACGGTTCAATTTACGATATTGCCGGATGGTCGGGTAAGCGGCGTACGGGTATTAGAATCTACCATTCGAAGCCGCAGAGTAGAGTCATGCGTATCCAGACGCATACGCTCATGGCGTTTTGAACGAATTGACGCCAGCGAAGGAAAAGCAACTTTTAAACAAAAATTCGTCTTCACAAGTTAATCGATATTGCCTTTAAAATAACAGCAAACAAACCTTTTCAAAAAACCGCCTGCGGGCGGTTTTTTTTGTTTACTCCAGCAATCATTTTTAAATTGTCGCTCAATTTTTAAACCTTCACTAAAACAAGAAAACGGACTTATGGAACAAAAAAAGCGAACACATCACTGCGCCCAACTTACGGCAACTGAACTCGATCAGGAAGTGATACTGAAGGGATGGGTAAACAAATGGCGGGATCACGGTGGACTTATTTTCATTGACATTCGTGATCGCTATGGGAAGACGCAAGTCGTATTCAGCCCTGAAATCGATAAAGCACTATACGAACAGGCAAAATCACTGCGGAGTGAATATGTTATTGCAGTGCAAGGACGTGTTCGTAAACGCCCGCCCGAGGCATTAAATACGGAAATGCCAACCGGTGAAATCGAAGTGGTGGCGTTGGAACTTGAAGTGCTGAACCACGCTAAGACCACTCCCTTCGAAATTATGGACGAAATCGACGTTCATGAAGAATTACGTTTAAAATATCGTTATCTTGACTTACGAAGACCGCGGCTGCAAAAGAATTTGATTATACGAAGCCAGGTTTATCAGGTAATCCGGCAATATCTGACGAAACTTAATTTTTTGGAAATTGAGACACCGGTTTTAATGAAAAGTACGCCGGAAGGCGCCCGTGATTTTTTAGTACCCAGTCGAAACTATCCGGGTCGATTTTACGCCTTGCCTCAATCTCCGCAAACCTATAAACAATTGCTTATGGTTTCGGGTTTTGATCGCTATTTCCAGATTGTCAAATGTTTTAGGGATGAAGACCTGCGCAAGGACCGCCAACCGGAGTTCACTCAGATCGATATGGAGATGTCGTTTGTCGAAGAAGAGGATGTAATGCAGGTTGCGGAATCTTTAGTTGCTGAATTATTCTCCCGGGTAGTGAATTATGAGCTTCCATGGCCTGTGCCGCGTATGACGTTCAGGGAAGCGTTCGAACGCTATGGCACGGATAAACCCGATTTACGTTTTGACATACCCCTTCATACACTGAATTCCATATTTAATGAGACAGAATTTAATGTTTTTAAACAAGTTGTGAACCAGGACGGTATTATTGCGGCTATAAAATTTCCGAAGGGTAATCGCATAAGCCGTAATCAAATTAAGAAATATGAGTCATTTGTAAAACAACACGGCGCTAAAGGACTGGCCTATATAAAAAAGCAGGGCGAAACGATTTCCGGCAGCATCGCAAAATTTGTTAGTACTGCTGAGCAAGAACAACTCATCGACCAATTGCAGCTGGTTGAAGACGATCTGGTTTTTATTGTTGCCGATACCTATGAGGTCGCGTATTCGACTTTAGGAGCCCTTCGGTTACAATTGGCAAACGATTTCGCATTGATGGATACAGATCAATATCGACTGTTATGGATTATTGACTTTCCATTGTTGGAATATAGCAAAGAAGAGGAGCGCTATGTGGCCCGCCATCATCCGTTCACAAGTCCGCAAACCCGGGATATGGATTTACTGGATTTCCAACCCGAAAAGGTTCATGCCAGAGCCTATGATCTGGTTTTGAACGGTAGTGAAATCGCCGGCGGCAGCATCCGAATCCATACAAAATCCCTGCAGGAACGTATGTTCAAAAGCCTGCAAATTCGGCATGAAGAAGCGCGCCGTAAGTTTGGTTTTTTGATGGACGCTCTGGAGTACGGCTGTCCTCCGCACGGCGGAATAGCCTTTGGACTGGATCGATTGGTTATGTTGTTAATGGGTTCCGAATCCATCCGTGATGTGATTGCATTTCCAAAGACCACTTCGGCGTTGTCCTTAATGGATGAGTCGCCCTCTGAAGTTTCTGAAGAGCAATTAAAGGAACTTAAAATTAAGATTATGTAAAAATAAGAATAATACAATGTTATATTTTTTATTTCTTGACAAAATAGCATCATTTTGTTAGCTTTGAATATCGTTATAAGATAGCAATAACTTATTTAATTCAGGAGGCTTGATCTATGAGAAGATTTAAGAGGTCAATAAGTTTATTGATTATTCTTCTGTTTAGTGTTTCTACCCTTTCTTTAACCGGATGTAAATGGCATCCATCAGAAGAAGAGATTAATCAGTTAGAAGAAACACGTTCCGCAGCGCTTGCAGCTGAAAAAGAGCTGGAAAATAAGAAAGATGAGCGGCAAGACCTAGAGGAGAAAGTCGAAGCGAAGAAAAAAGAGTTGGAGAAAATCAAGGCAGACAGGGACGCCGTTAAGAGTTATGTAGAAGAATCGGAAACAGAAGACGACGAATAATCAAAAAGTATCCAAAAAAAGGAGACTTTGAACCATGAAATTTAAAACGACAATTATATTAATCCTCTCGGTTTTTGCGTTTACCACTCTTTTCGCCCAACAATCCTATAATTATGAAGAAATGACCCAGGAGCAGTACAACGCTTACCTGGCCGAGTGGCAACAACGTCTTGATGCAGCTCAGCAGGGAATCGATGAAGAGAATGCGCGAATTGAAGAGTTGCAAAAAGAGTTGGAAAGTTTGCAGGGTCAGGTAGACGATACCTGGACGGAAATCTTCAATATTACGGGACAAACAAAAGAGGATTATGAGCAATATGGTAATCAATTAAGCCAATTGCGCGACGATGCTCAGGCCTTCTTAAATCTTTCTCCGGAAGAAATTTACAGACGGATGGACGAACTGGATGATTTACAGTCGCGTCTCGATGCGTTGAAAGAGTCGGCTTTCGGACAAATGGCAGAAAATGCCAGATTAATTGAAGAAATTCAGAGCTTGATCAATCAGGCTCGTGAAAAAGGCGAGGGCGCCACACCTCCTACGTACACGGTGATGCGCGGCGATTATCTGTGGAAAATTGCAGCCAAGGATGATATCTATGGCGATGCTTATGCCTGGATGCGTATCTACACCGCGAATCGCAACCAAATTAAAGATCCTGACCTTATTTATCCCGATCAGGTCTTCTCGATTCCGCGTCAGCCGGGTCCCAATGAATATTGGGTTAAAAGAGGCGAGCACTTATCTAAAATTGCTGGCTATTCTCAGGTGTTCGGTGATCCGTTCAAATGGCAACGATTGTACGAAGCCAATAAAGATGTCATTTCGGATCCCAATATGATTTTTCCGCATCAAATTTTGAAAATTGCCCGTTAAGAATCATAATGAGGTTTCATGCGTAAAAAGCTTCTGGCTAAATATGGCCAGGAGCTTTTTTTGTTTGTTATGGTTTATTTATAAATATCAAATCTTTTTTTAGATTAAAACCATTGTTTTATTGCATAATTAAATCTTTTCAGTGCTTGGAGTATAAAGGAAATTGATCGAGAGAACCTATCAGATTCCAGATAACATAAATCCACTTATCATATATGGGCATCAGGATACCAATCTAAGTCTTATCGAAGATTATTTTGATGTGCGGTTAATCGCTCGTGGTAATGCTCTTAAAATTATAGGGGGCGAGGATGAGGTTGCGATGGTGCAAAGCCTGTTGGCTGAACTCGTGCATATTTCCGAGAAACAAAATTTTATAACACGGGAAGATTTGGAAACGGCGATTCATATTTTAAAACCGGCCGACAGCACTCCATCTTCAGCAGATCAAACCACTAAAACGCCCTCTTGGTCGGAACCTGAAATACTGATTAGCAATGACGGTCCCATCCGTCCCAAATCCGAAGGCCAGAACGGATTGATCAACGCAATTCGGGAGAACGATATCGTTTTTTCCATAGGACCTGCGGGTACGGGAAAAACTTATCTTTCTGTGGCGATGGCGGTAGCATATCTGAAAAGCCAAAAGATGCGGAAAATTATTCTGGCCCGGCCGGCTGTAGAAGCAGGCGAGAGTCTTGGATATTTGCCGGGCGATTTCAAGGAAAAAATCGATCCCTATTTAAAACCGCTCTACGATGCCCTGGAAGATATGCTACCAAAAGAATTGATTAAAAAGTACCTCGACCTTGAAGTGATTGAAATACTACCGCTGGCATATATGCGCGGCAGAACGCTAAATAATGCTTTTGTTATTCTTGATGAAGCACAAAACAGCACCTTTACCCAAATGAAGATGTTTTTAACGCGTCTCGGCTTTAATTCCAAAGCGGTGATTACGGGCGATATTACACAGGTGGATCTTCCCAAAAACAAAGAATCCGGTTTGGTCAGCAGTCTGGAAGTGTTAAAGGATATTGAAGGCATTGCATTCATACGACTTGGCAAAGCCGACGTCGTGAGACACAAGTTGGTAAAGAATATAATCGATGCTTATAATCGTTATGATAATTCCGATTAAAACGACGGCCTGTGGAATGGCAATGATACATTCCCGAAGCTGGAAAGCCAATGCGAACACAGCAAATCCCTGGCAGCAAAACAACATGCTTGAAAAGGATGGATAAAATAACTAAATTATTAATTTTATTTCGCTTCTATTCCATAGAATCCACATAGGAGTATGACATCATGCAAACCATAAGAGAAGTCGTTATCGTCTCAGCGGCGCGCACACCGATTGGATCATTTAATGGCGCTTTTCGCAACTTTTCCGCTCCTAAACTGGGCAGCGTTGCCATTAAAGCGGTCCTTGAGCGCGCCGGTTTGGACAAAAAAGAAGTGCATGAAGTGATCATGGGGAATGTACTTTCCGCCAATGTGGGCCAGGCGCCGGCAAGACAGGCCGCCCTTGGCGCCGGGCTCGATAATTCCATTCCCTGCATGACGATCAACAAGGTTTGTGGATCAGGGCTGAAGTCCGTTATGCTGGCGGCGCAAGCTATTATGGTTGGAGACGCCGAAGTGGTGGTGGCCGGCGGCATGGAGAATATGACACAGGCCCCTTACTACTTGGATGGATTGCGATCCGGCGTTAAAATGGGAAACAAGCAGCTGATCGATGGAATGATTAAAGACGGCCTGTGGGATGTTTACAACGATTTCCACATGGGAATGGCCGCGGAATTGTGTGCGGAAGAATGTCAAATACCAAGAGACGAGCAGGACGGGTACGCGAAATTAAGCTATGAACGTGCGCTGCAAGCCACGAAAAATGGTTATTTCAAAGATGAAATTGTACCGGTTGAAGTGCCGCAGAGGAAAGGCGACCCGGTCACGGTTGATACGGATGAAGAACCCCAAAACGTACGTTTTGACAAGTTCGGCACCCTGAAACCGGCTTTTAAGAAAGACGGCACGGTAACGGCCGCCAATGCTTCTTCCATAAACGACGGCGCTGCCGCCGTGCTCGTGATGTCTAAGGAAAAAGCAGAAGCGCTCGGCATCACGCCAATGGTTAAAGTGCTCGCACAGGCCTCTGCTGCCAAAGCTCCCGAATATTTCACAACAGCGCCGACGGACTCGATAAAGCTGGTTCTGGAAAAGGCGTCCATGACGGCGGAGGGAATCGATCTTTTTGAGATTAATGAAGCGTTTGCCGTTGTTTCGTTGATAAACAATCGCTTGTTGAAACTTCCGGTTGAGAAGGTTAATATTCACGGCGGCGCTGTTGCGCTGGGTCATCCTATCGGGGCCAGTGGAGCCCGGATCTTAACAACACTGCTTTATGCCATGCAACGACAAAAAGTGAAGCGCGGCTTGGCTTCATTATGTATTGGCGGCGGAGAGGCCTCATCAATAATCGTAGAATCCATATAGAGGGGCAATCATGAAAAACGATGAAATGACCATTGTCGGAGCCGGCACCATGGGTAATGGAATTGCCCATGTGTTTGCACAAAAAGGCTTTAAGGTACAATTGATTGATTTGAACAAAGATATATTGCAAAAGTCATTAACGACGATTGAAAAAAATTTAAACCGACAGGTAAAAAAAGACTTCATAAAGCAAGAGGATGTGGAAGCGACGCTCAAAAGGATCATAATTTCTACGGATTTGATCAATGCAGCGGAATCCAGGCTGGTTGTAGAAGCTGTATCCGAACAGTTATCGATAAAACTGGATATCTTTAAACGGTTGGACAAAATTTGCAACGAGGAAACCATCTTGAGCAGCAATACGTCATCCATATCAATAACAGAGATTGCGGCCGCTACGGAACGTCCGGATAAAGTGATCGGAATGCATTTTATGAATCCCGTGCCCGTGATGCAATTAGTGGAGGTCATACGCGGTCTCAGTACCTCCGACGACACTTATGAAACGGTAAAGTATTTGGCCGCGCAGTTACATAAAACTCCCGTCGAGGTGAACGATTATCCGGGCTTTATTTCCAACCGTATTTTAATGCCGATGATCAATGAAGCGGTCTATGCTCTGATGGAAGGCGTCGCGGATGAAGAGGCCATTGATACGGTTATGAAACTCGGGATGAATCATCCCATGGGACCGCTAACCCTGGCGGATTTCATAGGCCTCGACGTGTGCTTGCATATTATGAATGTCCTGTTCGAAGGGCTTGGCGACCCCAAGTATCGGCCCTGTCCGTTGCTTAAAAAGATGGTGACTGCCGGCCGACTGGGCAGAAAAACCAAACATGGATTTTATAAATACGATTAAACGATGAAACGTCGAAAAGAACGCGAGCTGGCGTTAAAAATTTTATTTGCCCATGAATTTAACCCGATACCGGTTGATGATCAGATAAAATATCTGAATGAAGAGTTAAAACGTTCGCTTACAGAGTTTTCACGCGAATTGATTCAATTGTGCGTGAAAAACAGGGAAAAACTTGATAAACGCATCGAGACGTTCCTGATAAACTGGGAATTTACGCGTGTGGCTATCATTGATCGCATTTTATTGCGAATGGCCGTGGTTGAATTTTTATACTTACATGATATCCCTTTAGAAGTTACCATCAATGAAATGATTGAAATCGCCAAGAATTATAGCACGGATAAAAGCGGCCAGTTTATTAATGGTATCCTCGATGCCATGTTAAAGGAAATGCTGAAAAATAATGAGATCGAAAAAACGGGTCGTGGACTCATTTCAAATTTAAACTGAGATTTCAATGAAATACGCAGTCTTATCCGATATTCACGGAAATCTGGAAGCGCTCCAGGCCGCTTTTGATTATGTGGATCAACATAACATTGAAAAGACGTATTGCCTGGGCGATATCGTCGGTTATGGCCCAAATCCCAATGAGTGCGTGGAATTGGTACGCCAGCGGTGCGAAGTGGTTTTGATGGGAAATCACGATTTTGCAGCTCTTGATCTGGCAAATATAGATTACTTCAACACCTATGCCCGCATGGCGACCTTTTGGACGCGGGAAAAATTGAAAGAAGAAAACAAAGCATACATGAAAGAATTGCCGTTTACCCATCAAACGGATGATGTGATGATGGTACATGCGTCTCCGACCAATCCTTCGCACTGGTATTACATCTTGTCGCCCCACGACGCCCTCATCGAAATGCATTCTTTTAATCAACCTATTTGTTTGATCGGACACTCCCACGTACCCGTCATTTTTACGAATAACGGTATGGTGCGCCAATCCAAATTTTCATTCGATCCCGATCAAAAATATATTGTTAATGTTGGCAGCGTGGGGCAGCCCAGGGACGGTAATCCCGAGCTTTGTTTTATTGTGGTCGATGATGAACAAAACACCATCGAATACGTTCGAAAACAGTACGAAATGCAGGAAACGTATCGCAAAATAATCCGGTACGGATTACCTGAATTTTTAGCTGAACGATTATTAAAAGGGTTTTAACGATACTATGGTTACACAACTTATAACAAAAATATTTGGCACTAAGCACGAACGCGATATCAAGAAGATTCAGCCTATCGTTGATCAAATCAATGAATACGACCAAACGTATGAGTCTCTTTCGGATGAAGAGATTCAGGCCAAAACGCCTGAATTTAAAGAGCGGCTTGCCAACGGCGAAACCGTCGATGATATATTGCCTGAGGCGTTCGCAGCCGTAAAACAGGCTTGCAAGCGCCTGCTGGGTAAAAAGTGGAAAGTGGTGGGCAACGATACGACCTGGGATATGGTTCCGTATGATGTCCAGTTAATCGGTGCCGTTGTGCTTCACCAGGGTAAAATCGCAGAAATGGCCACGGGTGAAGGTAAAACACTGGTGGCGACGCTACCGCTCTATTTAAATGCCCTGGAAGAAAAAGGCGCTCACCTGGTGACGGTCAATGATTACCTGGCGCAGCGCGACGCCGAATGGATGGGAGAAATCTATAGATTTATGGGGCTGACCGTCGGCGTCATCCTGAATGAAATGACCCCGGACCAGCGCCGCGAAGCATATAATTGTGACATAACCTACGCCACCAATAACGAATTCGGTTTCGATTATCTCCGCGACAATATGGCGGGTTCGCCGGATGATATCGTACAAATTCGCGGCCACCATTATGCGATCGTAGACGAGGTGGATAGCGTTCTGGTCGACGAAGCGCGCACGCCGCTCATCATCAGCGGGCCGGTCAGCGAGTCGACCCATAAATACAAAGAGATGAAGCCGTTGGTCGAACGGCTGGTTTCTCAGCAAAACCGGTTGGTCAACAAGATTATACGCGAAGCGGAAGAATTGCTTAAAGAGGGCAAAGAACGTGAAGCGGGCATGAAGCTACTCATGGCCGAAAAAGGCGCTCCCAAACATCGCCGTTTATCCAAATTATTCGAGGACGGCGCCATCAAAAAACTTGTCCGTGAAGTGGAAAACGACTATCTGCGCGATAAGGGCCAAAATAAAACCTCCGATGAACACTACTTCGGCGATCTTTATTATATGGTGGATGAAAAGAACCACGTAATCGATTTGACGGAATCCGGGCGTGAAAGCCTGAACCCCAGTGAGCCGCAGATGTTCACTCTCCCGGATCTGGGCGATGAATTGGCAAAAATCGATAATGACGAATCCCTTACTTACGAACAGAAAATTATCAAAAAGGAAGAGCTGCACTCCACATTTAACCAACGCAGCGAGCAATTACAAAATATTTCCCAGTTATTACGGGCTTATTCCCTTTACGAACGGGATCAGGAATACGTGGTGTCCGACGGCAAAGTGATGATCGTGGATGAATTTACCGGCCGGATTATGCACGGCCGGCGCTACAGCGACGGTTTGCACCAGGCCATCGAAGCCAAGGAAAATGTAAAAATCGAGAAGGAAACCCAGACGCTGGCGACCATCACGCTTCAGAATTATTTCCGTATGTACGATAAGCTCGCGGGTATGACCGGTACGGCGGAGACCGAAGCGGCCGAGTTCTGGGAAATATATAAGCTGGATGTAGTCGTCATACCCACCAATAAACCGGTGGCTCGCAAGGATTGGAACGATGAAATATATCGCACCAAACGGGAAAAATACAAAGGGGTGATCGACGAAATTGAACTTATGCGCAATCTGGGTCGCCCCATACTGGTGGGTACCACCACCGTCGATGTTTCGGAAACCCTCAGCCGTATGTTAAAACGACGCGGTGTACCGCATAACGTTTTAAACGCCAAACAACATCAGCGGGAAGCCGAAATCGTATCGAATGCCGGAGAGCCCGGCGCCGTTACCATAGCCACGAATATGGCTGGTCGCGGAACGGATATCAAACTGGGGGCCGGCGTCGTAGAAGCGGGCGATCCCGAGAACGGCATTCCGGGAGGACTGCATATCATCGGAACCGAACGCCATGAATCCCGGCGCATCGATCGTCAGTTGCGCGGCCGCAGCGGGCGGCAGGGCGATCCCGGCAGCAGCCGATTCTACCTTAGTCTGGAAGACGATCTTATGCGGCTTTTCGGCAGCGAGCGCATCGCCAATGTCATGGATCGCATGGGAGCGCAGGAAGGCGAAGTCATCACTCATCCCATGATTACGCGTTCCATCGAAAAGGCTCAGAAAAAGGTGGAAATGCAAAATTTTTCCATCCGTAAGCGGTTATTGGAGTATGACGATGTAATGAATCAGCAACGCGAAATTATTTACGACCGCCGGCGTGTGGCATTGATGGAAGAAGACCCGCGTAAAGAAGTGATGACCATTCTGGACGAATTTATCGATGAAAAACTGGAAACCGTTATCGATCCAAAAGGCCATGTGGAAGACTGGGATTTGGATACACTGGAATCGGAAGTCGGTAATGTACTGAATGTTTCTTTTAAGCCGGTGCGCGATAATTTAGGCAGCTACGATTTTGAATCTTTAAGAGAATTTATCCGCAGCGAAGCGACTAAAATTTATGATGCCAAAGAAGAGCGCATAGGCCGTGAAAAAATGACCGTTTTGGAGCGCTATTTTCTGTTGCGGGTGATCGACGAAAAATGGAAAGACCATTTATATGAGATGGATATGCTTAAAGAGGGTATCCATTTGCGTGCGTACGGTCAAAAAGATCCCCTGATCGAATACAAGCGGGAAGCATTCCGTTTATTTGAGGCTCTGATCAGCGAAATTAACGCCGAAAGCTTGAACTGGCTGTGGAAATTCCAAATTCAGGAAGAAGCCGTCAACCGCGCGGAAGCCCGCAACCGTCAGATGCAACCGCAACGCATGCGTCTCGTGCATGAATCGACGACCAATATGGGATTGCAGCAGCAGGCCGAACCGGTTGGCGAGGAATCTGATATCCAGAAAGCGTCCAGAGAACGATCCAACAAAAAACAGCCATTCAAGCGCCAGGAGAAAAAAGTGGGTCCCAACGATCCCTGTCCATGCGGCAGTGGTAAAAAATATAAAAAATGCCACGGAAGCGTCGTTTGAGGTTTTCCATTACAGGTATTTGTGCCGTAGTTTAGAGACGACCCGTCGGGTCGTCTCTAAACACAATAAACCGTTGCGATTTTTGAAATAGCGGGTATTCACCGTTTGTAATATGATTCGAATTATTATCCATTCATAGTATTTAATGACGACGATACACCGTCGAGACGTTGCCCGGAAGGGCCAAACATGCAGCCTCTTTATGGCCATTTAATTTCTGCAATATCCATAAATCATGGTTTAATCGATACAAGTCGGTATAAAAAGAAAGATCGTCGATTAAATCGGGGTTTGGATCAGGGCCAGTTGTAAAAATTCATGAACCAGCGGATCAGATTGACAATAATGAGAAAGCCGCCTTCCCAGCGCGAAATACGCCAGCCCGTTCGCATCATGATGACCACAACGATAACCAGAGAAGAAAGCATAATCAGGTCGTAATACGAACTCGGATCCACTTGCAAGGGCCGAAGCAAAGAAGCCAGACCCAGCACGCCCAACAGGTTGAACAGATCGCTTCCGATCAGGTTGCCTGCCGAGATACCGTGTCGTCCTTTAATGACCGCCACCAGCGATGTGGCCAGTTCCGGCGCTGATGTGCCTGCTGCGACAATCGTGACGGCGATGACCCAGTCCGAGATACCGATATATTTTGCCAGCGACGAAGCCGATTCCACGAGAAAATGCCCGCCGCCGAGGATAAGCCCCAAACCGCCTAAGAGCATAGGTATGTCATACCAGCGAAAGTTACCCCTGGGCACTTCTTCTTCAAGTCTCTCCCGACGAATAAATAGAAAAATCAGGTAGCCGATAAGACTGGACATCAGAACGAGTCCTTCCCAAAACCCAAGCCGCGTATCGTATAAAAACAACAGCAACAGAAAAGTGGTTATTATGAGCAGGGCGCCGTCGCGGAAGACCAGTTTTTTCGATGTGCTGATGGTACGCAGGAACGCTACACCGCCCAGTATGAATCCCAGATTAAAGATGTTGGAGCCCACCACATTGCCCACCGAGATATTAGCCTGATCTTTGAAAGCAGCCGTAAGCGTTACGGAAAATTCGGGCGCCGACGTGCCGAATGCCACTACGGTCAAACCCACAACAAGCTCCGATATACCGAGCTTTTGTGCAATTCGAGAAGCCGATTCCACAACCCAAACCGCGCCCCACCAAAGTCCAACGACGCTGATGATCAGAACAAGGCTATCAATTGCTATTTCCATTTGCGCTCCGTTTCCGCTTATGATCAGTACACAAGTTAAGATTATAACGATTTATGCAATAAAAATAAAGTATCGCCCCTATGCCTTTGATTTGATTTTAAGGGATCGTTTGACCATATTAAGCGCCGGTAAATTAACGGATTATCTTGTTTAAAACAACATAAGGAGCACGGACCATGCCTTTACACTTCCGTCGCTTTTGCAACGGAGAGGAGCCTGTTGTGGTGCTGCACGGATTGTTTGGAATGTCCGATAACTGGAAATCCATGGCGGATCGGATCGGCCAAAAACATTGCGTCTATGCGCTTGATCAGCGTAACCACGGCCTCTCTTTTCACAGCGAAGCATTTAATTATGACGTTTTATGCGCGGATTTGCACCAGTTCATAGAAGAAAAAGCGATTGCACCGGTCAAATTAATCGGCCACTCCCTGGGCGGTAAAGTGGCCATGCGTTATGCCCTCGAGCATGAGGAGAATGTTTCGAAGTTGGTCGTGGTGGATATCGCGCCGAAAGCTTACGAGCATCATCCATTATTCGAACACTTTATCGAGGTGTTGAGCAAACTAAATTTAGAAAAACTACAATCCCGTAGCGATGCTGATGACACTTTGAAACAGGATATTCCCCATACGGCGGTACGGCAATTTCTTCTAAAAAACCTGGCGCGGGGGGATGATAACGGCTTTTACTGGAAAATCAATCTGCCTGCGGTGCGCGCCAACTTGACCGCTGTCTTTAAAGCCATAACCTCCGATCATACCTTCAACAAACCCACCTTATTTGTTCGCGGCGGCCGTTCCGACTATATCAAAGACGAGGATACGGATTCCATAAGAAATCTCTTTCCGCAGGCCGAGATAGCAACGGTGGAAGGCGCCACCCATTGGCTGCACGCCGAGCAACCCGATGCTTTTTGCCGGGAGCTAAGTAGGTTTCTATAAACCGTCAAATAATGTGTGTTTTTTAAGACGGCTAATGTGGTATATGTCATAATAGAACATCGATTTATTTTAGAATTTAATATCAAACGACGACGACCTAACTCGATTTATTTAGCCGTTAGAAAGCGCTTGATATTTATTCAAAAGGAGGCAAGAAATGAGAATTAAACGGTACGGCTTACTCTCTCTTTTTTTTCTTATACTATTACAACTAACTTATACAGAAAAAGTGTTACCGCAAGATCCATTTGATGCGCCAAGTGTTTTACCGGAAGCAAGTTCCGATATGTCACAGGGCGTTGCATTTGCAGATTACAACACCGATGGTTGGGTGGATTTATACGTAACAAGAGGGAATGATAGCATCGGTGCTAGTTATGTCAATTACCTATATTTGAATTCGAATGGCTCGCTCAGTCAAACGACCATATCGGGAATGACCGATGATGAGTTTACCTCGGGAACTGCTTCCTGGGCTGATGTTGATAATGATGGATATCTGGATTTATATGTTGCCGCCGCCCAAGCTGGTCAAGGCGCCTCGCCTCCCGAAAATAATCTTTATATGAATGATGGTAGTGGTGGATTTAACGATCAAACAGGAAACAGCAGTTATGGGGATATTGTAACCCAGACGGAAGATTCACGCCATGTGGGATTCGGCGATCGTAATAATGACGGATACCCCGATGTTTATATTGATAATGGCAGAATTACGATGTTTGGCGAAGTAAAAGGTAATAACACGTTTTATGGTAACGACGGTGATGGAACATTTACGGAACTTACAGAATCTGATATTGGACGCATTGTAGAAACGGGTACTTCACAGAGTGATGCACCATATCGCACATTTGGAAGTGGATTCGGCTGGACGGATTATAATAATGACGGATACCAGGATATATTCAATTGTGGCGGCGGCGGCGCTGTAGCAAATAAACTCTGGGAAAATAATCCTTCAACCGAAGAGTTTGACGAGGTTACGCCAGGCACTATGCAACCTACTCAAACCAGTTTTCTATCATGCAGTTGGGGCGATTACGACAATGACGGCGATATGGACTTGTATGCCTGTAATATGATTGACGGCAATGTTCATTACAATTATCTCTATCGAAATGAAAGCACAACTTCAACAGCTGCATTTGATTCTGTAAAAGGTATCGGGGGTATTGTCTCGGATGCTTATGAAGCTGTGAGCAGTGCATGGGGCGATATCGATAACGACGGCGACCTTGATATATTCGTAACAAATCGTCCCGATAATCAACAAACAAATATTCCTGCCACATTATACACTAATGATGGAGCTTCGAGCAACTATACTTTTACAACAGCGCAAAACTATCTTGATCCTTCAACGGGTAATAATTTTGATGGACGCGGCGTTGCCTTTGCAGATATTGACAACGATGGATTCCTCGATATGGTTACCGCCAGAGACGCCGAACCATTATTGTATATGAACAGCGCTGCCAGTTCTAATGGGTTTACAATGGTGAAGATACGAGGCAGCGGTTCCACAAATACTCATGCGTTAGGTTCAAGGATTTACGTTGTAGCTGATATCCCGGAACAAAACGGGTCTACAACACAACTTCGTGAAATTTCAGGCCAAACTGGCGGAGGAGGACAAAATGATCTGAGAGCACATTTTGGTCTGGGTACGGCTTCCAAAATAGATAGTGTTTATGTTAGGTGGTTTAATTCATCAGGCGGTGCAACCAAATCAACGAATACATATACAGATATTCCTACCGATAAAATTATGATCTTTAAAGAAGGGGATTTAAATGTTACTTCAGATGTCATCCCCAATCAAACCTTCATGTATCTCTTCGGTAACACCGGCGGTTCAGTGGAACTCACCGCAAATTCCGATTCCGACGGCGGTACGTTAACGGTTCAACGCACCGACAGCGATCCGGGCAACAACGGATTCAGCGGCTCCGCAACGTCGCCCGACGGTACAACCGTAACGCCCAATGTGGTTTCGCCCGATCGCTACTGGACCGTGAGCGAAAGTGGTTTGAGCGGCAACTTCACGGCATCTGTATATGTTGATATCTCCGGCATGGGCGGTATAAACGATGCGGATAAATTGCTCATCGTCAAACGCGCCTCGAGCTCCGATCCCTGGACGGCTCTGGACACGGAACGTATCGGAAATACGCTTTACACGACAGGTCAAACGTCTTTTTCCGAATACGCCGTCGCTTCCAATTCCAACGATAATTCTCTGCCCGTACAATTGGTATCCTTCCAGGCCGCATCCGGAGATCAACAGGTAACCCTAAGTTGGAAAACCGCCTCGGAAGTGGAAAATATGGGCTTCATCATACAGCGGGCCCGGCAAACGTCTCAGGATTTTAAAACCATCGTGTCATATAAAACACACAGCGCTTTAAAAGGGCGCGGCAATAGCAGCGATGAAACGCAATACCGCTTTGTCGATGAGGACGTTCGTAACGGGCAAACCTACTATTATCGGCTAATCGACGTGGATTTCAGCGGGGAGCAAACGATTCATAATGTGGTGGAGGCACAACCGAAAACGGTCATCCAAAACGTTAACCTTATGGCCAATTATCCCAATCCGTTCAATCCGTACACGTCTATCCGTTACCAGTTGCCGGAATACTCAGAAGTGGAGCTGGCCGTCTACGACCTCAATGGTAAAAAGATAGCGACGCTTGTTTCCGGCAATCAAGAGGCCGGCCAACACCGCGTAGAATGGCAGGCGAATGATATGCCAAGCGGTGTGTATATCTACCGTTTAAGCACGGATAAGCAGACGCAAAGCCGCAAAATGATTCTGTTACGTTAATTCGTGCAGACATACCATAGACGATTAATACGTAAAAAGCGCACGCAATTAAAACCGTGCGCTTTTTTTTGATTCAAACCGTTCTGTTTGTAATTTTGAACGCAATCGTTAAATGAGAAGAGACCGCAAATCCCCGTATCGGAATTATGATGTTAAAGGAATTGGTACTGAAAACCCGGAGCGTCCGGCGCTATCTGGAGCATGTATCCATTCCAGGAGCATGGTTAAAGGAATGGGTGGATTTGGCGCGCCAAACGCCGTCGGCTGCCAATCTCCAGCCGCTCAAATATATGATTTGCAACCAGCGCGCGTTGAATCAGCAAATTTTTGAATGTCTGGCCTGGGCCGGTTATTTGAACGACTGGGCGGGGCCGTCCGCCGGTAAACGTCCGGCCGCCTATATTGTGATTCTCCAGGATACCGCCATAACACTCAAAGAGCTGGACTGCGACCATGGCATTGCCGCCCAAACCATTATGCTGGCCGCCGCCGAAAGGGATGTCGGGAGTTGTATCATCGGGTCGGTCAAACGGGATCAGCTAAAGCGAATCCTTCAAATAAACGATCATTTAAATATAAGGCTTGTGATCGCTCTGGGCAGACCGGCCGAGAAGGTCGTACTGGAAGCGAAGGACGCGAACGGCTCGATCGAATATTGGCGCGATAACCGGGACACGCACCATGTACCCAAGCGTGCCCTGGACGAAGTTTTGATTGGGCAATGGATTGAGTGATAGCATGTAGGTCTATTAAATAGTTGATGACGAGGTAATTGGTATGAACAAGATGTTTTTTTACATTGTATTATCGGCTGCGATGCTTTTTTCCGTGACCAATTGCAGCCGGGCCGGAGCGGATGATTATAAAACACTGATCGCTCAAGGCCGGTTCTCTCAGGCAAAGGAACAAATCCAACAAAAGCTGGAGAAGGAAGATTTATCCATGGAAGAGCAAAAAAAGCTCACATTCGAACTGGAACGCATGGAGCGGATTAAAAAAGACTTCACCGCCACGCAGGATGAAGTGATCGCATTTATCAAACAATATATTCCGGATGTGGATGATCAACAATTACGAAAATGGGAAGAAAGCCGTGCGCTCGAGTATCGTATGATCAATGGCGAAAAACGTTATTTTAAATATGCGGCGCGTAATCTTTTCAGGATTGATTCCGAGTGCCGCGCTATCTGGAAGGCGCATCATAAAGACGAACCGCAAGACGAGGCCTTCGATTTGGACGGCCACATAAAGTCCGTTATACAAACGGTTAAAGAGAGCGGGCAACGTTATGTGAAACCGGTTCGGTTACAAATTGATTACCAACTCGAAGTAAAATCCGACGCGGTTCCCGCGGGTGAAACCATCCGATGCTGGATTCCCTTTCCGCGGGAAATCCCGCAACGTCAAACGGATATCGAGTTACTATCATCGGAGCCCGAATGGCATCAATTGGCGCCCAATAAAGCTTTGCAACGAACCGTCTATTTTGAGAAAAAAGCGCAGGCGGGCAAAGCCACACGTTTTCAGGTCCGGTATGCCTACACCGCCTACGGCAGTTATATCCCAATCGAACCTGAAAAGATAACCGCCGTCGATGCAAGCGATCCTACCCTTAAACCATATCTTAAGGAAGAACCGCCGCATATTGTTTTCACCCCCGAACTTCGGAAACTATCCGGGCGCATACTGGGCGGTGAACAAAATCCTTACCGCAAAGCGCAAAAACTGTTTGAATGGGTTGACGCCAACATACCCTGGGCGTCGGCAAGAGAGTATTCGACCATCCGCAGTTTAAGTATGTATCCATATGAAAATCGTCACGGCGACTGCGGCATTCAAACCATGATGTTCATAACGCTCTGCCGGTTGAACGGTATCCCCGCGCGCTGGCAGTCGGGCTGGGAATTTAAACCGCCGGACGATACCATGCACGATTGGGGTATGATCTATTTTGAACCATACGGTTGGATGCCGATGGATATTACTTACGGCATGCGTGATAGCGACGATCCGGAATTGAAGTGGTTTTATTTATCCGGCATGGATAGCTATCGTTTAATTTTCAATGATGCCTACAGCCAGCCATTTATACCGGCCAAAGAGCATTACCGCTCCGAAACAGTGGACTCCCAGCGCGGCGAAGTGGAATGGAACGGCGGCAACTTATACTTTGATCAGTGGGACTGGCGGATGCAATTTAAGGTACTCTCAAAGTAATATGGATTTCAGGAGTTAACATAATGGAACCGGGATTGTGCATAGCGATTTTCGGAGGATCGGTAGCCGGCTCCGAAGCGGCCGCCGAATTAAGCAAACAAGGCATACATACGGTCGTCTTCGAACAAAATCCGTTACCCTATGGAAAGCTGGAAAGCGGCCTGCCCAAGTGGCATGAAAAACTTCGGGACCGTCAGGAAAAAATGATCGACGAAAAACTGAATCTGCCATTGGTCCGTTTTGTACCGAATACAAAACTGGGACGCGATATTCAGTTACAGGAAGCGTTGGATGAGTGGGGTTTCTCCGCTGTTTTAATCGCAACGGGCGCCTGGAGCGACCGCCCGCTTCCCATTGACGGCATCGAACGTTTTCTTAATAACGGATTCTATTACCAGAATCCGTTTGTGCAGTGGTTTAACTACAACCATGATCCCGCTTACAAGGATCCCAATTTCAAAATTCAGGACGACGCTATTATCATCGGCGGCGGCCTTGCTTCGCTGGATGTGGCGAAGATTGTGATGGTGGAAACCGTGCGCCTGGCGCTGCAACAAAAGGGTAAAGAGTTCGATGTATTTACCCTTGAAAAAAAAGGACTGGCGCGTTGCTTGCAGGAACAAGGCTTTACAATGGATTCATTGGGGATAAAAGGCAGTACGCTATATACGCGCCACGAGCTGCGCGACATGCCGCTCAACGTCATCCCCGATGAGGCATCGCCGGAAGAGATCGAAAAGCATCTGGCGGGCCGCGAAAAAATAGTAGCCAAATTGCAGGAAAAATTTCTCTTCCGATTAAAAACCGAACGTCAACCGGTTCGATACATCGAAGAAAACGGACGCCTGAAGGGTATTGTGTTTAAAAAGGTTCAAAAAAAAGGCGAGCGATTTGTGGTCATCGACGGAACGGAAGAAACGGTTCATAGTCCGATGATCATCTCAGCAATCGGCAGCGTACCTGAGAAAATTCCCGGACTGCAATTGCGGGGTGAAATCTATGATGTGGAAAATGTTCAAACCGGTAAAATTAGAGGTTACGATAATGTGTATGCCCTGGGCAATGCGGTTACGGGCCGCGGCAATATTCGCCAATCGCAATTCCATAGTCGCCAGGTCTCGGAAAACATCGTCGATCAGTATCTGGCATGGCGGGATGAAGATTATGAAGAAATTTTCAATGCAGCTCAGCAACGGGTGGATGATCGATTATCAGCCATAAGCGAGCGACTGAAGGGGCTCTCACCGCTATCCAACGACAAATTGAAGGCAATCGAAAACCGTGTGGAACAACGCTGCGGGCAGGTGGGATATGACGGTGATTACCATCGGTGGATAAAGGCCCATTTACCGAAACGAATCGAAGAGATGTTACAGTAAAAGATGTAAAAAAGGATGATATAATGGCGGACAAACGCAATATCGTTTTTTCCACTGATCCCGATCAACACAAGGCATCGGCCGGGCCGAAAAAAAATGAAAACGCAAAGCGTGAGAAACCAACTGCGAAGAATAATACGGTGTATATAGAGTTGGAACGCAAAGGACGGGCCGGTAAAAGTGTAACGGTTGTGAGCGGATTAAGCGGTGATCTAAAACCATTGCTTAAAGCTTTACAAAAACATTGCGGTACCGGTGGGAGCGTTAAGAATGCAAAAATGGAGCTTCAGGGCGATCAACGCCAACCGGCGGCCGACTATCTTCAGGAAACCGGATTTAATGTCAAGTTTAAAGGCGGTTGATTGAAAGGCAACAGTACCGCCTCCAAATCGATGATTATGCGTTAGAATGTTTGAATTTTACGCAGCGCCTCCGACAGCTGTTCTTCGACCGTGCCGAATTGATGTTCATAATCCTTCCGGCTTCGCCGGATTACTTCATAGGCTTCTTCTTTGTTATAAACATCGGTAATCCGCGCATGGTGTTTTTCTTTGCCCGGAATATCTTTGTACGTCAAAAAATAGTGCCGTAACCGTTCGATCAACTCTTCCGGTACATCGGAGACGTCTTCCCATTCGCCGTAAACCAAATCGCCTTTGAGATAAGCAATAATCTTATCATCCGCCTCATCGTTGTCAATCATACGAAAGCCGCCGATGATGATGGCTGGGACCAAAATGTTGCTGCTGGAAATCGGCCGTTCGGTAAGGACGCAAATATCCAGCGGATCGCCGTCGCCGACGATATTGTCCTGCCCTGTTTTCTTTATACAGTATTCGGCGATTTTATCGCCGCAGTATGTTTGCGGAATAAAACCATACAACATGGGCGGCATCGAAGAAAACTTTTGCGGCCGGTCCACCTTCAACAAACCGGATTTTTTGTCCAATTCGTATTTGATCGTATCGGTGGGAAGCATCTCTATGTAGGTATTGACTATTTCGGGCGCATCCGGTCCGACATCCACTCCGTGCCAGGGATGGGCGCGAAACATCCGCCCCAATAACTGCCAAATTTCTTTGGAATTCTCTACTGACATGATGATTCTCCTTCTTTTGGACGATCAGCGATGAAACGCAAAATACGTAAAATCGCCGTAATGGAACAACCTTTTTTAGATTGATTTGGCGAACACGGCCTCATATTCATAAATTCAATACCTTGTGGAAACAATGACAGATATGCGATGCTTCCGAAGCGATTCAGTTCCGAAAAATAAACGAATGAAACAGACCAAACCGGAATGAAGAACGGAATGACAAAGAATCTTTGGCGTTTGGCGCTGGCGATTGTGATTACGCTTTCGGCGGCGGTATATCAACGAATGACCGGTCCGACATATCCCATACGCGATTCCATTACCATCCATAATCGGGAGATTGAATTCAACTTGCCGCGCAGTCATGGAGGCGAAACGGATCTGCCCGTGTCCATTCAATTACCTGATACCAACTATCGCGTTTATCTCATTTATAGACGTTACAAAACCGATGAAATGTGGCATCGAAAAAAGGCGCAAGCACATAGCGATGGCCGTTTCAGCGCTTATCTGCCGCACCAGCCGCCGGCCGGTAAGCTGGAATATTATGTTCGCATAGAGAAAGGCGATCACAGGTGGAACATCCCCGGCGAACGAACCGTGGTGGTACGTTTTAAAGGCGCGGTACCCGCCGGGGTCTTAGCGCCGCACGTTTTGCTGATGTTTTTGGCGATGTTTATGTCCAATCTGGCCGGCATAGAAGCGCTTGTTAAAGGAAACAATATCCGGCGTTATGCGTTTTGGACGGTTCTGTTATTGGGAGTCGGAGGCATGATATTAGGCCCGACCGTTCAGAAATATGCTTTTGGCGCATTTTGGACCGGAATACCGTTCGGTTATGATTTGACCGATAACAAAACATTGCTGGCGTTCGTGATATGGTTGCTGGCCTTATTCATGGTCCGGCGCATGCCGGCCGGTCGAAAACGCTGGTGGGTGGTCTTTGCAGCGGTGGTGCTGCTTCTGGTTTATTCCATACCCCACAGTGTGATGGGATCGGAATTGGATTATAGTACGATGAAAATCGAAACGGGTTGAGTCCATTTACGACAGGATGATGAGATCATGAAAAACAACATATCAGATGCTGTAGAAATTTTAAAGAATGCCCGGCATGTTACGGGATTCAGCGGAGCCGGAATCTCCGTTGAGAGCGGTATTCCGCCTTTTCGGGGCGAAAACGGCTTGTGGAATAGGTATGATACCAAATATTTAGAGATTGACTTCTTTCTGAGCCATCCCGGGGAGTCATGGCAAAAAATCAAAGAAATTTTTTATGAATTTTTCGGAAAAACGCAACCCAACGACGCACATCGGGCCCTGGCCCGCATGGAAGAACACGGCATGGTTCGGGGGGTTATCACTCAAAATATCGATAATCTGCACCAGGAAGCCGGCAGTCGAACCGTTTACGAATTTCACGGTAATTACCAAAAGCTGGTGTGCCTTAGCTGCTTTAAATCCTATAAAGCAAGAGAAATCGATTTAAATGTGCTTCCTCCGCGCTGTGAACGTTGCCAGGGTGTTTTAAAGCCGGATTTTATATTATTTGGCGAAGCCATCCCGGAGCCGGCCAGAACCCTTTCGTTTGATGAGGCTGAAAAAGCGGATGTTTTCCTGATTATCGGTTCGACCGGTGAGGTGATGCCGGCCGCCTCCATACCGCCCCTGGCGCGACAGAACGGCGCCGCTATTGTCGAAGTTAATGTGGAGCCTTCCAACTATACCGCCTCGATCAGCGATGTCTTTTTACAGGGAAAAGCGACGGAAATTATGCAGAAACTATTAAGGGAATTAAATATTGCCATGTGAGTTTTATCCTATTGCATGAAGCAAATGTAAGAAAGCTATTTTAGGACGGAGTTCTATGGAGAAAGTTGTATTGATCAAGAATTTTCCGAACCGACTTTTCGCCGAACAGGCAAAAGAAGTTTTGGATAACAATCAAATTTACTGTGTGTTGAAGTCGGTCGATGTCGGTATTTTGGGTACATCCACATCCTCGCTAAATCAGGGCGTCAACCTCTATGTGGAAGAGCACAACGCACAGAAAGCCCTCGATCTGCTTAACGCCTTGTACAATGGAATTTGACGCCGACGGGAATAAGTACTGTTAAACGCTAAAACCACCACATTCTTTCTCCCTGCAAAAGTTTCATTAATAGGAGCACAACAGGCGTGGATGGCATGTATTGAATGGCGTTATTCGATGTCTTTTTGCCACTGTTGCCTTAACTCTTTTTCCTTTTGCCGCCGCTCTTTAATGGCCAGCTCCCGCGCTTCATCCCGGTTTCGCTTTGAGCAGACATAAAATTTTTTGGATCGCGGTTTACCATCCTCGCTCCACGTGGCCTGGAAATAGTGGATTTTGCGTCCGTGCATGTTGGTAATGACTTCGTTAACGCCTACAGTGCCGCTGGTATTGTTTTTGGGTTTGCGTTCGTAGAACGGTTTCCGAGCCGTTTTTCCGTCTTTCGTTTGCAAGGCGGCAACCATCTGATTATGATCCCGGAATTTAATGGCATTCGTTAATGCTTCCTGTTTACCTCCATAAAGACGATCGGAAAATAGCTTGGAAATGAAGACCCCGCCATTGGCGTAAACACGTACATACCAGCCGTGTGTGTGCTTGGAATCAATGCGGCTGATTCCCGGAATGTTTGTCTTCTTCATGGTATTTGGGCTACTTTGTGGTTTGACTGTGGTTTTAATTTATTAAACACCTGATTAAAAACCACAATATAAATAAAAATAAAACTGTATGAAAATGATTTGAAGAATAATTGCGAATAATAGCGCGCTTTGTGGCAAACAGGCGCGTGCAAGTCTCGCACCCTAAAGCAGAATCCGGAATAATCGTTGACTGATGAACAAGCGTTCATTATATTTTTTGAAAGATAAAAATCAATCGTGTGTGATATGCTTCGCTTCATATCAGGCTCCCGTACATACATTTCCAATTATACAATAACGCATTCAACAATAGATTTACGACGAACGAAATGTTCCAAAGAAAGCTGTGGACGGCTCAATGTATTGGCCGGTATCAGAGAGTATGATTCCATATGTTTGCCTGAAGGGGCCTGTTTTGGGGCGGGAAAGAAAACAAACTGATTCGATAAGGGAGGTCTTGTCAATGAAAGTGGCCCGTATTTCCGAGATGCGAAATCTTGACCAAACTGCGGTTTCGACTTATGGGATAGAAGAAACCCTGCTCATGGAAAACGCCGGATTAGCGACCTATGAAGCGATTCACAATAGCATTGGCATTGCGGGCAAGCGTTTTGCCGTCATTTGCGGAGCGGGTAATAACGGAGGCGACGGTTTGGTTGTTGCCCGGAAAATCCATTCCAACGGTGGAACGGCCCGAATTGTTTTGTTAAGTAGCCCGGAGAAGTTCAAGGGCGCGGCCAGGATAAATTACGAAATTGCGGTGAAATTGAAACTGGATATGCAGCAAACAAAGGATGACGAGGCCATTGATGCAATCCTATCGAATTCAGATGCGGTAATCGACGCCATCTTTGGAACAGGGCTGGATCGTGAAGTGGAAGGCGCATATCGCTCGGTAATCGAGCGCATCAATCAATCATCGAAACCGGTGTTTGCCGTCGATATCCCTTCCGGTATTAACGGCGATACGGGGCAGGCGATGGGAACGGCGATAAACGCCACACGAACCGTAACATTCGGACTGCCCAAACCCGGCAATCTGCTCTATCCCGGCTTTAAACACGGCGGACGTCTCGCCGTAACCCACATCTCATTTCCGCCCGAATTATACGACGCCGACGATTTGAATATCGAAGTCAATCAACCTCTTGCATTACCGGAGCGTCCTGAGGATGGTCACAAAGGAACATTCGGCAAGGTATTGTTCATTGCAGGTTCTACCAATTACCTGGGTGCGCCTTATTTTTCCGCACAATCTTTTTTGAAGGCAGGCGGCGGCTTATCGTTTTTGGCGACGCCGGAAACGGTTTCTCAGTTTATTGCCAATAAAGGTAGCGAGATTATAATGTTTCCGCAGAAAGCTACGGGCAAGGGCGGTATCGCCCTCAAAAATAAAGACGCGCTTTTAGAATTCAGCGACCAGTGTGATATGGTGGTCATGGGGCCGGGTCTGTCGCTCCACCGGGAAACGCGCCGCCTGGTCAGCGCTCTGGCAATCGAAATCAAAAAACCATTGCTTTTGGATGGGGACGGCATTACCGCCGTGGCAAGCGATCCGGAGTGCGTACGGCAAAGAACGGCGATAACGATTTTAACGCCGCATCCCGGCGAGATGGCCCGTTTGCTCAACCAATCCATTGGCGCGATTCAATCCGATCGCATTAAAGCGGCGCAGGAGGCAGCCGCGGATTTAAATGCCGTCGTTGTACTTAAAGGCGCCCATTCGCTTATTACCGAACCCGGCGGCAGAACATATATAAATCTGAGCGGTAACGCGGGTATGGCTACGGCCGGCAGCGGCGATGTCCTGACGGGCACTATTGCCGCCATGCTCGGAATGGGATTTTCCGTTACGGATGCAGTGCGCATGGGCGTGTTCATGCACGGCTATGCAGGCGACCTGGCAGCCGCCGCACTGGGAGAGGATGGTTTGGTTGCGGGTGATATCATGCAATACCTACCGGCGGCGGTAAAAGCCTTCAGAATGGAACGCCAAAATATCGTTCAGAACCATTATAATAAAATAGAGGTACTTTAGCCGTTATAATGCTCGCCTGAAATAAACATTAAAGGATTCTCCGAATCCGATAGATTTTTACCGTAAAGGGTAAGTTCTTTCAAATGAGGAGAACATATGAGTCAGGCAAAAGCAATTGTCTCCGATTTATTGTCAACGGCAGGCGTTCGGCTAAACGGCGACCGGCCTTTTGATATCCGCGTGCATGACGAACGCTTTTATGAACGGGTTTTACGGGAACATGCCCTGGGGCTGGGCGAATCTTACATGGACGGTTGGTGGGACTGCGGGGCCCTGGATCAGTTTTTTGCACGGATTTTAACTGCGCGTCTCGATCAAAAGGTTAAAGGCAACTGGAAACTCAAAGCGCAACTGTTTAAATCCCGGCTCTTTAATTTACAAAAAGTCAGCCGGGCCGCCCAGGTAAGCCAAAAACATTACGATCTCGGCAACGAATTTTATCAGGCGATGTTGGATAAACGCATGAACTATACCTGCGCTTACTGGAAGAATGCCGACACTCTGGATGAGGCGCAGGAAGCGAAATTGGATCTGGTGTGCCGGAAATTGGAGTTAGAACCGGGAATGGAAGTATTGGAACTGGGTTGCGGGTGGGGCAGTTTTGCCCGATACGCAGCCGAAAGGTATGATGTGCGTGTAACGGCGGTCAATATATCGAAACAACAGGTCAAATGGGCCCGCGAACAATGCGCCGGTTTACCCGTGCACATTATTCACGATGATTATCGTTCGGTTGAGGGAACGTTCGATCGGGTTGTTTCGATCGGATTAATGGAACATGTGGGCTACAAAAATTACCGGCAGTATATGGAGTTGAGCCGCGAAAGGCTTAAAGATAAAAACGGTATTGCATTGCTACATACGATCGGCGGTAATTTCAGCACGACGACCAGCAACGCCTGGACAACCAAATATATCTTCCCCAACGGGATGTTACCTTCCATTGCCCAGTTAGGCGCCGCTATGGAAAAATTATGGGTTATGGAAGACTGGCATAATATCGGACCACATTACGATTCCACATTGATGGCCTGGCATCGCAACTTCGAGAAGGCCTGGCCCAAGTTTAAAGAACAGCACGGTGATCGATTTTACCGTATGTGGCGGTATTATCTTTTGGCATCAGCCGGTGGTTTTCGCGCCCGCGATACTCAGTTGTGGCAGATCGTGATGACGCCGCCCGCCCGAAAACAACCAAACGTTCGCGTGGCATAATTCGATTATGGTACACAGTAAAGTGATTATAATTGGCGCAGGACCCGCCGGGGCAACCTGCGCGCGGTTTTTAAAGCAGGCGGAGGTGCCCGTGCTTTTATTGGATCGCGCCTCTTTCCCGAGAGATAAGCTCTGTGCGGGCTGGATTACCCCACGCGTATTCAAATCATTGGGGATGCAGCCCGAATCGTATCCATACGGCATGGTTCATTTGCGTAAGATCCATTTTTATATCTACGGTCGCCATCTGCCTATTGTAACAAGGCAATATTCCATCCGTCGCTTCGAGTTCGACAACTGGCTTCTGGAATTGAGCGAAACGCCTGTTGATACACACAAAGTGCAACATATCGTTTTTAATAATAACCGCTTTGTCATTGACGATCAGTATTCGTGTGATATATTGGTCGGCGCCGGCGGCAGCGGTTGCCCGGTCTATCATGCGTTTTTTAAACCGTTCCAACCACGACAGGACGATAAACATATTGCCACGCTGGAAATTGAAACCCGCCGTGCATATTTCGAGAACGAGACCCATCTATGGTTCTTTCAGGATGAACTGCCGGGATACGCCTGGTTTGTGCCTAAAGAAGATGGCTACATCAATCTGGGTCTGGGAGGCAAACGCCGGTTGCTGCAGAAGCGTGAACTGAAATTGCGGGATGTTTGGGAGAAATTCATTGCCCGTTTGAGATCAAAAGGATTTATCGCTGCGGATTTTGACGAACAACCGGGCGGCTACCATTACCACTTGCGTCAAAAAGGGCTTGCGTTAAAATACGGACAGGCTTTTATCATTGGCGACGCTGCCGGACTGGCGACGACGGATATGGGCGAGGGTATCGGTCCGGCCATTGAAAGCGGTCGGCTGGCGGCGGAATCCATTATCCATAACAAGAGCATTGCTGTCAAAAAAATCCGCCGCTATAGTTGGTATCCCATGGTGTTTCCGGGTCTGTAAATAATCTCGAAATTGCAATATGAACTTATGTTCATTAAATTGTAATGCTTTTGTACTTTGCTGCGTAGCTTGAATAAATACGGTTGAGAAAATGGCATTTAAGCTTGTGGATAGAATCGTAACGTCAAGCGTAAGTGAAACTCAGATTATCCGGGAGAGGCGTAAGGGGCGCGTTCATGTTAGCGTTCCTAATATTTAAATTGGACAATAGTGATGTGAAATAACAATTCAAAAGGAGTGAGACTTGCGTCAACCATATCGCCGCCGGCGCGTTAAACTGCCGCCGCGCTACAATAATTTCAAGCCTTCGGGAATTCCGCGTCGGATGCTGCAAACGCTCATCCTTACAGTCGATGAGTATGAAGCCATCCGATTGGCCGATTATGAGCAACTTCAGCATGAAGAGGCCGGCAGACGCATGGACATATCCCGCCCGACCTTTACGCGGCTGGTGGAAAAGGCCCGTCAAAAAGTGGCGATCGCCCTGATGGAAGGCCATGAGCTGGTTATCGAAGGTGGTAACGTGGATTTTACATATAACCTGTATAAATGCCGGGATTGCGGCGATCTGAACGAGACGGAACGCAAAAACGAACTATCGGCCTGTCCCGACTGTGGTTCATACAATATGGAAAATCTTATTTTCAAACATCGCGCCCGCCGCCGCGGTAATCGTTAGCCTGCAAGCTCCCCTTTCCCGAACCCGCCGGATATACCACCGCTCAACCGTAGACCGGCTTTAAAAAACGTTTTTCCTACATATAATCATGGTTAATCGGAATCACTTTATACAAATCCAGACGACGGTCCTGTAAATTCAAAACCGTTCCGCGTTTGCGGTGGCGCTTTAGCACTTCCAAATCTACATCGGCGACCACCACCGTTTCGGTATTGGGAGTACATTCGCCCGCAACGCCGTCGCGCGAGAAACCGAAATCGGACGGCGTGTAGATGCCGGACTGTGCATAGTTGATATCCAAATTTTCGACAAAAGGCAGGTTGCCCACATTTCCGGCCAGCGCCACGTACATCTGATTTTCAATGGATCGGGCATGGGCGCAGTAACGAACCCGCAGGTAGCCCTGGCGTTCATCGGTGCAGAAAGGCACAAACAGCATATTGGCGCCCTGTTCGGCGGCCAATCGCGATAACTCGGGGAATTCCACGTCGTAGCAGATTTGAATGGATATTTTACCGCGGTCCGTATCGAAAATATCAAAACGTTTGCCGGGTTGAACGCCCCACCAGCGCCGTTCGTTGGGGGTGATGTGCAGCTTATATTGTTTTTCGATTTTGCCGTCCCGTTTAAACAAATAGGCGATATTGTACAATTGGCTTTCTTCCTCTGCAAAATGGGAGCCGCCGATGATGTTGATGTTATACTTAACCGATAATTGATGAAACATTTCCATGTACTGAGGCGTGAATTTGGCCAGCTCCCGCACCGCTTTACCCGGCCGCTGTATCGGCATGGAAGAAAGAAGTTGCACCGTGAAAATTTCCGGGAATAACGCAAAATCGGATTTATAGTCGGCGGCCACATCCACAAAGTATTCACACAGATTGGCAAAATCGTCGAAAGATTGGATGCGCCGCATCTGGTATTGAATGACGCAGATACGAACCGGCAGAGAGGGCAACATGCGTAATGGTTTTTTGGGGCTGTAATGCAAATTGACCCATTCCAGCAAAACGGCGTAACCGGCCGATTGTTTGTCTTCCGGAAGATAATCCGAAAGCAGACGTTTAATCACAAAGCCGTTGGCAAGCTGAAAGGTTAATACCGGATCGTAAATCGCTTTGGTAACCACTTTTTCCAGATATTCATGGATCGAAAGACGGTCGGCGTATTTCCGGTAATTGGGCAGCCTTCCGCCCAGTATAATCCGTTTTAAATTCAATCGAATGGCCAGCTCTTTGCGGGCGTCGTAGAGCCTGCGTCCGATCCGCATACCACGGTAATCAGGATGCACCATGATCTCTATGCCGTAAAGCGTGTCGCCTTCGGGATCGTGATTGTCGATGTATCCGTTGGCGGCCACATCATCCCAGGTATGCTTGTCGCCGTATTCGTCGAATTCCACGATCAGACTGGCGGAGGTGCCAATCAGGTGCCCGTCGTATTCAACTGCTATTTGTCCTTCCGGAAAGGTTTCGATCTGGCTCATATATTCGCTTTTTGTCCACGGCTCCATTCCCGGAAAACACAATGTCTCCAGCTCTACGACCGATTCATAATCGTCTTGGGTCAGGGGGCGTACCTTTATCGATTTTTCAAATGCGGCGGGATCCCATTCACTCATAATCGTAACTCCTTTTTAAAAAGCGTTTATGTTAAAAGAACATGAATATAGGGGATTCAGGCAGTGAGGTAAATAGATGGTACCTATTTTTTGCCGCAAATCAGACATTATTCTGCCCCAAATGGGGTATTTATGTATTGGCATAATTACGGAAGTCCGTCGTGGCGGGCATGCTTTGGGTGGCACGGGATTTGTCTTCTCTATTTGTAAATTGTACATTCCACATAATAAAAGGAGGTATTTCATGTACAAACGTGTCTTATTACTCGCGATGTTTTCCATGCTCATAGCTGTGAACACGCTGACGGCGCTGGCTCCGCAAAAGGATCGCGTAATCGTCAAAAAAAGCAGCGGTTTCCAACTGGGCGTTATTGTCAAATATCTGGATCAAGAGGCGCTCGAAACGAAATCGCTGGATCACGGCGTTCTCATTTTAGATGTAATTGAAGAAAGTGAAGCGGAGGCCATCGGGCTGCGTGAAGATGATGTCATTATTGAGTGGCAAGGCGAGGAAGTGGAAAGCGCGGATCAACTGGCCGAATGGGTTGAAGCCATCGAAGAGACGCAGGACGTGCGTTTCAAAATCCGGCGCGGGGGCGAAGTGCTCGAAAAATCCGCCCGACTTGAACCCGGCGAAGAGGACAAAGAGCTGGAAGTCGTTTTGGACGATTTGGAAGGCGAAATCAGTGTGCATGGTTTGCCGCGTTTGCAGCGTTCCCTTAGAAAATTGAAAGAGGGCCCCTGGAGTGCAATGGTGTCACGTAAAGGCGGTTACCTGGGCGTGGAAGCACGCCGTTTGAGCGATCAGTTGCTAACATATTTTGATGTGGAGTACGGCGTGCTGCTCGAACGTGTGATTGAAGAGTCGCCGGCGGAAAAGAGCGGATTGAAAGCGGGCGATGTGATCACCGCCATAGGCAAAAAAGAGATACACGACTACGGCGATCTGGTACGTACCTTGAATTATCATGATCCGGGCGAAGAGGTGTCTGTAAATTATGTTCGTAAGGGCGAACAACGCAATGTAACGGTTGAACTGGCTGATAAGAAAGCCGGGTTTGAAATTGATTCCGGTAAGATGCACTGGAATTGGCGCGGCGGTAAAATGCTCCAAAAGACACTTGACGGCGACAATAAGGATATTCATATCATAAAAAAGAATATCCGGACGCCTTCAGTTCCGGCCAAGCCGGCCCTTAGAAGCAATCGCGTCCGTATGATCTGAGTTGGGTTGAAGAAAGATTATTCTGATTTACGGCAGGTTTTGACGGAATCCAACGCTTCCGTCGACCTGCCGTTTTGATGTTCCAGGATGAAACCAATTGCCGTATGCCTGCAAATAATCACATCTTTACGAAGGAGGCAAGCGCTGTACGTCAGTATTAAAACCAAATTCATCATCCTGATGTCGCTTTTAATGGCCCTGATTCTTGCGGTCGAGCTGTATTTTACCAGCCGCACCCAGCAGGATGTGCTGAATGAGTTGACGGATATTTCCACGACCATCAACCGCGTCACCGGTTTGCAGATTTCGGGCGAATGGCCAAAGATTCCCCGGCGTTTATCAGAAGACGCTGAAAGCGCCCGGCCGTCCGCACGCCTATTTGAATCGTACGATTCCATTTTGTCGCTGAGGGGCGAACAATACAAATCCCTGCTCAAGCATCTGCCGAAGCTTCCGGCTGTGCAAAAATTTAAAGGTAATGTGGATATCGAAGTCGAAGATGAACGCATATTCGAAGACAGCGCCGGCCAATGGCGCATCTTCAAAAACATCCGTGGAAAACGCATCGGGGTGGGCGTTCAGGCAGGCGACCAAACCGATAGTCTTGCTAAACGAACCATTGAAGAGGTCGAGGTGTATCTGAAACCGGATCGATTGTTCAAACCGGGCAGTTTGACCGTCCGCAAAATTGGCCGTTCGGCGGCCTGGAAAAACAAAGATAACGAACCCTTCACTATCACAGTTCCGGATTTCAGTAATCCCGGCGTGCCCCGCATTATTCGATATACGTATGATACGGCGGCTTTAAATTCCGCTCTGGATGAGATCCGGAATCGTAACATTATGATTACACTCATCGTATTTGTAGTATCGATTGCGGCGGTAACCTACATCACGCGGCGCTTCCTGAAGCCCATCGGCGCCCTGCAAAACGCCTTTACGAATGTGGTGCATGGCGATTTGGAGGTAAGGGTGAAACCGCATGGTAATGATGAAGTGAGTGAACTGGCGCATTCATTTAATCTTATGACGGACGAATTGAAAAAAAATAAGGAAAAGGAGCAGTTGCTGCAACGCAAAGAACGTCTTGTGTCTTTGGGACAACTGGCCGCCGGCGTAGCCCATGAGGTTAAAAATCCGCTCAATGCCCTGCATTTAACCGTCGAGCATCTGCACGATAAATTTATCAAACAATCGCAAGACCCGCAGGCGCTGCGTTATGTGGAATCCATTCAAACGGAAATCCGCAGACTGGATAAAGTGGTCAATCATTTTTTAAACTATGTACGCAGCGAACGCCTCGAATTACAGAGGATCGATTTGCAGGCGTTGTTGCAGGAGATCCTGCAATTGTACGGCCGGGAGCTGAGCGAACATCGGATCGAACTCAAAACCGACTGGCCGGAACAAATGGTTTGCGAACTGGACCGGGAACGTTTCAAGACGGCGCTGGTCAATATCATCCTGAACGCCATTCAAGCCATGCCGGATGGTGGCCTTCTGTCGATCCAAACCGACAAACGGAAAAATCGCATTGTTATCAGCGATACGGGGGTCGGCATTGCCGAACAGGAGATGGAACACATGTTCGATATGTTTTATACCACCAAAAGCGGCGGCACGGGTTTGGGTTTATCCACCGCCTATAAAATCATCAAAGCCCACGGCGGAGAACTGACGATTGAAAGCCGTCCCCACCAGGGCGCCGTGGTTTATATTGATCTCCCGGGTACAAATGCAAGCCTAACAGAGGACACGGACAGAACCGATGATAACCGTATTGATCATTGACGATGAACCGAGCCAGCGTAATATTTTAGCGGACATTTTGCAGGACGCCGGTTACAATACCGTTACCGCCTGCGACGGAAGCGAGGGCATTCAAATATTGCAACAGTCGGGAATTGATGTGGTGCTGACGGATCTGAAAATGCCGGGTAAAGATGGGATGGCGGTTTTGCAGGCAGCCATCGAATCAGATCGCGATATGCAGGTGATCATCATGACGGCGTTCGGTTCCATCCCCAATGCGGTTCATGCCATCAAGAAGGGCGCCTACGATTACCTCGCCAAGCCTTTACAGAAAGAGGATTTGCTGCGTGTTGTAACTCACGCAGCCGAAAAAACGACGCTGTTGCGGGAAAACGCCCGGTTGAAAAAGGAGATCGACCGGCGCTTCGGCTATCATAATCTGATCGGCCGCAGTAAGGCCATGCAGCATATTTACGCATTGATCGAACGTATAAAAGACATCGATGCTACCGTTTTGATCAGCGGAGAAAGCGGAACGGGTAAGGAGCTGGCGGCCCGTGCCATTCATTACAGCGGACGGCGTAAAAACGGCCCTTTTGTGGCTCTCAATTGCGGAGCTATTCCGGAACATCTTATCGAGAGCGAATTATTCGGCTATGAAAAAGGCGCCTTCACCGGGGCCAGTCGCTCCTATGACGGAAAATTTGTACAGGCCGACGGCGGCACAATTTTTCTGGATGAAATCGCCAGTATGCGCAGCGATTTACAAACCCGCCTGCTGCGGGTGCTTCAGGAAAAGCGCATCCAGCCGCTCGGCTCCGATCGCACCATTGAATTGGATGTACGCGTGCTGGCGGCGACCAATGACGATCTGGCGAAGCGGGTGGAAGAGCAACAGTTCCGGCAGGACCTTTATCACCGTCTGAATGTGTTTCATATTGAGTTGCCGCCGCTTAGGGAACGGCCCGCCGATATCGCTCTTTTGGCGCGCCATTTCATAAACCGTTACAGTGAGCGCTACCGGAAACCGCTTCGGCAGTTAAGTCCAGCCGCTCTTAAAAAACTGGAACATTACCGTTACCCGGGGAATGTGCGTGAACTGGAAAACATCATCGAAAAAGCGATCATTTTAAACGACGGCGAGCGGTTGGAAGCCGAACAACTGCCTCTTCCCGAAGAACAGGGACAAACAGGTCAGGGCGGCAAACCGGCGCCCCTTCCGGAAATGGAAAAGGAAATGATCGTGCGGGCAATGAAGTCCAGCGGCGGTAAACTGAGCGCTGCGGCCAAACAGTTAGGCATTTCTTACAAAACGCTGCAATACCGCCTTAAAAAATACGGCATCCGTAAGGAAGCGTTTAAATAGATGCATGGAAAACAACGGGCCGGCGGCCCTTAGAAAGCATTCATGAAGAGGGGGATTCATTTATGGAGCACACACTGTACCATTACAAAGCGCATATTATCCGCGTTTACGACGGGGACACCTGCACGGCGGACGTGGATTTAGGCATGCACACCTGGATACGCGGCGAAACGTTACGGCTGTTGCGCATCGATGCTCCGGAAATCCGCGGCGAAGAGCGGCCGGAAGGGCTCAAGTCGCGCGATTATCTGCGTTTGCTGATCGATCAGAAAGAGGTCCTGATTCAAACCTTCAAAGACCGGCGCGGTAAATACGGCCGATATCTGGCGGAAATCTGGCTGCACGAGAACGGCCAATGGATCAATGTAAACGATCGTATGGTGGCTACGGGTTTTGCAAAGACTTATAAGGATTGAATGGTTATTATCCTTGTCCAAAATAAATCTCAGATTGATACCTGAACGCCTCTGAGACCAAGCCCCGGCTCACTTCCCTGTTATGTGGATCCCTGCGGGGCAGGGATGGGGAGAAAGGGAGAGGTTTTTTACCTGAGAGGGCTTTTTGGCGCCGGGCGGAGGGTTATTAAACCGCCGAGTACGCAGAGAGCGCAGAGAAAAATAAGTATGTTTGGAGAAATGCAGACGCAATCCTAGCATAATTCAATTAATTCACTCCAAGCCATATGTTCATCATCAAATTCGATTTTTTTCCGAAGCAAAGAAAGTGCTCCAAAAGCCACTTGCAGTTTTTTTGGGAATGTAAAAGGAATCGAACAATACACCACGGTTGAGTCCCTTACGGGACGACCATTATTTCTAGTTTTGTGTTTCGACTAAAAATATGTAGTCCCTGACGGGACAATAATGGGTCGTTAATACCAAAGAGCACTTGAACTTAAGGCGTTCCGTAGGAACGAAATATGTATAGAAATGGAAACGCCATTCAATATTCAATCGCGTCCCGTTAGGTACGCAATAAGAATCGATCAGAATGATATCGGTTTATAATAGCTTAGCCGAAAAATACTTGCACTTTTGCGAATGGATCGCGACAGGTAGGCAGGTAATTGAACCGCCGAGTACGCAGCGAGCGCTAAGAATGACACAAATTATTTTTCTGCCATGGATTTCGTCTTCTTCCCGATTCGTTGGGACACATAGAATGCAATAGATCGGTCTTGTCTTGTCCAAAATAAATGTTGGAGAGCTACCTGAGACGCTGCTTAGACCCGCCCGCCGGCCCCCTTCCTGTTGCTGGCGGGAGGGGAGGAAGGGGGTATCGCGATAAAATCATCTTTAAACGATTAAAAAACAACATAAGATGTTTTCAATTTGTTCTGCTTTGGCCGGTATTGGATAATCATAAGATATATGCTTCGGCGTCATTACCACTGATTTTATTTCATTACGGAATAAATGATTGGGTTCGGGTTTTCCTCGTGAAAGGAAAACACTCTAATATCGTTTTCCTTTCAGTTCCGGTTATTCTCCAGCAAAGCCAGCTTGCGGTACATCAAACCGTAAAACATCTCCAGATAGCGGCGGATCTCTTCCCGTTCCAAATCGGAAACGTATTTCCAGAACCCGTAGATACGCGCCAGGGAAAGCAATCGATGGGCGTACAACTTCCAGGTATAACGCTCCTCAACCCGCCGGATGGCGTTGTCCGAAATGGTTTTCCAGTAGTTTTTATCTTTGGCCGTTTGTTCGAAAAATGCGACTAATTCTTGTGAGGCGCTCTCGCCGTGATTGGGATCGATGTGGAAACCGGATTTGCCGTGCTCGATGATTTCCAGCGGACCGCCGTAACGGGTAGCAAAGACGGGCAGCCCGGAGCTCATGGCTTCGATTACCGTCAATCCGAAGGCTTCGAACAGAGCCGGCTGCAGAAAAACGCCGCCGTAGTCGGCGATATAACGGTACAGCTCCCCCACCAGATTTTTATCGGATTGATTTTTATACCAGCGTACCTGGCCCTCCAACCGGTATTCGTCAAACAACTGGTACATCCGTTCAATCTGATACTTCTCTTCTTCGTCTTTGGATTGGTTGATGTCCACATGACCGGCCACAACAAAGACGTTTGCCAATTCCCGCAACCGTTCGTTGCGGCCGTACCATTCGACCAGGCCGGTAATATTTTTGATGTAATCCAGCCGCGCCATGGCAAATATGATCGGTTTATCGCGGTTTTTAATGTAGCCGTGTCCCTCTTCCGTGTGGTTGCCGAAGACCATGGTTTCCAACTCCGGGTGTAAATCATAAAGGCGGTCATCTTTACGGTAATAGGGGAAATAGACGTTGGTGTCGCAGCCGGGCGAAACGATATTGAACTTGGGATCGAAGATATTGATGCCGCGAACCACCCGGAATAATTCCGGCATGGTGAACGCGCCGTAACTTTCGTATTGTCCGACCGATTCTTTGGTGCCCGCGATTTCCTGGTAGGTGCTGGTTATGATAAAATCGGCGGCGTTCATGGCGATTAGGTCCGCGGTGAACTGGCTCGAGAAGTGGTACTGATCCTCGTTGTCTTTCCAGTAAAGGGCGGAAAACAGATACTTGGTTTTCTCCAGGGCGTGCGCGATGTTGCACTGTGTGACGCGTAAGCGTTGCGCCAGAAGGGTCGCCACCAGGTTGCCGTCGGAATAATTGCCGATGATAAAATCGGGGCGTTGACCCAACTCGGCGAGAATTTCTTTTTCCACGTCCGTTGTGAAGCGTTCCAGATAGGGCCAGATATTAAAACGCGAAACCCACTGTTGTACGATTTCGCCGTCTTCATTGCGGAAAGGCACGCGCAGAATTTTGGCGTTGTTCGTGCCGATCACCCGCTCCAGCCGTTGATTGCAGGTGGTATTGCCGGCGTCTGGAATAAGTCGGGTGACGATCAAAATTTCGGGATCGATATCGATGCCCTGTTCGTGCAGAGAACGGTACATTTCGTTTTCCAGCGCGCGCACCTGGTCGAGAATGTACACGATCTGGCCGCCGGTATCGGGCAATCCCAGCACGTTGGCTTGTCCGAAATAGCCGTGGGGCGAAAGAATGACCAGGCGAAATAACATCGGTAAACGGCTTAGAAAGGCTTCCAGGTTGCGCGGCGCGGGCGCTTCAAGAATATCGACGAGCAATTCAATCGTTTCACGAATGCGTTTTACAGTGCGGCCCCAACCCACTTCGAAGCCCATTTCCTGCATGGTATGCTCGAGTTCCGACCATTCCGTTTCGTCATCTTCATCCTGCAGAAAGTTTTCGGCTGCGCGCAGTTGTTCTTTCAGCTCTTCGGGCGATGCAATACGGTCGTTCACCATTAATTGCTGTTCGTTGTATTTATGAACCCGTAAGAAATCGAACAGCTTTTTACTGCCCTCGTTTTTATTTGAAAAAAGCAGCGTGGACAGGTGGCGGTTTAAAAACTTGACGCCGTTACCGATTGATTTTTTTTCGCTGAGTTTCGGGAAGCGGCGATTAAAGGGCCCCAGATCCACTTCCAATATCCATTGATTCTCATCGGGATTGTGATTGACGATCGTTTCCTCGAATTGCAGGTATTCGGCCACGCTTACTTCCTCGAAGGAGACGTTCTCCACGTGAAACCGATAGTATTCCCATTGGCCTATTTCGACGCGGACCGATACATACAGCCACGGAAAGTTAATGGCGGCAACTTCGGTGCGGTTAATGAACGTTTCGAACGGCGTGCCTTTCAGAGATTTGCCTGAATCGGAACTGCAGAATTGCTCGCATTCGTAAATAATATCGGATTTCAAGAGAAGCTTACGTTCCAGCTGAACAAGCCGGCGCAGTAAGAGATAAACCTGTTTGCGGTAGTCCTGGATACACTGTTCAAGATGCTTGATCATCAACCTCCTCCGGTATTTGAATTTCTTCCATAAAATTGTAATGATTAATTCCCTCTATAATGCCGCGGGCGTAATGCGCTTCTGCGAAAAAGATACGCGGTTTGCCGTGCAGGCGTCTTAATTCTTTACTGTAATTGCCCACAACCACGCCCAGTGTGTTTCCGCGGAGCATCTCTTCATCGTTGCCGGAATCTCCGGCTACCAGTACATGATCGGCAGCCAAACCCCATTTCATTACCAAATATCTTAAAGCCAGGCCCTTGGAAGCCCGGATCGGTAACACATCCATATACATATTGTGTGAATAGATGATTTTGACCTTCAGTTTATGTTCCCGGAATAAGCGCGTTAATTTCCGTTTTTTAGGGGCGTTTTTGGGATCGTAGTAATAACTGATTTTATAACGACGCTGCTCGCTGGCCGGTTGCCGTTCCATACCGGGCAGTTCGTCCAGTATTTCATATATTTTTTCTGGCTTCCAGTAATAATTAAGATGATGCTTCCACGAGCGGTCTTCCACCTCGCCGCTCTGGTAATGGATTTCGCTGCCGACGGATGTGATAAAGAAATCCGGAAGAGGTACGTTGTTTTCTTCCAGTGTATGGACGGCGTTTTCCAGATGACGGCCGGTGGCAATACCAAATCCGATATGGTGTTCGGTATCGTTAAGTAATTCCAGGAACTCCTGCAACGCCTCGTCGTCGCCCAACAGGGTGTTATCGATGTCGGTCAGCAGGATGCGATCCACGGTGGGCAGGCGGCTTTTATAGCGGCTGATGATATCACGACCGTAATGGCGGCGTTTCAACACTTTGTCCAGTTTCGGCAGGTAGTTGTTCACGTGGCTTTTCCAGGAATAATGTTTTTCCACGCCCTCTAATCCCTGCCTCGAATACGTTTTCCAGCGCTCCCGGTCTTCGATGATAGATTGAATGGCCTTGCCCATCGCCTCATCATCCAGGGGATCGATGAGCAAACCGTTGTGACAATTTTCGATAATATCCTGCGGGCCACCGTCGTTGGTGGCCACAACCGGGACTCCGCTGGCGGCCGCTTCCAAAAGCGTTAAGCCGAAAGGTTCCGTTAAAGCGGGATTGACGAATACCCCTTGTTGACGCGCGGCAAGGCGGTAAAAATCGGGAACTTCTTCGGGATCGTGCTGCTTGGGGTAAGCGGCTTTGCCGTAAAGATTATAGCGGTCGATGAGCAGTAAAATATTCGTCAATACCCGGCGGGCGCCCTTCTCCAGTTTGGTGATATCTTCACGGTTACCGGCGACGATGGCCAGGTTGGCATGTTCGCGCAAATAATCATTTTTGCCATAGGCGTGAATCAGCGTCTCGATATTTTTTCGTTCGTCTGCGCGGGAGAGCGCCAGAATAAGCGGCAAGTTTGGGTTCTTCAAAAAGCGATTGATTTTTGCTTCCACATCTTTTCGTATGGCGGCTTTTTTTGGCGGAAAGTAGCGATTCAAATCGACGCCGGGCGGAATTACCTCCATACGCCGCGGATCGTAATATTCATATTTTTTATATTGTTCTTCGATTTCCTGCCGTGTACTGGCGACCACAAAGGTGGCGGTATCCAGCGCCGACTCTTCGGCTTCGATGCGGGTAGAGATGTTGTAATGGCCTTCGATCTTGGAAGGTTCGAGACCCTTTTCCAGCAACCGGTCCTTTTTGACGCGGCCGAGCGAATGGCCGGTAAAAATAAAGGGTACGCCCAGAAGCCGTGCGATTTGCGCGCCCACGTATCCGGCGTCAGCGTAGTGGCTGTGAATCACATCCGGTACATCGCCCACACGCCGAATGTGTTGCAACGTTTGGTCCGAGAAACTGTCGAGATAATTCCAGAGAACTTCTTTTCGCAAATAACGCCGCGGTCCGGCCGGAATGCGGACGATTCGGGCGCCTTCGCAAATTTGTTCTTCACTCTGGCTGTATATTTTGTCCACTTTTTTATCGATGACCTGGCGGGTCAACACGTCAACGCGACCTACGTGCGGGTTGGCCGCAAGGGCGCGGGCCAGTTCAATCACATATTTGATTTGGCCGCCGGTATCAGCGTCGCGTCCCAATTCCAGGTCTTTGCTGCGTAAAAGGCCGTGGATGCTGAGCATCAAAATGTAGAGTTGTTTGTCATTTTCATTTGACATGTGTTGCGCTCCATTTCGAAGTAAATTGATCGTACAGCTTTTGTTCTTTAGTCGTGGCGCCGCGTATGGAGCAAATGGCCGAGGCAAACGTCATGGCGCGGTCCATGGTAATTTTAAAAGGCCAGTTGCGGATAAGGCCCATAATCAAAACGGCGCTGAAGGCGTCTCCGGCGCCAACCGTGTCCTTTAGATCGGGGATGGGCCTGGGTTTGACCTCAAGTTCCTTCTGCGATGCATCCACCGCTAAAGCGCCCCGTTCGCCGCGCGTGATAACGGCGGCCCGCAGATGGTAGCGTTTCAGCAAAACGGCTGCCATGGAGGGAGGGTCGGTATCCCCTGAAGTCGACGCGTCGGTGATCAGCTCCAATTCTTCTTCATTCAATTTCAAATATTGTGTGGTGGTGAGAAGAGGGCGCAGGATATCCATATTCCACCAGGGATCGCGGAGATTTACATCCATGAACACGGCTGAGGGAATGCTTTCCAGTAAATTAAAGAGGGCCTGGCGGCTGGTGTCATGGCGCGCCGCCAGCGAACCATGGTAAAATATAGATGTCTCAAAATCCCTCTCTAAAAGTTTTTCGGTCTGCGCCGGACTGATAAAATCGTACGCCTGTTGGGGCACAATATCAAAGGTTGGTTGACCTTCCTGCAATGTGACCGATACAATACCGGTGGGATAATGTTCATCTTCCTGTACGCCGGCTGTATCCATACCCCAGTCGCGCATATATTGGAGCACGCGTTCGCCGCGTTCGTCCCGGCCAATGCGTGTGATCATCAAAGGATCGAGGCCGAATCCCTGCAGGTGCCAGGCGACGTTAAACGGCGCTCCGCCCAGCACCTCCGTATTGTCATCGAAGACGTCGAACAAGACTTCGCCGAAAATCAGGGGTCGGGAATAGTGCATAAAGGCTCCTGTTCATTAAGTTTACGTGATAACAATCTATAGTGTAAAATATAAAAAAGACAGGGTGTTATCAAAGTTAATTACCGGCGATGGGCTGGTCGTTTGCTTCAGATGGAATTGGGCTTCCCAAGGTAAATGTTTAACATAACCTAATCTCAATTTTAAAGGAGGTTCAAATTATGGTAAAACATAAACGCTATTCCGCCGAAGAGAGGGTGCGCATCCTCCGCGTGCACCCGTGTGTTTTAATCGTGAATTGAAATTTTTTATCGTACCCGCGTCTGTTTGAGCTAACGGTATCCACCAAACGAGCGAGATGCCTGAAGCTCGCCGGCAACGCACAACCATCGATAGGCGCCCTCTGGCCCGGTTACTCCTGCTGCCGTTTACAACGATCGGGAAATATTTTTTGAAGGCGGCTTGTAACTTTTGCGCGATAATTCCATATTGTGTTTAAAGCAGGTTGATTATGACTGATTTCCACGAGCTATACACACGTTACGCGAACGACATTTACCGCTTCGCTCTGTTTTTATGCGGCGATGCTGCGGAGGCGGAAGATATTACCGCCGAAACATTTGCGCGCGCCCTCACAGGGAAGGCGCCGCTGGTATCGGCTACGGTCAAAGGCTATCTGCTTACCATCGCGCGCAATCTGCATCTCCAGTCGCTGCGGCGTCGAAAGCGGCTCAGCGAGCTTCCGCCGGAGCTGCCGGATCCCGCGGCGCATGTCGAAGAGGGCATCCGTCATAAAACCGAATGGGAAGCTCTGCAGGCCTACCTTCGGACGTTTCCCGAGATTGACCGCACCGCCCTGCAACTCCGGGCAGAGGGAGCCGCTTATAATGAAATCGCGAACGCGCTCAACATCTCGTTAGTATCGGCCAAAGTTAAGGTGCACCGGCTGAGGCTTAAACTCGCGCACTGGCAGGCGAATCGTGAAGGAATTAAAGAAATCTGAAACTTAGGAGAACCAAATGGAATCCGTGCCGCGAAATGTTATTCTTGATTTATTGCCGGCCTATATCGCCGGCGAAGCAAGTGAAGAATCGTGCGCTCTAGTCGAAGCGTATGCGCAAAACGATCCCGGGATCGCCCGGATGATTCGCACGGGAAAATTAGACGCCGGGCTCATTTCGTCGAACATACCCGCGCCGGATGATTTGGAAATGAAGACGCTGAAACGCGTTCGCCGCAGCATCCGCCGCCAGATGTGGTATGTTGCCCTCGCCACTGCGTTTCTTTTAATGGTACCGTTCGCAGCGATGTTCTTTACCACCGAAGTCAATTGGAACTTGTTTGATTTCGTCGTCATGGGCGTCCTTTTGTTCGGTGCGGGCAGTGCCTTTGTGCTGATTTCGCGCTTTTCGGACAGCATCGCCTATCGCGCCGGCGTCGGCGTTGCGGTGGTAACGGGCTTGCTCCTTATTTGGGTAAACCTGGCCGTCGGAATCATCGGATCCGAGGACAATCCAGCCAACGCCTTGTACTTCGGGGTGCTTCTTGTCGGTTTCATCGGCGCCGGCATGGCGCGTCTCCGGCCGCGCGGCATGGCGCGCACCTTGTTTGCGGCAGCGCTGGCACAAATGCTGGTACCGGTGATGGCGCTGATTATCTGGAAGCCTGACCTGGCAGAACCTGCGGGTATAGCAGGCGTCTTCATTCTGAATGCGTTATTCGCCTTACTGTTTGTTGTATCGGCGTTATTGTTTCGGCGCGCCGGCGCCGCTTATCAGTAAAGTTCTAATATTGTGTGAATCTTTAATCAGACCGTAAATAGGTGGCAAACCAGGGCTACGGGCTATGGTATTCAGCAGCATGGATGGGTACGTACTTTAGAGCTGGTTAACCGTTAGCAAGCGACTTATACCAGACGTTCATACTTTCAATCTTACCGGATATATTCGTATTATTAACAAGAGTGCCGCCGAACTGGTAACCCATTTTGGCGAATGTGATGTTCATGCCCGCCGAAAGGGCGCGGGCAATCGTATATGCGGTCTTGATGCCGCGCTCCTGCATCGCTTTCTCCATTTTGTGTAAAAGCTTTGTCGCCAGCCCGTGGCCGCGGTATTCGGGGAGGGTGGCAAAATCGGTCATTTCCACATTGCTGCCGGCTTCATCCAATTCGCAGGAAGAGGCGGCCGCCAGTTTGCCGTCTTTGAAGGCGCCGAAATAGACGATGTGGTCCTGCATTGTTTCGCGCAAATAGTCCACATCGTGAATCGGAAAGGGATATGTTTTGAAAACCGAGGTATAAACGCCGCTGAGTTCTTCCATATCTTCGTCCCGGAGAGGACGCACCTCAAAATGATCGGAGGAAAAGGCGACGTTTTTGGCTTCATCGCTGTGTTTTTGCCGCGCCAGCTCCAGATTGTGATCGATTATTTGTTGCTGTTCATCATCGGGGCGATTACGTCCATCCTTATTTAAGTATTTGCATTGGAAAAGCGCATCCGTTTCGCCGTTATAAAAACGCGGTATACGGGCTTCTTCTATGTAACCTTCTTTTTTAAAATGGGCTTCGGCCCAGGCGGGAATTTTGGCAAATATTTTACCATAGCGGTTTTGTTCCGCTATCTCGTGCAAACGGCCGATGATTTCCGGATAATCGCTGCGATGCAATTTCATTAAATAAACGCGATCGTTATTGGGTCCGTATTGTACGGTGGATTGATTGATTTTTTCAATAGTGTCGAACATGGTTTTTCCTTTTAACTGATAACGCAGATACGAGACGGGGAAAAAGATTACAGCTGAAATGGCGATACCGTAAATACTGGCATCCAACCCCAGCGGCATGGACAGATCACTGAAGATCAGAAACAAGGTAACGCCGCCGCCGGTCATCATACTGATGAGGGCCGTAAGAGCGTCGCTTTTTTTCCAGAAATAAGCGCCCAGGGTGGGTACCAGCAGTCCGGCGACCATAAAGGCGTAGGCGTGCAAAATAATTTCCAGAACAGTCGTAAAAGCGCTGGCGATAATCAAAGCGCCTGCTCCGATGATAAGCGTAACCAGGTTGGAAACCCGCAACAGCTGTTTATCTTTTAATTTGGGCAAAAGATAGGGTTCAATTATATCGTTAACAAAGTTGCCCGAGCTGGCGATCAGGCAGCTATCGGCGGTAGACATAATCGCTGAAAAATAGGCGGCGATTACGATACCGGTAATACCGATGGGCAACACGTCCCGTAATAACATCGGTAGGCCCATTTCGGCTTCCACATCGGGGAAGAAGATGCGGGAACTCATACCCAGAAAAACGCCTAAAAACGACATGATGGGGTATTCCAGCAGTCCGGCTGTGTAAAAAGCGCGTTTGGCTTCCTTAACGCTCCGGGTGGCGTAAATGCGCTGGTAAAGCGTCATGGCGATGAACCAGATGGGCACGATGGTAAAAAACCAATTTATGAATTGTACCGGTTCGATGTTGGTCAGGGTGAAAAATTCGGCCGGAAGCTGTGCCTTCATAGCGTTCAGCCCGCCGGCGTGTATGATGGCGAAGGGCACGCCAAACAGCAGTAAGCCGCTCAGGAGTATGATCCATTGGATGGTATCGGTATAGATGACCGCCTTCAGACCGCCGAGCACGGTGTACAGCAGAATGATGGCCGCCATGATATAAAGCGAAAAGTGCAACGGATCCATGCCGAGCGAGAAGTCTGAAAAGACGCTGCCGGCCGCCAGTTTGGCGCCGGCCAGTATCTGTGCGCTGGTGAATCCCAGATATCCGATGCCCGAAATAATGGCGGCGGCCAGAGCCACCCGGCCATCGTATTTATGACGGAGGAAATCGGGAAACGTTAACATGCCCAGGCGCGCGTCCACCTTCTTAATCTTGGGGATGATCAACACGGCGGCCAGCCAGGCGCCTACCAGCCCGGTGAAAAGTAACCAGCTTCCGGAGAGCCCCATCGCAAAACCCAGGCCGCCCAGTCCGATGGAAAATCCGCCGCCCACATCGGTGGCCACAATCGACATGCCGATGTGTGAAGGCGACATTTTGCGACCACCCACATAGTAATCTTCACGGTCTTTGTTTTTGCGATAGAAATAGACGCCCACTGCCAGAACAAGGATAAAATACACCGTAAATATCAGATAATCCGCAATAACCATAGTTTATTTATCTTCGTTTTTCCGACGTTCGAACCGTTCATTCTTTTCGGGTACCAGCGCGATGTTTTCATCGGCGTCCGAAAGCAACTGTGCGATACCGGTGGCATTGTATTCGTCGCCTTCCTCCAGCTTGAGATGCAGTTCGCATCGATCACAGTCGCGATCGCAGAAGACCGGCTTGTATTCATCCGGTTCCTGGTAGGTGGTGATAACGCCTTCATAATTGCGGAGCACCACTTTATTGGTCGACCAGGAAATAATGTAATTGGGCATGATCGGAATCTTACCGCCGCCGCCCGGCGCGTCGATCACATACATGGGCACGGCAAATCCGCTGGTGTGTCCGATCAAACTTTCGATAATTTCGATCCCTTTACCCACCGGCGTGCGAAAGTGTGCCAAACCCTCGGACAAATCGCACTGGTACAGGTAATAGGGCCGGACGCGGTTTTTCACCAGTTTGTGTACGAGCGATTTCATAATGCGCGGACAATCGTTTACGCCTGCCAACAGCACCGACTGGTTGCCCAGCGGAATGCCGGCGTCGGCCAGCTTACGTAACGCCTGTTTGGATGAAGTGGTAATTTCGCGGGGATGGTTAAAATGAGTATTCACCCAAATCGGATGATATTTCTTCAATACATTGACCAGTTCATCCGTTACGCGATACGGCAATACAACCGGCATACGTGTTCCGATGCGAATAACCTCCACATGGTCGATGGCGCGAATCTCACTTAGTATCCAGTCCAGATATTGATCGGACAGCATGAACGGATCGCCGCCGGAAAGCAGCACATCCCGTACGGAAGACGTACGTTTAATATAATCAATACCTTGCTGAATGATCGCGCGGTCCGGAATAAAATCCCGGTCGCCGACTTTACGCTTTCTTGTACAATGCCGGCAATACATGGAACATATGTTGCTGATGGTAAACAGTACCCGGTCGGGATAGCGGTGCGTGATGCCCGGGACGGGACTGTCCGTGTCTTCGGCCAACGGATCGGACATATCGTGCTCGGAAATCATCAATTCCCCGGAAGACGGAAACGCCTGTTTGTATATGGGATCGTTGCGGTAATCGTTCGAATCGATCAGGGAGATATAGTAAGGCGGCACCGACAGCGGAAACTTTTGCATGGTTTCATTCAATTCCATGCGCTCTTCGGAGCCAAAGGTTACGCCGAGTAGGTGTTCAAATGTATCGATATCTTTAACGGAATGGCGTAATTGCCACTTCCAGTCTTTCCAGTTATTGATGACCGTATCGGGGTTAATTCGTTTACCGATTTCTTTTTGCTTTTCTGTATAAATCATGATAATTCCTTTTATTGGTGTAACTTAATCGTACGCATTCCTTGCACTTAACACGCTTGTTATGCGAAATAACAATTTAGACAGGAAAAATTGGAATGCGGGAAAACAGAACAACTAAGCGATTGATGCGGCTGCATCAAAGAGGATGGAAACAATACATGGTATTCATGGGATTGGCCATAGGATACGGAAATTTCAGGAACAAATGCTCTCTGATTTCTTTTAATGCCTTCATGATACTACCATTACATTTTGTTTTTATTTTGGTTACAAGCTTCAATATAATCGAATGGAAGGTTAATATCAAATTTAATTGGAATACACCGCTTAACGTCCGGCATATCAATTGATTATACAGAGTTTAATATTACATTTTTCACAAATAGTATGATTTTGATTCGGTCCCATCGAAAACACACCGGCAACAAAAAGTGCGATTTGATTTTCGGGAAGGGCAGATTTGATTATAAGGTTGGGAATCGTTAACATCGGAAGGTTATCAAAACATATTGAACAGTGGGAGGATGTATGCGTGATTCCGGAATTAAAGTTGTAGAGGTGGTGCCGCATCAGTTTAAGTTTGAATATCAGCGCGAGGCTCTGAATCTGCAGGATCAGGTTTACGAAGCGATCGATAAGGCGGAAGAAGATCAAAACGAGCAGGCTATCGCCAAGTTGGAAGATGTGCTCGGACAAGCGCCGGATTTTATAGACGCTATGTATTACTACGGTCTGGTTTTACACGATAGCGGTCGGTACGAAGAAGCCAAAAACGTGTGGCAACGTGTTGTTGATTTGGGCTTTAAGGCATTACCCGATACATTTTCCTTCGGTGAAGATCGTTTGGAGTATGGCTGGGTGGAGAACCGGCCCTTTCTGCGGTGTTATCAGAGCTTGGGTATGGCTCATTTTATGGAAAGCCAATACGAGAAGGCCCTGGAAATTTTCGAGAATTTGTTGAAGATGAATCCCAATGATAATCAGGGCATTCGGGGCATGCTTATTGAAGTTGCTTTTGTATTAAATCAACCGCAAAAGGTACTTGACGTTTGCTCTGCGTTCAGAGACGATGCATTGGCGGATACGCTTTATGGCCGCGTGTTGGCGGAGCTGCAACTGGGTCATAAGGAAAACGGCCGGAAGTATCTGGAAGAGGCGCATGAAATCACGCCTCTTGTGGCCGAAGAGCTTTTGAAAAAACGGCATACCCGGCCCAAAAATATGGAAGAGGGCATGATCACCATCGGCGGAGCGGACGAGGCTTTTGACTACTGGGAGCGCTTCGGCGCCTTCTGGAAACAAACGCCGGGCGCTATTGACTTTGTGCGGGAAGTAGTGGAAAATACAAAGTAATCCGGTTTTCGGTAAAGTTTTATAAGAATAAAATGGGAACGACTAAGATGGGAATTAGCGGCATATTCAGAAGTCCTGTTTCAAAAGCGATATGGATTAAATGTCATATATTCACCGTATTCACCATTTTCCTGGTATTTTTAGCGGCTTGTCAGAACCAGCAACCCGACGCCGATCTCATTTTAACCAATGCACGGGTGATCACCATCGATGAGCGGCGGCCCGTGGCCGAGGCGGTGGCGGTTCACAACCAACGGATTATGGCGGTGGGCAGTACGGCGGAAATGGAGGAGCTTAAAAACGAACGCACAGAAGTGATCGATCTGAACGGTGCAACGGTTGTGCCCGGTTTCATCGACAGCCATGCCCATTTTCTGGGGCTCGGCCGCTCCAAAATGCAACTGAATTTAAATGGAGCAACCGATTGGGCCGAAATCGTACAACGGACGGCGGATGCGGTGCAGCATACGCCAGGAAGTCAATGGATTATCGGCCGCGGCTGGCATCAGGAAAAATGGCGAAAAGCGCCGGCGAAAACCGTAGAAGGCTATCCCACCCACCATGCTTTAAGCACTGCGTCTCCGGATCACGCCGTTATGTTGACCCATGCCAGCGGACACGCCCTTATTGCCAATGCTAAAGCCATGGAGCTTGCGGGTGTGGATGCGCAGACGCCGGACCCGGAAGGCGGGCGTATTCTGCGTCTTGAAAACGGCAGCCCCTCCGGCGTTTTTTTGGAAAACGCCGAAATGTTGATTCGAAGCGCCTACCGGCAATGGCAGAAAGGGCGCAGTCCGCAGGAAAAAGAGAAAGAGGTTCAGACTGCCCTGCAGAAGGCGGATCAGGCCTGCCTGCGCAACGGCATTACCACGCTGCATGACGCCGGTGCAAGCTTTAAAGAGATCGATCGTATAAAACGGATGGTTGCGCAAGGCCGCCTGAACGTACGCCTCTGGATGATGCTTCAGGAAGATAACCGGACGCTGAGGGATTCCATTGACCTGTACGGGATCGAAGGATTTGGAAAACATCACTTAACCGTTGGTGGCATCAAACGTTACATGGACGGAGCGCTCGGCGCGCACGGCGCCTGGCTGCTCAGCCCTTACAGGGACATGCCCGGCAGCAGCGGCTTAAACGTAACGCCGCTATCGGAGTTGCAGGAAACCGCAAGCATCGCCCTGGAACACGGATTTCAGCTTTGCACGCACGCCATAGGCGATCGCGCCAATCGTGAGACGCTCAACATTTACGAACGCGTTCTAAAAAACAGTGAAAACGGCGGCGACCGGCGCTGGCGGATCGAGCACGCCCAGCACCTGCACCCGGCCGATATTCCGCGCTTTGCAACATTAGGCGTCATCGCCTCTATGCAACCCATTCATTGTACTTCCGACGCCCCGTGGGTAATCAAACGCCTGGGTGAGACTCGCGCACAGGCGGGCGCCTACGTCTGGAAAAATCTCATTCAAAGCGGCGCGGTCATTTGTAACGGCACCGACGCGCCGGTGGAAGCCCTCGATCCCATCGCGAATTTTTACGCGGCGGTAACACGAAAAACCCTTGCCGGAGAAACCTTTTACCCCGAACAAGCCATGAGCCGCGAACAGGCGTTGCGGGCGTATACCATAAACGGCGCCTACGCAGCGTTCGAAGAAGAAATAAAAGGCTCCATTACCGAGGGCAAGCTGGCCGATTTCACCGTGCTCTCTCAAAACATCATGGAAGTGCCTGCAGGGAAGATCAAAGAGACGAACGTATTGTACACCATCATTGGCGGGAAGGTGGTTTACGAACATGCGGCAGGCGTACCGGAATAAAAACAGCGCTGAGTCCGCCAATAAATTAATGATGAACCAGCGAGTGGGCAGAGAGCGCCGAAAGGAATTTTGTCTGAAAGTCAGCAGCCATCCCATGTGTTTTGCAGTGGTCTAACACCGTGCCGTGTCAAAGTCCCTTCCCTATTGCTTTAGGGAAGGGATTTAGGGATGGGTAAGCTACACAACAATGCAACATCTGCGATGTTGTTCGGTCCTGTGCATAATTGGTCTTATAAGGTGATTGTTATGTTTTGTTTCGCAAATCTTAGAAATACTAAAAAGGGGTTGACTCTTTTACATGGGCCGACCTCGTGGTTGATCTTTTCGAATTTTCGGAAATTCGGAGCTTGTCCGGAATAGAGCAGGGCGTCTTGTCCCGTTCGGGCGATTGCGTTGAAAGCAAGATAACCATATTGTATATTGAACTGTCTGCAGACAAAGCATTGAATACCTCAGGAGGGTAAAGGCATGTTCCAGAGCGTTGTACACATGTTGCTTGAAACCGTAAAAAAGCATGGCGACAAAGACGCCCTGCGCTATCGTCGTGGCGGCAAATTGAAACAGTACACGTACCGCCAATTTGAAGACGCCATACGTAATTTAACCCACGGACTTGCTACCTTGGATTTACAACCCGGCGATAAAGCGGCCATCCTTTCCAATAACCGACCGGAGTGGACCATCAGTGATTTCGCCGCTTTTGCCCTGCGTGCCGTCGTCGTTCCGATTTATCAAACCCTGCCGCCCGGACAGATCGCTTATATTTTAAACGATTCCAAAACGCGCGCTGTCTTTGTCGAGGATCGAAATCAACTGGACAAGATTCGCGAAATCAAAGCAAAAGTACCCACACTCGAAAAAATCATTGTATTTGAAGAAGAAAACGCGGACGGCGAGGATACCCTTTCTTTTTCCTCGGTTATTGGAGAGGGCCGGCGTCGCCGGCAAAAGCAAAGGTCCTTTTTTGATGATTCCATCAAGGAAATCGATCCGGAGGATATTTGCAGTTTGGTTTATACGTCGGGTACAACAGGCGAACCAAAAGGCGTTATGTTGCATCATAAAGGCTTTGTGACCGATATTGTGTATTCTGAAGCGGTTCTGAATCTTTATTCCGACGATGTATTTTTATCGTTTTTACCGCTCAGCCATCTTTACGAACGTCTGGCGGGACACTGGTGCCCCATGTATCGCGGCGCGACCATTCACTATGCGCAAAGTATTGACACGGTCGTGGAAGATATTGCCGATGCGCGTCCTACCGTTATGGTAAGCGTACCGCGTCTGTACGAAAAAATTGCCTCGCGTGTACAGGAACAAGTGGAGCAGGGGCCCGCCATTAAGCGCAAACTTTTTTACTGGGCGGTAGGAACCGGTCTGGAATATCACGATCAGAGGCAAAAAGGGAAGATATCGCCTTTGCTGAAACGCAGCTACCGGCTGGCCGAAAAATTGGTTTTCCGTAAAATCACAAACAAACTGGGCGGGCGATTTCGCTATCCCATCGCAGGCGGTGCGCCGCTCTCCGTGGAAACCCTAAAATTTTTCGAGGCCATCGGATTGCCAATTATCGAAGGTTACGGAATGACCGAAACGCACCTGATCCTCACGCTTACGCCTCCGGGACAAACACGCTATGGTTCCTGCGGTAAACCGATCGAATGTATTGATATGAAGATTGCGGATGACGGCGAAATTCTGGTGCGCGGCGACATTTTGATGAAGGGCTATTTCGGCAAACCGGAGCTTACGGAAGATATCATCGATGCAGAGGGCTGGCTGCATACCGGCGATATCGGCTATCTGGATGAAGATCAATTTTTGTTTATTACGGATCGCAAGAAGAATATCATCGTAACCGCCGGAGGTAAGAACGTGACGCCGGCGCCGATCGAACATCGCATCAAAACCAGTAAATACATCGATGATGTCTGTCTGGTCGGCAATAAAAGGAAATATATCAGCGCCGTGATCATCCCCAATGAAGAAATGCTGAAAGCCTGGGCTGCCGAAAAAAACATGGACGGTAAAAATTGGGAGGCCCTGTGTGCATCGGATGCAGTGCAAACCTTAATGGGCGATGAAATCAGGAGTCTCCAGGCGGACTTTGCCCGTTACGAACAGGTGAAGAACTTCACCATACTGGAGCAGCCGTTGTCCATCGAAAAAGGCGAGCTTACGCCCAGCCTTAAAATCAAGCGCAATGTGGTGGAGCAACATTATAAAGACCGGATCGATGCCATGTATCGCTCCACCGAGAAGAGATCGCTTCAATCGGATCGTGCGGCAAATTAAGGGGTGCTTCGCATATTTGCAGGCACCGGTATTCCGTAAAGCGATACCGAACTTAGAATGAAGGTTGGTTTAAACATTGGTAGGCAATCTGAAATATCAGGATCATGTCCGGCATTACCAGGCCGACGCCGCTTACAACGACTATTTTTCAATCGACCGGTTTGAGGAGCAGGCTATCCGGCGTCGCTATGAAGCCCTGCTGTATGAAGCGCGTCCCGATTCTAACGCCCGTATACTCGAGATAGGAAGCGGCGGAAGTCCGCTGCCCTCTACCTGGATGAACAAAACGTTACTGCGTTATTTCCCGCTCGACATTGCCGTCATCAATGTTCAAGCCTTAAAAGAACGTTTTTCCGGCCACCTTATGCACCCGACATCCGGCGATATTTTTCGTTTGCCGTTTAAAGAGAAATCGTTCGATATCATTGTGATGTCGGAGGTATTGGAGCATGTGGAAGCAGCGGCGACGGCGTTGCAGGAGGTGCGACGGGTTTTGAAGCCGGCAGGGCGATTGCTGATTTCGGTTCCGTACAAAGAGCGCATCCGTTATCAGATATGCGTGCATTGCAACAAACCGACGCCCACCCACGCCCATTTTCATTCCTTCGACGAGGAGAAAATCTCGGCGTTGCTTAAAACGGCCGGTTTTCAGGCCGAGCGCTATCGTTTCATCAACAACAAAGTTGCGGATCGTCTGCATTTCAATATAATGTTCAAAAAAGCACCCTTCCGGCTCTGGTTCGTCGCCCATCGTTTATTCAATCGAGTGCTGTTTAAGCCGTCGCACATGATAACGACGGCCCGTCGCAGCGATATGGGTTAAAAGGACGTTAGGCGGTCATGGCGTTCTGCGGTATTGAATCACATACAGTAAATAATCCAGCGAGAATGCGATCAGAGCGGACCAGGCGGCGCCCATAATCCCGAAAAACGGAATTAGCGCGAGATTGCTTACCACAAAAATCACCTGTACGATAAACGTAATATTGCGTACTTCTTTACCGCGTTTCTGCGCTTTAAAAAACATTGTATACGGCACCGAAAGCCCGCTGAATGCAAAGGCAATCGCTAAAACGATGAGCGCCGGTATAGCCGGTAAAAAATCTTCGGAGAATAGATCACGTATGATGAAATTACGCAGAAGAATTAGTATGGCGGCTGCCGCGATGATGTATGCGGAGTTCATGAGCAACAGGCGGCGGTCCAGACGCTGCTGATTGGCAAATTTTCGGAAGGCGCTGGTGGAGAGCGCCTTCGAAAAATGGGTGATCGGCATTGTCAGCGCAAAGGCCAGGGCATAGTAAGCCAGTTGACGGGCGTCGATAAAATAGGCCAGTATCAGTTTATCGCTGTGATTGATGAAGGCCGTAAGAATATTCGCCGTATACAGGTGGGCGCCGAATTCGCGTATCTCCCGAAGAAGTCTTTTTAGATTTTGTTTCAAGTCCTGGAATACCGGTTTCAGATCATATATGAAGTAAACCGAAACGATGAGCAGGGTTACTAAAAACGCCAGTAGCGTTGTTTTGATGGTGAATATCCCGGCGGCCATCAAAACAACCATTAAAAGAACGTATAACAGTCGCGGTAAGAACATATAGACGCTGAGCATCCGGATGTAGCTTAATCCGCGTAAAACAATCTGCAGCATGTTTTGCAGGACCACAACTATTGCCAGCGGCCAGAAAGCCCAAAGCAGAAATCCGATTTTTGTCTCGAAAATCCGGTCGAAAAACTGGGAAAGGATCAGCAGGATGACGGAGAGTAAAATCCCGATGCCTGCAGTTAAAACAACCGTACCGGCCAGGTATCGTTTAGCGGCGGACGGTTGTGTTTCGATAGCCAGGAGGCGCGAGGACGATTCGAACAGGCCAAAACTGAGAAAGGCGCGAAAAAAAAAGATGGTATTCACAAATAAGCTGAACATTCCGTATTGCTCAACGGAAAGCCAGGCTGTATTCAACTTGGTTACCACATAACCCAACACGACATTGATCATAATAGCCGTATACAATGCCGCTGTTTTACGGGCGGTTGCGGTTTTGGAAAAATCTCTGATTCGGTTCAGCATGGCCATTGATGTCGTTCAATTCCAATCATTGTTTCAAAATTTTCTGTCAGGATGCGGCATGGCGATAAATGTCCTTTAGCTTCCGGGATTCGCTTTCCCAGTTCAATGCCAATGACGCTTTTCGTGCGTTTATACGCCACTGCTGTAATTGCCCGGGGCGGTTAAGAATATCCGTTAGCATATGTATTAAATCCTCTACAATATTGTCGGCATCCACCAGCGCCCCGATTTGATGGCGGTCGATGTAGAAGCGTTTGGTCTCGATATCCGTGGCAATAACGGCCAACCCCGCCATCAAATATTCAAAAAATTTGTTGCCCAGCGCGTACCGGCGATTCAAACAGTCCGGTTCGTTAAGGGATAATCCGATGTGGTTGCGACTGATGAAGCGCGTCAGCTGACCGTAAGGAACCATTGGATGAAAAGCGATCGTTGCTTGTAATGCCCGTTTTTTAACTTCGAATTTTAGCATGTTTTCTAACGGACCTTCTCCGATTAATATCAGCTCAATCGGTAATTCCTTTAAGTGATCCATCACCGTTATGATATGCGGTAATGCCCGGCCTCTTAAAAAATAGCCGTGAAAGACCAGTTTTAAGGGCGGATTGAACTCTGCATCTCTTTCTTTAGGGTTAATCCGGTTCGTTAGCGATGGGAGGTTACGTATGAGCGTTAGGTTGTTTATTTTCGGATAGCGTTTTTTAAATAGTTCGAGAATGGGTTGTGAAACCGTAACCAGATGATCGATGAAAGGTACGGCCAATCGTTCGACGAGAAGCCATAATCGTTTTTTGAGCGGCCGGTCATCCCAAATCTGGTGTCCAGCAAAAAATTCATGGGCATCGTAGATGACGAACGGGCGATGGAAGAGGCGGTATAACAAAAAAGCCGGTAATACCCACAAACCGCGTAAATGCATCACGTCATAGGATCGAAATACGATGATCCATAATGTTTTGATATTAAACCAGATAAATTTAAGCGGACCGCCTTTAAATGGGACCCGAATACGTTTGATATCAAAATCATACTGATTGTCGTCATAATCCATGGCCGTCTGTGCAATGGAAACTACCGTTATGTCGAATCCCAGATCCTGCGCGACTTTGATTTGATTAAATATCCGCCGGCGGTATTCCAGCGGATCGATGGTGATATAGAGTATGGATTTAGCCATGATCTTCGACGGTTACATGAATTTCGCTTGCGTATGTTTTATTTTCGATCACGAAACAATCGTTTGTTTTATGAATGTCAATGCCGGGCGTGGTTGCCGACATGGAGCATGATCGACCGCAGGCGTCCAGCGCCAATCGTTCCGGATGGGACGGCAGATGCAGGGTCAGATGGCTGCGTCGCCCATCTTGCTGGAGATGTAGCAGCGAAATCGATTTTCGCTGTCGGAGCCATTGAACCTGTTCCTGCAGAGGCGCCCAAAAAGCGGACTGTTTTCGGAGCGTTTCCAACAGGGCGTTCCAGGTTTCGGCGAAGGGCGGGCGAAACATGGCGCCGCTGTGCCAGAGTACATTCATTAATCCCCCCGCCGCCTTTACCTCTTCGAGTATCTGCCCTAAGACGTTTACGGCGCCGTCGCGATCCGTTCCTTTTTGTGGCAATGTATGCTCGAAAAAGAGCGTGGGGCATTCGTACACATCGTAGGATTCCTGTGTCTCATGGTCGAAGGTCGGATAGGGATGGCTCACCCCGGCCCGGAAACCGCTGAAGTCGCGATAAACCATCGTGGCGTCGTACGATAGCTGCAACGATTGTGCGATGCGCCAGATTTGCGGAAATGTACCGCGCAGATAATGGTGGCGCATGCCGGCGATCGGGCAGTCGGTGACGTTTTGTAGTTTACGTTTTTCGCGGAAATAACGTCGTGGATGTTCAAACGCGTAACGGCTGGGATGTAGACCGATTTCATGGCCGGTTTCTTTGAGCTGCCTGAATAAGCGGCGTAGGCGTCCGGAGCGGATGCGATAGCGGAAGTGTCCGTTTTCGCTGTAGCGCGCCAGAAAGAAGAACGTGGCGCGGATATTGCGCTCTTCATAAAAGGGTAGAATGCGATGGAACGCCCAGTAGGCCTTGTCTTTTTCTTCGATGGACCGGCTAGCGTTACGATTTTGCGATAGTGAAGCTGTTAATTTTTTTAAAAATTTCTTCAGCGGATGGTAGGCGCGGATGAAATCCACATCGTGGGTCAGGGCAATGCCAAAGGGTTCGCCGGAGGGATACACTGCTTTACGCACGAGTATGCGATTATTCTTTTGCGCGCTTTCTTCCAGGCGCTTTTGAAACCAGCGGTAGAAGTAATCGACCACCGGAATAGTGAATTGCCCGTATTTGTATAACACGCTATCCGAAATCTCCCGGTCCATTTCGTCGGGATGGTTTACTGCCTTCTCTTCAACCCGGAATAAGTGATAATACACATTGGCAATCAGGTCGAATTCAAATCCGGAAGCCGAATGATTCCGCGGTAATTGCAGTGATCGCCGTCCGAGGACGGGCAATGTTTTGCCTTCAAAATCGGTTTCATGCCAGAGTTCATCAGCGGACAACGCCGAAAGACGTTTGTATTGCGGAATGTAGAAGATCGCCTCGGTCAGAGGCTTGAATTGGGAATGGTATAGCAATGTGAGGACACTGGCATTTAGTTGCGTTTCGTCCCTCCATTGGTAAAAATAGCCCAGGCGGTCCAACATATTCTCGATGGTATGTCTTTCCGCGGCGCCGATGGCCGGGCTTTTCACAAGTTGTATCCACATACCGGCGCCTTTCAGAGACCGCGTCTTTTTTGCATGCGTTTTAATTTAAGCGCCGTCAGCGTCCGGATAAAAGCGTTCCGGTAATAAAGAATTTTAAAATGTGGTTGCAATTCGCCGCCGAAACTTCGTTTAAATTGTTCGAAGGCGGGCGTGTTGCATCCCAAAAAGTCGAAGGTTTTTCCCACAAAATCCGGGTTATCCAGTATCTTGGCGTGCAGATATTCCGTATCGTTCTGTTTGCGTCGATTAACATCCATACCGGAAAAGTAGGCGTACACGCTGCGTTCATCGTGCAGAACGAGCAAACCGGCGACATCCTGTCCGGCGTCGCTCAGGTAACAGAGTTCTCCCATCTCTGCATCCAGTATGGCGTTGAATAAAACGGGCATGAGCTTGTAGGGAATGGGCGGGGCGAGTTGGTGGTACGCATAGCTTTGACGGATAAACGCCGCCAGCTTCGTCGTATCCTTGGAAGCGTAAACGCGCAGATCGGCCTTTTCCGCAAGATTCAGTTTACGCCGCAGGGCCTGGCTAAATTGTTGCTTCAAATCATCAAACGGTTTAACGGGGAAGCGATAGGTATAGGTCGGCTGTACCTCAAAAGCACGCCACTGAAATGGTCGGGTATCGTCCAGTAGCGGCGGCAGGGTCATGTCAATAAACGCATAATGCTTTTTGAGATAATCGATTAACGGCGCCATGACCGCATGGTATTGGGCGATGCGGCCGGACGGCTTCTTGTTTTGAGAATTTCTCAGCAGGATGCCCTGATAGCGCGTCGCCGGCGGATGGGTGATAATGGGTATGCCCGCGTAGGTTTTGGGCCAAATAAGCATGCCGCCGTAAATATGATTATCCTTCTGAGCCGTGATGATCCGGAAGCGCCGCCCGAAAACGGATTCGATGAGACGGGCCCAGCGGCTGGTGTTAAACAGGGCGCCCGCCGGCGTTGTTAATACAAATCGGTCCCAGCTTTCAAATGATGCGGAATCGATTTCACGAATGGTAAATGCGGAAGCATTCCCGGGCATAGATCAGACATTTTCCAATAATTTCACAATAATTCCTTTCTGGACATGCATGCGATTTTCAGCCTCGTCGAATACGATGGATTGCGGGCCGTCCAGCACCTCATCGGTGATTTCCTCGCCGCGGTGGGCAGGAAGGCAGTGCATCACCAGAGCGTCCTTGCGGGCGTGCGCCATCAGCGTACTGTTGACCTGGTAAGGTAAAAAGACCTGTTTGCGTTGTTCCGCTTCGGCTTCCTGCCCCATGCTGGCCCAGACATCCGTATAAACCACATCCGCATCTTCGACGGCCCGTTGCGGATCGGCCACCAGTTCCACTTTGCTGATGCCGGCGTCGCGGGTACGTTGCAACGTTTCGGCGTTCGGTTCATAACCCGAGGGCGAACAGATAACCAGATGCATCGGTAATTTGGAAGCGAGGTTAATCCAGGAGTTGGCCACATTATTGCCGTCGCCGATATAGGTCACCTTGAGGTCGTCGAGATTTTTGCGGTGTTCTTTAACGGTGTAAATATCGGCCATGATCTGGCAGGGGTGGTTGTAATCGGTCAATCCGTTTATAACAGGCGCCGATGCGAATTCCGCCAATTCTTCCATATGGCGGTGATCGAACAAGCGGGCCATGATGATATCGTTATAGCGTGAAACCACCTGCGCCACGTCTTTTACAGCTTCGCGTTTTCCGACGCCGATATCATTGGGAGAGAGATAGAGAGCGTAGCCGCCGAGCTGGTACATACCGGTTTCGAACGAGATACGGGTGCGGGCGGACGGTTTGGCAAAGATCATGGCCATTGTCTTACCCTTGCATCGATGATGGGATTCACCGCGTTTGGTTTTCTCTTTCAATTCCGCGGTCAGATCGAAAATGGCTTCGATATCTTCTCTGCTATAATCGGCGATTGAAATGAAATCTTTGTTCAAAGGAACCTCCGAAAAATATGCGTTTTCATGTACCTTTTCGTATGTGTTTGTATATCAAAAACAGTTACAATTTACTTTAAAACACGATTCCGTTCGAATAAAAACAGGCGAATCGTCAAGTGTATGTACAGACGTTCCGACTACCACACAATGGTGGAATCTTTACAGGATATATCGACTCAAATCTTCATTTTCCACAACCGATTTGAGTGTTTCTTTCACCTTTTCGCCGTCGATCACGATCGAATCCGGCTTTTCTTCGGGGATAATGTAAAGAATTTCTTCCAGTAATGTGGACATGATGGTATGAAGACGGCGCGCTCCGATATTCTCCGTACGGGTATTGACCAGTGTGGCGATACGGGCGATTTCGCAGAGGCCGTCTTCGGTGAATTCCAGCGGTACCTCTTCCGTTTGCAACAGGGCCTGGTATTGTTTGATCAGAGCGTTTTTGGGTTCGGTAAGAATGCGCACGAAATCATCTTCGGAAAGGCTGTTCAGTTCCACGCGAATGGGAAACCGGCCCTGCATCTCCGGAATCAGATCCGATGGCTTGCTGGTATGAAAAGCGCCGGAAGCGATGAACAAAATATGATCGGTTTTGACCATTCCGTATTTGGTTACGACCGAAGTACCCTCCACCACCGGCAGAAGATCGCGTTGAACGCCCTCGCGCGATACATCGGGACCCTGTTTACCGGCAGACGGACCGGATATTTTATCGATTTCATCCAGGAAAACGATCCCGGAGTTTTCAGCCCGTTTGATGGCCTCGCGGGTAACTTCTTCCATATCGATTAATTTTTGCGCTTCCTGCTGGGTTAGAATTTTGATGGCCTCGGGCACGGTGGTGCGTCGTTTTTTCATCTTTTTGGGCATCATACCGCCGAAAATATCCTGCAGGTTCATGCCCATCTCTTCGATTCCCATCGGCGAGAAGATTTGCATCATGGAGCTTCGGTCGCTGGGCACGTCAATTTCCACCTGGCGGTTATCCAGTTTGCCCTCGTTAAGCTGGGCGCGCAGTTTTTCGCGCGTTCGCTGATGGCGCAGCTCCAGCTCATCGCCTTCTTCCATTTCACCCACGGGCTTGGATTCGTTTTTAATCGGCGGCAGCAAAATATCCAGTACGCGTTCGATGGCATGCTCCCGGGCTTTGCCTTCCACCTCTTTGGTTTTTTCTTCGCGCACCATCTGGACGCTGATTTCGACCAGGTCGCGAATGATCGATTCCACATCGCGTCCCACATAGCCCACTTCGGTGAATTTGGAGGCTTCCACCTTGATGAAGGGGGCGTTGGCGAGTCGCGCCAGTCTTCGCGAGATTTCCGTCTTACCCACGCCCGTCGGACCGATCAAAATAATGTTATTCGGCATGATCTCTTCGCGCAGGTCTTCTCTAACCTGTTGCCGGCGCCAGCGGTTACGCAGGGCAATAGCGACCATTTTTTTGGCCCGGTCCTGGCCGATGATGTATTTATCTAATTCGGTTACGATTTGTTGCGGTGTTAATTCACTTATTTTCATAGTATTGCGCTCCTTACGATTCTAAAACCTCTACCGTAATATTGGCATTGGTATAAATACAAATTTCAGAAGCAATCCGCATGGCTTCTCTTGCGATTTCTTCGGCGGATAATGTTGAATATTTGATAAGACTGCGCGCCGCCGCCAGGGCAAAGCCTCCGCCGGATCCGATGGCGGCTAATGCGTCGTCCGGTTCGATGATATCGCCGGTCCCGGAAATAATAAACGTGTAATCTTTGTCCATCACGGCCAGCAGTGCCTCCAATCGACGCAGATAGCGATCAGAACGCCAATCTTTGGCAAGCTCCACCGCGGACTTGGGTAAATTGCCCGAGTAGCGCTCCAGTTTCTGCTCGAAGCGTTCGAACAGAGTAAAGGCGTCGGCGGCCGCACCGGCAAAACCTGCGATAATATTTTGATTGTAAAGGCGACGAATTTTATTGGCCGAATGCTTCATTACCGTTTCGCCCATGGTCACCTGACCGTCGCTGGCCAATGCGACCTGACCGTTATGGCGAACGCCGAGAATGGTCGTTGCGTGATAGGGCTGTATGTTCGTTTTCATCGTAACGCTGTCCTTCCTTTTAAATGCATTCCATCCATTTGCAACGAAACCCGTAAGATAATATAAAAAGCGTTCGATTAAAAGCCGCTGTGGCCGGCGGGCGGAATTTTAACGCCACGTACGATTATTGCGGCTTTTATTCGCTATCCAATTCCAATTGTATGAGATGAAAAGCTGGCGCGATTCGGAATCTCTCGTATTAAGGGCTGCGGTAATCCATTATTTTTTTAGTTGAGAAAGATTTAAAGTAAAAATGATGCAATGCCATAAGGCGTGGGGCTTCGAGTCGGACTCAAACCGGGAGATCATTGGATGGAAAAGATTAAAGTCCGCGACGCAGGCGCGCCACCGGGATTTGTAGTTGTTCCCGGTATTTGGCCACGGTGCGGCGGGCGATAGGAAAGCCCTCGCTTTTAAGAATTTGGGATAGTTTGTCGTCGCTGAGCGGTTTTTTTACGTCTTCCTCGTCGATCAGTTCTTTGATGCGGTTTTTGATCTTGCGGGTGGAGATTTCTTCGCCTTCTTCGTTCTCGATGCGTTCGTTAAAGAAGTATTTGAGTTCGAATACGCCGTAATCGGTTTGTACGTATTTACCATTGGCGACGCGGCTGACGGTTGATATATCCATCTCGATCATTTCGGCGATTTCGCGCATGATGAGCGGCTTGATATGGTCGGGACCTTTTTCGAAAAAGTCGCGCTGCTTTTCAATAATGGCTTCCATCACACGCAACATGGTCATACGGCGCTGATAAATGGAAGTGATAAACCAGCGCGCCGATTCCACCTTTTTGCGGATGTACTGCCGCGTGTCTTTGTCCGTCTTTTTTCTGTTAAACAGCATTTTTTTGTACGTCGGGCTGATGCGTAACGGCGGTATGTTCCATTCGTTTAAGGTTACCACAAAGCGGTCGTCCACCTTTTCGACGATGAAATCCGGCACTACATAATTACTGCGGGCGTCAAATAAGCCTTCGCCCGGTTTGGGATTCAGACTTTTGATTTGTTCCAGTGCGCAATTAAAACGGTCGCTGTCGATTGCCAGATTATCGATGATTTTCTGATAACGTTTGTTCTTAAAATCGTCGAAATGTTCTTTTAAAATGGTCATGGCCGTTTCATCCGGTTCTTCGCGCTCTTCAAGCTGTACGATCAAGCATTCCTGTAACGTGCGCGACCCAACGCCGGTTGGGTCCATTTTCTGGATTTTTTTCAGGATTTTTTCGACCGTTTGCTCATCGGTTTCAAAGATTTTGGCCACACCTTCAATCGTAACCGAAGTATCCAGATAACCGTTATCACGAATATTCCAGATTAGAAATTCTCCGATGGCGACTTCTTTTTCGTTCAAGGGTAGTATGTGTAATTGTTCCAGAAGGTATTCGGGCAGGGTTTGTTCAAACACTTCGGGTTTGTCGTACTCTTCCTGGCTTTTATCCTTGGGTATGCGGATTTCGTACGATTCCTGGTCGTTTAAAAAATCTTCCAGATCGTTGTCTTTTTGGGCCTCTTCGATTTCTTTGTGGTCGTATTCGTCGTCGTTATTGTTGTTATCGTGTAATTCCAGCTCCTGCTGCAGGTCCTCGGCCTCTTCGGCGCTGCTTTCAATTTCCTCTTCTTCTTCGTCGCCTTCTTCCAAAACGGGATTCGTTTCCAGCTCGCTTTTGATTTTCTGTTCGAGACTGAGCAACGGCAATTGCAGCAACGTCGAGAGCAGAATCTGCTGCGGCGTTAAGCGTTGTTCCAGTCTTAAATTTTGCTGAAGATTAATCATATTGCTCTATCCGAATACCGATTATTTCCAAATAGTTCATTCAAATAATGTGCGCGTCCATGTTCGGCCCGGCTGCTTTATTAAAGGCAGAATCCCGACTTTTTCTTTTTGGCATAATTTATGTACTGAACTTATCACTTTTAGCGGATTGAGTCAAGATATAAATTGCTATTTCGCAGGTAAAGGATTTTCCGCAGGCGATCTGTTTGCCGGCAGAGAAGCGGATTGTTGTGACGCGGGCTCCGATAACCGCGGATTGGCGTAGCAATAAATGCAGCCAAAGCTGCAGGGCTGTGTCACGTAGTCGCCAATATCGATGGAACGCGTGCAACCGCAATCCTGCCGGGAAGGGGTTTTGGCTTCACTGACGCGCTCTCCCTCTTGCAGCCGGTTCAATAAAGCGCCGTTTATGCACCCGCCGCGTTCGACGCCGGGCAATTGCGCCAGGGTATCGTTACAGCAGGAATGCAATTGCATTCCGTTGGCGTACGCCGTTTCGATCATGGGATTGAGTATGGCGGTTTGAGCTTCGACGCTGAGCGAGAACAGCCGGCGTTTTGGCATGAATCGTTTCATGCGTTTGGAAATTTTGGCATAGGGATGGGCAAAACTGAAATAGACCCGCCGGACGCCGAACGAAGCGATGGTGCGGCAAAGGCTTCTGAAAAGGCGTTCCCGGTGGTTGGTGTGGATCGCACCGCTCGCTTCCTGCCAGTGCACAATGGGGTCATAGCGCCAGATGATGTGTTCCGGACCAAAGCGACGGCAAAGTTGTTCCATTTGTTTTAGAGCGGCTTTGGGCTGTACGGAGGTTTTCTCCATGACGGTTGGCGGCAGTATGGTGAAATGGAAAAAAAGGCGGTAAGCGTCGAAAAAGTACGGATCGCGCAGGAAGCAGCTGTAGTTACGCGACCAGAAAACGATCCACGAAACCGCTTCGGGACGCAAATCGACCGTAAAGCGGTTCTGGCGATAAAACGGATTGTGGACGTCGACGAGGCCCTGTTTTATTTTTTCTTTAAACCAATCCAGGTAGAAGGCCGGTATATCGGTGCGCCGTGAGGCGGATATGACGTTTTTCATAAACCACACCTGACCCGTTGTTGTTAATGCTCCGGTTGCTCTGCGTTAGAAGCCCTGCCTATTTTACCGCCGGGAAACCGGAGAACTGCGAAAAAGATTCAACATTTTTAAAAGGACAAAGCGCCCCATTTTCATTTTAGCCCAATGCCATTATTCCACTATTCCATCATTCCAAAAGTCTCATATTCCATTGTTCCAACGCGCCGCCGCTCCGGCCATTCATCCATGCAATCATTTCCGAATGCTTCTCCGCGAGGCCATTCAGCATGGAACCGTTGCTTAGATCACCTGTTCGAATGTTTTGGCGAATATCTGATTTTCCTCCTCCGTGCCGGTGGAGATGCGTATGCAGTGCGGCAGGCCGAACGCCCTGAGGGGGCGGACGATAACGCCCTTGCGCAGTAACTTGTCGTATAATTTATCCACCTGTTTTTCCGAATCCAGAATGATGGTCACAAAATTGGCATGGGAGCGAATATACCGGATGCCCAGGCGGTCGAACAATTGATAGAAAAATTCGCGCCCGTGGCGATTGAGCCACAGCGTTTTTTCAAGAAAATCCTGATCATCCAGTGCGGCCAGGGCCGCCATCTGCGCCGGATAGCTGGGTTCGAATGACAACTTCACTTTCATCATATTCTTAATCAGGTTATCATGGGCAAATCCGTAGCCGATGCGTACGCCCGCCAAGCCGTAAGCTTTGGAAAAGGTGCGCAACGTAATTACATTATCCAGACGGTACTGCATGGAATCGGGATAAGCAGGATCGCCGTGGGCAAACTCCGAATACGCTTCGTCCAGTATCACCAGCACCCGCGGCGGTACTTTTTTGATGAATCCCAGGAATTCGTTAACCGTAAAGATATTGCCGGTGGGATTGTTGGGATTGGCGAGGTAGATTACCTTGGTTTTCTCGTTGATCTGATCGGCGATGGCCTCCAGGTCGTAACGGTAATTGTTCAGTGGTACGCTACGGAGGCGGATGCCGCGGGACTGCGCCTGAATGCGAAAGGTGATAAAGGAGCCTTCGGAGGTGATTGCTTCTTCGTCGTCCAACAGGAAGGTACGCATGATAAGCGAGATGATTCCTTCCGATCCGTGGGCGGCGAATACATTATCAATGCGAACGTCGTAAAGACGGGCCAGGGCCATACGCAGATCGTGGCTATCCGGGCTCGGATAGCGGTGAACGAGGGGCAGACAATCCTGCAGGGCTTTCAGTGCTTTGGGCGATACGCCCAGCGGATTTTCGTTTGATGCCAGTTTAATGATTTTTTTCAGGCCCAGTTCGCGGCGCAACTCCTCGATGGGTTTACCGGCCTTATAGGGCTCCAGCGTCTTAATGTGTTCGGGTACCAGCGGCATAAGTGTTCTCCATGGGTTTCATTTTGTAAAACTTCAGACAATAAGGTAATAAAATTTTTGCGGCCAAAAAATAGCGTTATACGGCTTCTTTACTTATTAATAAAAAAAATCACAAACAATTAAAGTTAACCTGATTCTAACAAAAATTTAACAATCGGGCGCTAATTTATTTATTTTGTACGCAAATACATTAAGACATAATGGAGCGAAGTTATCGGTTGCAATTAAAGCAAGCATTGGAAAGTACGCTTAAGCGAACGTTGCATTAGCGAACAAGGGAGTTTATTGTGCAAGCTGAAACGCGACAAAAAATTATTAAAATTATTACCATTATCGTTTCCGTCTATTTATTCCTTTTAAGCATCAAGCTGCTGGGGCACTCCTTTAAGTTGTTCGGGCGTGATTTTGCCGAAACCATGTTGACGATGACTTCCAATCCCTTTGCGGGTTTGATTATCGGAATTCTTGCCACGAGCGTTATTCAGAGTTCATCGACCACCACATCCATTGTGGTGGGCATGGTAGCCGGCGGCGCGATATCGCTTGGCAATGCGGTGCCGATCGTGATGGGCGCCAATATAGGCACAACCATTACCAACACCATCGTTTCGATGGGGCACGCCACGCGGAGAGTGGAGTTTAAACGGGCGTTCGGCGCCGGGGTGGTGCACGATATTTTCAATGTGCTGGCGGTGATCGTTTTGTTTCCGATTGAATTCTTTTTCCATCCCATCGAAAAAGCCGCGGTTACGCTTGAAAAACAGTTCGCCGCGGCCGGCGGCGTGCATCTGTTCAATCCACTGAAGGTCATTTTGAATCCGGTCCTCGATTTGGTGGATAAGGTCATTATAAATATTCCGTTCGGCGGTATTATTCTGGCTGTTATTGCGCTGGCCATGTTGTTCTGGGCGTTAACCACCCTTATTCGCACCATCCGTTCCCTGGTTCTTGATAAACTGGAAGTGGTGATCAATAACTATCTGTTCAAAAACGACTTATTAGCGCTGACGCTTGGAATATTAATGACGTTGATCGTTCAAAGCAGTTCGGTGACGACGTCGCTGATTATTCCGCTGGCGGGCGCCGGCATCATCAGTATCCGGCAGATATTTCCCTACACCATGGGCGCTAATATCGGCACCACCGGAACGGCCATTCTGGCGGCCCTGGCCACACAAAACGATGTGGCGGTTACCGTCGCTTTTGCCCATTTGTGTTTCAATATCTTCGGGATTGCGATTTTTTATCCACTCAAATTTATCCCGATTTGGCTTGCCGACAGTGTCGGCCACATTGCAAGCAAATCGAACCGCAACCTGATACTGGTTATCGCCGGGTATTTTTCACTTTACTTAATCCCGTTGATTTTTATTTTATTTATGGAGTTATAAAGGCGGAGAAAACCGGCGCTCCGGATTTGACATTTAAATAAAATTATATTTTAATTTTAGCATAATTTTGTTTAAAATGATAGAAATCAATATGATGTTGATAAATGAGGTGTTCACCTATGTGGAGAGAAATTTTGAACTTCTGGAAAGAAGATAATTTAATGGACCAGGCTTATAAAGAGTCCTATGAAATGCTGGAAATCGATGAGGAAATGTTGCGCGAAGGTATCCGCATTTTACGCGAGAGCGACGATGAAAATGTGGATATGAGCGTCCGCAAAAAAGACAAAACGATCAACAAGTTCGAACGCGATGTGCGTAAGAAAATTCTGACCCATCTGGCCATGGGCGAAACGACCGATCTGGCCGGTGGATTGGTCCTGATCACCATCATTATCGATATCGAACGCATCGGCGACTACGCCAAGAATATTTTCGATCTGGCCGTGCTGCACCCCGAACGTTTGAAGGCGCCGCACATCGAGGATAAACTCAAGGAGGTGGAATCGGGACTCAAGGACATTTTCATCCGTTCCAAGGCTTGTCTGGAAAGCAGCGATGAGGATGCCGCCATCAAATTACTGGACGATTACAAAGGGATAAACCAAATCTGCTCGGATTGTTTGGACCACTTGCTGGAGAGCGAGGAGACCGGTAAAAGAGTGAAAGACATCGCGTCCTTAACGCTATATATCCGCTATCTCAAACGCATCAATTCCCATTTGCGTAACATTACTTCCAGCGTGGTCAATCCGTTTGACCGCATCGGCTTTAAGTATAAGCCGAAATAAAGCAGGCAAGGCGCGGTTGTATGCAGCGTGAACTGGAGAACCTCAAAAAGAAAATTCTTTCTCTGAGCGCCCTGGTGGAAGAGGCCGTTTATGATTCGGTCCGCGCCCTGAATGAAGGCAACCGTAGTTTATGCCAAACCGTTATTGAACACGATCGCGATGTGGATCATCAGGAAGTGGAAGTCGAAGAAGATTGTCTGCGCATTCTGTCGCAATTTCATCCCGAAGGTCATGATCTGCGTTATGTGGTGGCGGTCTTAAAGATCAATAACGATCTGGAGCGCGTAGGCGATCTGGCGGCAAATATTGCGCAACGCGCCTTCGAGTTGCAACAATCAATGCAGGTCCCGCTTATCTACGATTTCAGCGAAATGGCCGATCTGGTAAAAGTTATGCTGCGGCGTAGTTTGGACGCCCTGATCCACTCCGACACGAAACTGGCAGACCTGGTGTGCAGCCAGGACGACCGCCTCGACCGTATGCACCGGGACGTTTTTGATATTGTGGACGACGCGATTCAAAAGGATCCGGTGCATACCCGCATTTACACCAAATATCTTTCCATATCCCGCTATCTGGAACGCATCGGCGATATGGCGACCAACATCGCCGAGGACGTGATCTACATGGTGGACGGCGCCATCGCCCGTCACCGGTCGCAGGGGTGAAGATTAATAATACCCCCCCAATTAAGCCATGTTTAATAATTGATTTTTATAGAAGTACCTTTGCTTTTTATTTGCTAAAGGATTCTATCGGTACTAAAAAGGATAGTAACAACCATTACAATAATGAAGAATTCCTGCATGCTTTTGATGTATTCTTTATAATTTAATTTTAAAATTGTTGCATTTCTCACCTTTTATGTTTATAAATTTTTTACATTAAGATTTATATTTGAGAAACCAGATTGTTGTATATTCCAATTTTTGCCTGAGTTTGTAGATTTATGCCGGTTCTGATTTTTTTGATCATGTATTTTTATGCTGTATTTTTTGATGGGCTGCAAGAACGTAAACGGTGTGACCTTTGGTTCTTTTTATTACCAATGTGCACGTCCAATACTATTTGAGGAGCTATTGTTTTGCCTAATGTTAAGATAATCAAACTTACCTTTGCACCGGAAGCGTTTAAGGTTTCGGATATACCTCGTCTCCGCGGTTTTTTAGCGCGACAATTCCCGGAATATAAAGAGATCCACAATCATGAAGTTGACGGCCGTTTTCGCTGGGTCTATCCCGAACTGCAATTCAAAGTTTTCGATAATACGCCTGTGATTGTGGGCTACAAAAGCGGTTATGAGATTCTGGTGCGCTTGTTTGAAAAAGTTGGATATTTTGAAATCAGCCATCGGCGGATCGAAATACCGGAGAAAACGATTCATGTATTTGAGGAAGAAATCGGGGTATGCAATCGACGCTTGACATATGAATTTTTAACCCCCTGGATGGCGCTCAATAAGCAGAACTATGAAAAGACACGTCAACTTGATTGGCAGGAGCGCCAGAAGTTTCTATCCCATCTGTTACGTGAGAATCTCAAAACGGTGTCCCATGCCTTCGATTACTGGATACCCGACCCGGATGCGGTGCATGTGGAAGGGCGTTTTCATCCGCTTAAAAACACCTTTAAAGGTAAAACCATGTTGACCTATAAAGGCATCTTTAAAGTTAATTTTATGATCCCCGATTATCTGGGGTTGGGAAAACAGGTGGCGCGCGGATTCGGAACCGTTAAAAAACTATGGAATGAATAATCATGGCAAAACGACGTTCGTTTTTAAAATCGCTTATCTACATTCCGCTGATCGGCGGGCTGGCTGTCAAAAAGCTACGGGGTTCGGCGGACGGTCAGGATGTCTTAATCAATACCTTCAGCGTCGCTGGTTTTCAGTTTTATGACGGCCCCCGACTGATCGATCAGATGAAGATCGACGACCGTTTGCATCTAAAGGCGGAGCCGGAAAACGTTTACGACGACTTTGCGGTGAAAATTGTATTCAGGGAACAACACATCGGTTATGTACCGCGCAGCGATAACCGACATATCAGCCGTATGTTGCAGCAAAACGTCCCGCTGGTATGCAGGATATCTGAAATCGATCCTGACGAAGATCACTGGCAGATGCTAAAAGTGCGGGTTTATTTGAAAGGTAGTTCGGTTTAAGGCTGTTACAAAGGTCGTTTTAAATATCTTAATTATGTTTGAGCGAAGAGGTTTTATCATGAATGAGATAATTCCCGCGGAACGTATTGAAGACATGATTTATAGAATCCGTGGACAGAACGTCCTGTTAGATTCGGACCTGGCAAAACTATACGGCGTAGCAACAAAACGATTAAATGAGCAAGTTAAACGAAACAGTGAACGTTTCCCCGATGATTTTATGTTTCAACTGAATCAGGATGAGTTTGAAATCTTGAAGTCGCAAATTGCGACTTCAAATTGGGGAGGAAGAAGAACAATGCCTTATGTTTTTACCGAACAGGGTGTGGCTATGCTTTCCTCTGTTCTAAACAGCAAACAAGCGGTACAGGTCAATATACAAATAATGCGTACTTTTGTACGGCTACGTAAGATACTGATAGGCAACAAAGATTTGTCTAAACGACTGGATGATCTGGAAAAGAAGTATGATCAACAATTCAAAGTGGTGTTCGACGCCATTCGGCAATTAATGCAGCCGGAGGTCAAACCCAAACGGCGAATTGGGTTCCAGGCGCCGAATGATAAACAGAAATGAAATTAAACGTACACAATTTTTAAAAGAAAAATAAATATTAGAAGAAAGGAAAAATCACACTTATCTAAAACAAATATAAGATTGATACATGATCGCCGCGAGCCTCCAGGCCCTCTTCCTTGCTCACAGGGAGGAGGATTAAAAGGGGGGGAGGGTACGAACTGGAATAATCAGATGGGATTTTAAATATTGAAGACAATTAACAATGAAAATCTTGAAAACGCCGTTCCGGAACGCATTTTCTGGCGAGGCGAAGATTTGTACAACGAAGGCGCCATTCAGGATGTCAAAGTATCTAAAGAAGAAATAAGCGTTAAAATCATGGGTACCCTTCTTTATACGGTAAAATCCAAACTAACGGCAGAGGGTATCATGTTTGCCTGTACCTGTCTTTATGAGGGGCTTTGCAAGCACCGCGTTGCTCTGGGTCTCTGTATAACTGAAAACCTAAACGATGTTTCAAAAACGCAGGAAATAGAGGAACCCGTTGACCGCACCCCCGACATTGACGCCTTATTGAAACAGGCAAATCCGGAAAAAAAAGATCATTTTTTGAGAGACGTTTTGAGCGAATCTTCGTTGCTGTTAGAACGGTTTGGAATACTGTTGAAAGGCGCGCAGGCCATGGGCGGCGACATTGATATAACCCGCCTGGCCAAAGACATAAAGGCTGAATTGGAAGCATTCGATTTGAATGATTATTCGCGATTCTATGACGATACGCCCGATCATTACGGATACCTCGAAGAGTGGGAAATATTGCAAGAAGGAGCGGAATTCGAGTTTAATACACTGTTTCGTCAATTTACGGATCGGGTGTTTGAATTATTGGAAATTCACAACATCATTGCAGCATTCAAACATTTGTTGGCCATCTATGAAGCGGCCAAAAAAGTTGATTTTGAAAACATTGACGACCCTGTAGCTATTTTCGAGGCCGAGGGCTTATATGATTTGGTTGAAATCGATCTGCAACAGTTGTTAAACGCATTTAGTTCTCAGTTCACGAAGCTTTCGTTCACTGATGACGTATACCGCTCACTGATTGATATTTTCTTTGAACGCATTAATGCAAGAGGTAACAAACAGATTTATCAAATGAATGATTTTAACGACATACTCATAAACTGCGTGCAGAGCGCGGATGTTGCTGACAAGCTTTTCCGGCAATTACAAAAAAGCAAGCGACTGCCGGAAACGGATTATTGTGAATTACTGCTTGTTGTTCATGAAAAAACAGGCGACACAAAACAGTGGCTGGAGGCGGCGGAAAGGTATTATAAAGGTAATAAAGAGGTCGCCGAAAAGCTGGTGAATCATTACGCGGATCATAAAGAAAAATTGGTACAATTGGCACAGGATTTGGCCTTCTCTTTTAACATAGCATTTATCCCCTTTTTCTATAATCATCTGAGTAAGGAAGATCATCCGCAACTTTATCATAATATTTTAAAAGAATATATTAAACAGTCGCAAACCGTAGAGCATTATCGTGAGCTAAAAGAAGCATACGGCAGCGATGCGGAGTGGGCGTTTATTGACGGCCTTAAAGACCAGGGGATATACGAAAAATTTTATATCCGTTTGTTACAGGAAGAAAAAGCCTTCGAAAAGCTGTTATCGATTGCCCGGGAAAAATCGGATTTATACCAGGCCATGAGCTACCTGCGTCCCATTGTCAATGTATATCCCGATGAGGTTCTGGACGTTATCGCCCGGCGAACCGAAAGATTTTTGCAAGAGAACAAGGGCAGGCATTATTACCGGCAGGCGGCGGAGTGGCTAAAGGTGTTAAAGCAGATCAAAGATAAAAAGGCGGCGGCAAGAACGGCGGAATTTATTAATCACTTGCTGGAGCGGTTTAACAAGCGCCCGGCCATGATAGATGAATTCCGCAAGGCAGGGGTGGGGTGAATGGAAGACAGTGACGGAAGCGATGGAAGTATAAAATTACAAAATATAGAAAATTACATAAATAGATGAGGGTGTTATGATAACAAAAGTGTATCAATTAGGCGCCTATGCAAAAAATATCCAGATGGAGGAAAATCCGTTGGGATTAAATACCACTCTGGAAAAGGGAAATGTCATTTTATTGAAGTTCCACATAAATGATGACATATGTAATTATGTGGGGGCTACCACAATGGAGTTTGATAGCGACATCAATAAAAAGATTTTATTAAAAAACACAAAAGGCAATAAGGTATCCGAATTCCCAACGATTTATTTGGATGCTCAAAATCCGGACAAATCTATTAAAAAATTGACAAGGATTCTTAAAAATTGTGAAAATGTCAGCCACCATTTGGAAAGACTGTTAAATGAGTTTGAAAAGAATTCAGATGTTATCAAGAACGAATTAGCAAACAAAAAAGATGACGATTCAACTAATCTGATTTCCGTAATGATAAACGATCGATTAATAACTGACAGTTCTTTCTGGACGCCAATTATAGATAAAGCTAAAGAGGAACGGTTCAGAGCATATTATGAAAAGTATGGAACAACATCATTTGGTGAAGATGCTGCATGTTACATTTGCGGCCGAGATAGAGAGCAAGTTTGGGGTTTCGTTAATACATTTAATTTTTATTCCGCCAATGAATTGTCTTGGTTCAGCGGGAATTGGACTTTTAGCATTTAAAATAAGTAACACCT